>CAVCHM010000037.1:0-20215 GCA_963602135.1 bacterium | reverse complement strand
CTTACGCTGTTCCCAAGTTGAAACGAGGGGACGCATGGTCGCATGCGTCCCCTCAGATAGACAAACTTTCGATTTCGCCTGTTCAAAAAAGCCGCTCATTCGTCGATGTCGAAGCCGCCTTCCAGGATGAACTTCTTCAACAGCGCCGCCGCACGGGTGTTCACCTTAAACAGGGGAAGCGTCTTGCCTTCCTTCTGCTCAAAGAAGGCCTTGGCGCGCGTCTTGTCCACCGAGTCCTTCAAATCGTCGAAGCGCCCGAACTCGTTAATGTTCGATTCCGTCAGGTCAAGCGCGGCCATGGTGTCAAGCAGCTCGCCGTCTATGCCGAGCGCCTCGACGATTCGCTCGACTTGAGCGTTTTTCGCCTTGCGGGCATAGGACGTGATGTAATCCCTCAACGTCTTGCCGTCTTCCAGGGCGACGTCCCCTCGCTCGACATCGTGAAGGAACAGCTCGGCGAAGCGCTGGTCATCCTGGCTTAGGGACGCGAACGATCGGTGGAGCTCCTCGCGCGCGGCGGCAAGACCCTCGTCGTCCTGCTCAAGGCATTTCAGCCACTTCTCGAAGTTCGCGTTCATGTAGTCGCTGTCTATGAGCCCCGTGTCGATCTCGGTTATATGACCATCGAGCTCGTAGGGCGCTTCGGGCGCGTCGCCAGGCCCGCCCCCTCCTGCGAACAACTCCTTGTAGCGCTGCACGAGAATGAGATAGGTCCGCTCGTCGATGACCGGTTGCACGAAGAAGGACTTGCCCCTCGGCTCGCCTTCCTCCGGCTCCTCCTCAAACTCGTAGGTGTCCTGCTCCCATGTGAAGCCCTGCACCTTCGCGGCCTCGAGGAACTCGCTGAGCTCAACGAACTCCTTAGCGAACTTGCGCCTGGCTTCCTGCGATGCGGGGAGCTTGGAGAGGTCTCCTACGCCAGCTGCTTCGAAGACCATGAGTATCTCCTGAAGGCGCGCGTCCATCAACGCGATATTCTCCGGCAGCTTCTGGACAAACATGTCGAGCGGTCGGTCTCCCGAATACAGCTTCACTGCCGCTTCGATATAACCCTTCATGGTGTGGGGATGACGGTAATAGCGGATCGTGCCGAAGGGCTTGTCGGGGCCGAACAGGCGATTCGTGCGGCTGAACGCCTGGATGATGCTCTCGTAGTCGATGACCTTGTCGAGGTAGAGCGTGTTGAGCCATTTGGAGTCGAAGCCCGTGAGCATCTGGTCCACTACGATGAGCAGGTCGATACGAGAGTCGCGGTTGGAGTCGACGTTGACGTAGGGCTTCTTGTGAGACAGGCGCGCCGAGATGTCCTTCTTCATGGCGGGCCAGGTGGGGATGGTGAACTCCTGGCCGTATGCCTTGTTGTAGTCTTCTATGAGCTCGACCAGGGCATCTTCCTTCACCGTAGAGCCGGCTTTGTTGTCAATGCTCGGGTCGAAAAGGGCGGTCACTTTCATCTGCGGGGCGCGTTCCTTGAAGGCTCGGTAATAGTCGATCGCCTCCGGGATGGAGCTCGTCGCCAAGATTGCATGGAACTTGTTGCCGTGGGAGAGCACCGGGAAACGGCGCAGGATGTCCTCTACGACCTTTTCGTGGTGCGGAGTGCCGGGCCAGTATTGGGCGCGGGTGAGGAAATCCTCGATGCCCTTGATGTGGTTGCCAGCGCTGTCGACCATCGGTCCCATGGGGACCTTTGCCGAGTCCATATAGTAGTAGAAGACCTTGCTCTTTCGATCGTCGAAGATGGCTTCGGCTACTGTTGCGGCTTTCGCTTGCTCTAGGGCGACCGCTTCGCGCACGTCGTGGTCGTCGAAGGTCGTCACCATATATGGGTCGAAGCCCAGGACGTTGCCGTCGCGGATGCCGTCTGCGATGCTGTAACGGTGCAGACACTCGCCAAACACCATGGCGGTGGTGGAGCCCTTCTTCTGGTTCTCGTCGAGAATCGGCGTACCTGTGAAGCCGAAGAACAGCGCGTTGGGGAACGCGCGGCGTATGTCCTGGAGCATCTCGCCGAAGGTGGAGCGGTGACACTCGTCGATGACGAACACGATCCGTTTGGAGGCCAGGCGGTTGAGTTCCGCCTGGGTGATTCTGCCCTCGCCGGCCTTCACGTTGCTCATCTTCTGGATAGAGGTCACGATGAGGCGGTTCTTGGGGTCGTCGCTCGCGAGCTTCGACTTCAACACCTGCGTGTTCTCGGTCCCCTGCACGTCGTCGGCGTCGTCTGCGAACGCGCGGTACTCGGAGAGCGACTGCGTACCCAGCTCGATGCGGTCCATGAGAAAGATCACCTTGTCGGCGTCGTGCGAGTCGGCTATGAGCTGGGCAGATTTGAAGCTCGTCATGGTCTTGCCGGAGCCGGTGGTATGCCATATGTAACCGCCGGGGCGCCCCGGGGTGCTGCTCTTGGGCCTCTCGTCCCATTTGCACCTGCGCACCTTGTCGGATATAGCGGAGGCTGCGTAGTACTGGTAGCTGCGCATGACTTTCAGGCAGCCGTCCGAGCTGTCAGCCACGGTGTAGAAGCCAATGAGCTGGTGCGCCATTGGAATGGAAAGCAGCGTGGAGGTGAAGCGTTTCCATTCGTCGGTTCCGGGTTTATCGCCCGCGCAGACGGGCTCGTTGTTGAAGTCCTCCCAGTGGAAGAAGAAGTTCGGGTTGAACGCGCCCGTGCCAGGGTTGGCGAAATAGCGCGCCTCGTCGGGGGTCATCCCCACGAAGATCTGCGTCAGGCGGAAAAGCCCCGTGAACACGCCCTCGTGGGCATATTTCTCAATCTGACCAGTGGCCTGGCTGACGGGGATGCCGCTGCGCTTGAGCTCGATATGGATGACCGGCATGCCGTTGATGAGCAGGCACAGGTCTCCACGGCGGTCGTTCAGGATCTTGCTCTTCGCAGGATAGACCGGCTGCTGAGCTATCTGGTAGCGACTCTGGCCGGCTGCGATCTCCTGACGATCATAGATCTTCAGGCTCACCTCCTTACCCAGGTGAAGCGCGTCGTCGGGGTTGTCGCGCGTGACGGCGACGGTCTTTCCGTTGATGAACCCGTTGAGTGCAAGTGGGGTCTTGAGCGTTTCGATTTGTTCGATGACCTGCGCCATCTCGCCCTGGGTGAGCGGGCAGCCGTTCAGGCGGTCTATGTCGGCGTTGTTCTGGAACAGAATCTTCGCCCAGTTGTCGATGAGGTCCTGCTCGGTGGGATAGCGAAGCACACCTCCCGCGTCGTCCCAGCCGTGCTGCTTCAGCACGGTTATGACCGCTTCCTCGAACGCCGCCTCTTTATCGAAAACCATAGCAAAACCTATCTGCACAATTGCAAAAAGCGCATTTAACTGTTCCAAACATTATAGGTCACGCGGCAATTTCCCCGGGATGGCTCAAGCCCATTACAGTCTGTAATAGGCCATCGATAAATTTCGATGGCGAGCATTCGGCGCATTGCCTACGATACGGGCAAGCCCCGAGGTGCCGCCGATCAGGCGCCTCCGGATGGCCGTCTGCCCCCCTACCTCCCCTCCGTCTTCAGCTTCAGCAGCAGATCGCTCAGTTCGGGGCACTTGTTGGAAAGGCGCGTCTGGGGTAGCTCGCCCATCCCCCATCGCTGGCGGATCTCTTGGGCATGCGGACTCACGCGATAGTCCCCCTCCATCATCTGCTTGAGCAACTTGGCGGTTACACGTGCATCGGCCAGGGCGCTATGGGCGTGGCCCGTCGACTCGTCGAACTCGATGCCAAACCACGTTGCCGCGTCACTCAAAGAGACGCGCCCGTGGCTACCCACGTCCATGATCGAGGTGTAAAACGCCTGCAGGTCGGCCCAGTCCGTAGGAAATGCGGAAAGATCGATATGCTTTGCCTGGCACTCAGTCAAAAGCTGTCGACGATCCGTCCCGCTCCAACAGACCACCTGGGCGGAGTAGCGACCGATCCAATCGCTGAGCCTTTTGATCACCATGTAGAGCGGATCGGCCATCGCAGTGTCCACGGCCGATATCCCCGTAAGCTCGCGAACGGGGAACGCAACGCCTTCGGCATATTCCGTCTGCACAAACTGCGAGAACTCGCCCATCACGTTGCCGCGGTTATCGAGCTTAACCGCGCCGACCTCGATAATCTCGTTGCGCAACCCGCGGCGCTGGCGCTGCCTTGACACCGGCGCAAACTCGAAGTCGAGCACAATCTGACGCGCAAAGTTCGTCGTATCGATAGCCGAGATACACGGCGTCTTTTTGTCTGGCACGGTGAGGGCCTTTCTCCGTCAACTGCCGCCTGTTTCACAGGCAGCTACATTGCCGTAAGGATAAGTGTCCGTGCGGACATGAAATCGCACAGTGCAGCTTTCCGACATCCTTGCGTAAAGCTGCGCTTTGAGATGGTCACGTCGTTGTTATTATCGAACATATATTCGTATTTATGGCTGCAGTTTGATAGACTGGTTATTGTTGGCGGCAGTTCCATGTGCCGGGCAGCGCCCTCCATGCGACGGGAGGTGATGCCCATGACCGATCTAACTGATTTTGTGAAGCTCCTGACCGCTTTGGTCTCGCTCCTCACGGCGCTTATCGGACTTACCGAGGCACTCAAGCAGCGTACGAAGCATAAAAAGAGGGGTCGACGCCGCTAAGGCGATGACCCCTTAATCCAAGCAACGGCGCTGCCCAGCTCTTCACTACTTGGGCTGCCGTCGACCTTATTTTACCCACGGGCGCCGGGTTTACCAAATGGATTTTCGGTAAAGGAAGCACGGCACGCCCGCAAAAACACTACGCCCCAAGTGCCGCCATGGGGATCACCGCCACGCCGTCGTCGCGTGTGTAGGCAATACTCCCCTTTCCAACCACGACCGCCAAAAACGCCGGCGCGGCATTCTGGGCGGCAGGATTGGAGAGCACTTTCCTCTCCAGCGCCTTGAGATTTCTCGCTCCATCGTCTGCTTTCGTATCACTCAGCTTGACCTCGATAGCTCCCCAGCGCCCGTCATGCTCAACGATCAGATCGACCTCAAGGCCCTTCTCATCTCGGAAATAATGGACACTGTTGTCGACACCGCCGTAGGTGGAAAGGAACACGCGCACGTCGCGCAGAACGAGGTTCTCAAAGAGCATCCCCAGCGTTTGCATATCGCCAAGCAGCCGCTCAGGGGTAGCCCCCAGCAACGCCGCCGCAAGTGACGGGTCGCAGAAGTAGCGCTTGGGGCGCACGCGAACGCGGGCCTTCGAGCGCATGGGCGGCTCCCATCCGCACAGGTCCTCGGTCAGCTTGAGCCTGTTGAAGAGGTCCAAGTACGCAGCGATGGTCCTCTCGTCGGGGCCCGCCTCACCGTACGAGGCGCCCTTTATGAGCGTCTTGTACGTGACGGCCTGGCTCTCGTTCATGGCAAGAGCTCGCAAAAGGCCGTGTGCAAGCTCGGGCGATCATGCGATATACGAAATTACGCCATTCTCAATGCGGATTTTACGCTACTTCCAATGTAGTTTTTACGCCGTTGCGGATGTAGTTTTTACGCTATGTTCATTGAAGGTTTTACGCTTGGCATCCTTAGCGCGACGCTCGCTCAACCCCTGACCACCGGATTGCCCGAATTCCGGGACGCAGTTTCCGCTCCAAACAAAAGGCCCCGGCTCGCGATGGAGCTGGGGCCAAAGGTGCAGCATATACAGTTGGTGTTGTGCGCGAACAGTCCATCAGCAATGCCGTCCGCGCTCTACTCTACCCGCGGTGACGAGCGCGGCTGTACGGCGTATCCACCATGGGCAGATCCGGACGCAGCTTGCCGTCGAATGCGCGATAGGCGTTCTGCACGGCGGGCGCCGTGGGGATCGTTGCGATCTCGCCGATGCCCTTGCCGCCGTATGCCACGGGCAGCAGTTCGTCCTTCTCCACGTAGATGGCGTGAATATCCGGGATCTCGGGCGCACGGAACAGTCCGAGCGTGCCGTACCTTGCTTGGGGCACGCAGTCCTTGAGCGGCCAATCCTCGGTAAGCGCATAGCCCATACCCATGAGCACGCCGCCTTCGATCTGGCCCTGGATGGAGATGGGGTTGACCACCTTGCCGGAATCGTGCGCGGCATAGACCTCGCTCACGCGGCCGTCATCATCCAGAATGACCACATGCGTGGCAAAGCCGTAGCAGATGTGGCTCTTGGGGTTGGGGACGTCGGCGCCCAGTTTGTCGGTCGGCTCCAGGTACACGTAGCCAAACTCGCATCCCTCGAGCGCCTTGATGGCGGCCGCGGGATCCTGAGGATGCATGCCCTGGCCGGCGACGAGCTCCTGTGTGCGCAGCTGATAGGCGCGACCGTCGTCGTACTCGATCTTGACGCCGTCGCCATGCGCACTCACGGGAGCATCGGGCGCAGGCTTGCCGGCCTCGATGCCAACCATGGCATCGCGCAGCAGGAAGGCGGCGCCGCGCACGGCCTCGCCGGTCACGACCGTCTGACGCGAGCCAGACGTGGTGCCGGAGTCGGGAGCGTTCTCGGTGGAGCACTCGCCGTTGGCGATGCAGCTCAGCGGCAGACCACAGGCCTCGGCAACGTCCTGCAAAAAGACCGTGTTGCAGCCCTGGCCGATGTCGGACGTGGCGGCATAGACCACGGCGCGGCCATCCTCGACGCGAATCTTGCAGCGGCCAGCATCGGGCAGACCCACGCCCACGCCAGCGTTCTTCATGGCGCAGGCGATACCGGCGTGTCCGGGATGCGCATAGTAGGCATCCTTGACCTCGAGCAGCGTCTCCTTAAGCGCCGTGGAGCAGTCGGCAATCTGGCCGTTGGGCAGAACCTCGCCCGGCTCGATGGCGTTGCGGTAGCGAATCTCCCACGGATCCAGACCGACCTTCTCGGCCAGCAGGTCGATGAGGCTCTCGAGCGCAAACTCGGACTGGCAAACGCCAAAGCCGCGGTACGCGCCGGCGGGCGGGTTGTTGGTGTAGTAGCCAAAACCGCGAATGTCGGTGTTCTGATACTTGTAGGGGCCGACGGCATGCGTGCAGGCGCGCTCGAGCACCGGGCCACACAGCGATGCGTAGGCGCCGGTATCAAAGTTGATCTCGCAGTCCAGGCCGGTAAAGTTGCCCTCGGCATCGCAGCCCAGCGTAAAGGTGCCGTCCATGGCGTGGCGCTTGGGATGGAACGCGAGCGACTCGGCGCGGGTGAGCTTGCACTTTACAGGACGCTGGAGCTTATATGCGGCGAGCGCGGCCAGGTGCTGGACCGAAACGTCCTCCTTACCGCCAAAGCCGCCACCCACGAGCATGGTCTCGACGACCACGCGCTCGGGCTCGTTGTCCCAGCCAAACATGTGGGCACACTCTTTGCGCGTGTCGTAGGCACCCTGGTCGGTCGACTGCACCTTGACGCCGTTCTTGTACGGGAAGGCAACGGCGCACTCGGGCTCCAAGAAGGCATGCTCGGTAAAGGGCGTAGTAAAGCGCTGTGTCACGGTGAACGCGCTCTCTGCCAGCGCCTTGGCGGCATCACCGCGCGTCACGTGGCGGCTCTGGCACACGTTGTCCTTAAGCTCCACGGTATTGCCAAAGGCAAAGAAGCTGTCGTGCAGGCGCGGGGCGTCTTCGGCCCTGGCCTCGGCGATGTTGCGCACGGGCTCCAGCGGCTCGTAATCGATCTTTACGAGCTTCTTGGCCTTCTCGAGCGTCGCCTCGTCCTCGGCAACCACCAGCACGATGGCATCGCCCACGCAGCGGGTGATATCGCCCTGGGCGATCATGACGTCCCAGTCCTGGATAAGGTGGCCGACCTGGTTGACCGGCACGTCCTCGGCGCGCAGGATGCCCACCACACCGGGCAGGGCCTCGGCCTTGGAGGTGTCGATGGAGAGCACGCGGGCGCGCGGATACTTGGAGCGCACGGCGCTGGCGTAGGTCAGACCCGGCTGATCGAGCTCGTCAATGTCATCGGGATACTTGCCCTCGCCGAGTACCTTCTTGCGCACGTCAATACGGAAGGCGCGCTTGCCCACGCCGTAGTCGTCGCCGCGCTCCAGGTCCTCGTCGATCTGCTTTTCGCCGCGGAGCACCGCAGCTGCCAGCGAAATGCCCTCGATGATCTTCTTGTAGCCGGTGCAGCGACAGACGTTACCGCGGATGGCGTACTTGATCTGCTCCTCGGTGGGCTCGGGGTCCTCGGCGATGAGCGCCGCACCTGCCATGACCATGCCGGGGATGCAAAAGCCGCACTGCACGGCGCCCACGGCGCCAAAGGCGTACACAAAGGCCTCGCGCACGTCCTCGGGCAGGCCCTCGACAGTCACGATGTTGCGGCCGGCGGCAAGGGCGGTGGTCAGTACGCAGGCCTTGACGGCCGCGCCGTCCACGTGAATGGTGCAGGTACCGCAGGCACCCTCGGAGCAGCCGTCCTTGGCGGAGTGGATGTGCAGGTCGTCGCGCAGGTAGCGCAGCAGCGGCTTGTTTTGGGTCGTCGTGCGTTCCACGCCGTTAACGGTAAAAGTGAATTCCTGTGCCATGGTGATTCCCTTCTACACGCCGGCGGCGATGCCGGTGCGGTCGTGGATGGCGCCATGCGGGCAGACGACGGCGCACATACCGCACGACAGGCAGTCCGCGCCGTCGATATGGGCGCAGTTGTCCTCAATGCGGATAGCGCCGGCGGGACACTTTTTGGCGCACATGCCGCAACCGATGCAGCTCGTGTCGCAGATCTTGCGGGCGATGGCGCCCTTATCGGTGTTGTTGCAGCGCACCAGGATGTTCTGGTAGCCGGGAACGAAGGCAATCACGCGCTGCGGGCACGCCATGCCGCACAGGCCACAGCCCGTGCACTTGGAGCGATCCACGCGGGCGATACCATCGACCAGTGCGATGGCACCGTGGGGGCAGGCCGTGACACAGGCGCCACAGCCAATGCAGCCTTCGCTGCAGCGGGCGTCGCCGCCTGCGGAGGCACAACCGCTTCCGCAGGCAACGTAGGCCACGTTATGTTGAATGGATTTGGCCATAAGAGACTCGCCTATTTCTTAAGAAGGTACGAATAGTTGTCGCGCACAGCCCTGATGGTCAGGCGGACGGCCTCGGGCAGACCGGTGTTGACGGCATCGATCGAGACGGTGCGGACCGTGCCGGCGACGCGGACCTTAAAGTGGTCCTCGTCCACGGCCAGGAAGCCCTCGTTCTCGGAGTTCTCCATGTCCTCCTCGCTCCAGAACAGGGTGAGCTTGTCCTTGTAGGGACGGCCCTCCTGGTAGGGGCAGAACACGGCGCAGTTGCCGCACTCGTTGCACATGCCGTCGACATGTACCACCTGATGCTTGGCCAGGCCCGGCACCTTAATGGCAACGTTGGCGCGGTTGGGGCACACGTCGCAGCAGACCTCGCACACCGAGCCGCAGCCCAGGCAGCGAGTCTTGGTGCAGTTGCGCTTGTCGCGGCACAGCGACCCCTTGCGCTCGTAGCAGGTGTCCTCGCGACCGGCCTGCTCGTTGCAGTCGGCGTACTTGTTAAAGTCCACGCCAGCGATGGCACGGGCGACCTCGGCGGCATCGGCGATAGCCTCGACCACGGTGGCCGGACCGCGACGGCAGTCACCTGCAGCCCAGACGCCCTCGACGCCGGTGGAGGTGGCGGCAAGGCGGCCGCGACGGTCGTGCTCGACGCCCGCGGCGTCGTACAGGCTGGCATCGATGCCCTCGCCCACGGCGCAGATCACCGTGGTGGCGGGCAGCTCGACGGTCTCGCCCGTGGCGACGGGGCTGCGACGGCCGCTTGCATCCGGCTCGCCAAGCTCCATAACGTCGCAGGTCAGCACGGCGCCGTTGAGCGCCTTGGGCGCCAGCAGCTCGCAGAACTCAACGCCATCGGCAAGAGCAAGATCGAGCTCTTCCTCGTCGGCGGGCATCTGCTTCTTGGTGCGGCGATACACCAGGCGCACGTTCTTCACGCCTGCCAGGCGCTTGGCCACGCGGGCGGCGTCCATGGCGGTGTTGCCGGCGCCAATAACCACGACGTCCTCGCCCAGCTCGAGCTTCTCGCCCTTCTTGGCGGCCTCGAGGAACTCCAGCACATCGAGCTCGGCACCCTCGCCCAAGCCCGCAGAGCCGGGCATCCAGGCACCGGTAGCAACGACCACATCGGTAAAGCCCTGGGCCTTGAGCTCGTCAATGGACTCCACGCGGGCGTTGAGCTGAACCTTGGCGCCAAAGGCCAGGCAGAGCTCGGCATCATGGGAGATATCGTCGCTCGCAATGCGGAACTCGGGGATCACGTGACGGACCACGCCGCCGAGCGAATCGCGGGCCTCGAAGATAGTGACGGGCACGCCGGCACGCGTCAGGAAGAACGCCGTCGCCAGGCCGGCCGGGCCGCCGCCGATAACGGCAACGTTGTGCTCGCCGTCGTTGGCGATGGCCTGGGCGCGCAGCTTGGGCAGCACGGCGGTCATGGCCTCGCGGGCGGCCTTGAGCTTGCTGGCGCGAATCTGGGCGCCCTCGGGCTCGTAGAACGCACGCTCGCAGGCACGGCCGCAGGGATGCGGGCAGATGGTACCGGTAATGAACGGCAGGGCGTTGCGCTCGATGATGATGTTGAGCGCGTCCTCAAAGCGGCCCTCGTCGACAGCCGCCAGGTAGGCGGGAATGTCCTGCTGGATGGGGCAGCTCGTGCGGCACGGCGTGGTAAAGCAGTCGGAAAGCGGGCTCTTGCCGGCGACCTTGCGGTCGGGCAGCGGGCGCAGCGGCTTCTTGTAGAGCGGGTTGGTGAGCGAGTCGGTCTGGATCGCAGTCACGGCCTCGAGCGAGACGCCCGCGAACGGCTTGCCGTCCAGATCGCCAAACTCGCCGGCCATCTGGCTAAAGCGCTCGTAGCCACCGGGCTTGAGCACGTCGGTCGCCAGGGTAACGGGCCAAATGCCGGCATCGTACAGGGCACGGATGTTGTAGACCGTGGCACCGCCGGAGTAGCTGATACGC
Source organism: bacterium (assembly GCA_963602135.1). GTDB lineage: Bacteria > Actinomycetota > Coriobacteriia > Coriobacteriales > Coriobacteriaceae > Collinsella. The sequence goes on along the minus strand of CAVCHM010000037.1, from coordinate 9,268 downwards.
AGCTTGCCATCGAACTGCTCGGTAATGCGGCGGGCGGCCTCGATGGTCAGCGAGAACAGCGAACGACCGGACATGTACATCTCGGTGGAGGGCAGCTCGTTCCTCGTCACGTCGACGGGGAACGTGTTGGTCAGCTTGACGCCAAACTCCAGGCCGCGCTCGGCGCACAGGGCAATCAGGCGCTCGAACATGGGCACGGCGTCGACCCACTGCAGGTCCTCGCGGAAGTGCGTGTCATCGAAGACGATATAGTCAAAGCCCAGCTCGTTGAGGCGCTGGCGGGCAAACTCATAGCCCAGCAGCGTGGGGTTGCACTTGATGTAGGTGTTGAGGCCCTTCTCGGTGATCAGATAGGTCGCAATGCGCTCAATCTCCGCCGGCGGGCAGCCGTGCAGCGTGGATTCGGTGATGGAGTTGGACACGCGCGCCGGAATGGACTCGACAAACGCGGCGTCGACATGCTCAAACTTGTCCAGATTGGCGAGCGCCCATGCGCGGCACTCGTTCCATACGTCAGAGCCGCTGGCGTCCTTCATGCCCTCGATGTAGGCGTCGACCTTGGGGCTCTTAATACCCTCGAGGTCATAACCCACGGACATGTTGAAGACAAAGCCATCCGGGCTGCCCAGACCGTACTCGCGAGCGATCAGGTGGCAGGCAAACCATGCCTTCACGTACTCGGCAAAGGCCTGCGGAACCTCGAGCTCGGTCGACCATTCGCAGTTGTAGCACTCGTCCTGAGCCACGATGCAGGGCTTGTTGACGCACTTGGAGAGCTCCTCGCCGTCCATAACCTGGACGGTCTTGAGCTCAAAGAAGCGGGAACCGGCCACGTAGGATGCCACGATGTTCTGGGCCAGCTGCGTATTGGGACCGGCGGCCGGGCCAAACGGAGTCTCGATGCGCTCGTCAAAAATGGGAAGCGCGCCCTCCTGGTTGGCCGTGACCATCTTGCGAACGCCAAAGACAGCGCCCTGGGTCTTGTGCTCCTCGATGATCCAGTTCATCAGCTGCGAAAACGGGATCGGCCTCATGATGTCGCTCATAGTGAGCTCCTCTCTGTAACGCCCGGCGAGACCGCGCGGCGGGCGCAAATACGGCGTAGCGCTAGCACAGCGCCGGCGACCCCGCGGAGGTCGCCTATACGCGCGTCGGATGCGGCGAAACATCCGACGCGCGTGAATCTACTTGTAATTAGTACGCGCGATCGTTGAGCGTGCTCCAGAGCTTCTTGGACTCGGCCATGGTCCACGCGTTGATCTTGTCCTCATCAATGCCAACGAACTCGCGATCCTTGTACAGGACACGGCCGTTGATGATGGTGGTGCGGCAGTTTTTGCCCATCATGCCAAAGAGCATGTGGCCGTCGATGTTCTCCTCGCTCAGCGGCGTAAAGGGCTTGTAGTCCATGACGATGACGTCGGCGGCAGCGCCGGCCTCGAGCACACCGAGCTTGCGATCGAAGTACTTGCTCGCCATCTTGGCGTTGTTCTCGAACAGCATGGTCATGGCCTCGCACCAGCCCACGTTGGGCATGGCGGCGTTGTGGCGCTGAATGATCAGGAAGACCTTGAGGCTCTCGAGCATATCGTGGGTGTAGGCGTCGGTACCCATGCACACAGGGATGCCGCGGCGGAAGAACTCGAGCACGGGAGCGCAGCCCACAGCGTTGCCCATATTGGATTCGGGGTTGTTGACGAGCCAGGTACCGGACTCCTTGACGATATCCATCTCGGCAGGCGTCACGTGGATGCAGTGGCCGAGCATGGTGTCGGGACCCAGCAGATTGTGCTGCAGTAGGCGCTCGACGGGGCTGATGCCACCGCGGTTGAGACGGGAGTCCCACACGTCATTCATGCCCTCGCACACGTGGATATGGAAGCCGGTCAGGCCGTTGTTGGCCTCGGCCATCTTGTCCATGGTCTCGTCCGACAGCGTAAAGGTGGCGTGACCGCCAAACATGGCTGCAATCATGTGGTTGTCGTTATCGCGACGCTCCTTGGCGGCCCACTGGGCAAACTCGGCGTTCTCGGCAATGGCCTGGTCGCATTTTTCCTGGCCGCGGCGGTCGGAGACCTCGTAGCACAGGCACGAACGCATGCCTAGCTCCTGAGCGGCGTCCTTAATGGTAAAGAGGCTACCCGGAATCTCGCAGAAGCTCGCGTGGTGATCGAAGATCGTGGTGACGCCGTCGCGGATGGAATCCAGGATCGTGGCATAGGCGCTTGCCTTGGTGCCGTCGAGCGTCAGGTTGTCGTCGATCTTCCACCACTGCTGCTCAAGATTCTCCAGGAAGTTGGTGGGGTTGCAGCCCTTAATGGCAAGGCCGCGGGCCAGACCCGAGTAGATGTGGGTGTGGCAGTTGATGAGTCCGGGCATGATGAGGTTGCCCTGGGCGTCGACGTACTCGGCATCCGGGTACTTGGCCTTGAGCTCGCGCTCGGGGCCCACTTCCACGATCGTGTCACCGTCGATGGCGACCGCACCGTTGGGAATGAACGGGGTCTGAGCGTTGCGGGTAAAGACGGAACCGTTAGCGACCAGAAGCATAGATGCTCCCTTCAACATCAGAGGCGGGGTTTGACACCTCTGACATAGCGGAAGTGCGAAGCGCCGGCCTGCACCGGAAACGGGCCCTCTCCCGTCAACGCTTCACCAAAGGGACAAACCCTTTGAAGTGCGGCTTGGCGCCGCATGACGTCGGCGGACGAGGCGATACGTCCGCCGACGAATAGCACCGAATTGGTTACTTCTTGCTCTCGGGCAAGACCAGATCCACGGCAGCGTCCTTGGCAGCATCGATGTGCTGAGCCACGACCGGCGTCTGCGGAAGGATCAGGTTAAGGACAATGGCCATGATGGCGGTGGGGGTTACGGCATTGGAGCCGATGACGGTGGACACCCAGGTGGGCATACCCTCGCCGGCAAGGCAACCGCTGGCCATCCAGATACCCAGGCCAAAGACGACGGAGGTACCGACGATGGTGGTAGTGCGCTGCGTGAGGCCCTCGCGGGTGAACATGCGCACACCGTTCATGGTGATGGTGCCAAAGACGCCGACGGTTGCGCCGCCGATGACGGGCTGCGGGATGGCGGAAAGGACGGCAGAGAGCTGCGGGAACAGACCGGCGATGGCAAAGACGGCAGCGATGATCACAAAGACCCACTTGTTGACGACCTTGTTGGAGCAGATGATGCCCACGTTCTGGCCAAGGGCGCTGGTGGGAAGACCGCCCAGCAGGCCGCCGACCATAGAAGTGAGGCCCTGGGACACGATAGCGCCGGAGAGCTCGCGCTCGGTGGGCATACGGTCGATGGAGCCCAGGCAGGCGGCGGAGACGTCACCGATAACCTGGATGGCAACCATGGGGAACACGACGGCGAGGGTAATGCAGACCTCGGGATCAAACTCGAGCGCGTAGGGCATGAGCTTGGGAAGGGCGAAGACCTGAGCGGTGGCGACGCTGGAGAAGTCGATCATGCCAAAGGGGATCGAAACGATCATGCCAACGATCATGCCAAAGAACACGGATCCCAGTTTGAGCGTGCCCTTGCCAAAGTTGGCGAGCGCAAAGACCACGGCGAAGGTAATCAGAGCGACGCACCAGGCCTGCGGGGTGCCCCACAGCGGAGTGCCCATGCCACCGGCCATGTACTTGACGGCCGTGGGATACAGCGAAACGCCGATGGAGAAGATGACCGTACCGGTCACGACGGGCGGGAACAGCCACTTGATCTTGCTGTAAGCCAGACCAAAGAGGACCGCGACGGCGCCGCCGACGATCTCGCCGCCCAGCAGCGCGCCAAAGCTAAAGCCCGAGGCGCCCATGGCCTGCAAGGCCGGGAGGAACGCGAACGAAACGCCCATGACGATGGGCAGGCCGCCGCCGATGCGACGGAAGGGAGCGAAGGCCTGAAGGGCCGTGTCGATTGCCGAAAGAATGAGCGCGACCTGGATGATGTCGGTACTCTGCTGGCTATTAAAGCCGTAGACGCCGGCCATGATGACAGCCGGGGTGATGATACCGGCAAACGAAGCCAGTACGTGCTGAAGGGCACACGGGATCATTTCCTTAACGGGAGGCATGCCTTCACGAGTGAACAGGGCTTCAGTGCCGTTCGTAACCGTCTCCTGGGTCATTTGACCACCAATCCTCGAAGTAGTTGTTTTCGCATCTAACGCTCTATTGTGACGCAGTGCGGGGTTGAGGTTGTGCCTTCGTTGCATATCGTATTAAAGATGATTCTCATTCTCAATAATAATTTTTTGTTATCAGACTATTCTTCAGCTGAGATAAGTCATTTCCGCAGGTCAGGAAAGTGTCTGGTCAAAATAACATCTAACTTTTCTTTTGGTCAACCGTTTACCGCCAAATTCCTACCGTTCGTCTGTATTACGCAATGTACCTGCGGATATACGAGATGAAGAGCAGCGTGTTACCATGAGAAAAAATTGTTATGAAACTTCCGATTTCACCCAAAGGAGTTGCCCGTGAACGAGACCGTGCGTCGCTTTTTGCCAATGGTCGATTTCCTGGAGCAGATACTTGGTAAGAACAGCGAGATCGTGCTGCATGATTTCTCGGATCCCGACCACGCCATCGTCGATATTCGCAACGGCATCGTGAGCGGCCGTAAGGTCGGAGGTCCCGCCACCGATCTGGCGCTCAAGATCATGCACGACCCCAAGTATCGCGACCTGCCGTTTATTACGGGCTACGAGGGGCGCGGTGCCGGTGGCAAGACGCTGGAGTCCGCGACGTACTTTATCCGCGAGGATAACGAGATCGTCGGTATGCTCTGCGTCAACACCGACCTCTCAACCGTGCGCTCCATCAACACCATGGCGCAGCAGCTCATGGCATGCTTCGACGCGGCGCCGACGCGCACGGAGCCCGCCCCTATCGAGGTCGAAAGCCTTTCGGAGTCCACACAGGAGCTCATCGACCGCAGCATTGCCGAGTTGCTGAGTGCGCGCGGGCTGGATGTAGCGTCACTTGGTCAGAGTGACCGCGTCGACGTCATTCGCCACCTCAACGGCAACGGGGTGTTCATGCTCAAGGGCGCCGTGGCCTGCGCCGCCACCGCGCTGGACATCTCGGAGCCCAGCGTATACCGCTACCTGCAAAAAGTCCGCAAGGAAGGCTAACAAACAAAAAGACTGCCCTTGGTGGCTCCACATGCGATCCGTCACTTGACAAAAGACCCTGCAGCTCACACGCGCTGCAGGGTCTTTTTGCATGTCATGTTTAGTTGTGGCCAACGCCTTAGAGAGCGGCGACAACCTCGATCTCGACCAGACCGCCGGCCGGAAGGGCGGCAACCTGGAAAGCGCTGCGCGCGGGGAACGGAGCCTCGAACTTGGAGGCGTAGATCTCGTTCACGGCAGCGAAGTCGGCGATGTCGGCCAGGTAGACCGTGGTCTTGACGACATCGGCAAAGGTGGCGCCGGCAGCGGTCAGCAGCGCCTCGACGTTAGCAAGGGACTGCTTAGCCTGGGCCTCGACGCCCTCGGGCATCTTGCCGGTTGCGGGGTCGATGCCCAGCTGGCCGGACAGGAACACCATGTTGCCGGTCTTGATGCCGGGGGAATACGGGCCGATGGCTGCGGGTGCGTTATCGGAAGACACGACGGTCTTGCTCATTTTTTTCTCCTTACGATCAGATAGAGAGCGTGAGCGCGGCGTTCGCACCGGGAGGCACAATTCGGTCTGAACACCGCGCTTGATTTGGGATAGTACTCAAGGTTTCCGCGCGATGCAAGATTATTATCACGTTGCGAGAATAATTTATCGCCCAACGGCGCCTGTCGGCCGCTGAACGGCACGACCGGACGGTGAAGCTCAAAATGATCCGTTTCCCTCCGTCCCCATCGGATCAGGCAATCCATAGGGGACGGAGGGAAACGGATCATTTTTGCTGCAAGGGCTGCTGAAGACTTTATCCTGCTTAGGCTGCGGGCATCGCCCATCGCGACGGCGCCACTATACTTTTGAGTATCTGAGCATTTTGAAAGGCAGGATATGACCGCAACCGCCAGTCGAACCACCAACCGCAGACCCGAGCTCTTGGCCCCCGCCGGAGGCCCGGAGCCCTTTGCCGCCGCACTCGCTGCCGGGGCAGACGCCATCTACTGCGGCATGGGAAGCTTCAACGCCCGCCGCAAGGCCACCAACTTTACCGACGAGGCCTTTGAGCAGGCCTGCCGTGCTGCACACCTGGCCGGGTCGCGCGTCTACGTCACGGTCAACATCGTCATCAAGCAGTCCGAGATGGGCGATGCGCTGCAACTCATCCATCGCTGCTCCACGCTGGGCGCCGACGCCTTCATCATCCAGGACTGGGGTCTGTTCTTTGAGGTCAAGCGCACCATGCCCGGCATCGAGACGCACATCTCAACCCAAGCAAACATCCACGATGACCGCGGAACCCTTTGGTGCCGCGAGCAGGGCGCCGACCGCGTGACCCTCTCGCGCGAGCTTTCCATCGACGAGATTGCCGCCATTCACGATGCCGCGCCCGATGTGGACCTTGAGGTCTTTAGCCATGGCGCCATCTGCTTTTGCTACTCTGGCCTGTGTCTGCTTTCGAGCTTTGCCATGGCGGGACGATCGGCCAACCGTGGCATGTGCGCCCAGCCCTGCCGCTTGCCCTACGAGCTGATCGACGAGAACGGTCGCTCGCTCTCCCCTGCCGGTCGCGAGCGCGCGCTGTGCCCGCGTGACACCAACACTTCACAACTTGTTCGCCGCCTGCATGACGCCGGCGCCGCGTCGCTCAAGCTCGAGGGCCGCATGAAGGCGCCCGATTACGTGTATTCCATCGTCGACGTGTATCGTCATCAGATTGACGATATGCTGGCCGATGTTTCGACCTCTAAGGACGAGAAAGCCGCCCGCCAGCGCCAGCTTAAGCGCTGCTTTAACCGCGACTTTACGCACGCCTATCAGGACGGTACCTCGGGTGACGAGATGATGAGCTATGAGCGTTCCAACAACCGCGGCCAGATCGTGGGCACGGTGCTCGGCAGCCGCCTGGCCAACCGCGATGTGCGCGGGCTCAAGCCCGACGACCGCCGTCGCCGCGCCGCCATCGCCCGCATTGAGTTGTTTGAGCCCGTGGGCACGGGCGACCTGCTGGAGCTTCGCCACGATAACGAGTTTGACCAGTTCCTAACCACTATCGCTACCGATGATGCCGCCGCGGGCGACATCATCGAATGTCGCGTGCCCCGCAGCATGCCCGAGGGCTGCCGCGTCCGCGTGATTCGCAGTCAGCGTGCCATCGACGCCGCCGGCGCCGCGCTCAAGCGCGATGTGCTGCGCCGCCGAGCTGTTGATGTGTCCGTCGTGGCGCGTCTGGGCGAGCCGTTTACCGTTACGCTCACCTGCTGCGACGGCCCTTCGCTTACGGCCACGGCCACGGGCTTTACCGTCGAGGCCGCCAAGACCCGTGCGGTCGAGGCGTCCGATCTGGTTGAGCACGTCGGCCGCATGGGTTCCTCTCCCTTTGAGGCTGCGAGCTTTGAGGTGGCGCTCGATGAGGGCTGCGGTATGGGCTTCTCCGCCGTGCACAAGGTGCGCGCCGCCGCTTGCAAGGCGCTGGAAGAGGCCATTCTGGCACCGTACGAGGAGCGCGCCCGCACGCTCGAGCTACCGGCGACTGTCACCAATGATTCCCGCCCCGCGCCCGAGCACTACCGCGATGAGCCGCAGATCTGCGCTACCGTCACCTCGCTCGAGGCCGCCGAGGCAGCGCGGGCGGAGGGTGCAACGCGCATCTACATGACCACCGACGCGCTCGATGCGGCCAAGCTCTCCCCTGCCGATGCATTTGAGCAGGGCGTCGTGCCCGTACTCGACGAGGTCTGCCGCGCCGTCGACCACGAGCGCGTCGATCCCTGGATCAATGCCGGGGCCACCGTCGCCGTCGGCAATATCTCCGAGCTTGCCCTGGCCGCCCAGGTTGGCGCCACGGCCGAGATTCGCTCTTGCCTGCCGGTGCACAACGCGCCCTGCATGGAGGCACTCGCCGAGCGCGGAGCCGGCGCGTTTTGGCTCTCGCCCGAGATCACGCTCGACGAGATTGTCTCGCTCGGCGCCGCCGCGCCCGCGGCTCTGGGCATCACCGTCTTTGGCCGTCCGCGCGTCATGACAAGCGAGCATTGCATTCTACAGGTTGCCAACGGCTGTATCCGCGATTGCGCCAACTGCCGCCTGCGTGCCCGCAAACTCTCGCTCAAGAATATCGACGGAAAGGTCATGCCCGTCCGCACCGACATCCACGGCCGCTCACGCCTGTACGACGCCTACCCCATCGACCTTACGCCGCAGGTACCACAGCTGCTCGACGCCGGCGTCCGTCGTCTCATGGTGGACGGAACGCTGCTCGAGGCCGATGAGATTGGCCGTGCCGTCGCTCGCGTCCGTCGCGCTGTCGAGGCGGCTCAAGCCGGCCGCAAGCCGGCCGCCCGCCTGCGCGGGGCGACCTCGGGCTGCATGTTTGTGGGAATTAGCTAACCGAAAGGCTTACACGTGAACGAAGAACCTCAAGTCCTCTACTGCGACGCCTGGCTCATGGCCATCGACAAGCCTGCCGGCATGATCGTCCACGGCGATGGCACCGGCGAGCGTACGCTCACCGACTACGCCAGCGACCTGCTGCTGGCGATGGGCGACGGCTTTGCCGCGACCGACATGCAGCCGCTCAACCGCTTGGACCGTGACACCACCGGCGTGGTGCTGTTCTCACTCGACAAGCAGACGCAGCCCGCCTTTGACCAGATGATCATCGACCACGCGTTCGAAAAGCACTACCTGGCGCTCGCCGAGGGCAAAATCGACTGGAACGAAAAGCTCATCGACAAGCCCATCGCCCGCGACCGTCACGACAGCCGCAAGATGCGCGTCGGCGCCAGCGGCAAGCCGTCTCAAACGCGCGTGAAGGTGCTCAAACGTCTTAAGAGCCGTCGTGGCCTGCCCACGCGCTCGTATATCGATGTCGAGTTGCTCACCGGCCGCAAGCACCAGATCCGCGTACATCTGGCCAGCGAGCGCCATCCTCTGGTGGGCGATGACCTGTACGGAACGCCGCGTCCCTGCGGCCTGATGCTCCACGCCCACAGCGTGTCCTTTACGCATCCCGTAACCGGCGAGCACACCCACATCGAAGCCCCTTGCCCCTGGGAGCCCTAAATCACCACAATGGGGACAGTGAACTGCCTCCCATTTCTTGGACATCGGGAAATGGGAGGTTTTCCATGAGTATA
>CAVCHM010000036.1:0-21772 GCA_963602135.1 bacterium | reverse complement strand
TCGTGCTCGTTGGCGAGCTCGACGAGGGCCTCGCCGTAGCTTACGCGCGTGGCGATTTTCTTGACGTCTGCCATCCTAGAGCTCCTCTCCGGCGGCCGTGAGCTCTGCCATGGCCTGCTCAAACTGTTCATCGTTGGGGGCCTTGCCGTGCCAGCCAACCTGGTTCTCCATAAAGGAGACGCCCTTGCCCTTCGTGGTCTCGGCGATAATGGCGGTCGGCTGACCCTTGGTGGCGCGAGCCTCGGCAAAGGCGGCGCGGATCTGATCGAAGTCGTTGCCGTCGGCGAGCTCCACCACATGGAACTTAAAGGCGCGGAACTTGTCGGCGAGCGGCATGGGGTCGTTGACCTCCTCGACGGGGCCGTCGATCTGCAAGCCGTTGTGGTCGACAATCACACAGAGGTTATCGAGCTGCTGGTTGCCGGCGAACATGGCGGCCTCCCAGACCTGGCCCTCCTCGCTCTCGCCATCGCCCAGCAGGGCGTAGGTGCGATAAGAATCGCCCCAGTGCTTGGCGGCAACCGCCATGCCCACGGCGGCGGAGATGCCCTGGCCCAGCGAGCCGGTGGACATATCGACGCCCGGGGTGTCGTTCATGTTGGGGTGACCCTGCAGGTGGCTGCCGATGTGGCGCAGCGTCTCGAGATCCTCCTTGGGAAAGAACCCGCGCTCGGCGAGCACGGCGTACAGACCAGGCGCGCAGTGGCCCTTGGAAAGCACAAAACGATCGCGGTCGGCCTTGCGGGGATCGGCCGGGTCGACGTTCATTTCCTCAAAGTACAGATAGGTCATGATGTCGGCAGCGCCGAGCGAACCGCCCGGATGGCCGGACTTGGCAGCGTGCACGCCGGTGACGATGCCCTTCCTTACCTCGTTGGCAACCTTTTTGAGCTCTTCGTCGCTCATTGTGCCTTCCTTTCATCCTCTTTAGACAAGATGCGCACGGCACAGAAGGTCGTCCCAACCCAGCCGCGATGCACGTACGCCATTCATTATGCTGGAAACTGGAAGCTTTACCAGAGTATTTATCATTATTTGAGCAATTTAGCAGGCAGAACCGCTGATGAAACGGTTTACCAATGTGAACGTCTTTTGGATGGAACGCAGTCGGCCCTACGCGTTAATGTCCTTGAAGCCCTCACCGAAGGTCTCCGTAACGTCGGCGACCGTCACAATAGCACGCGGGTCGCGCTCACGCACAATGGTTTTGAGCGTGTTGAGCTCGCGACGACTCACGATTACCATGATCACCGGCTTCTCGGCACCCGAGTACATGCCGGTCGCCTTAAACTTGGTGCAGCCGCGACCCAGGCCATACATGATGTCGGCCGCGATATCGGGAAACTTGTCCGAGATGATGAGTACCATACGGCGCCTGTTACCGCCGTCGACCACGGCATCGATCACGTAGCCGCTAATGACCATCGAAAGGCCCGCATACAGCGCGTTTTCGACCGAGAAGACCGGGGCCGACAGCGCGCACACGGCAACATCGATCGCCATGACGGTGGAGCCCACCGGCAGCGATGTGTTGCGCGAGATGATCTGGCCGATCGTGTCGGAGCCGCCAGTGTTGGCACCGGCGCGCAACACCATGCCGTAGCCGATGCCCGTGATAATGCCGCCCCACATAGCGGGCAGCATCAGGTCGGCATGTGCCAGCGGCGCCACAAACGGAGCGAACAGGTCGGTGAAAAAGCCCAGCAGCACAAAACCCGTCGCCGTCTGGACCACGTAGAACATGCCGCCCTCGCGCATAACGACCAGCAGCAGCAAGGCATTCATCACGATGGTCTGGATACCAACGGGAAGCGATATGCCATGCGAGGCGCCGACCGCCTGGATAATCGTGGCGAGACCCGTAACGCCGCCGGCAGCAAGACCGTTGGGGATCAAAAACAGGTCCGTCGCGATAGCGGCCAGAGCGCAGCCCAGCATAATCTTGGGCAGATCGTGAAAGAAGTTCAGCGAAAGAATGCGCTTGATGTCCAGACGATATGCCATGCTGCCTCCCTCAAAAAAGCGCACCCAAACGAGTGCGCTTTGAACTTCTTGCTGCATTCGATTCTACCGATTCACCGAGCAAATACCACCCCTGCGAAGTGTTTGCATCGACCCGGAGCCAACCATGTGCCTAGGCGTCCGAGCCTTCCGCATCGGCGTTGCCGGTAGCCCAACGGTGATAGCCAATTACAAACGGATCCAGATCGCCATCGTCAAGAACGGCCTCGACGTTGCTGGTCTCCACGCCCGTACGCAGGTCCTTGACCATCTGGTACGGGTAGAGCACGTAGCTGCGAATCTGGTTGCCAAACCCGATCGTAGTCTTCGGCCCGCGGATCTCGTCGAGCGCCTCGGCACGCTTCTCGAGCTCGATCTCGTACAGACGGGCCTTGAGAATCTGCATGCACGCGGCCTTGTTCTGAATCTGGCTGCGCTCGTTTTGGCAAGTGACAACGATGCCGCTGGGAAAATGCGTCACGCGTACGGCGGAGTCGGTGGTGTTGACGCCCTGGCCGCCCGGGCCGCTCGCGTGATACACGTCCACGCGGATATCGTCGGGACTGATCTCGATGTCGATATCGTCAGGCAGCACGGGGATGACCTCGACGCCGGCAAACGTAGTCTGGCGGCGCTTCTTGTCGTCGGTGGGGCTAATGCGCACCAGACGGTGGACGCCGGCCTCGGCGCGCAGCATGCCAAACGCGTCCTTGCCCTCGACGGTAAAGGTCGCGCGATCAATGCCGATGACCTCGGCCGCGGGGCAGTCGTTAATGGTGACCTTCCAGCCGCGGCGCTGGCAGTACTTCATGTACATCTTAAAGAGCATGAAGGTCCAGTCCTGCGCCTCCAGGCCGCCCTGCCCGGGCTTGATGGTCACAATCGCGTCGCCGTGATCGAACTCACCGGTAAACCAGCTCGAAAGCTCGAGCTCGTCGATAGCGCGGGCCAGGCGTTCTGCCGTAGCGGCAGCCTCCTCGCGCAATGCGGCGGCATCGGGGTCGTCGCCCATCTCCTCGGCAAGCTCCAGCGCCGCGCGGGCGTCAGATAGCTCGCCGCGCGCGGTATCCACGGCGGCGATATCCTCCTTGGCGCGAGCGATCTCCTCCATCGTGGCGCGAGCGGCATCGGCGTCGTCCCAAAAGCCGGGGGCCACGCTTTTGGCCTCGAGCTCGGTCACGCGCGTGCGCTTCTCGTCCAAATGAAGATACGACTCGACCTCGCCGAGCCGGTCCGCAAACGCGTCCAACTCGGCGGTCGTTACCTCTAAAGCCTCGGCCATTAACGATTCCTGCCGTGGCAATACTTGAACTTCTTGCCGCTGCCGCAGGGGCAAAGGTCATTGCGGCCAACGTTGACGTACGGGTCGTCGCTCTCGTCCTTGCGGTAGGTGGTCACCTTGCCGCCGTTGTTGACAGCAGCCGGGCCTCCCTGGACGGCCGTGCGAGCCTGAACCTGTGCCTGCTTGCGCAGCACCGAGTTGCCGTTGTCGCCATCGACGTCGGCGGGGCCGGAGAAGCGCGCGCCCTCGAGCGCGGGGTCCTCCTTGTGCTCCACGGCGTGCGGGGCGGCCTTGATCTCGATGCGCAGGACGGTGCGCAGGTAATCCTCGTACATGGTGTCGACGAGCATCTGGAAGGCACCATAAGCCTCGGTCTTGTACTCGACCAGCGGGTCGCGCTGACCAAAACCGCGCAGTCCGATACCGGTCTTGAGGTAATCCATCTCCTGCAGGTAGTTCATCCAGCGGGTATCGATGACGCGCAGCATGACCTGGGTGTTGAGCTCGCGCATGAGGTCCTCACCCAGGCGCTCGGCCTTCATGTTGTAGCACTTCTCGACGTAGGCCAGGACATCGGCCGCCAGGGCCTCAAAGTCCTCGTCGGGGAACTTGGGCGTGTCGATATGGCCGGTGAGCTCCACGACCCACTTGCGCAGGCCCTCCAGATCGCGCTCGCCTTCATGGCTGTCCTTGGTGCAGAACTCCTGCACGCAGCGGTACACGGTGTCGTGCATGACCTCGGTGATGTGGTCGGTCAGGTCCTTGCCGTCCAGAATCTTGTTGCGCTCGGCGTAGATGACCTGGCGCTGCTTGTTCATAACGTCGTCGTACTCAAGGACGCTCTTACGCATGGAGAAGTTGATGCTCTCGACCTTGTGCTGGGCGCTCTCGACGGCCTTGGAAATGATCTTGTGCTGGATGGGCATGTCGTCGCCCATGTCGGCGGTGACCATCATCTTGGAGACGCGGTCCATCTTGTCGCCACCGAACAGGCGCATCAGGTCGTCCTCGAGCGACAGGTAGAACTGGGTCTCGCCCGGATCGCCCTGACGGCCGGAGCGGCCGCGCAGCTGATTGTCGATACGGCGGGACTCGTGGCGCTCGGTGCCGATAACGGTCAGGCCGCCGGCGGCAAGCACGCGCTCGCGCTCGGCCTTGCAGGTCTCCTTGGCCTCGGCGTTAAACTGCTCGAGCTGCTCGGGCGTCACGTCCTCCATGGTCAGGCCCTCGTACTCCAGGCGCTCACGCACCAGCTCGTCGGGGTTGCCGCCCAGCAGGATGTCGGTACCACGACCGGCCATGTTGGTAGCGATGGTCACGGCGCCGTAGCGTCCGGCCTGCGCGACGATATGAGCCTCGCGCTCATGGTGCTTGGCGTTGAGGACCTCGTGCGCGATGCCGCGCTTGGCAAGGGCGGCCGAAAGCTTCTCGGAGCTCTCGATGGAGACGGTGCCCACCAGGACCGGCTGGCCCTTGGCGTGACGCTGCTCGACATCGTCGGCAACGGCGTTGTACTTAGCCTGGATGGTGCGGTACACCAGGTCCTCGTGGTCAACACGCTGAACGGGCTTGTTGGAGGGGATGACCTCGACGGGCAGCTTGTAGATCTCGCGGAACTCGGCGTCCTCGGTCAGAGCCGTACCGGTCATACCGGAGAGCTTGTCGTACAGGCGGAAGTAGTTCTGCAGGGTGATGGTGGCCAGCGTCTGGTTCTCCTCGCGCACGAGCACGCCCTCTTTTGCCTCGATGGCCTGGTGCAGGCCCTCGGAGTAACGGCGGCCTTCCATAATGCGGCCGGTGAACTCGTCGACGATCTTGACCTCGCCGTTGGTGACCACGTACTGCTTGTCGCGATGGAACATGTACTGGGCCTTCAGCGCCTGCTGCAGGTGGTTGACCAGCTGGCCCGAGAGGTCGGCGTAGATGTCCTCGATACCCAAGCGGCGCTCGATCTTCTTAAGGCCGCGCTCGGTGGCGGCAATGGTGTGCTTGGCCTCGTCCATGACGTAATCACCCGTGGGCTCGACGTCCTCGGTGGCGGTGAGCATGTCATGCGACACGTCCTCGCCGCGCTCCAGGCCGCGCACGGCACGCGCGAAGTCCTTGTAGGTGCTGGCGGACTTGGTGCCGGCACCCGAGATGATGAGCGGGGTGCGCGCCTCATCGATCAGGATGGAGTCGACCTCGTCGACGATGGCGTAGTTGTGGCCGCGCTGCACGCGCTGCTCGGGACGGGTGACCATGTTATCGCGCAGGTAGTCGAAGCCGAACTCGGAGTTGGTGCCATAGGTGACGTCGGCCTGGTAGGCCGGGCGCTTGAGCTCGAGCGGCATATTGTTCTGGAGCAGACCGACAGTCATGCCCAGGTACTTGTAGATGCGGCCCATCCACTCGGAGTCGCGCTTGGCCAGGTAGTCGTTGACGGTGACGACGTGCACGCCCTTACCGGCGATAGCGTTGAGGTAGCCGGCCAGGGTGGAGACGAGGGTTTTGCCTTCGCCGGTCTTCATCTCGGCGATGTGGCCCTCGTGCAGCGCCATGGCGCCGATGAGCTGCACGTCAAAGTGACGCATGCCCATGGTGCGCTTGGAAGCCTCACGCACGGTGGCAAAGGCCTCGGGGAGCATGTCGTCGAGCGACTCGCCGTTAGCGTAGCGCTCGCGGAACTTATCAGTCTGGCCGCGGAGCTCCTCCTCGGTCATCTTCTCAAACTGGGGCTCAAGACCGTTGATCTGGTCGACGATCTTGTAGTAGCGCTTAAGGTCCTTATCGGATCCAAAGGACAGCAGCTTTGACATGAATCCCATGTGGTTTTCCTTTTTGGCCATCGCCCCACGCCGTGCAGCTTGAGGCGAGTTAAACACAGATAATTGTACTTTAGCCAAACAGGGCGCAGCCTATGCGGTCGACCTCGACCGCCACGTAATAACTACGACCGACCTGCCAAAAAGGGACAGGTTTATTTTGGCAGGTTTTATCTGGGAAAACGACGTATCCCCTGCCATTTGGTGCAAACTAACCTGACCCCCATGCACCAACTTGGTGCCGTGGAATCAGGTTAGTTTGCACCAATAAAAGGAAAAGGGCCGCGCACCCAGATGGATGCGCGGCCCTTATGCCATGAATGCGAGTGTGTCCTCGGCGAGCTATTTACTCAGCAGCCTCGGTGGTCTCGGCCTCGGCAGCGGCCTCCTCGACGGGAGCCTCTGCGGCCTGCTTGGCAGCCTCCTCGGCGAACTTAGCGGCACGCTTAGCCTTCTCGGCAGCCTTAGCCTCAGCGGCGGCCTTGCGAGCGGCCTCGGCCTCAGCAGCCTTGGCGGCCTTGGCAGCCTTGGCCTCCTCGGCCTTCTTGAGCTGGGCGGCAGCGGCGCCACCGAACTTGTCGGCGAAGCGCTGGACGCGTCCACCGGTGTCGACGAACTTCTGCTGGCCGGTGTAGAACGGGTGGCACTCGTTGCAAAGCTCAACCTTCATCTCGGACACGGTAGCGTGCGTCTTGAAGGTGTTGCCGCAGGAGCACGTCACCGTGCACTCGACATACTGGGGATGGATACCCTGCTTCATGGTAGGACTCCTTATTGGTCAGGCGCTGGTTACCGATCAGCGCATAAGGCGTCTTGGTTTCCGACCAAGACAACAAACTCAGCTATGGTACCACGGCACCGCGTGTCCCACAAAAGGTTCACGGTCTTTTCGGCACAACACGAGCTGGCCCTTAAGGATCTGACGCGTATCGGAAGACCGACGCTGCCTCTGCGGCATCGTTCACGCGCCACGCCCGCAGCAGCAGGCGAGATGTCTCGATATCCCTCATTGGCAACCTCCGTCTCAGGGCCTCAGGAGCGATTGCACGTCTCATCGGCAATTGTGGGGGCGAGCCCAGGCACCAGCCCCCGAGAGCGGGCGCCTACATATCTTCTCAGATGTCCGCACGAGTAATTCAACTCATAAGGACTGGCTATCCCTAACCTGTGACACAATCCCAAACGCACAGAACAGAATCATCAGCCCAATCATCGCATAAGAGGCAGCCGAACCTTCAAGCACTATTCCACAAAGAACAATCTCCGCGCCGCCAATGAGCACTGTTATCAGGCGCTCTGCCTTTTTGCTCCCGCCGCTCGCATGAAAAGGCGGCAAAGCGCACAAAATCACATATAGCCCGGGAAGGGAATACGGGATCGATAGTCCAACCCCTCCATCAACTGCAGTGTTTTGCGTAAGAATCAACTGGACCCACACGGCAGTTATCACTGAACAGGTCGTCGATAAAAGAAGGCCAGAAATATAGCACGCAAGAAAGTCCCGTCGCATTCGAACGGAGAAATCCGCGAACTCCCTTCGCCGCGTGGAAACAATAAGGTACACAGAAATTGCAATAGAACCGATCAGAGAAAGCAGCGGAACAACCAGCAATTCAAACTTATTTCCCCATCGATCAACCACGCCCCCACTCCAATGAGCTGGAATTGTATCGGGGAGGGCCGACCAAGCCGCCCATAGGATGAGAAATGGAAGAATAGAGAGGATGAAGGATGATAACACTGCAGTATTTTTTGAGACTCTCATCGATTCCGCATCTCCTTGTGCGCCCGCATTCCACTCCGTCTTAAAACGACTGTAAATAATAACTTGAATGCAAATTTGTTTTAATTTTTACGTGCTCAAGCCCGGAGACCCGATGTGACCAAACCCGCAATTTCGACGTTAACAAACGCATGCGCGGGCTCTGCCAGCTCGCCATCAGGCGGATCGAGGGTTTCCGCCCCAAGGCCGCCGAGGTGCTGGAAGGAACCGAGGCCGAGGCCCTGGCCTACTCGGACTTCCCCTACGAGCACCACGTCGGGTTGCGTACCGACAACGTGCAGGAGCGCACCGACGCGAGCTCAAGTGCCGCAGCCGCGTGGTGCAAAACGCATCTCCACCGTTCCTTCGACTGAGAAAATGCCGCCCCCGGGGCCCGGGAGGGCCCCGGGGGCGTTCGGCTGACTGCGGAAACGGCCTATCCGCTCAATACATTCGGCTGGGATCGGAAATCAACCAAACTGAATCAGGTTCAGTTGACATCGTTAAATCATGACCACCCGCATAGCGGGTGGTCATGATTTAACGAACTGGACGTTTGACCGTAAGGGGAGGAGGGGACTGGCAAGGCCAGTCCCCTCCTCCCCCATGACGCTCGATTTGCATTTACGACTCGATGAAAGCCGGGCCGCTGGTTACCTTGTCAAATTCGAGCACCGACGTTCCGGTGTTCAAATAAAGGCTTCCTTGGTTTCCGTCTGCGGAGGCGTAAGCCAGGTGGACAAATCCGTAATCATCTCCTGATTGGTCGGCCAACATGAAGATGTTCGGATCGCCGGTTGTCTCAAATGAACCGTCGGTCACATTTCCATTGCTGTCGACGATTTGCCACCTGTTTTCGTCTTCCCCAAGGAAGGAGAGCTGGGTTAAGCCGGTCTCGTGGTCTCGGTACACTCCGTCTAGGCGGAACCCTTCGGAAATGCCATGTTTCAAGGTGTTCGCATCTTTTATGGATACGGCAGAGACTACGATTGCGGCTATCGCGACCAATAACGCCAGCGCAATGGGTATTTTGGCGGAGCCGGTCTTCATGTCATTCACCTCCCTCGTATGTATCGAGGTATTCCTGCTTGAGCGTCTGCGAGGACGACTTGATCTTTTCCACGAGCGTGCCGGCTTCGATGAAGTAGAACGAGTTGGTGAGGTCTGCCAGGTCGTCGAGCAGATGACTTGAAATGAGCACGCTTCGTCCCCGCGCCACCTCGCTGCGCATCGCGTCGCAGGAGGTTTTCCGTTTTCCCGGATCGAGGCCGTTCAGCGGTTCATCGAGGATGAGGTACGGGCAACCGGTCGCTATCGCCATGGCAAGCTTTACCTGCTGCTTCATTCCTGTCGAGAGTTTACGGGTCGGCTTGTCGAGATATGGGGAGATTCCGAGGGAGCTGCAGAGCGAGTCGATGTCGGCGGCCGATTTCCACGCCCCCCTAACGAAAGCAAGGTGCTCGATGGCCGATAGCGTGGGATAGAGATCCGCGCTGCCCGAAGAGCTCAGGTAGACGAGTTCTGCAAATTCGGCTGATCGACGTTGGCTGATTCCGTCTGCCGCCAGGCTTCCCGAGCGGATGCGGGTGGGAAATTGGCCCGACAGCGCTTCCAGAAGAGTGGTTTTCCCCGAGCCGTTGGGAGCAACGAGGCCCGCCGCCGTTCCCGGGCTCAGGAAAAGCGACCCGATTGAAAGTATCGTCGTGCTTCCGTATCCCACGCTCACGTCCAGGAGCTCAAGCCCATGGTGCTTTTTAGCGGGTCCAGCCTGTTTGGGCGAACGCGTCACAACGGCGCCGACCGCGAAAAGGACCGCGACGTATACCAGGGCCACGGCAAGCATCGATGCGCCGCCCGAACCGGAGCCAATGAATTCTGTCGGGAAGCATCCTACGTAACCCGTTGCCTCGATAGGCGAGAACACGGCCAGCGGCAGGAGCTCGAGCGCGGCATTATGCCCCAGTGCCGAATCGGACAATAACGGGAATGCCGGGGCCGCGACAAGCAACGCGGAGGCAAGGGGGCCCGCGAAGACGCGCCTCGTTGCGGTCGATAGGACGACGGAACAAACGGATATCAAGGTTCCACCCGCGAGCAGCGCGAGAAGTATGGTCGTGAAGACGTTTCCCGCGGTCGTGGTGGTGAGCGCGCCGTTATGGAAGAAGGCGATCGGGTACCCGATCTGCCCGAAGCCGTTTAGGGCCAAGGCGTAAATACTCCCGGGCGCAAGGCCGGCGAGGAGCATCGCGGTCCCCGCGACGATTATCGAAAACACGATCTGGATAAGGCGCCGGAATTTGGGTGCGGGCGCCTTTGCCGCCAGGGTACCGGGCCTTGTGGCGCCGAGCAGGAGTATCGACGAGAGAAGGAAGGGGATGAAGGGAAGGAAAGACGGCGCCGCGGCAATGGCGTAAGGCAGGAAGGAAAGGAATGGCAGGTCGTTTGCGGAGGCCGGGATATCCGTGATGCCGGAGCTGCTCAGGGCGCGGCAATATGCGAGCTCCGCGTCATTGGTCTCTCGGTCTCCCACGATGGACCCGGATTGGAAGCCCTCGTCCATGAGCGCGTAGTAGCTCTCGGCAGAATCGAGAAAGGCGGCGTCGGTTTGAGCGGCGAGGGCGGCGTTCGCGTATCTTGCAAGCTCAGCGTCATCTTGCTGCTCTGGCGATAGGTCTGTGCCGCTGGCCTGGGGCGCGCGCGTATTGAATGCGTCGACAAAGCCCTGCATGCCCTGCTTCATAAAGAAGGGCCCGTAGATGGGTGAATTGAACGCAATGGGGACGAAAAAGGCTGCAGCGAGAACGAGCGTACAAATCCATACGGCCTTGTCTCTTAGGATTAGTTTGAGAAGAAGTCGACAGTACATTTAGAAGCACCTACATTCCTCAAAGCATCGTTAGATTAATAATGACAGACCGAATGAAGATGCGTGCGACGGGGGCGAGGCGAATGGCTGAGCGGTATCGATACGCGGGTTCAACGGTATCACATTGACCACATAGATTATTAACTTGCATTTCTACCCGCCCTTTTCGTAGAGTCGCCGATACGTGCTTAGCGCACCCTCGGCGCGTCCGGCAGGCTTTGCGAAATGGGATCCAGGAGACTTCGGCGCAGCATCATCTTGCGGAATGCTTCTAATGAGCCTCCCATCCTTCAAAAACAGAATCTCATCGCACAGCCTATCGACCGAATCCAAGATGTGGGATGACATGATGATGCACGTACCAGAATCGGCCAGCTTCCTGAGAATCTCGGAATGCAAGTCCACCCTGCTGGGGTCGAGCGCGTTCATGGGCTCATCTAATAGAAGGTACCGCGCGCCCGTCGCATACGCAATCGCCAGGGTAAGCTGCTGCTTCATGCCCTGGCTCAGAGTGCGGATCCTCATCTTCGCGAACTCGCCTATCTGCGTTTGTTCCACTATCTCTTCGATATCGCGAGCATGCGGCCACATATCGCAAACCATCTTGAGGTGATCTTCCGCACGCAATCCGGGATACAGCAGCGTCCCCTCACCAGGTGCATAGAAGATCATAGAACGGACCTCTCTCGCACCCGTACCCTGCACCTCATCCAGAACGATGCTCCCGTCCACGCGAGGACCCGGCAAACCTGCCATCGCACGCAGCAACGTCGTCTTTCCATGCCCGTTCGGAGCGACGAGACCGTAGACCGTACCCGGGGCAAACTCAGCGTTCACCGAATCTACGAGCACCTTCTTTCCATAAGAGATCGTCAGCGTTTGAAGGTCAATCATCGAGATCATCCCCTTTCGATCTTTGGAACACTCAGGCGCACCATCAACGGAGATACGGCGCCCAAGACCACCAGCAGAGCGCCCGATGCGCCGACGACCTCTCCAAAAGGCATCGCGTTCGTCCCTCGCCCAAGGAACCCAATCGTCCCCACCTGGGAAGCGGGATCAAACGAGGCGAATGGAGCCAGCAGCGCGACGCCCATGCCCACGCTTTCAACATGAGCGCTCAACGAACCCAACACCAAGAGAACCGCGCAAACCATTCCGGTGACAACGGGGTTGCGGCTAATCGCTGCTGTCAACGCAGCGACGACGGAAATCACGCCGTATGCCATGACCAGCAACGGAATACTGCACAACACCGCCTCCCCCACCATGGACGTTGTCGAAGCTCCCGCCCGAATGAGAGCGACGGGATACTCCGATCCACCCGCACCGTTCTTAATCACGGACACAACGACAGCGGGAACCATCGACACCAAAAGCAGCACCAAGCCAAGCAGGAGAGCCAGCGCAACAGCCGTCAGAAAACGCACATGCGCTGTTGCGGGGATCTGGAGAACCAGAAGGGAACGACACTGCAGGTGGGTGCACGCGAGCGATGTGACAACCACGGGCAACAGCAAAAATAAGGAGGGAAGCGCTGCCTGGAGATACGAAAGGAGGATTAATGGGGGCATCTTCGTACTTAACTCGTAAACCTTGGGGTCCGGCAAGCTCGCGATCGACTCAAGCAGAAGGGCGCGCGCCTCCGCACGAGAAGGAGTCTCCGGCTCGATTCCGATCGATTGCAGGAGAGTCGCATCTGCCGCGCCCAGCTCACCTCGAGCGCGCTCGTACGTCGCAAGGCTTCGAAACCCCTCCGCAGGCATAGGCGCGTACACGAAACCCGAAAGAGCATCCCGCATGTCTTCCAGGGCCGCTTTGCCCTCGACGTCCATATTCGCAGCGTTCTGCTCTAGATACCGATCTATTGAACGGAGCTCCCCATCCCTATACCGAACAGCGGAAACGTTATCAGCGTCAGGAAACATCTCGACCAGAGCCGGGGCCAGCATCGTCGTCGACATTGCAATCGCGCATACGGCGAGGGCAGGAGAATGCAGGAGCAGCTTCCCCATCGTTCTTACGTATGCAACGGCGGAGGCACAAGCGCTCGAACGGGCTGTCGTTCTCGATGCGGTGAAGGAACCTCTCTCAAGACAAATCGGGGACATCGGGCGCGCGCAGCCGCTCTTTCCAGCAACGCAAAGCAGGCTAATTGCCAGCACCTCGATCCCGATTGCGCATACGAGGGTAATCGCGCCACGCTCGAAGCAAAGTCCAGGCAGATTCACTATCTGCGTTGTCGGGTACGGGCTATAGGCGCCGACGGTCAACTCAGTGTTCGCATACGTAAGGGGATTCAACAGGGCGAACTCACGTAAAGCGACGGATCTTCCGTAATACCCGGGAACCATCGTCGCCCCCATCAGGGCACATACGAACACGATTCCAAGCGTAGGGTTATTGGCAATCTTCACGGCAAGGTGAACGACGAGCGAGATGAACGCCGCCACCAAGAATTGCAAAATGGCCGTCTGTGCGAACACCAGCCAAGCCGGTTTGATAACCGGAGTCGCATATTGAACGTAGCCTATCGGATAGAACAGCGAGCCCGGGCCATTCTTCACAAGTGCGGCGATTATCCCTGGAAGATTGACGGCGAGGACGGCAAGCATTGCAAAAACACTCGCCCATACGCTCGATGCAACAAGTCTACCCAGCTCGCCCATCGGTGCCTGGATGATGAGCTTTTCACGTTTGTTAAGACGCGCGGCAAGGAACGAGACGGCAACGGCCGTTGCGACCCATAGCAAGTACTCCTTCGATCCGTCATAATAGGTGTACTCTCCATCCGATATCTGCAGAAACGGAAGTAGGGGAGAGAGCGGTGCCAAGATAAGACGTCCCGCGGCAAGAGGGTACAGAAGCGCGGGCATGCTTGATGAAGAGGTATAGACACCGTCCTCCCCCGCATTCACAAGCGCATCCGCATAGGATGCTGACAATTCCTGCTCAACACGGGTTATTCCCGACTCGAGGTATTCGACCCGTCCGTCGATGCCAGCCGCGCTCCTGAAGACGGGCAGAGCACAAAGAACCATCAACGCAACAACGACAACACAGAGCGACCTGGAGGAGAGAAGCGACCTAAAGATCGCCTTCGAGATTTTGAGCATATTCATCGCCAACCTTAACCTCATCCAGTCGGAACAGAGGGGCCGAACAAAATGCTCGGCCCTTATTACTTGCCGGCAAAGTCAATTTAACATAAACTGTTAAAAAGTAACCTGAGTTTTTTAAATTCTTCGGAGGTTATTATGAGTTCCGACAATCGCACTCCCCGGCTTCATTCCTTCCGCATCGCATGTGCGATAGCCTCTGCGACCCTTTGCGCCACCGCCATCGCACAAGTGGCGTTCTCCTTAAAGCCAGCAATCGAAGTGCTCGACAACCCTGTAATTGCAGACTCCCCCGCGTATCCAGCCCTTGCGATCTCGACATTGGTCCCTGCCGTCATCGGTATCGCTACGACCATCCTCAGCGCCGTTCTCGTGTGGACGATCAAGAGCGGAGACCCCTTCAAGAAAGGGTCTGCGACATGCTTGAAGGTGCTCGGCATTCTCTTCGTTGTTCAAGCTGCCACCAGCCTCTACGCCGGCTCACTCAAAACCTCCGTTTCGATGTTTGGCGGCGAGGGGGCCGTCGGCGCCCAAGAGATCGCTTCATCATTCGATTGGACCTCTCTGGTTCTCGGCATCGTCCTGTTCATGCTTTCCCAGCTCTTCTTGTACGCCCGAGAGCTGTACCTCGACTCCGACGAGATTGCGTAAGGAAACGCCATGCCCGTAATTGTTCGCCTCGACAAGATCATGGCCGAGCGAAAGATTTCCTCGAACGAACTTGCCGAAAGGATTGGAACCACGCCCGTGAACCTGTCCCGTATTAAAAAAGGGCATATTCGCGGCATTCGCTTCAACACACTCGAGCAGCTATGCCTCGCCCTTCGTTGCCAACCCGGAGACCTTCTCGAAGTCATGAGCGAAGAGGATGCCCGAAAGGAGTTCGGACTCGATTGGTCCGCCGAGGATTAGAGGGCGGTCGTACTCGCCCTGCACACGGGGATGCGAATCGGCGAGGTCTGCGGCCTTCGGTGGTGCGATGTGGATTTCGAGACGGGCCTGATCTCGATCAGACACTCGGTGGCGTACGCGAAGGGAATGGGTTCGTTCATCAAGGACACCAAGACCCATGACGCCAGGGGTATCCCCATCGACCCGGTCGGCCTACTCCCCTTCCTGAAGGAGACCCACGAGATCGACTGCGGAAAGCTGCGCTTGCGCGGCCTTACCGGGGCGGTCGAGATCGGGGACTGCTACATCCTGTCGGAGCCGGGCGCGACCTTCGCGACGACAAGCTATATCCGCAGGGCGTTCAAGACGTTCTCGGAGACCAACGGCCTCATGGGCACCAACGACGAGCTGATCACGTTCCACGGCCTTCGCCACACGTTCGCAACGCAGTGGATCCGCCAAGGCGGCGATATCAAGGCGCTCCAATCGATCCTCGGCCACAAGGACGCCATGGCGACGCTCAACGTCTACGCCGACATCGAGCCCATCTCCAAAATCCATAACATGCTGCGCGCCACGCCGTGCCTTTGGCGCGGGCACCTCGGGCCGAGGGTCGATCCGGGTCCCATGTTCCAACAGAGGATCCAGGAGTCCATCGAGACGCTCCAGGCGTTCGGCTACGGCATCACCGAGCCGGACGACCGAAATATCGCCATACGCGACGTGAAGACGAACAGTTGGCTCTAGCTCACCGAGTACGCGGCAGTGCTGGGCCCATCCCA
This sequence comes from bacterium, assembly GCA_963602135.1. Classification (GTDB taxonomy): domain Bacteria; phylum Actinomycetota; class Coriobacteriia; order Coriobacteriales; family Coriobacteriaceae; genus Collinsella. The sequence continues at coordinate 6,265 of CAVCHM010000036.1, read as the reverse complement.
ACTGAGGTCACGGTGGTCCGATAGGGGCGCCGCCCGCGGCATGCGCCGCGGAGCGGTATCCCCTACCGAAGGGCGGGGATGCCCTCCGCTTCCAGTTCGGAATCAGCCGTCGGAGGCGTTCGGCTGACTGCGGGAACGGCCTGTCCGCTCAATGTGTTCGGCTGAGATCGGAAATCAACCCAACACGAGCCGGACACGCGCCAGACGGCTCTTCCCCGTACGGCCTTCCCCCTTACGCTCATGTTGCAGGCATGTAACGCCGCAGCGAGCGCGCCTTTTTTGCGCCAGACAGGTACAATGATGAACACTGTACCGTAGCGGAGCGCCCCCGCGCGCCGCAACCACGCGAAAGGGTTTCCCATGGCCGAGATCTCGTCCTCCCGCATCGTCATCACCGTCCTTGGCAAGAACCGCCCCGGCATCGTCGCCGGCGTCACCCGTGTTCTGGGCGAGGCCAACGTCGACATCCGCGACATTACGCAGTCCATTATCGAGGACATCTTCACCATGACCATGCTGGCCGACACCGCCGAGTCCAAGCTCGACTTCGCCGAGCTGCAGAAGGCGCTGGCCGAGGCCGGCGAGCTTTCGGGCGTCAACGTGTCCATCCAGCGCGAGGACGTCTTTAACTTTATGTACCGCCTGTAGCGAACAAGCCGCTCGGGGCAGCTTGACGTCATATCGTCCAAGCGCGCGGCCCCAAAGCGGACCGGAGAGGAGCGCGCATGGCCTACGACGCCAAGAAAATCTACTACCGCTTCGACGATCACCTGAGCCGCCTGGTTCTGGATTACGAGGCGAGCCGTCAGATTTCGCCCGAAAGCGAAAACCTCTACCACGGCCTGCCGACCGCCCCGTACGACGAGGGCTTGTTCGTAGAGCACAACGTCAAGCGCGGCCTGCGCAATGCCGATGGCTCGGGCGTGGTCGCGGGCCTTACCCGCATCTCGGATGTGCATGGCTACAACAAGGTCGACGGAAAGGTCGTGCCCGATCAGGGCAAACTCACGCTTCGTGGCTACAGCATCGAGGACCTGGTCAACAACGCCCAGGCCGAGGATCGCTATGGCTACGAAGAGGTCGCCTACCTGCTCATCACGGGCTCGCTGCCCACCAAAGAGGAGCTCGACGGTTTTTGCGGACGTCTGGGCGCTTTTAGGCACCTGAGCGACGAGTACGTCAAAGAGTTCCCCATGACCACGGTGTCGTCGAGCATCATGAATGTGCTTCAGCGCGCCGTACTGCTGCTCTACGCCTTCGACGCCGAGCCCGACGCCATTACACCCGAGCACGAAATCGACGTGGCCATCTCCATGCTCGCCCGTCTCCCCCGCATCGCCGCCTTCGCGCATATGGCCTCGGTCGCCAAGCGCCGCGGCTCCGAGGTTCATGTACCGCACCCCACACCCGGCCTCTCCACCGCCGAGACCATCCTGCAGGTGTTGCGCGGCGGCATGGAATTCACCCGCGACGAAGCCATGCTGCTCGACGTGATGCTCATGCTGCATGCCGAACACGGCGGCGGCAACAACTCCACGTTTGCCTGCCGCGTGCTGTCCTCCTCGGCCACCGACCCGTATTCCGCCTATGCCGCGGCCATCGGCTCGCTCAAGGGTCCGCGCCACGGCGGCGCCAACGCCAAGGTCGTGTCCATGCACGAGGACATCCGTGCGCACGTCTCCAATTGGGAGAACGAGGACGAGGTCGCAGCCTACCTGGGCAAGATCCTCGACAAGCAGGCCTTCGACGGCACGGGTCTCATCTACGGTATGGGCCACGCCGTCTACACGCTGAGCGACCCGCGTGCCGAGGTGTGCCGCCGTTACGCACGCACGCTTGCCGCCAAGAAGGACCTGGGCGATGAGTTCGCGCTCATCGAGCGCATCGAGCGCCTGGCACCGCAGGTGATGCGCGAGCACGGCATGACCAAGCCCATCTGCGCCAACATCGACCTGTACACGGGCTTTATCTACAAGATGCTCGGCGTGCCCGAGACGCTCTTTACACCGCTGTTCGCCGTCGCCCGCATGGCCGGTTGGTCGGCGCACCGCATGGAAGAGCTCTTCTGCGCGCACCGCATCATCCGTCCCGCGTATCGCCCGGTTATCGAGCCGCTGGAGTACAAGCCGCTCGCCGACCGCTAGGACGTGGACCGTTATAGAACCCGAGCGTGGCCAGGGCATCACCGCCCTCGGCCACGCTTTTTATGCCAGTAGAAAGGGCTGCATCGAATGATTGTGTTTTCCGATATGGATGGAACGCTGCTGACGAGCGATAAGCAGATGAGCGACGCCACCTGGACGATGCTCGACGAGCTTGCGCGCCGCGGTGTTGAGTTTGTGCCCTGCACGGGGCGCCCGCTGTCGGGCATCTTTGAGCCCATCCTCGCCCACCCCGCCGTACACTACGCGGTCTGCGCCAACGGTGCCAGCGTCTGGCAGATCGACGACGGTACGCCCACCGATGCCTCACGTGCTACGCGCATTTTGAGCCGACCGCTCGACCGCGCCATCGCCCACCGCGTCCATAGCATTGCCGCCGGCCACGATGTGACCTTCGATATCTTCGCGGACGGGCAGTGCTTCCTCCCCCGCTCGCTCTACGAGCGCCTGGACGAATTCTGCGGCGGCGACCCCCACATCGCAGCTTCGCTCAAGCGCACGCGAACGCCGATCGACATGGATATCGACAGCAAGATCGACGGAGTCGAGACACTCGAACGCATCGCCATGTACTGGCACGACCCAGCCGATCGCGACGCCATCGCGGCAGCGCTCGACACGCTCGAAGGCATCGAGGTCACGCGTTCGTACGCCATGAATATCGAGGTCATGGGCGAGGGAGCCACCAAAGGAACGGCCCTCACGTGGCTATGTGAGCACCTGGGCGAGCGTCTCGCCGACGCCTGGTCGTTCGGCGACAACATCAACGACATCCCCATGCTGCAGGCAGCGGGCCACGGCATGGCCATGATCAACGCCGAGCCCGAGGACCGCGAGGCCGCCGACGCCATCACCGAATACGACAACGACCACGACGGCGTCGCCCGCACCATCATGGCCGCCCTCGCCTAGCAGCAGCAACCCGGCAGAAAAGGAACGTCCCCATCTGCCGGATTAAGCGAGACTCTCCAGCACGCGACGGAGCTCCTGCTGAACGGCGTGGTCGCGGTTACGACCCACCACGCAATCGGCCACCGCCTTGAGCGCGGGGCGCGCGTTTTCCATCGCGCAACCCGTGCCGACAAAGCGAATGATCTCGTAGTCGTTCATAGAGTCGCCAAACGCCATAACCTCATCGCGCCCAATGCCGTAATGCTCCGCGAGCTGTGCGATGCCCGAAGCCTTCGACACACCGGGCTGCATGGCATCGATCCACGCGTTGCCTGAAGGCGCAAAGGTAAAGAGCTGACCGAGTTCGCGCTGTAGCACGTACGCGCTGTCCATAACGGCACCGTCGTCGCAAAAGATACTCGCTTTGATGATATTTACGCTGGGATCGGGCAGCTCCCAAATGCGCTCGGCATTGGGGAGGTCCTTATCGACCTCGCGCACGAACTTGCACTCGTCATCGAGCAAAAAGGACTTGGTTCGGTCAAAGAGTGCAAGATGCAGATTGGGAAACGTCGCGACGGCCTGGGCGAGCTTTCGAATCGCCAGGTGCGAATACACCTCGCGGTCTACCAATTTGCCGTCGGCGTAGACCTGGGCACCGTTAGCTGCGACAAAGTCCATCTTGTCGCGAACGGGCGCAAAGAACTCGCACAGGCGATCGTAGCGGCGGCCTGACGATGCAGCAAAATGTACACCATGCTCGCGTAGCGCCAGGATCAATTCGTAGGTCTCAGGCGGCACCTGGCCATTTTCGTCAAGCAGTGTGCCGTCCATATCGGATGCAATCAGTTTAAACATAGAAAAGCTCCCTTCGGGCTTGATGGAATCGGACGTGTATCCGATTCCAACGTACCCAAAGGGAGCCCAAATAAGACCCCGCAGTCATAAACGTTACAAGGACCTAGCAAATAGCTCACGCGCGCCAGAGGTCCCACGGTCGTGGCGTCAGGCGACACGCCAAAGAGTGTCCCCGACGGCTAGTCGTTTAAGAACGTCCCCAATGACTAGTCGGCGTAGGTGAAGGTAGTGACGTCGAACATGCCCTCGGGGCGAATGCGGAGCGTCGGGATCACCGGCAGGGGCAGGAAGATGATGCCCATAATGGGGTCGAGTGGCGGCTCAATACCCATCGCGCGCGCCTTGACCATAAAGTCGTCGTGTTGCGCGGCGACATCCTCGGCCGTGCCCTCGCTCATCAGGCCACCGAGCGCCAGCGGAATGCGCGCTACGACCTCACCATCGCGTACCAGCACGTGACCGCCCTGGCCAACAGCCTCGACGGCAGCCATCATATCGGCTGCGTTGTCGCCCACCACGCACACGTTGTGCGAGTCGTGGCCGATCGTGGAGGCGATGGCACCACCGGTGATGGTGAAACCGCGCACCCAGCCGCGACCGATGTGCTTGCCAACAAGACCCAGGCCCGCAGGACCATCACCGTCGGCACCCTCTGCCTGCAGCGATACGCCGCGGCCGTGACGCTCGATCAGCATAATGCGGCGCAGGCCCTCGGCATTCTCGGGACGAGCCATGCCCGTGATGGCCTTGCCCGGCACCACGTCAATCACGGCCTCGCCCGGCTTAAAGGCATAGTCGAATACGTCGAGCGAAAGCTTCGGCAGCTTAACGGAAGCACGCAGCTCATCGGCAAGGGCCGCAACCTCGGCCATCTCGGGCGCAACCTCGCCCACAAAAGTGCCGTCCTGTGCCACGAGCGCGCCGGCGGCATACACGCGATGCGGAGCTGTAGCAAACGTCAGGTCGTTGAGTACCAGCAGGTCGGCACGCTTGCCCGGGGCGATGGCGCCACGCAGCTCGTGCGGGTCGCGGCAACCGTGGTCCAGGCCAAACGCTTCGGCCGTGGACAGGGACGCCATAGAGATGGCGACCACGGGGTCAATACCGGCCTCGATGGCCACGCGGCAGGCATTGTCGATCATACCGGTCGAAAGCGCGTCGGAGGGAGCGCGGTCATCGGTCGCAAAACAGCAGCGGCGGGCACGGGCGGGGTTTTCCAGCAACATCGGAGACAGGTTAGCCAAGTCATGGCTGCACGTACCTTCGCGCAGCATGACATACATGCCGCGAGATAGCTTGTCGAGCGCCTCCTCGGGAATCGTCGACTCGTGGTCGGCGATAATGCCCACCGCGGCATAGGCATTGAGATCCTTGCCGGCAACGAGCGGCGCATGGCCGTCGACCTGTTTGGACGGCGTCTGGTTGGCAGCGTCGATTCGAGCGCAGGTCTCGGGATCGGCCATAAAGACGCCCGGCAGGTTCATCATCTCGCCCAGACCAAAGACATCGCCCGGATGCTCGGCAAAAAACGCCTGCATATCGGCGGCGGTGATAACGGCACCGGCCTGCTCATCGGGCAGTGCGGGCACGCACGAGGGCATCATGTATTTGATGGAAATGGGCGCGCGACGGCCGTCCTCGATCATAAAGCGCAGGCCGTTCAGGCCGGAAACGTTGGCGATCTCGTGGCTGTCGGCGATGGCAGTGGTGGTGCCGCGCGTCGCCGCCATGCGCGCATACTCGGCGGGACGGATGTTCGAGGACTCGATATGCAGATGTCCGTCGATAAAGCCGGGGGCGATATAGCAACCCTGGCAGTCAATGACCTCAGCCGCCTCGTAGGTGCCGGCGGCATCGTCGCGACCGTCGTAGAGCACGCCGACGATTACGCCGTCCTTGACGGCAACGCTACCGGGCGCCACGCGCTGGCCATATACGTCGACAATCTGCGCATTGGTAAACAGCGTGTCGACGGGCACGCGGCCCTCGGCAGCATCGATCACAGACCTCATGACCTCAACGGACATACATACTCCTTTAACTGTAGAAATAACTGCGGAGCGGACGAACCTTCACCGCAGCAAGCCAATAGCAATTGTATGCCCAAACGAAGGTCCCGCTAACACCCCATCCGCTTAACGGCACACGCCGCTTGGCGCAATGGGGACTGCCGCTGAGCACCAATAGTCGTTGGGGACGTTCTTAAACGACCAGTCATTCAAGAACGTCCCCAATGACTACTTGCGACCAAGGCGACGCCGGTGTTTTGGCAGCGCCAGCGAGCGGGCCGCATTTGAGACAAGGTGACGTGAAACGAAAGGGCGCTGACCTTCTGGTCGCGCCCTTGAAGTTGA
>CAVCHM010000035.1:0-23238 GCA_963602135.1 bacterium | reverse complement strand
CTTTGCAATTTCGAAATACGATTGGGCAGAATGTCAATGCTGGTCTAACAGAGCCAACTATTATGTTTGGCTAACAAACTTTGTACAAAACCGGGAAGGTAATTGCGCAACTTTTTGGGGTGAGCGCGGGTGCACGCGTCACTTTCGTTTGTGGGGGTTGATGAGTATGAAAAAGGCCACCGCGTACGCGGTGGCCTTTTGGATTCACGATGGTGGAGACGAGGGGAATCGAACCCCTGACCTCTTGACTGCCAGTCAAGCGCTCTCCCAGCTGAGCTACGCCCCCGTGACGAGGTAGTACTATAGGGGAAGTTGGCGCGGCGTGCAAGGACTTTTTTAAGTTGATTGTCTTACTTACGGGTTTTCCTGGGACGGGGCTGAATTGACTGATTTTGACTTCGGCAAAATCAGTCAATTAACCCACCGTCCCGATAAAACCCTCACGCGGCGATGCCTCACTTGTAGAGGTAGGCGATTGCGACGCCTTGGTGGACTTTGACCTTGGCCGTTTTCCGGACGACATTAGAGATGCCCGTATCGGCCAAGAGGCCTAGGGGGCTGTGATCTAGCTCCCACTCTAGACCGTGTTCGCTTACCTTGGTGTTGGGAGCGATGGCGATGATGGAGAAGGTTTTGCCCTCGGCGCCCTCGATGGTCCAGGTCTCGTCTTGGTGCAGGATTCTGGCCGTCACTTCGTCTTCTTCGATCCAGACGGGGGCGTCCGCATAGCCTGCCAGTAGCCCTAACACAGACAGGGCCATGTCCGGGCGGCCGCCGGTGGCGCAAGTCGCAACCACTTCGGCACCCGGCCAGCGACGGCGGACAGAATCGAGCGCCAACGCCAGATCGGTATAGTCCTTGTAGGGGTCGTGGCGCTCTACTTCAAAATCGGCAGCGGCATCGACCAAAGCGCGTCCCTCATCGCTAACAGTGTCGGCGTCGCCCACGTAGACGTCGCAGCCCAGTCCCGCGCCCAGCAGCGCGTCGAGCCCGCGGTCCACGGCGACAACGTGATCGCACTCCCCTGCCAGGCGGCACAGCAACTCGGGGCTCGCCACCACGGGCGAGCCGCAAACAACTAATACTTTGCAAGCCACGGTCCTCGCCTAACCCTCAAACTCAAGAACGCGGGCCAGATCCAGGTCCTCATAGCTGTCGATAAAGATGTCGCAGTTGGCACGCACCTCGTCGCGCTCCATACGGCCGTGCGGGTCATAGATGCCCACGCGTTTAAAGCCTGCGGTACCGGAGCTCTTAAGGCCAAAGACGGCGTCCTCAAACACCCAGGTGCGCTCAAACTTGCACCCACGGCGCTCCTCCAGGCGACGCAACGCCAACTCGTACACGTCGGGGAACTGCTTGGAGCGCCCAGCCTCACCCGTCGTGGTAATAAACTCCATATAGTGATCAAGGCCAGCACCCGCAAGGGCGGACTTCACCAGTTCGGCCGGCGTGGACGTGGCACCGCACATGGAAATACCGGCCTCCTGCGCCTGCTCCAAAAATGCCAGGAGCCCCTCGCGCGGCGGCACCTTGGAGTAGCCGTCAATCAAAATCTCGCCCAGCTCGCGATACAGCTCCTCACCATTCGCGCCAATGCCCCACGTATCGTGGTAGGCCTGGCACTCGTCCTCCAGCGAAAGATGTTCAAACTGGGCAAAATTATCGACCGTAACATCAATGCCATGACGGCGCAATAACTCGGTCTGCGCATGACCCCAGACGGGGGAGCTATTAACCAGCGTGCCGTCGCAATCGAAAATAAAAGCAACACCCGGAGCAGCGATGTGGTTCATAAACGAGCCTTTCGATGTCAAATGGTAAACAACCTGCTAAAAACGTTTTATCAAACGTCAGCCTAACAGTTTTGAAACCCTAATTGGTAAAACTGTCAAGAGTTTTACCACGGCTATTCTGCCAGTGGTATAAACATGGCGCTTACCGATTAAACGCCCCCGCAAATCCACTTTCGTCCATAAAACTAACGTACAGGTGTTATCGTAGTTTCTGCCGAAAGTTCCACCGAGCACGCGAGGTGGAACGAATCAATGAAACTTCGCCGTCCCCTCGATTCGTGCAGCCTTGGACCTTTCGCATCTAGTCACCAAGGCAACACGCTGCCGCGTCATGATGGGATCAAACGTGAGCGATACAAAGCTAAAGCCAGCAACCAAAAAGCCTGCTACCCGTAAAGCCGCCCCGCACGCGCCGGAGCTCACCAAAGACGATGTCTACCTGTTTGGCATCGGTACGTGGGAGCGCAGCTGGGAAAAGATGGGCGCGCACCCCGATACTCAAAACCGTACGCGCGGCTGGCGTTTTTGCGTTTGGGCGCCCGATGTAAAGAGCGTCCACGTCATTGGCGAATTTAACGACTGGGATGAAGAAGCCAACCCGCTGGTGCCCGTGCATACGAGTGCTATTTGGGAAGGCTTTATTCCTGGCGCCGAGCAGGGCCAGCTCTATAAATATCTCATCGAGACCAACGAGGGCGAAAAGCTCTACAAGGCCGATCCGTACGCCTTTAAGGCCGAGTGCCCTCCGGGTACGGCAAGCGTGCTGTGGAGCCTGGACGGCTACAAGTGGAACGACGCCGCGTGGCTCAAGCGCCGCGCCGACCACAATCACATGTCGCAGCCGCTCAACATCTACGAGGTGCATATTGGCTCGTGGAAGCGCCATGGCGACGCGCCGCAGGGTGAACCGGACGAGTACGGCAACTACCCCGGCCCCATGGATCCCTTCCCCGCGCAGCGCGGCGAGTTCTACACCTACGACGACCTGTCGGTGGAGCTCGTGGACTACGTGCGCGACATGGGCTATACGCACATTGAGGTCATGCCGCTTATGGAGCATCCCTTCGATGGCTCCTGGGGCTATCAGACGACCGGCTACTATGCCGCCACGTCGCGCTACGGCAACCCGCAGCAGCTCATGCACTTTATCGATGCGTGCCACGAGGCGGGCATTGGCGTGATCATGGACTGGGTGCCCGGCGGTTTTTGCGCCGACTCCCACGGCCTTGCCACCTTTAACGGCCACATGCTGTTTGAGCACGAGATTCACCCCAATTGGGGCACGCACAAGTTCGACTTCGCCCGCGGCGAGGTCCGCTCCTTCCTGGTCTCCAACGTGCTGTATTGGCTCGAGAACTTCCACGTGGACGGCATCCGCATGGACGGCGTGTCCAGTATGCTGTACCTCAACTTTGGCATCGACGATCCAGGCCAAAAGAAGTTCAACAAGTACGGTACCGAGGAGGACCTGGACGCCAGCGCGTTTATCCGTCAGGTCAACTGCGCTGTAGAGGCGCACTACCCCGACGTGATGATGATGGCCGAGGAGTCCACCGCGTGGCCGCTTGTGACCTACCCACCGCAGGACGGCGGCCTGGGCTTCCACTATAAGTGGGACATGGGCTGGATGAACGATACCCTGCACTACATGCAGACCGATTTTCCGTGGCGCCCCGGCAACCACGGCCTGCTCACGTTCTCCATCATGTATGCCTTTACCGAGAACTTCATTTGCCCGTTGAGCCACGACGAGGTCGTGCACGGCAAGTGCTCGCTCATCGGCCGCATGCCGGGCGACTGGTGGCGCCAGTTTGCCGGCCTGCGCACGCTCGCCTTCTACCAGATGACGCACCCCGGTGCCAAGCTCAACTTTATGGGCAACGAGATCGGCCAGTTTATTGAGTGGCGCTACTACGAGTCCATCCAGTGGTTCCTGACCGAGGAGTACGAGACCCACAAGCATCATCAGGCGTTTATCAAGGCGCTCAACCACCTGTACACCGCCGAGCCCGCCCTGTACGAGCGCGGCTACACCGACGACGGCTTTACCTGGATCGATGCGGACAACTCCAAGCAGTCCATCGTGAGCTTTGTGCGCCAGGGCGAGGACATTGACGACGACCTGGTGATCCTGATCAACTTTGACCCGGCGAGCTACGAGAGCTTCCGCGTGGGCGTGCCGCGCGAGGGCGACTGGGAGGTCATCTTCGATTCCGACCGTCCCGAGTTTGGCGGCAGCGGCTATGCCGGCGAGGAGCCCTACACCTGCTCAAGCGAGCCCTACCCCTGGAACGGGCAGATGGACTCTATCGAGATTAAGGTGCCCGGCCTGGCTGGCGTGGTGCTTAAGCGCCGCGGACCCAGCAGCTATAAGCCGCCGGTGGTTGAGGAGCCCAAGAAGGCGACGCGCAAGCGTACGTCCTCGGTGAAGCCCAAGCCTGCAGCTGCTAAGAAGGCTCCGGCTAAGGCGAAGGCTGCTGCGAAGCCCGCGGCCAAGAAGTCGACTGCCAAAAAGGCCGCTACCAAGGTCAAGTCTGCTTCTGTTAAGTCGTCTGCCAAGGATGCGTAACAAAGCCGTTACAGCTGTAATTACCCGCCCCGTCAGGCGTAGGATGTAAGTCATAACCGTTCCGGGAGAGATATCCCCGGGGGAAAGGAACGTATGAATAGGATCTTCGACAACAAGCAGGAGTTTACCGAGCTCTATCGCGATGCCGTCATGAGCATCAGCGGCAAGAGCGTCGAGGCCGCCAGCGACCTCGACCGCTTTAACGCCCTGGCCAAGCTCGTGGCCGAGAAGGCGCGCACCGTTGCCACCAAGAGTGACGCCCGTGTGACCGCCGAGGGCAAGAAGCGCGTGTACTACTTCTCGATCGAGTTTTTGATCGGCCGACTGCTCGACAACTACCTACTCAACTTTGGCGTGCGCGACATGGTCGCCGAGGCACTCGACGACATGGGCTTCGACCTGTCCGTCATCGAGAACCAGGAGCCCGATCCGGCTCTGGGCAACGGCGGCCTGGGCCGTCTGGCCGCATGCTTCCTGGATTCCATGGCAGCCGAGGGCATTGCCGGCTACGGTAACGGCATGCGCTACCGCTACGGCCTGTTTAAGCAGGAGATCGTCAACGGCAGCCAAGTCGAGACCACCGACGAGTGGCTCACCCACGGCTATCCCTGGGAGGTACGTCGTCAGGACAAGGCCGTGACCATCAAGTTTGGTGGCCGCGTTGAGGGCTTTGAGGAGGACGGCCGCACGTTCTACCGCACGGTGGACACGCAGGACATCCTGGCCGTTCCTTATGACATCCCTGTCGTTGGCTATGCCGGCGAAACCGTCAACAAGCTGCGCGTGTGGGCTGCCGAGCCAGTCGTGGAGCACTTTGACCTGGAGGCCTTCAACCGTGGCGACTATGCCCTGGCCGACGCCGAGCGCGCCGAGGCCGAGGCCATTAGCGCCATCCTCTACCCCAACGACGCCGGCGAGCACGGCCGCCTGCTGCGCCTGAAGCAGGAGTACCTGTTTGTCTCGGCCGGCATCTACAGCCTGCTCGACACCTTTGAGAAGGAGCACGGAGAGAACTGGGAGCTGCTGCCGCAGTTTGTGGCCATCCACACCAACGATACGCACCCCGCCATGTGCGGCCCCGAGCTCATGCGCATCCTCATCGACGAGAAGAAGCTCGAGTGGGACGACGCCTGGAACATCGTGACGCAGGTCGTGAGCTACACCAACCACACCATCCTGCCCGAGGCTCTGGAGAAGTGGCCCATCGGCACGTTCTCCAAGCTCCTCCCCCGCGTGTACCAGATCATCGACGAGATCAGCCGTCGTTGGCACGAGTCGTTCGACACCACGCAGGAGGGCTGGCAGGAGCGCCTGCGCCAGACCGCCATCCTGTGGGACGGCGAGATTCGCATGGCCAACCTGTCCGTGATCTGCAGCCACAGCGTCAACGGCGTGGCCAAGATTCACTCCGACATCATCAAGAACATCGTGCTCAAGGACTTCTATGCCCTCACGCCCCAGAAGTTCAACAACAAGACCAACGGCATCTCGCACCGTCGCTTCTTTGCCGAGGCCAACCCCACCTACGCCAAGCTCGTCACCGAGGCCATTGGCGACGGCTGGCTCAAGGACGCCTTTGAGCTGGAGAAGCTCAAAGAGTTCCAGAACGACACCGAGTTCCTGAAGGCCGTGGGTGCCTCCAAGCGCGCCAACAAGGAGCGTCTGGCCGCCTACGTTAAGGCCGAGACCGGTCTGGTCATTGATCCCAACACCGTCTTTGATGTTCAGGTGAAGCGCTTCCACGCCTACAAGCGCCAGCTCATGAACATCATGAAGGTGATGGACATCTACAACCGTCGCATCGCCGATCCCAACTTTCACGTGACGCCGACGACCTTCATCTTTAGCGGCAAGGCTGCCTCGAGCTACACCTTTGCCAAGGAGACCATCCGCCTCATCAACTCCGTCGCCGAGGTCGTCAACAACGACCCGCGTGTGAACGAGGTCATGAAGGTCTGCTTTATCCCCAACTTCCGCGTGAGCAACGCCCAGCTCATCTACCCCGCCGCCGAGATCTCTGAGCAGATTTCCACCGCCGGCAAGGAGGCCTCGGGCACGTCCAACATGAAGCTCATGATGAACGGCGCCATTACGCTGGGCACCCTCGACGGCGCCAACATCGAGATCGCCGATCTGGCCGGCCGCGAGAACGAGGCCATCTTTGGCCTGACCGCTCCCGAGGTCGAGCAGCTCTGGGCATCCAACAGCTACTTTGCGTGGGATACCCTCAACGGCGACCGCGAGCGTCTGGGCCGCGTGATGGACGAGCTCAAGGACAACACCTTTGCGGGCCTTTCGGGCAACTTCGAGAGCATCTACAACGAGCTCATGAACAACAACGACCCCGACCTGGTCATGGCCGATTTCCGCAGCTATGTTGACGCCTGGGAGGCGCTTACGGGCAGCTACGGCGACCAGGAGACCTGGAACCGCAAGGCGCTGCTCAACACCGCATCGAGCGGCTGGTTCTCGAGCGACCGCACCATTCGCGAGTACCGCGACGAGATCTGGCACGCGTAGCGGCACACGCAAGCTCCCTTTGACGCACGGCATTACTCGACGGGTGCGACCGAGCGCCGCGCCCGTCGCTAATGGGTTTAGGAACATCGATGACAGAAGGAGAAATCGATGAGTAAGAAAGAATGCATCGCGATGCTCCTCGCAGGAGGACAGGGCAGCCGATTGGGGGCACTCACCCAAAAGATCGCTAAGCCGGCGGTTAGCTTTGGTGGCAAGTTCCGCATTATCGACTTTTCGCTCTCCAACTGCTCCAACTCGGGCATCGACACGGTGGGCGTTCTGACGCAGTACCGTCCCTACCTGCTGCATGCCTACGTGGGCTCCGGCGAGGCGTGGGATCTGGACAGCCGCGACGGCGGCGTGTCGATCCTGCCGCCGTACGAGACGCAGACCGGTGGCGCCTGGTATGCGGGCACGGCCGACGCCATTACGCAGAACCTCGACTACATCAAGGCCAACGACCCCAAGTACGTCCTGATTCTTTCGGGCGATCACCTGTATCGCATGGACTACCGCAAGATGCTCAAGACGCACATTGAGAACAACGCCGACCTCACGGTGAGCGTTATGCCCGTACCGTGGGAGGAGGCCAGCCGCTTTGGCATCCTGACCACCGATCCCGAGGACGGTCGTATCACCAAGTTCACCGAGAAGCCCGAGAAGCCCGATTCGAACCTCGCGTCCATGGGCATCTACATCTTCTCGGCCGACGTACTGATTGAGGCGCTCGAAGAGGACGCTCTGGACCAGCGCTCGAGCCACGACTTTGGCAAGGACATCATCCCCAAGCTGCTCGGCGAGAACAAGCGCCTGTACAGCTACGAGTTCCACGGCTTTTGGAAGGACGTCGGCACCATCGCCAGCTTCCATGAGACCTCGATGGACCTGCTGGGCAACAACCCCGAGTTCGATCTGTTTGACAAGCACTTCCCCATCATGTCCAACATCACCACGCGTCCGCCGCACTACATTGGACCGGACGGCCGCCTGGACGACTGCCTGGTCTCCAACGGCTGCAAGATCTACGGCACCGCTCGCCATTCGATCCTTTCGACCGATGTCATCATCGAGGAGCGCGCCGTGGTCGAGGACTCCGTGCTGCTGCCGGGTGCGCACGTTAAGAGCGGCGCGCACATCTGCCGCGCTATTTTAGGCGAGAACTCCACGGTCGAAGAGGGCGTGAAGCTCGGCTCTGTCGATACCACCAAGGATACGGCCGTCGTTGGAAATGAGGTCGTTATCGGGAAGGGGGAATGATCCGATGATCAATCGCAAGGCCATCGGTTATATCACCGCTAACTACTCTTCGTCCTACGGCAGTGTCCTGCTCAAGGACCGCCCCATCGCGTCCGTTCCGTTTTTGGGCCGCTACCGCCTGATCGACTTTCCGCTGTCCAACATGATGAATGCCGGCATCAAGACCGTCGGCGTCGTCATGCCGGGTAACTACCGTTCGCTGATCGACCACGTGGGCTCGGGCAAGGACTGGGGTCTTGACCGCAAGAAGGGCGGCCTGTTCATGGTGCCCGGCAACGCGTATGGCACCACCAAGGGCGGCATGCGCTTCTTGCTGCGCGACATCATCTCCAACAAGACGCTGTTCCAGCGCTCGGAGAAGCCCTATGTTGTGATGATGGGCACCAACATCATCTTTAACATGGACCTCAACACCATCATCGAGGCGCACGAGAACTCCGGCGCCCAAATGACCGTGGTGTACTGCAAGGCCACGCGCAATGTCGAGGACGAGACCAAACTCGAGATTAACGAGAACGGCCGCCTGACGGGCGTGAGCGCCGGCGTCGCGTACGGCGACAACGCCTCCATGGACTGCTGCATCGTCAACCGCGAGACGCTGCTCGAGATCATCGATCACTACCAGGCCGCCGACTATCTGGACCTGCTCGAAGCACTCCAGGGCGACTTTGGCAACATCGACGTGTGCAGCTACGAGTACAAGGGCGAGGTCGTGGGCGTGTTTAGCGAGAAGTCGCTGTATCGCCGCAGCATGGACCTGCTCGACCAGACCGTGGCTGACCAGCTCTTTGACCCCGAGCGCCCGATCCTGACTAAGGCCCACGACGTGCCGCCTTCGCGCTATGCGACCGGCAGCCACGCGTGCAACTCGATCATCTCGGCCGGCTGCATCATCAAGGGCACCGTGCGCAACTCGATCCTGTCGCGCGGCGTCGTGGTCGAGGAAGGCGCTTCGGTGACCAACTCGATCATCAACCAGAGCTGCATCATCAAGAGCGGCGCCCGCGTCGAGAACGCCATTCTGGACAAGAACAACGTGGTCCCCACCAACACCGAGCTTCGCGGCACGCCCGAGAACATCCTGGTGCTGGGCAAGGCTCCGTTAACTTCCGACACCACCATCGTACGTTAACGTTGGCACCGCAACATCGCTCGTAACATGTAGAATAGCCGCCCGGTTAGCGCCAGGCGGCTATTCTCGAATTGCAACATGGGAGACAATATGGCAGATTCCAGCAAAAAGATGCAGATCGTGTTTGCCTCGGCCGAGTGCGCACCGTTTGTTAAGACCGGTGGCCTGGGTGACGTGGCGGGCTCGCTGCCTGCGGCGCTTGTGCGCGCCGGCGCCGAAGTTATCGTGATGGTGCCCAAGTACGCCACCATCAAGGACGAATACAAGGCGCAGATGGAGCACTTCTCCGACTTTTACGTGAGCCTGGGCTGGCGCAACGAGTACTGCGGTCTCGAGAAGCTCGAGCACGACGGCGTCACCTATATGTTCATCGACAACGAGCGCTACTTTGCGCGCGACTATCCGTACGGCTTCTTTGATGACGGCGAGCGCTTTGCGTTTTTCTCCAAGGCCATCACCGAGAGCCTGCAGCACCTGCCAGCCGGCTTTGAGTGTGACATCCTGCACTGCAATGACTGGCAGACGGCACTGGCGCCCGTGTTCTTGCGCGAGTTCTACCAGGGCCTGCCGCTGTACGACCGCGTCAAGACCGTGTTCTCGATCCACAACGTGGCGTTCCAGGGCCAGTTCAGCGACACCGTGATGGAGGACATCCTAGGCGTGGCGCATATTCCGGCGGCCGCCTCGCAGCTGCGTTGCGACGCCTGCAGCATCAACTACATGCTGGGCGCGCTGCGCTATGCCGATGCCATCACCACGGTGAGCCCCACCTATGCCAACGAGATCCAGACGCCCGAGTTTGGCGAGGGCCTGGACGGCGTGCTGCGTGAGCGCTCCTATGCGCTGCAGGGAATTTTGAACGGCATTGACGTGGCGGGCTTTGACCCGGCGACCGACAAGCGCATTGCCGCCAACTACACCGTCGAGGACCGTTCCGGCAAGGCCGTGTGCAAGGCCAAGCTGCAGGAGGAGCTGGGGCTCGAGGTTCGCGACGACCGTCCGCTTATGGTGATGGTCACGCGCCTGACGCGCCAGAAGGGCATGGACCTGGTCATGTACGCGCTCGACCGCATTTTGGCCGGCGGCGTGCAGGTGGCGGTGCTGGGCACCGGCGACCGCGACTACGAGGACGGCCTGCGCTACTTCCAGGACAAGTACCCCGGCACCATGGCCGCGCGCATCGAGTTCGATCCTGCGCTGTCGCAGCGTATGTATGCCGCCGCCGACATGTTCCTGATGCCTTCGAAGTTTGAGCCCTGCGGCCTGTCGCAGATCATCGCCATGCGCTACGGCACCCTGCCGATTGTTCGCGAGACCGGCGGTCTGAAGGACACGGTGATCCCGTATAACGAGTTTACCGGCGAGGGCACGGGCTTCTCGTTTAGTAACTTTAACGGTGACGAGATGGGCGACGCCGTATTCCGCGCGGCGCGTCTGTTCTGGGATAACCGCAAGGCTTGGAACCAGCTGGTCACGCAGGCCATGAGCCAGGACTTTAGCTGGACGCGCTCGGCCGACAAGTATCTGGACCTGTATTTCTTTATGCATCCGGAGATTGAGAGGCCAGCGGCTGTTGTCGACGAGCCTGAGGCTGTTGCTGAGCCGGTGGCCGCTGAGGAGCCCAAGGCCGAAGAGAAGCCTGTTGAGGCTGAGCCCGCAAAGGCTGAGCCCGCAAAGGCTGAGCCTGAGGTGAAGGCTGAGGTTGCTCCCAAGGCAGAGGTCGAGGTCAAGCCTGCTGTAAAGCCCGCAGCTAAGAAGACCGCGACCCGCAAGACGACCGCTAAAAAGGTTACGACGACCAAGGCCGCCGCGACTAAAACAACGGCTGCCAAGACAACGACCACGCGCAAGCGCACGACCGCCGCTACCAAGAAGGCCGCCGCGGCCGAGGCCGCTCCCGAGGTAAAGGCCGAGGTCGCAGAGGCCAAGCCGGCCGCCAAGGCTCCGGCAAAGACCGCTGCCAAGAAGACAACCGCGACCGCCAAGAAGACCACGACCGCCAAGAAGACCACGGCTACGAAGTCGACGACCAAGAAGGCCGCCACGACCAAGGCAGCCGCTAAGCCGGCCGCCAAAGTCGAGGAGACGCCCGCTGCGCCTAAGGCTGAGGAAGCTGTCGAGGCTAAGCCGGCCGCCAAGACCACCACGCGCAAGCGCGCTACGACGACGGTCAAAAAGGCCACGGCCAAGACCGCTGCTCCCAAGGCAGAGGCTAAGGTCGAGGAAAAGCCCGCAGTAAAGGCCGAGCCGGCACCGAAGGCCGCCGAGGTCAAGACCGCTCCGAAGGCTACGGCAAAGGCCGAGCTCGCCAAGGAGGCCCCGGTCTCCCCCGCCGCTCCGGCCGAGGAAAAGGCTCCTACCAAGAAGACCTCCGTCCGCAAGGCAACGGCCGCCCGCAAGCGCCACTAATTCGGACAATCCACAATCTAATCCTCAATAAACAAGGGGTGTCGTTCAGTGCGACACCCCTTGTTCTATAGATGAGGTAAAACGATTTTCTAGGACAACCGTTCGCCGATGATGAGCGGCTGTAGTTTATACAACTAAAGTGTAACGGATATACTTATCTATTGTGCGTTAAGCCCATGGCCCGCTGGCCATGATTGTATAGAACTGGACCGTACTATGAGATTGATTCACAACAGCCGCCTGCCGCAGTTTCGCACTCCGTTTGGCGCTGTGACCACTGGAACTTCCGTTGCACTCTCGGTGATATTGGAGGATGCCGATCCCAACCAGGCAACACTTACGCTGCGCACCTGGGTTGATAGCGTCGGAGAGACCCTGATCCCGATGGAGCACGAGGGGGACGGTATCTTTACCGGCGAACTCAAATGTGCCGAGCCCTGTCTTATCTGGTACAGCTTTATATGCAATATCGAGGGCCAGCCCGAGGTCCGCTTGGGCGCACCGCAGGGCCGCACCGGCGGCGAGGGCGTAACCTACGACTACGCCGAGGTGCCGTCCTTCCAGATTACCGTCTACAAGCATCGCGAAGTTCGTCCCGAGTGGTACGAGCGCGGTATGGTCTACCAGATCTTCCCCGACCGCTACGCACGCGACGAGCATTGGCGCGAGCGCACACTGGCCGAAGTCGAAAAACCGCGCAAGGGCATTCAGCGCCGCATGGTCGAGGACTGGAACGAGCCGCCCGTGTACGAGCGCGCCGAGGACGGCTCCATCAAGACTTGGGACTTCTACGGCGGCTCGCTCAAGGGCATCCAGGAAGACCTGCCCCGCATTGCCGAGCTGGGTTTTACGGCCATCTACCTCAACCCCATCTTTGCGGCCGCGAGCAACCACCGCTACGACACGGCCGACTACACTAAGATCGACCCGATCCTGGGCACCGAGCAGGACTTTACCGAGCTGTGCCAGGCAGCCGAAAAGCTGGGCATTTCCATCATCCTGGACGGCGTCTTCAACCACACGGGCGACGACTCGATCTACTTCAATCGCTACGGCAACTACCCCGGCGTAGGCGCCTGGCAGAGCGAGGATTCGCCGTGGCGCGACGCGTTTACCTTCCACGAGGACGGCTCGTACGATTGCTGGTGGGGCGTGGGAAATATGCCCGCCATCAACGAGAACTCCGAGCTGGTGCGTGATAGGCTCCTGGGCGAGGACGGCGTGATTCGCAAATGGCTGCGCGCCGGTGCTCACGGCTGGCGTCTGGACGTCGCTGACGAGCTTTCTGACGACTTCCTGGCCGAGATCAAGAAGGCAGTACTCGCCGAAAAGCCCGACGCGCTGCTGCTCGGCGAGGTCTGGGAGGACGCCTCCAACAAGATTAGCTACGGTCACCTGCGCCGCTACCTGCAGGGCTCCGAGCTCGACTCCGCTATGGATTATCCCTTCCGCGACATGGTCATCGGCTTTTTGATGGGCTACAAGAACGCCTACGAGGCAGCTGAGGATATCGAGACCCTGCGCGAGAACTACCCGAGCGAGGCATTGTCATGCGCGCTCAATCTGCTCTCGAGCCACGACCGTCCACGCATCATCTCTGTTCTTGGCGGTGGCCCCGACGAGTCGCAGCTGCCCGAGAGCGAGCGAAGCAAATGGCGCTTGGACGAAGGCGCAATGGGCCTGGCCAAGAGCCGCTTTTGGCTCGCGACGCTCATGCAGATGACCTTCCCCGGCGTGCCTTCGATCTACTATGGCGACGAGTACGGCCTGGAGGGTCTCACCGATCCGGGCAACCGTCGCACCCTGCCCAAAAAGGAGGACCTGCACGACTTTGACACGCTGGCTATCGTCAAGAATGCCTCGGCCGTGCGCCGCGCGCTGCCGTTTATGATCGACGGCGAGATCAAGGCCTTCGCGCTCAATGACGAGGTGCTGGCCTACAACCGCACGGGCAAAGACGGCGAATCCGCGACCATCATCATCAACCGCAGCCTGCGCAATTCGCATCGCGTGACGATTCCGGCGCTCGGCGAATGTGCAAGCGACGTCATTAGCGGTAACGAGTGCGTGATCCACAACGGCACGGTCACGCTCGACCTGTATCCGCTGGGTTCGTCGATCATCTATCACCACGCCGAGCAGCGCCTGCAGGAGCCGCTCGATCACGGTGCGGGCGTCGTGTGCCACATCACCTCGGTGCCGACCGACGACGGCAAGCCCGGCACGATTGGCGCGCCCACGCGTCGCTTTATCGACCACCTGGCCGCCATGGGCATGCGCTACTGGCAGGTCCTGCCCGTCAACCCGACGGACTTCTTCCGCTCCCCTTACGCTGGTCCTTCGGCCTTTGCGGGCAACATTGACCTGCTGCCCGAAAGCCATGAAGAGCTGGCGGCTGACTTTAAGACCTGGAAGGCCCACGGCGGCGAGGATGCCGACCCGCTCTACACGGCGTTTAAGCACCGCAACGCCGACTGGCTCGAGAAGTACTGCGTCTACATGGCCGTTAAGAAGTACTTTGAGGGCGAGTCGCGCCACGATTGGCCGGCCGATGTCGCGCGCTACAACGAGCACCTGATCGACGACAAGCGCTTCCACGACGAGGCCGAGCTGCAGGCGTACATGCAGTATCGCTTTGACCTGGCTTGGTGCGAGCTCATGAACTACGCGCACAAGAAAGGAATCGAGGTTATCGGCGACATTCCGATGTACGTCTCGGACGATTCGGCTGATGCATGGAGCGAACCCGAGAACTTCTGGCTGTCCGATACCGGCAAGGCGATTGAGATTTCCGGTGCGCCGCCCGACAACTTTGCGCCCGAGGGACAGGTATGGGGCAACCCGACCTTCCGCTGGGACCACATGAAGGAGAACGGCTACCGTTGGTGGATGGACCGTCTGCGTCGTGCGTTCTCGCTGTACGACCGCGTACGCCTGGACCACTTCCTAGGCTTCCACAGCTACTTTAGCATTCCCGCGGGCAAGGCCTGCGCCGACGGACGTTGGCTGGCAGGTCCGGGCAAAGACCTGTTCCAGACCGCCTACGACGAGCTGGGGCCGCTCAACTTTATCGCGGAGGACCTGGGCTACCTGACGCCCGGCGTTCGCGCCATGGCTTCGACTTGCGGCTTCCCCGGTATGGACGTACTGGAGTTTAGCGATTACGACGTTCGTTGCGGCGTGCACCCTACGCCCGGCAAGATCCTGTACACATCGACTCACGACACGTCGACGCTCGCCGGTTGGTGCACGCGCTCCTTTGCGGGCGGCGACGAGCCGAGCGGTGTTGAGGTGGCAGCCAAGCTGATGAGCGACGCGCTGACAAGCGACGCTCCCCTGGTGATGATGCCGCTGCAGGATGTCCTGGGGCTGGGCGACGACGCGCGCATGAACGTACCGGGCGTGGCCACGGGCAACTGGACCTGGCAGGCTGACGAGGCCGACGTTGCGGCCGCTGAGGGCAAAACCGCACAGCTCCTGCGCAACACGCATAGATTCTGGGACGAAGCGTGATAAAACGCCCGATATAGGGTACAGTTACAGACGTTTGAATTTTTGCGGGCAGAGTAATCTGCCCGCTTTGTGCTGAAAAGGAAGTATTATGGCGCGCTACGATTACAAGTGCACGAGCTGCGGCAACGTGTTTGAGGTTGAGCATCCCATGTCCGAGACCCCCGAGGTCGTGTGCCCCAACTGCGGCGCTCCGGCCGCCAAGACGTTCTCGGCCAGCGGCATTAAGTTTGAGGGCAGCGGCTTCTACAACACCGACCAGCGAAGCGGCGGCTCCAGCACCAGCGCCACCAACGGCTGCTGCGCCAACTGCCCACACAACCACTAGAAACTAAGCCGCCCCGCGACCGACACACCGATCGCGGGGCTATTTCTTTGCGCTATGGGTAGCTAATTATCTGCCAGGTTTCCTTATGAGTTGCGGTGAAATAAGGACTGTTTGGCGGTTAGAAGCCGATATTCAATCCCTATTTCACCGCAACTTAGTAATTATTTGCGAACCAATCTGGCGCAGAAGTGACCGTCGTAGGAGTCGGCGTTTACCGGCACGCTTTGGAAAAGGCCTCGAGAGTTTTGGCGTACGGAAACGAGCTTCTTGGCCTGATCGAACTCGGGGAGTTGCAGAATCTGCGCCTCGGAAAGCGGTGCCACGTTAAAGCCGGCACCCTCGGGAGAGCTCAGGAAAGCGTCCACCACCTGCGTGTTCTCCTCGTCGAAGACCGAGCACGTCGCATAGATGAGCTCGCCGCCGGCAGCCACGCGCACAGCAGCCTCTTTGAGCATCGTCAGCTGCAGCTTGGGCAGCTCAACCGTCACATCCTTTTCGGTAAGGCGCCACGGGATCTCGGGATGACGGCGCATGGTGCCGGTGCCAGAGCACGGCGCATCGATAAAGACCGTGTCGAACTTAACCGGCTCGCCAAGCATGGCATCAAACGATGTGAGCACCTCATCAAGCTCGCAAGCATCACCCGAAACCGTACGAACGCCCTGAATACCAGCCTTATGCAGGCGAGCGAGATTCAGATCGCACTTGCGATCATGCAGATCGAGCGCCGTATGCTGACGCTCATAGCCCGCACGCTTGGCCTGGCACATCATCACATAGGTCTTGGTGCCACGACCGGCACCAATCTCAAGGCAGCTACCAGGGCGCGTGGCAGCTGTGGCGATAAGTTGCGCGTTGAGATCAGATGCCACCGCGGCAGCACGTTCAAACGCACCCGAAGCAACGGTAACCTGGGCATCAACCGGGGCATGGCAACCCGGGAACACGGGCGCCACAAGCTGCGAGATATACGGATCGGGCTTGGACGCAAAGGCGTTCTCATGCAGGGCCAGCGGCGCGGGGGCCAGATTGCCGGCAAAGTTAAGCGCACCCTCTGGCGTGTCAAACGACGCCATAATGCGAGCGCACAGCCAGCGAGGAAGACCCATCAGGCGCGACAGACGAACCAAACGACGCTCGGACTCATCGGCATCCGCCGCAGCGGCAAAGTCCTCAACGTTGTCCGCAACCTTATGCAGTACGGCATTCGCCAAACCGGCGGCCGATTTAGCACCACTGCGCACCAGCTCAACACCCTGGCTCACGGCAACGCGGCCCGGCGTATGCAGGTAGAGCATCTCGAAGGCCGAGATACGAAGCGCCATGCGAACGCGCGGCGCAACCTTTTTGGGTTTATCGAGAAACTGATCGAGCAGCTCGTCCAAAATACCCTGCGTGGCGGCCACGCCCAGCGCCAAGCGGGCGGCAAAAGCGGAATCGCGCTGGTCAATAGCCTTGGCCGATGCGCGAGAGGACAGCACGTCGCGCGCATACATGCCGCGACGATCGGCCTCCATCAGTACATCGAGCGCAAGCTTGCGCGCGGGAGACAGCTTGCTCATGACAATACACCCCACGAAAGATCGGCACCCTGCAAGCCAGCAGCCCAAGCAGAAGCAGTCATAGCACGCTTGCCATCAGGCTTAACCTCGAGCAACTCGACCGAGCCATCGAAAAGGCCCAGGTAAACACGCTTGGCCTGAACGGCGACGAGCCCCTCACCAAGCGACACATCAGCCGGCGCAGCATCGAGCACGCGCACGGTCTTGCCGGCAATAACGCAACGAGCAGGCGCGGTATCGGAAGAGGCCAGCACATGACGCGCGCAATCAAGCGCCGCCATTTGCGGATCCAAGCGCATCTCCTGCTTAGAAATCTTGGCAGCATGGGTAACGAGCGCCTCATCCTGTTCGATCCACACGGCGGTGCCATCGGCAAGAGAAGGAAGCGTATCGGCAAGCAGTTTGCCGCCGAGCTCAGCGAGCTCCATAGTCAGCGCCTCGGCATGCTTACCGGCAACCGAGGTCGAGGCCTGCGCACAATAGGCGCCGGTATCCACGCCATGCCTAATGCGCATAATAGAAACGCCAGCAATCTCATCACCAGCAAGAATGGCACGCTGGATAGGAGCAGCCCCACGCCAACGAGGCAGCAGCGAAGCATGAACATTCACAATACCAAGCGGCGCCATATGCAGCACCTCATCGGGCAAAATACAGCCATAAGCAGCCACACAGAAAATATCAGCCTGGGCAGCCTGGAGCACCTCAACAACCTCAGGCGTCATACGATTAGCCTCAACAACAGGCAGACCAAGCTCGAGCGCCTTAGCCTTAACAGGAGACGGCTCAAGCTTCTTACCACGCCCACGAACAGCATCGGGACGAGAAATTACGAGCGCAACCTCATTACCGGCCGCAACAAGCGAAGTAAGCGAAGGCACAGCAAAATCAGGCGTACCCATAAACACAATACGCATAAAGAACGTCTCCCCTCAACCAAAGCCGAGACGGCTACAAAGAACAGCGGAAAGCCAAATCACCAGCCCATCCGCAATAACATTTCAACTAGAACAAATATACCCAAAACCAAAGAAAGAGCCGCAATAAATGCAGCTCATTCAGCAAAGCACCCATCAGCGAAGACGCCCATCCCTGGCCCGGCGGCACCCGGGCGAACCGAGCCAGAACAACGCAGTCCCCGGTGCTGAGTGCCCACATATCGTCCCGCGCGCAGTTTCGCAGCAAAGCGAGAATGTTTGAGCACGGGATGATATGTGGGCACTCAGCACCGGGAACGGTGAGACCTACTCCGTCTCGCCCGGTCGAGCGCCGCGGGCCAGGGCGTCCTGGTACTCCTTGACGGCCTTGATCCTCTGCATCGGCTTCAGTCGCTCGAACATGGTGTTGCCGTGCAGGTGATCGATCTCGTGCTGCAGGCACACGCAGAACAGGTCGCCCGAAGCCTCATAGCGAATCAGGTTTGCGTCCAAGTCGTACGCCTCGACGACGACATGGTCGGGACGCTCGATCTCGCAGCTAATGCCCGGGATGGAAAGGCAGCCCTCGCTAAACGGCACCAGATGGTCGCTCTGCTCAACAATGACAGGGTTGATGAGCACGTACGGGTCGTAGTCGTTCTTGTCGCTGTAGTCGCAGTCGATGGTGACGAGCTGAATGAGCTCGCCGATCTGCGGAGCAGCCAGGCCGCAGCCGCCGTTGTCGAACATCATCTTCTTCATCTTCTCGGCAAGCGCCTCGATCGCCGGGGTGATCTCCTCGATGACGGCACACTCCTGACGCAGGCGCGGGTCAGGCGACAGTACGATTCCGTTGGCTTCCATGGCCATCCTTTCGGGTTGTTACATCAAATCATAGGCGTCGACGTCAACGCTCACGCTCACGCCGCGCACAGAGCCCACCTCTTTGAGGCAGGCGTCGATATCATCAGAGACATGGTACCCCACGGGCGACTTCACAAGCAGATGGAAGCGGTAACGGTCCTTGGCTCTCTCGATTACACACGAAGCCGGGCCCAGCACCTGCGGCACGGCACTCCCTGCCCGCAAAAAATCGGGCGCGGCGGCATGCCAGCGACGCTTGAGGAGCTTAGCGATGCGCCCAATGTAGTCCTGCGCGTCGTCTCGGTTCGCCGACCACACCAAGATGTTGACCAGGCGAACAAACGGCGGGTACAGCGCGTCGCGGCGCTGGTCCAGATCGTAGTCGGTAAAGATCGAACGGTCGTGCTCAGCGACGGCACGAATGACCGGATCCTCGGGCAGGTAGGTCTGGATGATGACCTCGCCGGGACGATCGCCGCGACCGGCACGGCCCGCGACCTGCTCCAGCAGATCGTAGGCGCGCTCCCCTGCGCGAAAATCGGGCAGCTTAAGGGCGAAGTCGGCATTGACCACGCCCACGAGCGTGACCTCGGGAAAATCGAGACCCTTTGCGATCATTTGGGTGCCCAGCAACACGGCGCAATCGGCCGCATCGAACTGCTCGAGCAGCTTTTTGTGCGAATCCTTGCCGCGCGTGGAATCGGCATCCATGCGGATGATGGCGACGTCCTCGGGCAGCATCTGGTGCAGTGCGTCCTCGATCTGCTGCGTGCCCAGCCCCATTTTTGCCAGGTAGCGGCTGCCGCACTTGGGGCAACGACTCGTGGGCGCGGGATACGGCTGCACGCGCCAGGAGGATCCGCATGTGTGACATTGCAGCGTGTGCGTGCGCTCGTGATACGTAAGCGCTGTGGAGCAGTGGTTGCAGGTGGGAACGCAGCCGCACTCGCGACACATCAGGAACGGCGCAAAGCCACGGCGGTTATGCAGCAGCACGGCCTTCTCGCGACGCTCGACCACACGCTCCAAGCCCTCCATCAAGGGTTTTGAGAACATGGAGCGGCTGCCGTGTGAAAACTCACGGCGCAGGTCGGCAATGCGGACCGTAGGCAGCACGGCGAGTCCCGGGCGCTCGGGCATCTCGACACGCGTCCAGGTAGCACCGTTGTATGTACCGCGGCGGCAGCGGTCGAGGGCCTCGGCAGAAGGCGTGGCCGAGCCCAGCACAAGTGGGCAGCGATAGCGGCGCGCCATCTCGGCCGCAACCTCGCGCGCATGGTAGCGCGGGCTGGAGCCCTGCTTGTAACTGGTCTCGTGTTCCTCGTCGATGATGATGAGACCCAGGTCGCTGAGCGGGCAAAAGAGCGCCGAACGCGCGCCGACGACAACGCGGGCAGCACCACTGGCAACCATGTCCCACTGGTCCAGGCGCTCGCCGGCCGAAAGGCGCGAGTGGAAGACCGCGACCGTCTCGCCAAAGCGCGAGCGGAAGCGGCCGACGGTCTGGGCCGTCAGCGAGATCTCGGGCACGAGCACGCAGGCAGAGCGGCCTGCCGCGAGCACGCGCTCGATGGCGGAGAGGTAAACCTCGGTTTTGCCGGAGCCGGTGACGCCGTCGACCAGGACCACGTCGCCATGGGCGTCAAGGCGGGCGCGCTCAATCTGCGCGAGTGCCCGTTGCTGGCCGTTGGTAAGGGAGACCGGCGCTTTGCCGCTTGCCGAGGACAGCGTGGTCTGCTCGCTGCAGCCACGCCAGGCGCGGCGCTCCTCCACCACCACGACGCCGCGCTTTTCGAGCGCCTTGATGGTCGCCGACATACTGTTGTAGAGCAGGTTGAGGTCGCGCGTCGTGACAGGACCACACTGGAGCGCCTCGATGAGCTGGCGCTGACGGACCGCGGTCTTGGGCGGCGTGTAATCAAAGCCTTCGGGCGTAAGCATCACCCAACGGTTTTGGATGGGCTTGACGGCTGGACGTTCAACCGTCCACACGCCGTCGTCGCCCTTGACTACACGTGGGCTGCCGCCCGGGGGCAAAAACAGGCGCAGGCACTCGGAAAGCGTCGCGACATACTCGCGGCTCATCCAGCGTGCAATACGGGCAGCATCGGCGGTAAAGAGCGGCTTGCTGAGGAAGACCTCGATGGGCTTGATGCGCGCAGGGTCGAGGGCGTTGTTGCCCTGCAGGTCGCCCAGCTCAGGCGCAATGTCGACGATATAGCCCGCGGCGGCACGGTTACCAAAGTGGACCAGGACCGTAGACCCGATCCGGGCCTCATTAGCAAGGGACTGCGCAATGCCGTAAGCAAACGGCTCGGACAGCGCGCGGGTGGGAATGTCAAGGACAACGCTCGCGTAGGCGGCGATGGGCTCAGGTGCAGGCTTAGGCTTCACCGGAGTCTCCTCCGGTTCCGGCGAACCAAACAGCGACAGTTGTTGAGCCATACACCACCTCTAACGAACGGACCTGAAAGGGGTGGGACAAAATAATCAGTAGAGTTTGTCCCATGGCCGATACGAGTGTCGAGCTCGTTGCGTCACTCGAACATGGGACAAACACTACTGATTATTTTGTCCCAGCAACCCACTCATCGGTACAGAAACAAGAGCCCCGCTCGAGGGAACGGGGCTCGGATACATGCGTTTGCGCGTCTACTACAGCGCCATCGTGCGGGCGCGGTCGATGCGCGCCAGGCAGTCGTCGCGGCCGACGAGCGCCATGGTCTCGCCCAGCGGAGGGCTCACCATGTTGCCGCAGACGGCGACGCGCACGGCCTGGAACACCACGCGCTTCTTAAGGTCCATCTGCTCGGGCAGCGGCTCAAGCGCGGCGTCAATGGCCTCGGCAGTCCACTTGTCCAGGCCCTCGAGCGCGGCCTTGGCGGCATCCAGAATGGCGCCCATGCCTTCCTTAGCCAGGCCCTTGTTGACGGATTTCTCGTCATACTCGAGCGTCTCGGCCGTAGCGAAGATGGGAGCGGCGACGGTCACGGCGTCGGCCGGCATCTTGGTGCGCGGCTTGACGATGGCGGCAAGCGCGTCGATCCAGTCCTCGCCGTACTCGACGTTGCCCTCGATGAGACCCGCCTCGTGCAGCTCGGGGACCATGATCTCGTCGGCAAACTGGGCATCGGACATGCCGTTGATGTACTCGGCATTGACCCAGTCGAGCTTCTTGGGGTCGAAGGTCGCCGGGTTCTTGGAGATGCGGTCGAGCGAGAACTTGCTAGCAAGAACATCGCGCGGGATGATCGTGGTCTCGCCGTCGAGCGACCAGCCGAGCAGCGCCAGGTAGTTGACGAAGGCGTCGGAAAGGTAGCCGGCGTCGCGGTACTCCTCCACCGAAGTTGCGCCGTGGCGCTTGGAGAGCTTCTTACCGTCGGCGCCCAGGATCATGGAGATGTGGGCGAACGTGGGCACGGGCGCGCCGAGGGCCTCGTAGACCATGACCTGGCGCGGGGTGTTGGACAGGTGGTCGTCGCCGCGGATGACATGGGTGATCTTCATCATGGCGTCGTCGACGACGGTCGCGAAGTTGTACGTGGGCGTGCCATCGGAGCGGAAGATGACAAAGTCGTCGAGCTCCTTGGCGTCGAAGGTCACCTCGCCGTGAACGGCGTCGTGGATGACGACGTCGCCGCGGTCCTCGGGCACCTTGATGCGCAGGACGTAGGACTCGCCGGCCTCGATGCGGCGGCGGGCCTCCTCGGGATCAAGATCGCGGCAACGACGCTGATAGCCCTGGAAGGGGTCCTTGCGCTCCTGCGCGGCCTTGCGGTCGGCGTCGAGCTGCTCCTTGGTGCAGAAGCAGGGATAGGCCTTGCCCTCGTCCCAAAGTTTCTGGGCGGCCTGCTTGTACAGGTCCAGGCGCTCGGTCTGGGCGTAGGGGCCAAAGTCGCCGCCTACCTCGGGACCCTCGTCCCAGTCCAGGCCCAGCCAACGCATGGCACGCAGGATGATCTGCGTGTTCTCGTCGGTGGAGCGGGTGGGATCGGTGTCGTCGATGCGCAGGATGAACGTGCCGCCGTTAGCACGGGCGAAAGCCCAGTTATAGATAGCGGTGCGGGCGCCGCCGATGTGCAGCTTGCCCGTCGGTGAGGGTGCAAAGCGGACGCGAACGTCTGATGCCATGGAAATCTCCTCGGTTGCAGGATGGATGTCTAACCGCACCAGTATAAAGCATCAAAGCAACCTCCGCACAAAGGGCACCGACCCAGTCATTGGGGACAGACTTAAATGGCCAGTCTTTGGGCAACCTGTCGGCACTTAGGTAAAGCTGATCATTTAAGTCTGTCCCCAATGAGTACCCGGCTGGTCATTTGAACTGCGTCCCGAATCTTGGCCTTCTTTATTAGAAGCGAACACTAGGACGCT
>CAVCHM010000034.1:0-23528 GCA_963602135.1 bacterium | reverse complement strand
GTTTTGATGGTGGACCTGACAAGATTCGAACTTGTGACCTCCCGGTTATCAGCCGGACGCTCTAACCAACTGAGCTACAGGTCCATCATGGTGGAGGTTAGGGGGATCGAACCCCTGACCTCAGGCTTGCAAAGCCCGCGCTCTCCCAGCTGAGCTAAACCCCCACGGAGAAAGTAATAAACACCCCAGCGGCGACTCGGCTCTCGCTGGGGTGTTTATTGCGAAAGAAAGTGGTGGACCTGACAAGATTCGAACTTGTGACCTCCCGGTTATCAGCCGGACGCTCTAACCAACTGAGCTACAGGTCCATCATGGTGGAGGTTAGGGGGATCGAACCCCTGACCTCAGGCTTGCAAAGCCCGCGCTCTCCCAGCTGAGCTAAACCCCCACGGAGAAAGTAATAAACACCCCAGCGGCGACTCGGCTCTCGCTGGGGTGTTTATTGCGAAAGAAAGTGGTGGACCTGACAAGATTCGAACTTGTGACCTCCCGGTTATCAGCCGGACGCTCTAACCAACTGAGCTACAGGTCCATCATGGTGGAGGTTAGGGGGATCGAACCCCTGACCTCAGGCTTGCAAAGCCCGCGCTCTCCCAGCTGAGCTAAACCCCCACGGAGAAAGTAATAAACACCCCAGCGGCGACTCGGCTCTCGCTGGGGTGTTTATTGCGAAAGAAAGTGGTGGACCTGACAAGATTCGAACTTGTGACCTCCCGGTTATCAGCCGGACGCTCTAACCAACTGAGCTACAGGTCCATCGCGCAAGGGATATATTAGACGAGTCGTTACGCGCGCGTCAACAACTTTTTTGAAAATCTTTGGAGGGTGTCGGCCCTAGCTGCCCGGCGGCATGCGAAGTCGCCTGCTCGGACAGTCCTGCTCGCACGGAGAGCACATTAAGTGCTCTCCGGCTCGTGCGGAACTCGCGATCGACTTCGCATGCCGCCGGGCAGCTAGGGCCGATACGGGGTTCCAAGATTTTCAAAAAAGCGGTCGGCGCGCAGTGCGCCGACCGCCGATATAAGGGGTCTGGTATTTTTTACCAGCTCGTTCCTCTTACTCGTCGAGGAGATCCTCTGGTATGTCGTTGCCGTCGCCCAGGTCGACGGGGGCTTCCTCGGTGCTAGTTGCGGCTGCATCCTCTGCGCCTTCGCCTTCGGGCTTTTCTTTGGCGGCTGTCATGCGGGCTACGGCGCATACGCGGTCGTTGTCGTCGACGGTCATCATCTTGACGCCCTGGGTGGCGCGACCGGTTTGGCTGATCTCGTCGGTCTTGACGCGAATGACCGTCGCGCCCTCCGTTACGATGAACAGCTCATGCTGCGGGCCCACCGTCTTCATGGCCGCAAGGTTGCCCTTACGCTCGGTCATTTGGATGGTGTAGACGCCCTGGCCGCCGCGATTCTGCTCCGGGTAGTCCGCGACCGGCGTGCGCTTGCCGTAGCCGCGCTCGGTAATGACGAACAGGTCACCGTTGCCGTTGGTAACCTCCATGCCCAGAACGCTCACGCCGTCCTTCATGCCAATGCCGCGGACACCACTGGTATCGCGGCCGGTGGCGCGCACCTGGTCCTCGGGGAACATAATCGCCTTGCCCGCGGTGGTTGCCATGATAATCTTGTCACCCTCGCGCACGCGACGCACAGCGAGCAGCGCGTCGTCATCCCTCAGGTTGATGGCGATCAGGCCGTCGCGGCGGCTACGGTCGTAGGCGCTCATCACGGTCTTCTTGACCATGCCGCTCTTGGTGGCAAACATCAGATACTCGTCGGCGGGGAACTCGCGGCAGCTGATGACGCTCGCGATCTTCTCGCCCTCCTCGAAAGGCAGCAGGTTGACGATCGCGGTGCCGCGTGCCTGGCGCGTGCCCACCGGCAGCTCGTGCACCTTCAGGCGATAAACTTTGCCCTTGCTCGAGAAGAACAGCACGTACTCGTGCGTGGACGCGATGAACATCTCGTCGATGACATCGTCCTCTTTGAGGTTGACACCCGACACGCCCTTGCCGCCGCGCTTCTGGGCGCGGTAGGCGGCAACCGGAATACGCTTCACGTAGCCGGTGTGGGTGATGGTCACGACCATGTCCTCGTCGGCGATGAGGTCCTCCACATCCAGGTCCTTCTCGACCTGGCTGATCTCGGTGCGTCGCTTGTCGCCAAACTTCTTGGAGATCTCGCGCATCTCTTCCTTGATGACGCCCAGAATCTTCTCCTCATGCGCCAGCAGATCCTCGTAGTAGGCGATGGCGCGGCGCAAGCCGTCCAGCTCTTCCTGAATCTTGTCGCGCTCCAGGCCAGTCAGGCGACGCAGCTTCATCTCCAGGATGGCCGTGGTCTGTTCGGGCGTAAAGCCAAAGCGCTCGATCAGGCGGCTGCTGGCCTCGGAGTCGGTCTGCGAGGAGCGGATGATGCTGATGACCTCGTCGATATGGTCGAGGGCCATCAGGTAGCCCTCGAGGATATGCGCGCGGGCCTGGGCCTTCTTAAGGTCATAGCGGGTGCGGCGAGTGACGACGTCGACCTGGTGGTCGATGTAGTGCTGCAGCATCTCGCGCAGGCTCAGGCATTTGGGCACGCCGTTGACGAGCGCCAGGTTGTTGGCGCCAAAGGTCGTCTGCAGCGAGGTGTACTTGTACAGGTTGTTGAGCACGACCTGCGGAATAACGCCCTTCTTAAGCTCAATGACCAGGCGGATGCCCTTCTGGTTGGACTCGTCGCGCATGTCCGAGATGCCTTCGATGCGCTTGTCGTTGACGAGCTGGGCGATCTTCTCCTGCAGGGCGCCCTTGTTGACCATGTAGGGAATCTCGGTAAAGACCAGGCGGCTACGGCCGGTCTTGGTGGACTCCACATGGGCCTTGGCGCGCACGGTGATGGAGCCGCGGCCGGTCTCGTAGCTCTGTTTAATGCCGGCACTGCCCATGATGATGGCGCCGGTGGGGAAGTCCGGACCAGGCATGATCTGCATAAGCTCGTCGACGGTGGCATCGGGATTGTCGATCAGGTAGCAGGTGGCTTCGATCGCCTCGGTGAGGTTGTGCGGGGCGATATTGGTGGCCATGCCGACGGCGATGCCCTGGCTGCCGTTGACCAGCAGGTTGGGGAAGCGTGCAGGCAGTGCCACGGGCTCGGCGAGCGATTCGTCGTAGTTGGGCTGCCAGTCGACGGTATCCTTCTGCAGGTCGCGCAGGAGCTCCATGGCGGGTTTGGCCAGGCGGCTCTCGGTGTAACGCATGGCGGCGGCGCCGTCGCCGTCGATGTTGCCGAAGTTGCCGTGACCGTCGATGAGCGGCGTGCGCATGGAGAACCACTGTGCCAGACGGACCATGGCCTCATAGACCGCGGAGTCACCGTGCGGGTGGTACTTACCGATAACTTCGCCGACCGTCCAGGCCGACTTCTTGTGCGGGCGGTTGGGGTAGATGCCGCTCTCGTTCATGGCGTACAGGATGCGGCGGTGCACCGGCTTTAAGCCATCGCGCACGTCCGGCAGGGCGCGCGCCGTAATGACCGACATCGAGTACTCGATGAACGACTGCTTCATCTCGCGGCCGAACTCCGAAATCTGGAGCTGGCCGCCGTTGATATCCTCGCCTGCGGAGGCGCCGCGATCGACTTCGCCAAAGCTCTCCTCGAGCTCGCCGTCGTCATCCTCGTCCTCGTCCTCGTCGGCATCGGGGTTGTAGGCATCGGGGTCGCCGTCCTCGCCCTGCTCAGCGCGGGCGAGCAGGCGCTTCAGATCATCGGGCATACCGGCGTCGCCGGCCTCGTCCATACCCTCGTTATTGTTGATATCGTCTGCCACGTTACCTCCTCTTAAGCGTCAAGGAAACGCGCGTCATGCGCATGTTTCTCGATGTACTCGCGACGGTAGCCAACTTCGGAGCCCATCAGCTCGCGCACGGCGCGGTCCGCCACCACGGCGTCCTCGATCGACACGCGCTGCAGAATGCGGGTCTTGGGATCCATCGTCGTCGAGGCAAGCTGCTTGGGATCCATCTCACCCAGGCCCTTGTAGCGCTGGACGGTATAGCCCTTGCGCTTCTTGGTGATCTTGCCGTCCTTGGCCTTGCCGTCCTCGTCGTTGTCGTCGGGGTTCAGCCCCAGGCTCTGGATGGTATCGCGCAGGATCTCGTCTTCGGGCTGGCGGCCGTTGGGATACACGTAGTGAATCTTGTTGCGTACCTTAATGCCAAAGATGGGCGGGCAGGCAACGTAGACATAGCCGGCATCGATCAGCGGACGCATGTACTTGTAGAAGAACGTCAGCAGCAGGATGCGAATGTGCGCACCGTCGACGTCTGCATCGGTCATGATGATGATCTTGTGGTAGCGCGCCTTGGTGATGTCGAAGTCGCCGCCGTCACCGGCACTCGTCGTGACGCCGCAGCCAATCGCGGTGATCAGCGACTGGATGGTGTCACTCGAAAACGCGCGATGGTCGCCCACGCGCTCGACGTTCAAAATCTTGCCGCGCAGGGGCAGAATCGCCTGGATGTCTCGGCGACGGCCGTCCTTGGCCGAACCGCCTGCCGAGTCGCCCTCTACGATGAAGAGCTCGGTCAGCTCGGCATCGCGCACCGAACAGTCGGCGAGCTTGCCGGGCAGCGACGCCGTCTCGAGCAGGCTCTTGCGGCGGGTCGCCTCGCGTGCCTTGCGGGCGGCGTTGCGTGCCTTGCAGGCCTGCTGGGCCTTCTTGACGATCTCGCGGGCGGGCTTGGGATGCTCTTCGAGGTAATCGGCCAGACCGTCGGTCACGATCTTGAGCGTCAACGCGCGCATGTAGGAGCTGCCGAGCTTAGCCTTGGTCTGCCCCTCGAACTGCGGGTCGGGCAGCTTGACCGAGATAACGGCCGAAAGGCCCTCGCGCACGTCGTCGCCGGTCAGATTGGCGTCCTTCTCCTTGAGCAGATTCTGCTTGCGGGCGTAATCGTTGATCACGCGGGTGAGGGCGGTACGGAAACCCTCGAGGTGCATACCGCCCTCGGGGGTGTAGATGTCGTTGGCAAACGACATGACGTTCTCGCCGTAGCCGCTATTCCACTGCAGGGATACCTCGACCTCGCCCATTTTGGTCACAGGCGCGTCCGGATCCGATTTGCCCTCGATGTAGATGGGCTCCTTAAAGGCCTCGGGGACGTCCTTGCCGTCGTTGAGGAACTTGACGAAGTCGATGATGCCGCCCTCGTAGCAAAACTCCTCCACGCGGGGAGTAGCCTCGCGCTCGTCGGTCAGCACGATCTTGAGGTTCTTGTTGAGGAATGCCGTCTCCTGCAGACGGTTGTGCAGCGTGTCGAAATCGTAGATGCAGGTCTCGAAGATCTCGTCGTCGGGCCAGAAGCTGACAGTGGTGCCCGTCGTCTCCGAAGTGCCCACGACCTCCATCTTCTTGACGGTCTTGCCGCGCGAAAACTCCATCTCGTAGATGTTGCCATCGCGGCATACCTGCACGACCACACGCTTGGACAGGGCGTTGACAACGGAGATGCCCACGCCGTGCAGTCCGCCCGAGACCTTGTAGGCCGAGTTATCGAACTTACCGCCGGCGTGCAGGATCGTCATGACGACCTCGAGCGTCGGGATCTTTTTGATAGGATGCTCGTCGACGGGGATGCCGCGCCCGTTGTCGACGACCGTGATGGAGTTGTCGGCGTGGACCGTCACCTGAATCTCGGTGCAGAAACCGGCCATGGCCTCGTCGACGGAGTTGTCAACGATCTCCCACACCAGGTGATGAAGACCGCTGGCGCTCGTCGAGCCAATGTACATGCCCGGGCGCTTACGAACGGCCTCGAGACCTTCGAGAATCTTAATCTCGCCGCCATCGTAATCGTTTTCGTTTGCCACACGTCCTCCTTCAGTTAAGAAAATGTGTACAGCCTTACTAGTTTATCGTAAAAAAATACCCTCGGGGACGAGGGTATTTGGCTCTACAAGGCCACCAGATGCGATTTAAGGCTCTTTTTTGCTCTGCACGCCCTTGGCCCACTCGGCACTGGCTCTCATGGCGTTCTCGAGGGCCTCGCGCAGTTTTTGGTCCTCGATGGGTGCCACTTGGTGCTCGATCTCGGCACGCTCGGCATCGCTGAGGTCGGCATGCGGAGCCGGCGGACGCTCGGCCGCGGCCGGACGCAGGCGCTCTTTTGCAGCGGGCGGTGTGTGGCCGGGGGCGGTCGTCTTGAACACCAGCCCATCGACGTGCGCGCCGGCGCGCTCCATGCGCGCGCGGATAATCTCGCGCAAAAGTGTCATCTCCTGCGTCCATGAGGGCGAATCGAGGTACACCAGCAGTTCGTTGGACTCGGGCAGATAGCGCAGGCCCGTCACATGGCGTCCCTCGCGCGTGCCCGTGCACACTGCATTCCAGGCGTGATAGACCGCACGAGACTCCTCCGCAGCCTCCATTTGCGCGCGGCGCTCAGGTGTCGCGGCCGCCAGGATGCGCTGCCGCTCGGCATCCAAAAAGCCGCCAAAGGCAACCATTCCGTTCTCGCGCTCGTAATTAGCACGTCTCACCCATGCTCACCACCTTGGCTCGATCAAGCAGGTCATCGGTAAAATACCCCAGATTGGTGGTGGTTATGACCGTCTGGATATCATCGCCGATCAGCTGCAGAAAAGCGCCTCGGCGCCCGGCGTCGAGCTCGCTCATCACGTCGTCCAGGAGCAGCAGTGGCGCAGTGCCCAGGATATCGCGCGCCACGGCCACTTCTGCCACCTTCCAGGCAAGCACTAGCGTTCGCTGCTGGCCCTGGCTGGCAAATGAACGGGCCGATCGGCCCGCGACGGAAAACTCAATCTCGTCGCGATGCGGACCCACGAGCGTCACGCCGCGGCGAATCTCCTCGTCGGCGCGCTCATCGAGCGCCGAGAGCATGTGCTCATACGCCCAGCCCCTGAGCTCGTCGCGTTCCTCGGTGCGAGGCAGGTCGCCAAGCGTGGACACATAGGACACGCCGGCGGGCTCGCCGGATGCCACGCGGCCATAGGCATCGCGCACATGGCCCGACAGCCGGTCGAGCAGGGCCAGACGATGCACGAGCAGGGCCGAACCGGCGCGGGCGATAGATTCGTTCCAGGCGCCGAGCATCTCGCGGCAGCACCAGGTCTCCTTGAGCAGGGCATTGCGCTGGGTCACGCAGCGCCCGTAGGCACTAGCCAGATCGGCATAGCGCGCACTCAGCTGAACGCCAAAGTCATCAAGTGCGGTGCGGCGTACGCTGGCACCCCGCTTGACCATATCCAGGTGGTCCGGGCAAAACAGAACGCTCGGCAGTACCCCGCGCACACCGGACGCAGCGCAGCGCTTGCCGTTGCGACTAAACGAACGCTTGCTATCTTCCACGCTCAGTCCCATGTCCAGCACGCGCCCATCACCTTCGAGCCTCAGCTCGACCTTGCATGGGCCCACGCCGTCGTGCACGAGCTCGGCAGCGGTCGGATGCCTAAACGAGGCGCCACTCGTCAGCAGCTGCAGCGCCTCTATGAGGTTGGTCTTTCCCGCCGCGTTGGGGCCCGCGAGCACTGTCACATCGTCGCTCAGGGCAAGGCGGTAACTGTCGAAGCTGCGATAGCGCGCAACGGAAAGATCGCGTGCGAACATGGTCATGGGCAGCGCTAGATGCGTACCGGCATGACCAGGTACAGGTAGTTGATCTTGTCGTAGGACTTGAAGATGCCAGCCTGCGAATAGCTCTTGAGCTCCAGCGTGATCTCCTTCTCCTTGGACAGGGCATTGAGGCAGCCAAAGATGTAGTGGTAGTTGAAGGCGATGGTGCCCGACTCGCCCTCGGCCTCGACATCGATCGTCTCCTGCGCCAGATCCTGGTCGTTGGAAATGGAGGACAGGCCCATCTGGCCGTTCTCGACGTCAATCTCAAACTTGACGGCGGGGTTGGCGCTCGCGATAACGGCCACACGTTTAAGGGCGGCGTTAAAGGCGGCTACGTCGATCTTGACGCTCGTCACGCACGAATCGGGGATGAGCTGCTTGTAATTGGGATATACGCCCTCGATGCGGCGCGACACGTAGGTGGTGTTGCCGGCCTCAAAGACAACCTGGGTGTCGGTGGCGCCGATCATGATGGTAGCCTGGCTTGCCATGATGCTCAGAGCATCGTTGAAGGCGTCGGCAGGCACGTTGAGCTCAAAGGAACCTTCGAGGGTCGAGGTCTCGACCTGCGTATCACACACGGCCAGACGGAAGGAGTCGGTCGCCACCAGGCGCACGGTGTTGTTCTCGACCTTCATGTGCACGCCACCCAGGATGGGGCGGGCCTTGTCAGTCGAGGTGACGCGCCATACGCGACTTACCATTTCGGACAGGATATCGGTCGGCAGTTCGACGGCGCTCTCGATGGCGTATGCCGGGAACTCGGGAAAGTCGTTGGCATCGAGCGTGTTGAGGCGGAAAGAGCTCTTCTCGCAGCCAATCAAAACCTGACGCTCGGACAGCTCAAAGGTGACCGGGGCATCGGGAAGGGTCTTGGTGATGTTGGAGAGCATCTTGCAGGGAATCACCATCTCGCCCTCCTCTTCGACATGAGCCGCAATGCGGTGACGAATCGAGATGGTGTAGTTGGAGGTCTGGAATTCCAAGATGCCGTCTTGTGCCTTAACGAGCACGCCCGACAGAATGGGAAGGGTGGATGCCGAAGCGACGCCTTTCATAACGACGCCGATGGCTTGCGTAAGCGAGCTCTGGCTGACGGTGAACTTCATCTTTTAATACCTTTCTATAGATATAAATATCTTAATAATAGTAATAGTACTGACGAAACTGTTGATTACTCCTAGAAGTGCAGGTCAGCCCTAAAAAGAGAATCGACAGGAACCTGTGTGCAACTGGGTGTGTTTTCCACGTTCAAAACCTGCGCAAAACTTTTCATCACCGCGGCTCGAGTTTTTGACACCTTATAACCGCCGTTTCGACAAGTTTTCAACAGGTGTGTCCATTTACCTACGAGCGCAGTGTAATTTTATCGCGCAGCGACTTGAGGTCTTCGGTAACGGTCCGGTCTTCCTGAATCATCTTCTGAACCTTTTTATAGCTCGTGCTGACGGTCGAGTGGTTGCGGTTGCCAAACTCGGCGCCCACGGCCGTCGTCGTCATCTCGCACATCTCGATCGCCAGGTAGATAGCGATATGGCGCGCCTTGGCGATATTGGCGTTGCGGCGAGGCCCGATGAGTTCCTCGTGCGTCACACCGTATTGCTCCTCGATGACGGACTGGACCGTCTGCACATTGATCTTCTTGGCCGATGTGTCGAAGTACTGGTTGGCGATGGCGTCGATGTCGTCAAAGGTGAGCTCCCCGCCCTCGCGCTCGCGATCGCCCGCTTCGCCGGCACAACGCTCGCAAAAGCTCTCGAGCTCGCGAATGTTGGTGCCCGAGACCTCGGCCATGTGCTTAAAGTGCGCGTCGGTCAGATGTCCGCCGTCGCCCCCGTAGGCCGCTAGCAGTGAGTCGTTGCCTGCCTCGGGCGCGGCGGCGATCGTGTTTTCGTAATAACGCTGCAAAATCTTGTACTTCATCTCGTAACTGGGCTCCGCCACCAGACACAGCAGACCGGCATTAAAGCGGCTGGTCAGGCGCTCGTCCATATTAAGGTCCTTGGGAGCGCGGTCGGCGGCGATCACGACCTTCTTGTTGTTACGGATAAATTCGTCCATCAGCTGGAAGAAGTAATCCACGCTTGCACGCTTGCCAATGATGTTCTGGATGTCATCGATGATAAGCACGTCGACGCCGTGGTACGCCTGCATAATGGGGGCGTTGCTCTTCTTTTGGCGGTCGAATTCCGTCATCAAGTCGTCCAGATATGCCTGCGAGTTGGCGTACTTCACCTTGATCTCGGGCGATTTCTCTGCCAGCTCATTTTTGATGGCGAGCAGCAGGTGCGTCTTGCCCAGACCCGATTTGCCGTAGATGAACAGCGACGTGCAGGTACCGGGCGTGTCTGCAAGCATGGCGAATTTGAGCGCCGATCGGTAGGCAAGGCTGTTCTCCGGTCCGAAGACGAAGTTTTCAAACGTGAATTTCGAATTCGCTGCGAGGGGTGCCCCGTCCGCGTTTTTCTCGACTGCCGCCGGGGTCGCCGCCGAAGGTGCTGCCGGCGTTGCGGACGAACTCGCGCTTTTCGCCGGTGGCCTGCCATTCATTTGGGTCATCATGCGGCGGAAATCGTCGGCGGACAACGTGTTTTTGATTGCAATGCCCGATTCCTCGCCGGGTGTCGCCTCGTGTGCCACGGGCATATGCGTGGCGGTCGGGATGGGTGAGGGGGCTGGCTCTACCGCCGGTGCGACCGAAGCGGCCGGCTGCGGTGTCATGGTTTCACGGGAAACATCGTCGCGTCGAGGTCCGGGCGCCGGCGTTGCCGCTGCGGTGGCGGTCGCTGCCGGGTGAGTGTCTGGGGCCGTATTTGCCGAGGCGCCTTGCGGTGCCACGATATTGAGCGCAATCGGTGCAAAGGCTATCTCTTCTAGGTACGCCTCGATGGTCGGCTGATGCTTTTTGAGCTGGGCGATGGCAAAGCGTGAAGGGGCCTCAATCGTCAGAGTGTCCTCGGTTAAACTCACAGCGCGCGATTGTCCCAGCATATTGATGAGGCGTGCATCTTGGCCGTCGCGCTGACAAAAGGCGATGGCATCTCCCAGGATGATGCTTGCTTCCTCGTCCACTGTTTCTCCCGTTCCTTAGCTTTGGGCTCGCACGCGAGCGCTGCCTATTTCGGTCAGATGATATTTCTGGCCATGTTTGATTACCAAGCCGGCTTGTGCCAAGTCGTTGAGCGTTCGCGACCACGTGGGCGCTGAGTTTCCAAACGCTCGTGCCAGGTCGGTTGCGCCACACTCTTGGTTTTGAGCCAGATAGCCCAGTGCCGCTTCGCCGCGCTCGCTCACAAATACGTCTTGCTGCGGCTGTGCATATTGATTCGCCGCATTAGGATACATCATTTGAGCTGCTGGTTGTTGAGAACTCTGCATGGGCAGCAGCTGCTGTTGAAAACTTTGCGGCCACTGTTGATAAGGCTGCGGAGGCATCTGCTGGGCCCATGGGTTGTACTGCGCCTGTGGCATCTGTTGGTATGGCTGCTGGTATCCGAGCGGGTATTGCTGGGGGTATGCCTGTGCATATCCCGTTTGCGGCGCGTATTGAGCCGGATACCCTTGTGGGTTCGGTTGATAGGATATCTGCTGTGCAGTCGATGCACCCGCCATCTGCTGCAAGGTTCCCACATCCTGGCCCATCGCTGGCTTTACATCGGGTATGTTCTGCGGAATCGCGCCCGAGGGTGCCTGGGGCTCTTGCATGGGGGCCATGCCAGGCTGCTGCATGGGGGCCATTTGCTGTTGCACCTGCTGCATCGTTGCGGGTTGCTGCGTGAAGGCACCCGGCATGGGATATGCCGGCTGCTCCGTTTCGGGTCGCACGGCTGCCCCGCGCCCGCCGGCACGCTCGATTTCCTGCACGCGCTTGGGGTTCAGACTTACCGTCACGACGGTGCCGTTGCCCATGTTGTCCTCGATGGAGACGGCGCCGCCGGCGTTTTCCAAGTACTCCTGTACCATGGGAAACCCGGCTCCGGTGCCGCGGATATACCGTTTCATTTTGCTGTTTGCACTGGTTACGCCAAAGTCGAAGGCGCGTTCTTTGTCTTCGATCCCCGGCCCCTGGTCTGCGAATCGGATGGTGTCGCCGCCGTCCAGGATCGAGATGATGGGCTCTGCAAAATGCGCGTGGATAAAGTTTTCGACAATCTCGCGGATAACCATCAGCGAGATGCGTCCTCCCTGCTCTTTCATGCACTGGTAGACGGTGTTGGTTGTCTCTTCCAAGTAGGTGCGGACGTCTTGCGGTTCGATGACGATGACACGCGGCGTCGACAGCATGTCATCGTAGACCGCGATGCGCGCTGCATACATGGCCTTCGGTGCTTGTGCGGTGACCTGCTCGCTCTCGTTGCGTTTTTCGCGCACGCCGGTGATGTGCTCGTTGTCGGGTGCCGGATCACCGGAATCGACCATGGTGTAGAAGTCGTCAGACATGCCGCTCGCAATCTTTCAAAAGGTTTTGAACAAATAGTAGCTCACCGCGCAATGTTTCTCATCTTTCGACAAGTTTTCAAAACCTGTTGAAAACTTTGGAAAACGGACGAAAAGTTCTCAACATTTCCAACACGACCTGTTGAAAACTCGATGAAATTTCATGAAAAGTTGCCTGCAGCCTCAAATGCCGGTTCTGCTTATGGGGGAACCGTGTACTCTTTGCAACCTTTTACCTTTGATTTCTTGACATTTGAACATTGATTTCCCTACAATCTTCAAGCTCACGTGTCTATATCTGCGTCCGCGTCCCCGCGGACACTCGAAATGCAGCAGGAGGAACTTAAGATGAAGCGTACGTATCAGCCTAATAAGCGTAAGCGTGCCAAGACCCATGGCTTCCGTGCCCGTATGGCCACTAAGGGTGGTCGTGCCGTGCTCGCCCGTCGTCGCGCCAAGGGCCGCAAGCGTCTCACTGTCTAGCAGCGATACACACATCTCGCATGAAGACTATTAAGTCTCGGCAAGATTTCGAGCATGTGTTCAGTCAGGGGCGTCGTTTCAATCACCCTCTGATTCGAATGACCATATGTGAATCGGTTGGCGAAGGCGACTCCGGAAGGGTCGCCTTCGTTGGTGCTAAACGACTCGGTTGTGCTGTCGTGCGCAACCGATCTAAGCGTGTGATGCGCGAGGCCGCCCGCAGCTGTGGATTTCCCGTTGCGGGTTATGACATCATCTTGTTCGCGACTCCCAAGACGAGGGTTTCCTCGCCGGAGGAGATGGACAAGGCGTTGCGTTCGCTTATGAAACGCGCCGGCGTTGCCGGGGAGGAGCGATGAGCAATCACGTTTTGCGACGTGTTGCCATCGCTCCTATTCGCATATATCAACAGGTTGTTTCGCCCTTATTACCTGACGCCTGCATTTATTACCCAACGTGCTCGCAATACGCCGTTCAGGCGATTGAGAAGTACGGTGTTTTGAGAGGCTGCTGGCTTGCCGTGAGGCGCATCGCTCGCTGCAATCCCCTGCACGTCGGCGGTTATGACCCTGTGCCTTAGCGGGCACTCGCTATCGGAGGAAAACTTACATGTGGGATTGGATCGTTAACATCCTTTTCGAGCTGCTCAAGCTCATCCAGACCTTTGCGGTCGACTGGGGCCTGTCCATCATCATCCTGGTGGTCATCATCCGTCTGCTGCTGACGCCGCTCATGCTCAAGTCGACCAAGTCGACGGCTCGCATGCAGGTGCTGCAGCCCAAGATGCTCGAGATCCAGGAGCGCTACGCCGACGACCCCCAGCGTCAGGCCGAGGAGATGCAGAAGTTCTACAGCGAGAACAAGTTCAATCCGCTGGCCGGCTGCCTGCCGCTTCTGATTCAGATGCCCATCCTTATCGCCCTGTTCACGCTTCTGCGCAACCTGCCGCAGTACTTTAACGAGGGCACGTTCTCGTTCTTTAACATCCTGCCCGATCTGACCACCACGCCGAGCGCCTCTTTTGCCGATGGCTTTATGGTTGCGCTGCCTGCGCTGATCTGCCTGATCCTGTTTGCTGTCTTGACCCTGATTCCGCAGCTGTATATGTCCCGTAATCAGACTGGTCAGCAGGCCCAGAGCATGCGCATGATGGCTGTCGTCATGACCGTCATGATGCTTTGGATGGGCTGGAGCCTGCCCGTCGGCGTTCTGCTGTACTACGATGTGTCTTCTGCCTGGCAGGTTATCCAGCAGATCTTCGTGACGCAGAAGGTTATCGACAAGGCCAAGGCCGATGAGGAGGAGCGCCTCAAGAACGCTCCGCTGCAGGTCGAGGTTACCCGTCGCGAGAAGAAGCCGCGTCCGCACAAGAAGAAGTAGTCGGGATATCAATCTTATTTAGGTACCTAACTTTTGGAGTACGTTATGTCTGAAGAGATCATCGAGGATATGCTTGAGGAGGTTGCCCCGCAGATTGCGGGCGATTATCCCGAGATTGCACAGCGCTACAAGGCCGGTGAAGAGCTGACCGATGAGGAGCTCGACA
The DNA here is from genome assembly GCA_963602135.1 of bacterium. GTDB lineage: Bacteria > Actinomycetota > Coriobacteriia > Coriobacteriales > Coriobacteriaceae > Collinsella. Next base: position 9,451 of record CAVCHM010000034.1, on the reverse strand, counting down.
CCATTGCCGATGTTGCGATTTCCATTCTGCGTTCCATCCTTTCGCACTTCGATGCCGCCAACTCTCCTATTGATGAGTACGAGGGCGACGATGGCGAGCTGATTTTGGATGTTACGGCTCCCGATCTTGCTGTTCTCATTGGCCGTCATGGTCGTACCCTTGATGCTCTTCAGGTCATGTTCTCGCTTCTGGTGAGCCGTAAACTTGGCTTTAGGTATCCCGTTGTGGTGGACGTTGAGGGCTACAAGAGCCGCCGTCAAGACAAGGTCGCATCCATGGCTCAGTCTGCTGCCGAGCGTGCTATTCGCACTCATAAGAGTGTTTCGCTTCCGCCCATGAATGCCTATGAGCGTCGACTGGTTCATATTGCACTTCGTGGCAACGATGCGGTCGATACCCATTCTGAGGGCTCTGACCCCGATCGTCACGTAGTGATTGTTGCTCGATAATCTGCTTGAGCTTATGCTAAGGGGACGTGGTTTCCACGTCCCCTTTTTTTGTCAAAAGTTCTCGATACACTGATTTTTGTCAGAAAGGAGCTTCTGTTGTTTGTACTTACTGATCAGCAGGCTGCCGAGATGCTCAGCCGTCTAACTTCCTATTGCAAAGAGTATTCCTTGAGCGTAACTGATGCTGAGCTGAGGAAATGTATCCAGCATTTGGATTTGGTTCTGAAAACAAATAAGACAACCAATCTCACTCGTATTCTTAACGTTGAAGATGCTGCGGTACTTCATATCCTCGACTCACTTGTTTTGCTTCCTTATGTCAATAAGGCTCCTGATGGAGCTTTGCTCGATATGGGAACAGGCGCAGGCTTCCCTGGTATTCCATTAACGATAACCACGCATCGTAAAGCTACTTATATTGACTCTGTTGGCAAAAAGGTTGATGCTGTCAATTCTTTTGCTCATGCTCTTGGACTGAAATGTGGTCATGCAGTCCATGATCGCCTTGAAGAATATGCTCGAAGCCATAAGAAGCAGTTCTCTGTCGTAACCGCCCGCGCACTGGCCCCTCTACCGATTCTTGTTGAGTATGCAGCTCCGTACCTCAAGGACGGAGGGCTATTTGTTATTACGAAGGGCAATCCATCGGATGAGGAGCTTACTTCTGGCATGTCAGCAGCTAAGATCTGTGGTTTCACTTTGCTTTTGAATGATGCAATTGATTTGCCTGAGGGCTTGGGCCACAGGGAGTTTATTGTTCTTAAGAAGAGTCATCCAGCATCCGTCTCATTGCCTCGTGCAAATGGCATGGCAAAGAAGAATCCGCTTGCCTAGATGTTTCACGTGAAACATAATGGATACTAACAACTTGCGGTGTTTCACGTGAAACATGGCGGTTGATATCGAATCGGAATGTTTCACGTGAAACATCCTCCGTTTGACAGCTTTAATACACACCAGGAGGGACCGTGGGATTTCGCGACGTTAAGCGTTCGAAGAGTGCAAAAGACACGCGTATTATTGCAATCATCAATCAAAAAGGTGGCGTCGGTAAGTCAACGACGGCTGTAAACCTTGCAGCAGCACTGGGTGAGCAGGGTCGCAAGACACTGATTGTCGATTTTGATCCGCAGGGAAACAGCACCAGTGGATTCGGAATTGAAAAAGAGGACCTTGATCAGTGCATCTATGATGCATTGCTGAATGACGTGCCGGCAGAATCGCTTGTTCTTGATACAAATTGCAAAAAGGTATTCGTTATTCCGGCGACAATTCAGCTTGCAGGTGCCGAAATTGAGCTCGTAAGCGCAATTGCTCGTGAAACTCGCCTTAAAGATTTGCTTGAACCGATTCAGGACGAGTTCGATTTTATTTTCATTGACTGCCCTCCTTCGCTCGGCCTGCTTACAATCAACGCTTTGACCGCAGCAGACAGCGTTTTGATTCCGATCCAGTGTGAGTATTATGCACTCGAAGGAGTTACGAAGCTGCTTGAGTCAATGAAGATGGTCAAATCACGTCTGAACAAGGGCTTAGACACCTATGGCGTGCTTATGACCATGTATGACTCGCGTACTTCTCTGTCGAATCAGGTTGTTGAGGAGGTTCAATCGTACTTTGGTGATAAGGCGTTTAAGACTCTGATCCCTCGTACGGTTAAAATTTCCGAAGCTCCGTCTTTTGGAGAACCGGTAATTACCTATGCGCCTCAAAATAAGGGTGCAAAAGCGTATATGAACCTTGCAAAAGAGGTGATCAAGCGTGCCTAGTGCAAAGAAACGTGGCGGATTGGGACGTGGACTCAATGCTCTTGTCTCAGAGGCCGAGTATGAGACTGGTGGTTCGGCTGCATCGGCTTCAAATGCCGCTTCTGAAACAAAACTGCCCATTGAGGATATCGTTCCCAACCCTAATCAGCCGCGAATTCACTTTAACGAAACTGAACTTCGCGAGTTGAGCGAGTCAATCCAAGAACATGGCGTTTTGCAGCCGCTTTTGGTTCGCAAACATGGAAACGGCTATGAGATTATCGCGGGTGAGCGTCGTTACCAGGCGTCAAAGCTTGCTGGTCTTGAAGAACTGCCTGTCATCATTAAGGAAGTTAATGATGAGGAAATGCTTGCTCTTGCTCTTATCGAAAACCTTCAGCGTTCTGACTTGAATCCCGTCGAAGAGGCGAAGGGTTATCGTCAACTCATTGATGCCAGCGGCATGACGCAGGAGGCGTTATCAAAGGCTGTCAGTAAGTCTCGTTCTGCAATTACAAATTCACTTCGTTTGTTAGATCTTCCCGAAGTCGTTCAGCAGATGATTTTCGAGGGCAAACTTACTGCGGGCCATGCAAGAGCAATTCTTGCAGTTCCATATGAAGATGCCAGGATTCGTCTTGCTGAGAAAGTTGTAGCGGAAGGTCTTTCCGTTAGAGCGACAGAAAATCTTGCTCCGTTGTTTTCTGCCGGAGAGACGCCAAGGACTCCGAGGCCAGCAACACCTCAGTCATTCAAAAAAGCTGCTCGGGTACTTCGTCAAGTATTTAACACGAATGTACGTGTGAAGAGCTCGCGTGGCAAGAACAAAATTGAAATCGAGTTCAAGGACGAAGAGGAACTCTCCCGTATCCTTGGCGAAATGGTTCAATTTGGGCAGGAGGATCAGGATGAAGAATAAGATTCTCGCGGCCATTGCGTTGGCAACCACCGTCGCGGCTGGTGCTTTTGCGGGGTATAAGCTTGCGACAGATGATGAACTCCGCGGTCGACTGCTCCGCGGAGCTCAGGATATCGTCGATACATCTAAAAAGAAAATGGATGTGATGACCGAAGATGTCGCTATGCGCACTGCTCAGGTGACTAAGAATCCCAAGATTAACCAAGACTGGGTTAATCACCAGTGGGAAAATGTTGGTTATTAGGTACCTAACAATTACTTGCCTGTTTTGAAGGGGTCCTTGTCTGATACATGAGACAAGGACCCCTAATTTTGGCTAAAAACGAAGCTTACGTAAATCAAATCCATTGGTATGAAAACAAATGAAACAGCCCCGGTTGCATTATCTGCAACCGGGGCTGTCGGATGTTTCACATGAAACGTTATGGGGCACAGACTCCCCTATGCGTTCTTCTGTACCTTGAAACGTTGCTTCAGCTGACCGCAGGCGGCATCAATATCATTGCCGCGAGAATTACGGATCGTGGTCTCGATGCCACGAGACTCAAGGCGGCGCTGAAGATCCTCAACCTTATGAATCGGAGACGGCTTGAGCGGGCTGCCCTCGATGTCGTTAAGCTGAATCAGGTTAACGTGGCACAGCGTTCCCTCGCAGAAGTCGCAGAGTGCCTGCATCTCGGGATTCGTATCGTTGACGCCTTCGATCATGGCATACTCATAGGTCGGGCGGCGGCCAGTCTTCTCGGTGTAGAGCTGAAGCGTCTCGTGCAGGCGGAGCAGCGTGTACTTCTTAACACCGGGCATAAGCTTATTGCGCGTCGACTGGATGGCGGAATGCAGCGACACGGCAAGCGTGAACTGCTCGGGGATGTCGGCAAATTTGCGAATTCCAGGAATAACGCCGCTGGTAGAGACGGTGAGGTGACGGGCGCCGATACCGATGCCATCGGGGTCGTTGAGGATTCGCAACGCCTTGAGAACCTCGTCGTAGTTGGCAAACGGCTCGCCCTGGCCCATGAACACAACGCTCGTGGCACGCTCGCCAAAGTCGTTGGATACATGAAGCACCTGGTCGACGATCTCCTGAGCTGTCAGCGAGCGCTTGAGGCCGTTAAGGCCGGTGGCGCAAAAGGCACAGCCCATGCCACAGCCTGCCTGGGTGGAAACGCAGACGGAAAGCTTGTTACGACGGGGCATACCGACAGTCTCGACGGAAATGCCGTCGTGGTACTCGAGCAGATACTTGCGAGAGCCATCTTTGGAAACCTGCTTGGTGAGCTCGGTCGGCGTGTCAAAGGCAAAAGCCTCTTTAAGCTGCTCGCGGAAAGCCTTGGGAAGGTTAGTCATATCATCAAACGAACAAACGTTCTTCTCAAAGACCCATTCGATGAGCTGCTTCGCGCGGAAAGCGGGCTGGCCGAGTTCTGCCACGAGCTCGCGAATATCGTTTTGGCTCAAGTCGCGAATGTCCTGAGATTTAGTCCTGGGATTCATGGAAGCCTTTCGATTTTGGGGAAACGTAGAGGGTATCGCTACAATATGGTATCAGCTGCAGAAATTATAGAGGAGGAGTCTGCCCATGCCGGGTAAAAGCCTAGAGAACATGCACGTAGCGGTCTTGGCGGGCGGTCATTCCGCTGAGCGCGAGATCTCGCTCAATTCGGGAAAGAACGTCGTGGCGGCCCTGAAGGAGGCCGGCTACACTTCGGTGAAGCTGCTCGACGCGGCTGCCGATAATTTTATGGTAACCATGGCGACCGGTGGTTTCGACGTGGCATTTATCGCCATGCACGGCGCCGGCGGTGAGGATGGTGCCATGCAGGGTGCCATGGAGACCCTGGGTATCCCCTACACGGCCTCGGGCGTGCTCGCGAGCGCCTGCGGGGCCGACAAGGAGGTCTCTAAGCTCCTGTACGCCAAGGCGGGCATTCCCATTGCCCCCGGCCTTGCGCTCGAAGTGGGCGATGAAGTCGATATCGATCACATTGTCGAGGTTTGTGGCGAGCGCTGCTTTGTGAAGCCGGCCGTTAACGGCTCCAGCTATGGCATCTCCCTGGTCCACGAGCCCTCCGAGCTGCCCGCGGCCATCGCCAAGGCGTTTGAGTTTGGCGACAAAGTACTGGTCGAGAAGTGCATCGAGGGTACCGAGATCACCGTCGGCGTATACGGCGAGGATGACGTGCGCGCCCTGCCGATTGTCGAGATCCGTAAGCCCGAGGACTGCGAGTTCTACGATCTGGACGTGAAGTATGTCGATCCTACGGACATCCATCGCATTCCGGCGCAGATTTCGCCCGAGAACTACGCTCGTGCCCAGGAGCTTGCTTGTGCTGCCCATAGGGCACTCGGCTGCCTGGGTATCTCGCGCAGCGACTTTATCGTGAGCGAGGACGGCCCCGTTATCCTCGAGACCAACACGATTCCCGGCATGACCGATACGTCGCTGTATCCGGATGAGATTCGCCACACCGATGACATAACGTTCCCGCAGGTCTGTGACAGCCTAATTCGCATGGGGCTTCGTCGAGCGGGCGTTGCATGCTAATCGAGGACGCTGTTTCGTCGGGAACGCCGCAGTTTGTCATCGATTCTTATGCCACGCTTGCCGAGCGCGCCAAAACCCAAGCGTTTGGTCTCATCGAAGAAGATGTTATCGTCCTCGATACCGAGACCACGGGTCTTTCGGTGCAGGACAACGAGCTTATCGAGATATCGGCGGCTCGCCTTTCGGGCCGCGAGGTTGTCGATCGCTTCGATACCTTCGTGCATCCCAAGCAGCTGATTCCCGCCGAGATTACTGAGCTCACGAGCATTACAAACGCCGATGTGGCAGATGCCCCGTCGGCCGTTGAGGCTGTCGCCGCTCTCGCCGATTTTGTCGGCGGCTGCCCGGTAATCGCACATAACGCCACCTTCGACCGTTCGTTTATCGAGTCGGTCAAGGGCGGCGTCAACGTCAGCGACATCTGGATCGATTCGCTGGCACTGTCGCGCATCGCGCTTCCGCGCCTGGCCTCGCATAAGCTGTCTTTCATGGCCGACCTGTTTGGCTGCGACTCGGTGTCGCACCGCGCCAACGCCGACGTCGACGCCTTGTGTGGTGTGTGGCGCGTGTTGCTCGTGGCGCTCACCGACTTGCCTCAGGGCTTAATGGCGCGCCTGGCCGACATGCACCCCGACGTACCCTGGTCCTATCGTCCCATCTTCTCCTTCTTGGCGGGACAGAACCCCGGTTCTATCTTCTCTCTCAGCGCCGCTCGTGCTGACGTTCTCAAGGCCGATCGGGCCGATGATCGCGTTGATGCGGACGAGCTGCCGGTCCTTAAGATGCCGAGCCGCGAGGAAATCGAGGCGGACTATGCCCCGGGCGGCCTGGTTAATCGCATGTATCCCACGTACGAGCCGCGTGATGAGCAGATTGCGATGGCGCTCGAGGTCCGTGACGCACTCGTTACGGGAACGCATCGCGTGATTGAGGCGGGGACGGGCGTCGGCAAATCGATGGCCTATCTGGTGCCGTTTGCCGAGGCCGCACGCCGCAACAACATCACGGTAGGTATCGCAACTAAATCGAATAATCTTGCCGACCAGCTCATGTATCACGAGCTGCCCAAACTTGCCGAGCAGCTGGACGGAGGTCTATCGTTTTGCGCCCTCAAGGGCTATGACCACTATCCATGCTTGCGCAAGCTTGAGCGCATGAGCCGCGGCCAAGTCGAAATTACGACTAAGCGTGATCCCGCCGACACGCTTACGGCAGTCGCAGTCATCATGGCGTACGTGTGTCAGTCGGCCGATGGCGACCTCGACTCGCTCGGCATTCGCTGGCGCAGCGTCAACCGTCCCGACTTTACGACGGCGTCGCGCGAGTGCGTCCGTCGCCTATGCCCGTTTTTCCCCGATAAATGCCTGGTCCACGGCGCCCGTCGTCGCGCGGCGCATGCCGATGTGGTGGTCACCAACCATTCCCTGTTGTTCCGCAATGTTGCGGCCGAGGGCAGAATCTTGCCTCCGATTCGTCACTGGGTAATCGATGAGGCCCACTCCATCGAGCGCGAGGCACGCCGTCAATGGGCGCGCGTGGTGTCGGCGGATGAATCGCGCGTTCTGTTTGAGCGCCTGGGTGGCTCGAGCGCCGGTGCGTTGAGCCAGGTTTCCCGCGATTTGGCAACCTCGGAGGGCTCTACGCTCTATCTGGGTCTTACCGCCAAGGCGACGTCGACGGTTGTACGTGCGAGCATGGCGATTGCCGATGTGTTTGACGGCGTTCGCGAGCTTGGCCGCCGTGCTCGCGGGGGCTATGACAATGCGAACCTATGGATTGGCCCCGAGCTGCGCGAATCTGACGACTGGCATAATTTCTTACAGTCGGCCTACGCTGCCATCGACGCATTGGAACAAGCTGACAAGAGTGTCGACGCGCTCGTGCAGTCCGTTGCCGCCGACAAGCCCGAGGTCGTTGTGGACTTGGGTGATATCTCGCGCCGCCTGCACGAGCTGGCCGAGAACCTCAAACTCATCATCGACGGCACCGATGAGCACTACGTGTATTCGCTGCAAGTCAATCGCAGGCTGCGCGCCGGCGGCGAGTCGATGACCGCGGAGCGCATCGATATTGGCGAGGCCTTGGCAACCGAGTGGCTGCCCGAGGTTCACACGGCTATCTTTGCATCGGCGACCATGACGGTTTCCAAGAGTTTTGAGCATTTTAACCACGCCGTCGGCCTCGATCGCATCGGTGCCTCGACATCATCGTCGCTGCACTTGGATTCGAGCTACGACTTCGATTCGAATATGGCCGTGGTCGTGGCTGGGGATATTCCCGATCCGCGCGACCGCGAAGGCTATCTTTCGGCGCTCGAGCGTGTGCTGGTCGACGCTCATCTTGCCATGGGCGGCTCGGTGCTCACGCTGTTCACTAACAGGCGTGACATGGAGGAGCTGTACGATCGCGTCGAGCCCAAGATGGCTCGTGTGGGCCTGGAACTCAACTGCCAGCAGCGCAACTCGTCTCCTCGCCGCCTGCGCGATCGCTTTATCAACGAACCGACCTCGTCGCTCTTTGCGCTTAAGGCCTTTTGGGAAGGGTTTGACGCCAGCGGCGAGACGCTGCGCTGCGTCATCATCCCCAAGCTGCCGTTCTCGAGCCCCACAGACCCGCTCTCATGCGAGCGCAATCTGCGCGAAGACCGCGCTTGGGCGCGCTATTCGCTGCCCGAGGCCGTGCTCGAGGTCAAGCAGGCAGCCGGTCGCCTCATTCGCTCATCGACCGATTGTGGCGTACTCATCTTGGCCGACCCGCGTCTGGTGACGAAGGGCTACGGCAAGAAATTCTTAACGTCGCTGCCCACGAGCTCCTATCAGCGCATCGAGTCGGCACAAATCGGGCACTATCTACAGCTGTGGCGCGCACGCCACGAGCGGCGCCGCTAAAGCGGACAGATGAGGGATTTTGCCATATCGCACAGACGCTCTGACAGGGCGGGGTCATCCAAGATGCGGATGGCCCCGCCCGCTGCGATTACCTGGCTTAGCAGCCAGCGCTCGGAGCCGTAGCGTACATTCACTGTTGAGCTGTCCGCCCCATTGGGTTCAATCGATATGATGCCGGGCCAGTCAAGGCGCTCTGCCAAGGCGCGCGGCATGAGAAGTTTCGCGCTCCGCTCCGCCTGGGCGAGGGAGTCATGGAGGGTCGCGGGCTCCGGCGCGTGGCGCACGACGGAGTCGTCGGTCAAGACCAGGCCCTCGATTTTATCCATACGATAGGTACGCTGTTCGTCGATCGCGACATCCCAGGCAATCAGATACGTTTGGTCGCCGTTTGTTGTGATGCGCAAGGGGTCGACCAAACGCTCGCGCGCCTGCGTGTCATCCATCGAGCGATACGAGATGCGGCAGCGAACGCCGTCCCGAATGGCGCAGCTCAGCTGCTGCCAGTGCGACCCGTGGGCGACGGTGTCAAAGACGCGCTGGTTGTAGCCGAGTTCTTTGGGAAGAAGGGCGCGCCGTATTCGAGCTGCCGCTTGGGGTTCGATCCCCAATGATTCAAGTTCATGGTTGAGCACAGCGCCCTCGGCGGCACTCAGGCGCAGCGGTAGCACGCGCCCCGCATCACCGGTGAGGACCACGCACTCGCCGCGGCGTTCGCAGATAATACGTGCGCCCGATTCTCGGTCCGCAAGTGTTGAGACGATCTCGAGAATCTCGTCGAGCGATGCCCCCGTGATATCAAAGCGGCTGCAAAGATCGTCTCGTGTCATGCCGTTCTCGCCGGCAGCGCAGAGGGCCTCCATGATGTCGATGGCGCGCGAGAGCCTTTGCTCGCTGGTGAGTTT
>CAVCHM010000033.1:0-23659 GCA_963602135.1 bacterium | reverse complement strand
ATGAGAAATAAGGTCTTTCTCGTGGAGGAAGTGGTCTTGTGAACGCTCGAGATATTGCCATTGCCGCCGTCGCATTGGTGCTTGGCTGCCTTGGTCCTACGGCCGCGCTCGTTGCGGGCATGCAGGGGTCATGCGGGGCTGCTCCAATCGTGGTTGGCGCGCTGATCGCAGCCGCACTGCTGGGAAGCGCGGGTGTAGTCCTTTGTCGCGACGATGAGGGCCAGGCCTCGGAGTCGCAGCTCTAACCGTCGGGACATCGACTACTGGTTATAGATGAAGATGAAAGCCGCCGTAAGGGGAGTGCTCCTTGTGGCGGCTTTGCTGTTGAGCCTGTTGACGTGGTGAGCCGGGCGCTACCAGCTTTTCTCGATATCGCGGATGCGCTGATAGAGCCAATCGTTTTGCGGCACTTGGATATCGTGTTTGACGGCCAGGCGGCAAATGGTGCCCGCGAACTCCTCGACTTCGGTTTTTCGTTGCGCGATGCGGTCCTGCGCCATCGAGGGCATACCGGTGGGGTCGATTCCCTCGATGAGGTGCACCATCTGCGTCAGGTCTGCCTCGGTCAGCTCAATGCCCTCGGCGTTGGCGACCGCAAGCGTTTCGCGCATGGCGGAAACAAAGCAGCGACGCTGCTCGGAGCCCGGCTCCGTGGCGCTTCCGTAGGTCCCGCCGTAGGCCATGCACGTCTGGTTGATGCCGTCGTTGAGCATGAGTTTGGCCCACATGCGGTGCGCAACGTCGCTCTCGACGGTATGGGCGATGCCGCAGCGCGTGTAGAGCTCGTCGATGGCGGTGACGGTTGCGAGCTCGGTGCCGGCCGCCGCGCCAAAGCGGATTTCGCCCGCATTGGTAAAGGTGAGCTCTCCGTTGAGGAACACGGCGTCCATGCCCTGGCAAATGCCAAGAACGGTATGCTCCCAGCCAAAGCGCTCGGCAATCTTCTGCTCGCTCGTAATGCCGTTGCACAGCGAGGCGATGAGCGTATTGGGTCCCACGACGCGCTCCATAGTCTTGAGTGCTTGGTTGAGTCCAGTCGTCTTGACCGTGAGAATGACCAGATCGGCGGGCGTTGCCTCGCTGGCGCGGACGGACTTGAGCGCGCAGGGCTTGCCATTGACGGTGGGCGCATCGCCCGCGTGACGCTCAAAACGGGCGTCATCCATAACGTATTCGACGGCGTCGTTGCCGAGTGCCTGGGCGATCATGCTGCCGTAGAGTAGCCCGACGCCGCCCTTGCCGATAAAGGTGACCTTGTTGATCTGCATGTGAATTATCTCCCCATATAAAAGGCGCCCGCGTAAGGGGCGCCTGATGGATTGTATGCCGCCAGCGCACCTTGTGCATGCAGGGTGGCGATTTTTAAATGAATGGATGCGTGGAGCTTACGCTGCGGGGCAGACCGCGAAAACGCGTGCGGGATATCCAACGCCATCGCGCACCTTGGGGAAGGTGCAGAAGATGACGGCGCCTGTGGCGGGAAGCTCGTCCAGATGGTCCATGACCTCGATCTGATAGCGGTCGACCGAGAGGATGTACTGCTCGCCGGGGTAGGGGCAGGCGTCCTCACGTGTGGTCACGGTCGCCTCCTTTCATCGGGCTTTTTGCTGATGTTAAAGCGGTGTCGTGACGGCTCGATTTCTGCTACGTTACGATACATTCTCGATTGCGATTCCACGATGTTTCGGCTGCGTGACCATTGTGTTTCGCCTTGCCGGGGCGCTGATGGCGAAGGGAGGGGTCGTGCAATACCGTGTTGACCCCAAAAGTGGTAACCGAATATCCGCTCTGGGTCTGGGCTGCATGAGGTTTCCCGGTGCGCCGGGACACCCCGATGCGAAGACGGCCGATGCCATCATTTCCCGTGCGGTGGAACAGGGGATTAATTATCTGGATACCGCATATCTTTATCCCGGTAACGAGGTATGCGTGGGAGCTTCGCTTGAGCGCCTGGGTCTGCGCGACCAGATTTTGCTCGCGACCAAGTTGCCGCACGCTTCGTGCAAATGTGCGGAGGATTTCGACCGCTTTTTTGACGAGCAGCTGCACCGTTTGCGGACTGACCATATCGACTACTACCTCATGCACAACATCACCTCGCCCGCGCAGTGGGAGCGCGTGGTAGCGTTGGGTATCGAGGACTGGATTGCGCACCAAAAGGCTGCGGGGCGTATTCGCCAGATAGGTTTTTCGTACCACGGCAGTGCGGCGGACTTCCTCACGATGCTTGACGCGTATGACTGGGACTTTTGCCAGATCCAGTACAACTATGCTGGAGAGCGATACCAAGCGGGAACGGCGGGACTCATGGCGGCCGCCGAGCGCGGGCTCGCGGTGTTTGTGATGGAACCGCTTTTGGGTGGACGCCTGGCGGGCAAACTGCCTCCGCGGGCCCGCGCCGTGCTCGATGACGTACGCGATCCGTACCTGAAGACGCCGGCTGCTTGGGGCCTTTCGTGGGTGTGGAACCATCCTCAAGTCACGATGCTGCTTTCGGGCATGACCGATACCGCGCAGGTGGACGAGAACGCGGCATTGGCGGATCGCGCGCTGCCGGATTCGATGACGACAGAGCAGCTCGATACCATCGCGCGTGTGCTGGGAGAGTTTGAAAAATCGAATCGCGTGCCCTGCACGGGATGCGGCTACTGCATGCCGTGCCCCAAGGGCATTAATATTCCCGGTTGCTTTGGCGCCTACAACGCGAGCTACGCACATAGTTGGTTTACGGGGCTGTCTCAATACTTTACGGCGAGCGCGGTGCGGACGAACGAGCCCAAGCTGGTGAGCAATTGTGTCAAGTGCGGTAAATGCGCACGTCACTGCCCGCAGCACATCGATATTCCCGAGCGTCTCGACGATGTGCGCCGACGTTTCCAGCCTGGCCCCGTAACGGCCGCGCTTAAAGCCTTTTGCAAAACGCGCTCCTGATGCCCCTTTTATAACTTGCGGTGGAATAGTTCCTGTTTGCGGCAGAATAGAGGCCAAACAGGAACTATTCCACCGCAACTGAAGGGAGCTGTCGTGGGCCATCGGGATTCATGTGATGATTTGCGTGAGGTTCGTTGGGGCGTTTTGGGCGCTGGGCGCATTTCGCATCGATTTGCATCGTCGCTCAAGGAGGTGGACGGGGCACGGCTTGTGGCTGCCGCCGGTCGCACTCCTTCGCATGTTGAGGAGTTTTGCAGGGCGTTTTCGATTGATGCCGCGCACAGTTATGCCACGGCTGACGATAGCGGCGATGCGGCTTATGATGCGCTGATTGCCGACCCCGATGTCGACGCAATCTACTTGGCTCTTCCACATGGCATGCATGCGCATTGGGTCTGTCGGGCACTGCGCGCGGGAAAGGCCGTGCTGTGCGAAAAGCCGGCCGTTTTGAATGAATAAGAGGCCCATGCGATCGCCTCCGTTTCCCGTGAGCTCGGCGTGCTGTTTATGGAGGCGATGAAGAATCGGTTTTGCCCGATGCGCACTCGCGTGAAGGACTTGCTTGCGTCGGGCGAGCTCGGCCGTATCGTTTCGATCGAAAGCGTGCAAAAACTTGATTATGGTGAGCCCCCTTCGAGTTATCTGCTCGATCCGTTGCAGGGTGGTTGTCTATATGACATGGGCTGCTATGCGGTCGGGTGGTTTGAGGATTTGCTCGCGGGTGCGTGCGATGTTTCGTCTCGTGAAGTTCGCTGGCGTGACGTATCGGACGGCCGCGTGGATTGGGCCGATGAGATCCATATGAGTGTCGGCGGCATACCCATTCATATGATGTGCGACGGTAAAGCAGCATATGAAAGCCGCTTAACGATTGCCTGCGAGCGGGGTTCGTTGGAAATCGAGCGCCTCCATCGCCCCGAGCTCGCCCATGTGAAGTACTCCGACGGACGAATGCTCGAAATAAATGCCCCGTTTGGGGTCGATGATTTCTATGGCGAAATCCAGCATGCGACCCAGCTCATCCGGGCGGGGAAGCTCGAGAGTCCCGTCATGCCCCTTGCCGCCACACAGCGCTGCGCGCGCATTATCGATGGAATCCGTCTAGCCCGCTAGGACTTGGCACTGACGCGTAGGGGATCATGACGCCGGCGCCCGTAGCCGTAGTGCTTGGTGGCCCGCATCTCTGATGACCCTTTTATAACTTGCGGTGGAATACGGTCTGTTTGCGCCAAAATAAGGCACCAATAGACCGTATTTCACCGCAACTGATGAGGGGGAGCTGGAGATGCTGACGATTGGGTGCCATCTTTCGACGACGAAGGGCTATCGGGCGATGGGGGAGACGGCGCTATCCATTGGCGCCAATACCTTTGCATTCTTTACGCGCAACCCGCGCGGCGGCAAGGCGAAAGATCTTGACATGGATGACGTGGCGGCCCTGCGCGAGCTTATGGAGCAAAACGACTTTGGCCCGCTTGTGGCTCATGCCCCGTATACCTATAATCCCTGCTCGGCCAAAGAACGGGCGCGCGAGTTTGCCCTGGAGGCCATGGCGGAGGACCTGCGGCGCATGGAGGCGCTGCCCGGCAACTATTACAACTTTCACCCCGGTGCGCATGTGGGGCAGGGCTCCGACGCCGGCATTCAGATGATCGTCGACACTCTGTGCCGGGTGATGATTGAGGGCCAGCAGACGACGGTGCTGCTCGAGACCATGGCCGGCAAGGGCACCGAGGTGGGCCGCAGCTTTGAGGAACTGGCGCGCATCATCGAGGGCGTTGCTGCCGAGCGCCCCGAGCTGTCGGCCAAGCTGGGCGTTTGCCTAGACACCTGCCATGTGAATGACGCCGGCTATGACATCGTCCACGATCTGGACGGCGTACTCGACGAGTTCGATCGTGTGGTGGGTATCGAGCGCTTGCGCGCCGTGCATATTAATGACTCCAAGAATCCCTGCGGCGCCCATAAGGACCGCCACGAATGCATCGGTAAGGGCTATCTGGGTAGTGAAGAGTTTGGCGGTGGTATGCAGGTTATGCAGAATATTGTATCGAATGGTCGTTTGCGTGCATTGCCATTTATTTTGGAGACACCGAACGAACTTGCAGGTTATGCGGCTGAAATCAAACTGTTAAGGTCGTTGCAGCAGTAATAACTGTCGCAAAGTAGAGTGCTTCATTCACGTTATAGGTTTGTTTCAATCAGTTTTCTAATTGCAGATTTGCAATTACGGGTGCATAATAGCCAACAGTTTTTGCAGACCTCTGAATTAAACGAGGTCACCGGAAGGAGACTGATTATGAAGCTGAAGAAGCTTGGCGCGTTTGCCGCCACGGGTGCTATGGCGCTCGCCCTTGCTCTGACGGGCTGCGGCTCGTCCAACGCCACCTCTGGTTCCGATGCCGGTTCCAGCAGCTCTGACGATGCAAAGGTCGAGAAGGTCGACGGATCCAAGGAGTACGCGCTGGTCAAGGACGGCACGCTCACCGTCGGTACTTCTGCCGAGTACGCGCCGTTTGAGTACAAGGACGACAACGGCGATTATCAGGGCTTTGACCTGGAGCTCATTAAGGCTATCGGTGACAAGCTGGGCCTGGATGTCGAGTACGTGAACAACGATTTCGATACGCTGGTTCCCGGTGTCGCCTCGGGCGCCAAGTACGATGTTGCCATCGCTGCTATCACCGATACCCCCGAGCGTGAGAAGGAGGTCGCGTTCTCCGATTCGTACTACATGGACGATCAGGCTATCGTGACCAAGGTCGACAACGCCGATATCACGGCCGACAACTACAGCGAGAAGCTCAACAACGCCGACGCTACGATTATCGTCCAGTCCGGTTCTACCGCCGAGGCCTTTGCCCAGGAGAACTTCCCCAAGGCCAACATTGTCCCCTACAAGGATGCCACCGAGTGCTTCAGCGCCCTGCAGTCCGATAAGGGCGACGCCGTGGTCACCAACCGCTCCGTTGCCAGCCAGCTGA
Organism: bacterium; assembly: GCA_963602135.1. Taxonomy (GTDB): domain Bacteria; phylum Actinomycetota; class Coriobacteriia; order Coriobacteriales; family Coriobacteriaceae; genus Collinsella. Next base: position 17,744 of record CAVCHM010000033.1, on the reverse strand, counting down.
CCGCCGAGCAGTTCAACACCTGCCAGACCATCAAGCAGATCAGCACCGGCGAGGAGTATGCCATCGCCGTCAATCAGGGCAACACCAAGCTCAAGGACGACATCAACCAGGCCATCAAGGACCTGACCGATGACGGTACCGTTGATGCCCTCATGGCTAAGTACAACATCAAGTAAAATTACTACTTGATGAAGCACGGGCCCTTTCCGTTTTCGCGGAGAGGGCCTTTGCGCTTATGGAACGGATTCCGTTCGCCTTGTTTTGTCGGTAACTTATACGTTAGGAGCCACCTTGTCTCGACTGAATAAAGGGGCCATAGGTCAGCTTGCTTCGCTGCTCCAAAGACTAGCCTGCGTCCTTTCCGTGGCGCTCGCGCTGGCGTGCGCGGGGGCCTTCGTGCCTTCGACGGCGCAGGCGCTTGAGACTGCAAAGATCACTGCACGCCCCAACACTGGATCGGGTAGCGACGTGGTCGGCGGCACCGAGACGCGCATTACTTGGGAGGTCCAGGCCGATGCCGACGAAGAACTGAGCGGCCTTTCGCTCAAGTTTGCCGACGGTACGACGTTTGGTGCCGATGACACGCGCCTGACGATGCTTTCCGGCGACGACCTGATGGATCGCACGCCCATGAAGCCCACGTGCAAGGTAGACGGGCAGACGCTCAAGATTGACTTTGGCGAGACGGCACCTGCCGGCGGTTATTTCCGCGTCGAGGTCTATGGCGTGACGTTCCCCGTCGAGGGCGGCGATGAGGCCTTTAGCGGCACCTATACGCTCGCCGACGGCTCGACCAAGAAGATCTCCAAGATTCCTTCCGTTGAGATTAAGGGCGTCACGGCGTTTGATAACTTCTTGGCCGACCTTAAGGAACAGCCCTGGGTTGAGGCTTGGAATTCCAATATGTTCCTGCGTCTGTTCTTAAACCCGGTCATTTTGGTCCAGAGCCTGCCGATCGTCTTTAAGGGCTTCCTCATGTCGCTCTCGATCGTGCTTGTGGCATTTCCGCTGGCAATTCCCTTTGGTTTTGCGCTGTCGCTCATGCGCATCTCCAAGTCGCGCATTCTGCGTTGCCTTGCTGGCATCTATGTGAACATCATTCGTGGCACGCCTGCGTTCCTGCAGATCTACATTGCGTTCTTTGGCCTGCCGCTGGCTGGCGTCAAGGTGGATGACTACGTTCTGGGCGTGATCGTCATGGCCATGAACTCGTCCGCGTATCTGTGCGAGATCTTCCGCGCCGGTATCCAGTCGATCCCCAAGGGTCAAAACGAGGCCGCGCGCTCGCTGGGCATGAATGCCTTCCAGACATTGCTCTACGTTATGATCCCGCAGACGTTCCGCAATGTCCTGCCTACACTGACCAGTGAGTTTATCCTGCTCTACAAGGATACGTCGCTGCTTGCCGCCGTGGGTGTGGTCGAGATCGTCATGAACGCGCGTACGATTGTCGCCACGACGGGCTCCATTACCCCGTACGTGGTTGCCGCCCTGTTCTATCTGGTCATCACGTTGCCGCTTGCTCGTTTGGTGAGCGGTCTCGAGGCGAGACTGCTGGGTACGGCCGAGGCCAAGAAGAAGCGTCCTGCCAAGAGCGCCGGGCAGGTTGTCGCTACGCCCGCCGATCACATTGCCGGTCTATAAGGAGGTCCTGTTATGAGCGAAACGAATTCCAACGAGGTCGTCGTCAGCATTAAGAACCTCCAGAAATCCTTTGGCGACAATGTAGTCCTGCGCGATATCGATCTGGATGTGCACAAGGGCGAGGTCGTTGTCGTTCTGGGCCCTTCGGGTTCGGGCAAGTCGACGATGCTTCGCTGCATCAATCGTCTAGAGCATCCCACGAGTGGTTCGATTGTCGTCGAGGGCGTGGATGTGTGCGCCAAGGGCGTTGACCTTAATAAGGTGCGTACGCACTTGGGCATGGTGTTTCAGCAGTTCAACCTGTTCCCGCACCTGTCGGTCAAAAAGAACGTCATGCTTGCGCAGCAAAAGGTGCTCAAGCGCAGCAAGGAAGAGGCCGAGAAGATCGCCGTCGAGGAGCTGACCAAGGTCGGCCTTGCCGAGCGTATCGACTTTATGCCGAGCCAGCTGTCGGGCGGTCAGCAGCAGCGCGTGGCGATCGCCCGCGCCCTGTCGATGAACCCGCACGTGATGCTCTTTGACGAGGCCACGTCGGCGCTCGACCCTGAGCTGGTTCGCGACGTTCTGGGTGTCATGCGCGACCTGGCGCGCGACGGTATGACCATGATCGTCGTGACGCACGAGATGGGCTTTGCCCGCGACGTCGCCGACCGCGTCGTCTTTATGGACGGTGGCGTTATCGTGGAAGAGGGCACGCCGAGCGAGGTCTTCGACCACCCCAAGAGCGAGCGCACCAAGGCGTTCTTGGGCAACATTTCCTAGATTGCATTGATATTTGAGCATAGTTTGAGTTGACGGGCTGTGGCGATGCTGCCGCGGCCCGTTTTGTATTTTGGCTAAAAGACAGCCGTTACCCCCCCGTGGACTCTTCGGACACATGTTTGGTGAATTCTGTGGACGCGGTATGGGGCGCGTGTCAACCATGCGGCCTTTCATACAATGACATGTTGTTTGAAAAGAAGCCGGACCGCGGGTGCGCTTGGCGCATAAAAGGGAACTGGGTGGGAATCCCAGACAAGGCGGTTACTGTGTGCGGGGACGTTGTCTTTGCGAGTCAGATTACTTGCCCACGGTCTTCTCGTGTCGAGGGTCTTTTGGAAGCCGCTGGATTCCGGTGAACAAAAGATGACATCATATATTGCTCCTATGCGCCCCGCCTGTTGTGCGGGCCATTGTTGCGTGCTGTCAGGTGCGGGCGCCCCGTTGTGTCTCGTTTCCCTTTACATGATCGGCCTCGATTCTTGTTGAGGTAATGATCTTCCGATTCAAAGGGGAGTGGGATGCTCAATAACATCCGAACTGTTGCGAGGAAATTCCTCGTGGTGTTCATGGCGTTTATCTTTGCCAGCTCGAGCACCGGAATGACTGCATTTGCCGAGGAGGTGGGTGCGGGCGTAGCCGTGATGGCCGATCAGGTTGCCGCGGCGACCGATGCTGAGCAGGGCACGTCTAGCGAAGATAAGCCTTCTGCCGATGCTGAAATTGGCGTGTCCGAGGACGGCGACAGCGCACAGGAGCAAGAAAGCTCCGATGTTGCCGCGCCGTCCGTTGTGTCCAACGGGGAGACTTCGGCCGCGCAGGCCGAAGTGGCCGGAGCTTCTACGGGGGTAGCGCGCCCGGGCGAGACGGTTGTCGTCAACGACGCGGCCGATATGCCTTCGGTCATCGAAGCCGGCGCTACCGTAAAACTCGGTGCGAACATTTCGATGGGTGCCGACCAGCAGATTGAGACCGTTGCCGGCGTGTTGGACGGTCAGGGTCATACCGTCACCATTAGCGGCAAGGCCGTCGCGAACAACGTAACGGGAACTATCCAGAACCTAGGCGTGACGGGCTCCGTCTCGAGTAGCGATAATGTGGGCTCCATCGCCATGACGCTTTCCGGTACCGTTCAGATGTGCTGGTCCACGGCGAGCGTGAACCTGAGCGGTTGGATGGGCTATGCCGGCGGCCTGGTCGGCGGCATGGCGTCCGGCAAGATCGTCAATTCCTATTTTGCCGGTTCGGGCGTCGAGATGAATGGCGGGCTGGTGGGCGAGGCCCGGGCTGGCTCGCTTTCGAATTGCCTCTATACCGTAGGTTTTTCGCCTGCCGAGATGAACTATAGGGGCTTTGATAAGGGTAATGCTGCGAAAGCCTCTGACCTTTACCTTTCGTCTGCCGAATCTCTTACCGTGCTCAATGCCAATGCGCCGGCGACCGGGTTTACCTGGACGTCCAACGGCGGCCTGCCGATCTTGACGAGTGGATCTGCTCCCGTTGTCGTTAATAAGGATGCGCTCGCCGCTGCCATCGAGTCTGTCGAGGCGCTCAAGGAGTCCGACTATACATCCGATTCGTGGTCTGCCCTAGCCTCTGCCCTTGCGGACGCAAAGGCCGTAAACGACAATGCCGATGCCTCCCAGTCCGATGTAAATGCGGCGGTCAAGGCACTCAATGCGGCTAAGGATGCCCTCGAGAAGAAGAAGCCGACGGCCCCCGTCGCCCAGCCCGAGAGCGTCAAGCACATTAAATCGCAGGACGACTTCATTTCTATGAACGTCAAGGACGCGAACAACTACTATGTGCTCGACAACGATATCGTGATTGATGATGAGTATTTCTTTGGTCCTTCGGGTGAGCTCAACTGCACGTTTGACGGCCAGGGCCACACCATTACCTTCAACAATGGCGGTGGCGTCAAGTCGCTCTTCGCGAGCGTCGGCTCCATCGGCGTTGTCCAAAACGTCTCTTTTGCCGGCGAGCTTAAGAAAGCGGTCGACGGCAAATCGTTCGGTCCGCTCGGCAACCAGATTAGGGGCGCCGTTCTCAACTGCTCCACGTCTGTTACGGGCAAGGGCGTTGTGGGCTTTGGCCGTACGCTCGAAGGCGGCGTAATTTCTAACTGCGTGTCTACCGCTGCAGCGACCGGCGGCGTGCTCTTTGCGAGTTATGGCTCCGGTCAGCTCGTCAATACGTACTGGCAGGAAGGCCTTACCAACAAGGCTCAGTTCCCCGCGAGGGCGCTCGTCAACTCCTATGCTGTCGATGCCGACGACATGAAGACGGCGACCTTTGTCGAAAACCTTAACGTCAACCGTGGCGAAAACGGTAGCGCATGGGGCATGGGAGCCGATGGCTTGCCGTATTTTGGTGAGGACCAGGACTACGAATCGCCCGAGAGTCCTGCCGCAAACAATAAATACGAGGTGACGTTTACATCTGCGCGCACCGGCAGGACCGTGACTGCCGCCGATGGCATGCTCTACCCGTCTCCCGACGATGTCGTGGTGGGCGAGAACGGTGCCGCCTGCGTCTCGGGCACGCTTGCGCTCAAGGGTTTGTCTAAGGGTGCTAAGGTGACTTGGGGCACTCCGGACGCTAACAGAGGAGATATCGCCGTTAACGAGGAAACGGGCCTGCTGCACGTATACAACGATGCCGTGGGTACGGTGACCGCTACGCTTCATAAGGATGACGGCACCACCGAGAACGTTGCGACCGTCGTGGTGAAGGCGATCTCCAAGCCTATTGATGATTTCCAGATTTGGTACAACGGCGAAAACGTGACGGGCGGCACTATTGCGGTTACGGGCTCCGAGGTCAAGAACCTCGAGATCCGTGTTCATTACGCCGACGCCGCTGAGGGCGAGTACACCCCTGTTTCCTATACGCGTTTTCGCTTTGCGGGTACGCCTTCGAACGTGCTCTATTCCAATCCCGGATCGGCATGCTTCTACTTTAAGCAGGCGGGCGAGGCCACGATTTCGGTCTCCTCGCGAACGAACGTCGACCTTGCCGATAAGAGCGTAAAGGTTACCTCGACCTATGTGCCGGCGACGAGCATTTCGCTTGGCTACAACGAGGACGGCAAGACGGTCTATTTGCATGGCCGCAATCCGCTTGCCAAGGGTGCTTTCCTCACTGACAAGGCCGCACCGGTTGTGGGCCCGGATAATGCGAGTGACCGTGCAAACTACACGGTCACCTCGAGCGATACTGCGGTCGCCGAGTACACTACAAGCGGCGATATTGGATTTACGCCGTACAAGGCTGGCAAGACGACGTTCGAGGCGACGGTCGAAAACCAGGACGGCAGCGTTATCTCCTCGGGCAAGCGAGAGGTTACCTACGCATACCAAAACCCGCTTAAATCGGTGACCATCGCACATACTCCCGCGTCCATTAAGGCCGGCAAGACTGTCGGGCTCGACCTGAGCTATGCGGGCGTAAACGATGCCGAGGGCTGGAGTGTCTCCGAGCCCGGCATGATATGGACCGTGACGAGCGCAGACGGCCATGATGCGTCGGATGCTGTGAGCATCGACCGTCGTGCCCTTGGTGACTGGAAGCACGTTGACGGTGCTCCCGACGACGGGCTGTTTGTAGCGAGCGGAACCTATGTTCTAACGGCCAACAAGGCCGGCACCTATACGGTGACGGGTACGCCGGTCGACCAGACTGCCGGCGCCAAGGCTGTCTCCTTTGAGATTACGGTTGACGGTATCGCCGCCTCGCCGGATAACGAGGCGCGGGCCGATGAGGGTGCCCTCTCCGCCGCCAAGTACTTTGACGCCAACCGCACGACCGATGCGTACACCTATGGTCAGGAATGGGAAATCTACGCCTTCGCAAAATCGGGGCGCAAGATCGACGACGTGCTTATCAAGAATTACAAGAAGTCTCTTGCCGCCCATAAGGCCGAGTGGGCCGGTAGCACCGCCAAGGTAACGGATTGCGAGCGCGTTGCGCTTACGTTGGCCGCACTTGGCGAGGACATTACGTCTTTTGACGGCGTGAACCTTGCTGCCGTCATATGCTCTCACGACGATCTTACGGCTTCGGCGAATAACTTGGTCTATGCGTTGATCGCCCTTGACGAGGCGGGCGTTTCGGATGAAGTGCTGTCTGCATCCGGCTCGTCCTGGACACGCGCTCAGCTTGTTTGCACGCTGCTCGCGTTCCAAAACTCCGATGGCGGCTTTACCATTGATGCGGCTGGTGCGAGCAACGTCGATATGACCGCCATGGCGCTGCAGGCGCTTGCGCCCTATGTTGACGGCGACGCATGTGCCGCTGCTCTGGCTTCGAATGGTCAGCTCTCGGTTGCGTCCGCTGTCGACAAAGCGCTCGACTTCCTTAAGGGTCAGAAGAACGGTCTTTGCGATTTTGGGTCTGTTGAGTCGAATGCCCAGGTGCTGCTTGCTCTTGTGGCGCTCGGCAAGGACCCCGCAAATTCCAAGAACGGTTTTGCGACGGGCGCAAATAGTCTGATTACCGCGATTGCCGCCTATGAAGTTGCTGACGGCAAGGGATACGCTCACACCATGGGATCAGACGGTAAATCCGGCAACGCCAACGCGCTTGCCACCGTGCAGGTCTTGCGGGCCCTTTCGGCCTATAAGTCCGCGGGTGCCGGCGTGAGTTGGACCAAGATCGGCAATGTGAAAGCCGGCGCCGTCAAGCCGAGTGATCCTAAAGAGCCTGTGACGCCCGAGGTTCCCGTGCCTACGGTTCCGACGAAGAAGCCGACACCTGCGGTCGTGCCGCCCGCCTCGCAGGATGGCAACGGCACCGGTGGAAAGCAGGGCGCTACCACTTCGCAGGATGGCGTGAAGCCCCAGACGGCTGAGCACGCGGATTCCGCCAAGAGCGAATCCGGCAAGGAGTCTAGCTCTGACAAATCTTCTGGTTCGAAGGCGAAGACCGCTACTGCCGCCGCATCGCGCAAGGATGCCTCGGCTGGGCAGAGCGGCGTGAATCCTGTTGCCGTTGCCGGTGTCGTCGCTGGCATCGCGTGCCTTGCGGTCATTGGCGCGTGGTTCGTGCGTTCTCGTAAGAACGCGTAGCAATTCAATGCGCATTGCGCCCGCCGTTTGACGCGCGGGCGCGACTATGCCGCCTGTGCGCGGCTTAATAGATGAACGGGCCCCGGGTCTTGGCGACCTGGGGCCCGTTTACGTTGCGGTTGGCGTGGCGATGGGTAGTTTTAAGCCAGCTCGGCGCCCAGGGCCTTACAGGCGGCTTCGGCCTCGTCGTCAGGCGCGTCGAAGCAGATGACGGAATCGACGACATTGACGCCGGCCTCATCGGCGTCGGCCTTCCAATTGTCCATCCACTCGCCCTCGGCCCACGAATAGGAGCCAAACAGGACGACCTTCTTGTCGCCCAGGTTCTCCTTGACCTCATCCCACATCGGCTGGAACTCGTCGTACTCGAGTTCCTCGGAGCCCATGGCGGGGCAGCCGAAGGCGATGGCGTCGTAGCCGGCGGTCTTGTCGGCAGAGAAGTCGGCACAGGGGATGACCTCGGCCTCGGCGCCGGCGGACACCGCGCCCTCGGCGACGAAGTTTGCCATGGCCTCGGTATTGCCCGTTCCGCTCCAGTAGACGACGGCGATCTTGCTCATGTTGAGTCCTTTCGGTTGTGCGGCACGCGGCCGCGTTTTGTATGTTCTATCGGGCTGCCTGAACAAGCTGTTCAAGGGTACAGCCCTGCTGATAGATGTAGGTAAGGTATTGCGTGCATGCGCGATAAGCGTCAAAGGTCGCAAGCGCCGCCTCGACGTTTGAATACACCTTCCAAGCACCAAAAAACTTGTAGTTTTGGCCGTGCTGGGCAATAAACTGATGCACGTCTTCGTAGGGGTAGCCCAAAAAATACCCAATTTCGTGAGGAAACTCGCATGCGCAGCTCTTATCGCACGCTTCGTTCTGAGCGAGAACGCAAGGTCCGCTGTCGCAGGCGCTTTCCGCAACGTTGCTGCTCGCCAGCGTAATGCGTGCGGCTAGATGCACAAGGGATGCGGACAGGTTGCCAACGTCGTAGCCTTCGGTGGCAAGAGCTGCTGCGGCTCGAGGGTCGGATAAGTAGCGCATGAGGGCGGCGGGGCGGTACACGTAGATCAGCGCTCCGCAGGGACGCCAGACCAGGACGCTCATGTGGATGCCGAGTGGCTCGAGCTCGCGGTTGCATTGGGCTATGACGGCAAGCAGACGCGTGCGACGCGCTTCGATATGAGGGTTGCCGGGCTGTTCGTTTTGGTTTGCGTAGGGACCGGGATAGGTAAAGAGTGAAGCGGGTTTGATGCCCGCGAGCGTGGGGGAGCAGTTGCGCACGACGGTCGTTTGAAACGTTGGAATGTCGATGGTTCGAGTCACGGTGCTCCTTTCGGTTCCTTATCTGTTAACCTAGGAAAACTTATACACGAAAGTAAGCCTTGGTCAACTAAAAAGTTTGAATTGGGAAACTATTTGACCGAACTGACACGAGTTTGGGGTAAGATGGGGGACACCCCATGGGGGTATTTGGCTAGAGCTTTAATGGGAGGGGAACATATGGAAGACCTGCTTAACCCTGCAAATCTTATCGTGCTTGCCGTAATTGCCGTCGGCATGTTTTTTGGATTGCGACGTATTGTCGCCTCGACGCACGGCAAAAGCTGTTGCAGCGATGGCGCGTGCGGTGAGAAGATCAAGAGGGCTGTGGTGACCGATACCGATGAGTCTCACTACCCCTATAGCGCAGAACTGCTCATCGGCGGTATGAGCTGCGACGGCTGTGCTCAAAACGTCGCGAATGCTTTGAATGCGCTGGATGGCATTTGGGCCACGGTGACGTATGCCGATCACACGGCGAACGTGCGCTCTAAAAACCCAATCGATCGCGAGGCGCTCGAGGGCGCCGTGAAGGGCGCAGGCTATTACGTCATGAAGCTATAGGGTCGGACGTATCGCTTGCGCCTAGGCACGGCCGCGCAGCTCGATATCCTGGATATCGTCGAATTTGATGGCGATGTCGCGGAGTTTGAGCAGTTTGAACGCGGGAAGCACCTCGTCGAGAATGCCGGTACGGGCACGATAGCCATATGTATCGTAATAGGTGACGCGCACCAGGTCGCCACGCTTGAGGTCCTCGAGCTTATTCGAAAGCTCGAGGGCTTTTTCTTCCGTCAGCTCACATTTGGGTTCTACGGTAATCTCTTGCTTGCGTACGAGCTCGTAGTATCCCGTGAGAGCGGCGAATGGCATAAACTGTGCGGCGCGGTTGGCGCGGACGGCACCGTTGGCGGTAAGTTTGGGGTCGGCGACACGCCGCCTGCCCTCGGGGTCGGCCAGACGCTCAAAGGCGGTTGGCGGGCGTATAGGTTGTTCCTTGGGTTTAGGCACGATGTCCTCCTACCTGGTCGTTGCGTTCGCGCGCGGTGGCGCCGGCGGTAAAGCTCAGTCCTTTGACCAGGGCGTTCTTGCCATATTTGCCTTTTACGGCCAGCACGGCGCGTGCCAGGTCGCGCTCGCGCCCGTCGGCCTCGACATCGCTAAATAAATCGATGGTGGCAAACTCTTCGGGCATAAGGTTTCCGAAGCCAAGGTTAATACGTTTGACAGGTCGTTTGGGATCGACGGTCTGTGCCCACAGGTCATCGAAGTAGCCCATGATCTTCTTAAACGAATTGGTTCGTTCGGGTAGCTTTCGAGACGCGTTGGAATGGGCAAAGAGCGCGGCATAACCGCCACGCGGCTTACCGCCGTGCTCGCCCACGAAGATGCCGTCAATCGCCTGTGCCTCGCGAACCATGCGACGGCGCTCGTCGTCGCGCTGGACGGGCTTGGGCGCGCGGGGTGCAAGTTCGGGGCCATCGCTTGCGGTCGGCTCGACACCTGAGGTGCTTGAGCGTAGGTGCCCGCAGCCGTCGATGTATTGCGCTGTGCCGCTGGCATCGAGCCGGCGGATATCAGCGCGCTCGCTTGCATAGCCCACAAACAGCGAGATGCTGTCGCAGACCACGTGCTTGTCGACCAGGTCCAGTACGGCTGCATCGACCATCTCGCGCAACACCGTATAGGCCTGTTCGTAGGCATAACCCTTCGAGAGCACCTGTCCGGTCGTGGTCGAGGTTGCCTGGGGGCGATAGGCCTGGATGTCGGCAATGGTTGTCGGTTCGCGCCCAAAAGCGTGGTCGATCAGGTACTCGGCATTGACGCCGAGCTCGTCATAGAGCAGGGTCTCGTCGAGGGCCGCGACGCCCATCAGGTCGTAGACGCCGTACTTTTCGAGACGCGCCGCCACGCCGGGGCCAATACCCCAGATGTCGGTGATGGGGCGATGCGGCCAGATCTCCTTGCGAAAGGTCTCGTCGTCAAGTATCCCGATACGGCTGGGCGCGTGTTTGGCGGTGATGTCGAGCGCCACTTTTGCTTGGAATAGGTTGGGTCCGATACCGACCGTTGCGGTGATGCCGGTGCGGCGCAAAACTTCGTCGCGCAGCATGCAGGCAAAGCCTTCGTCATCGGTGTGATAGAGGTCCAAATAGGGCGTGACGTCGATAAAGCACTCGTCGATTGAATAGACGTGGACGTCTTGCGGGCTTACGTACTCCAGGTAGATACCGTAGATCTGCGCCGATACCTCCATATAGTGCTGCATGCGCGGTACGGCTTTGATGTAGTCGATGCCGTTGGGAATTTCGAACAAGCGGCAGCGGTTATGGATACCGAGGTCCTTCATCGCCTGTGTGATGGCCAAGCAGATTGTCGTGCGGCCGCGAGACTCGTCGGCCACGACCAAGTTGGTGGTAAGCGGATCGAGCCCACGGTCGACACACTCGACGCTGGCGTAAAACGTCTTAAGGTCGATACAGATGTACGTACGCCGACCGTGCTCCACCGGGTCCTCCTCATCAAACATATGTTCCCATCGAATACTTGTTCGATAATACCAGACCTGCCAAAAAGGAACAGGTTTATTTTGCTCGGTAAATCGTTTGGCCTATCTAAAAGAAACCCGTCCTTTTTGGTAGGTTTACGGGGCGCTTACGCTAGGTCGTTAACCTTGATGTGATGGATACGCTGAAGGGATATGGATGACCGCCGATATGGGTGATCTTGCGCTTTTGGTACTGGCCGTGCTGTGTCTTGCAGTCTTTGCTTGCCTGCTGGTTAAGGTGCTTAAGCGACAGGCCATGAGAATCGACAGGTTGGGCTACGCGCTTTTCGTTGAGAAGCTTCGTTTGCCGGCGTTGACGGTTGCGATGAAATCCGTTTCGAACATGGCATCGCTACCGGTTGTCGTGGGCGTGCTGGTCGCCACGTTTATATGGGCGCCCTGTCGGATTCAGGTTATGTGCGCCGCTGTCAATGTCGGCGTCATCAGTGCCATCGATCAGCTCCTTAAGGTGTTGGTGCGCCGCCCTCGCCCCCAAGGATATCGGCTTGTGGAGGCTCCGGGACTCAGTTTTCCCTCGGGCCATTCGATGGCTGCTATGGCGTTTTACGGATATGGCATATGGCTCGTGCAGGGAGGAGCCGGCGGCCTTTCGTCTAACGTGTTTGCCGTGATGGCGCTTGCGTGCGTCATTCTCGCTGTTGGTGTCAGTCGCATTTATCTGGGGGTGCACTACGCTTCTGATGTACTGGGTGGATTTTGCCTGGCGCTAGCTTGGCTCATCTTATTTGTGCGCCTGGTGCCTCCGTTTATCGCGGCATAGCCATCTGTGCGTCCCGTTTTGATTGATTCGGGTTTTAACGCAGCCCTAAAGAGCACGAAACAGCTCGGAAAACCTTGCTTCGTAGCATGAGCCTAACGATCTGTTTCACCTTAAAAGCATGGAAGGGTTGTGGGGTAGATGGTCAACTATGGGTTTGGTATGCCAACGCGCCTTGTCGCGGATGGCGACGTGGCACGTTGGTGCGGGCGCCTGGTCGCCCACTACGGCGGCACCAAGGCACTGGTAGTGCTGGGCGGCGACAAGCATACGCGCGACGAGCTCGTTGCGGCGGCGCTTGGGTCGCTTGACCGGGCATTGTTGGAGCGCGCGCTGTTCCGTTGTGGCTCGGTTGAGGGCGAGGGGGGAGACGAGCTGGTCGATGAGGCTGTTGCCTTGGCCACCGACGAGGGCGTCGACTTTGTGCTTGCGATTGGGGATGCCGACACGGCTGGATTTGCGCGCGAGGTTGCCCGTCGTATGGCGGTGCTCGATTCTGGCGAGGACGGTTTTGTTCCCCATGGCTGCATTGTCTCGGAGGGAAAGGTGCCTGCGGCTGTGGGTATAGGCGAAGTGCCCGTCTTTGCCATTATCGCGCCTGAGCTCCTGGATGGCATTGGCTCTCCCTTGCGCGAGTTGCTCGCCAGTGTGTGCGCCGCCGCATAGTTTTGATAGGTAAAGCGTTTGACCTGCCAAAATAAACCTGTCCCTTTTTGGTCGGTCGCCGTTTGGGGGCGGATTGATAACGCTCGCTGATTACGGTCTTGACCTGAGCTAGAATAGTGGCATCTGAATGTCCGGGCGCATGGGGACACGCGCCCGTATGCTGAGGAGGACTTTATGGCAACTGTTGCCGCACCTATCGACGCCACGTCGACCGCCGCTTGGAAGGCGCTCGAGGCTCATCAGGAGAAGCTCGAGGCCGAGGGCATCGACCTCAAGGCCTGGTTCGCCGCCGATCCCGAGCGCGTGAACAAGCTGAGCTTTGACGCCGGTGACCTGCATTTCGATCTATCCAAGAACCTGGTGACCGACGAGACCGTTAAGCTGCTGTGCGATTTGGCCCGCGAGGTTAAGCTCGAGGAGCGCCGCGAAGCCATGTTCTCCGGCGAGCACATCAACACTACCGAGGACCGCGCCGTGCTGCACACCGCGCTGCGCCGCCCGGCGAGCGAGAAGGGCCAGCTCATCGTTGACGGCCAGGATGTTGTCGCCGACGTGCACGAGGTCCTCGACCGTATGTATGCCTTTGCCGAGCGCGTGCGCTCCGGTGAGTGGAAGGGCGTTACCGGCAAGAAGATCGAGCACCTGGTGTCCATCGGCATCGGCGGCTCCGATCTGGGCCCGGTCATGGCCTACGAGGCCCTGCGTCCCTACGCCGACGCCGGCATCGACTGCCGCTACATTTCCAACATCGATCCCAACGACCAGGCCGAGAAGCTCAAGGGCCTGGATCCCGAGACCACGCTCGTGATCATCGTCTCCAAGACCTTTACCACGCTCGAGACGCTTACCAACGCTCGCGAGGTCAAGACTTGGATGCTCGAGCAGCTCAAGGCCCAGGGCGCCATCGACGGCTCCGATGAGCAGAACGCCGAGGCTGTGGCTAAGCACTTTGTCGCCGTCTCCACCGCACTCGACAAGGTCGAGGCCTTCGGTATCGACCCGGCCAACGCCTTTGGCTTCTGGAACTGGGTCGGCGGCCGTTACTCCGTTGACTCCGCCGTGGGCCTGTCCCTGATCGTCGTGCTCGGTCCCGAGCGCTTCCAGCAGTTCCTCGAGGGCTTCCACGCCATCGACGAGTACTTCTGCAACACTCCGCTCGAGCAGAACGCCGTTGCGCTGATGGGCCTGCTCAATGTCTGGTACGTCAACTTCTTTGGCTCCAAGAGCCATGCCGTGCTGCCGTACTGCCAGTACCTGCATCGCTTCCCGGCTTACCTGCAGCAGCTCACCATGGAGTCCAACGGCAAGCATGTCCGTTGGGACGGCAGCGCCGTGACCTCCGATACCGGTGAGATCTACTGGGGCGAGCCCGGCACCAACGGCCAGCACGCGTTCTATCAGCTGCTGCATCAGGGCACCGTGGTGGTTCCGGCCGACTTTATCGCCTTCGCCAACACTGCCAACCCGGCGACCGACGGTGGCCAGGACGTCCATGAGCTGTTCCTGGGCAACTTCCTCGCTCAGACCAAGGCGCTTGCCTTTGGTAAGACGGCTGACGAGGTCCGTGCCGAGGGCACGCCCGAGCAAATCGTCCCGGCTCGCTGCTTTGAGGGCAACCGCCCGACGACCTCGATCTTCGGCGACACGCTGACCCCGTTCGCGCTTGGTGAGCTCATCGCCCTGTACGAGCACATCGTGTTTGTCGAGGGTACGGTTTGGGGTATCGACTCCTACGACCAGTGGGGTGTCGAACTGGGCAAGCAGCTTGCCAAGCAGATCACGCCTGCCTTCCACGACGACGCTGCCAAGGCCGAGCAGGACGCTTCGACCCAGGCACTCATCGAGTTCTATCGCGCTCACCGCAAGTAGTCTTTGTCTGCTGAGCTAGCTCATCGAAGAAGGGGCCCGTATCTGTTGGGATACGGGCCCTTTGCAATTTGCCATTTGTCCGCAATCGTTCGGTGTGTTTTGCATTCGTCCTCAATTAATCCGTGTGAGGGACGCCCGCCTCGGATATGATGAAGCGCGATAAAAGCGATGCAGGGAGGCATATATGGCAATCAAAGCCATTGCGATGGATATCGACGGTACGCTCACCAATGACCAAAAGGTCATCAGTCCGCGCACGCGTGAGAAGTTGCTCGCGGCGCAGGAGTCGGGCATTAAGCTTATTCTGGCTTCGGGCCGTCCCGCATGGGGGCTGCACGCCTTGGCGCAGGAGCTCGACCTTCAAAACCATGACGGTCTGCTGGTGGCCTTTAACGGCGCTCACGTCGTCGATGCCCAGACCGACGAGGTGCTGTTCGATCAGGCTATGCCTGCCGACGAATTGCATCGTCTGATTGATCACCTGCGAAATTTTGACGTGATCCCTATGATTTCGCTCGGTCGCGATCTGCACGTCGAGGATTCGTACCATTGCATGATCACGCTGCCTGACGGCTCGCAGAAGAATATCGTCAAGTATGAGCGCGACGCGTGCGATCTTAAGATTCGCGAGGTGGAGAGCCTGCATGAGGTCGCTGATGCTTATCCCGTGGACAAGCTACTCACTGCGGGTGACCCGGCCTATCTGCAGGCGCATCACGAGGAGATGTACGCGCCCTTTAAGCAGACGCTTTCGGGCATGTTTACGGCCGACTGGTACTTTGAGTACACGGCGCCCGGTATCGACAAGGCCCGTGCGCTCGAGGGTGCCCTGCCCAAGCTCGGCATCGATGCCAGTGAGGTCGTATCGTTTGGCGACGGCCAGAACGACAAGTCCATGATTGAGTGGGCCGGCACCGGTGTTGCCATGGGCAACGCCGTCGATGAGGTTAAGGCTGTGGCCCAGATGGTGACCGCCAATAACAACGAAGATGGTATTGCAATGGCGCTGGATAAGCTGCTGGGCTAGAATCGCCGATTAATGCATGGTTCGGGCGCCTGCTCGCGGGCGTCCTTTTGTTAGGGAGGGTGCCGTGTCCGCATTTCCGTTCGACGCCGTCATCTTTGACATGGACGGCGTCATTGTCGATACCGAGTATTACTACCTGGGCGAGACTGCCGCGTTTGCCAAGGAGCTTGGGCTTAACCTGACTCAAGAGGAGTTGAATGGGCAGGTCGGTACCTCGCATCAGTTCTTCCTGCATATGCTGGTCGATTGGTTTGAGCGCGCCGGTAAGGGGCATTTCACTGGCGAGGAAGCGTTGGCCCGTTGGGACGAGTGGGCGCATAAGCGTCCGCGCGACTATCAGGCTTTGATTAACCCAGGCGCCGTGGATACGATTCGAGAGTTGCCGCGCCGTGGCGTTCGCGTGGCGCTTGCTAGCTCGTCTCCCATGGATAGCATCGAGGAAGTGCTCAATGCGTGCGGGCTGTCGGATGCCTTTGAGTATGTGGTGAGCGGCGAGCAGTTTAAGGAGAGCAAGCCCGAGCCCGACATCTACCTGCATGCGCTGGACCTGCTGGGGCTGCCCGCGAATCGCTGCTGCTGCGTTGAGGATTCGGTGCCTGGCATCACTGCCGGCAAGCGAGCCGGCCTGACAGTTATTGCCAAGCGCGAGGAACGCTTTGGCTTTAGTCAGGACGCCGCGGACAAGATTATCGACCAGCTGCCGGAGCTGCTGGAACTCGCGTAGATCCTGGGCGGTACTGCTGTCACAACAGTGGTTCCGTTGGCATAAGAGAGAGGAGCGGCGTCATGGCATTTAACGTAAGCGCACTGGGATTTGGCGACAACGTCGTCGACTGCTATGAGCATATTCACACCATGTATCCGGGTGGCAATGCGGTGAACTTTGCCGTGTATGCCAAGAAGTGCGGCGCCGTGCGCTCCGCGTATATGGGCATCTTTGGTAATGACGCTGCTGCCGAGCATGTGATTGCGAGTCTTGAGGATGAGGACGTTGAACTAGCCAAATGCAAGCAGCTCATCGGCGAGAACGGTGCGGCACGCGTTACGGTGGTTGATGGTGATCGTGTCTTCCTTGGCTCCAACGAGGGCGGTATCCGTGGCGATGCGCGCTATGTCCTCGATCGCTTTGACCTTTCGTACATGAAGCAGTTCGATGTGGTTCATTCGGGCAACTATTGCTTTACCGAGCGTGAACTTCCCAAGTTGAAGGCCGCGGGCATCACGGTTTCGTTTGACTTCTCGGACGATTCGACCGACGAGTACTACGAGCAGATTGCTCCCTACGTTGACTTCGCGTTTTTTAGCGCGGCAGACGCCGCGAGCGAGGATGAGATTCGCGAGCGACTTGCTTGGGTGAAGAGCCTGGGCCCATGTTTTGTGTCCGCAACGGCTGGCGCCGAGGGCTGCATTGCCTATGACGGCGGGCGTTACTATCGGCAGCATGCCAAGCCCGTGGCAGATATGAAGGACACCATGGGTGCGGGCGACTCGTTCCTGACTTCGTTCCTGATGTGCTATCTCGATTCCGCCAAGCGTGGCGAGGATGGTGCCGAGGCCATCGAGCGCGCACTCGACTTTGCGGCGGGGTTTGCTTCGACCGTATGCGGCATGGAAGGCTCCTGGGGCCATGGAGCGCCAATTTCCGAATAGGTGAGCAGTCCCGGTGAGTCGAATTGTCGCCTCCCCGGGTCCCCGTGGGCAAAAAATGCCAAATATGAGTACTGTCACTAATTTAGTAACAGCGAAATCAAGCTTTCGAGAGCCTAGTTGGGTGTCTGCGAGCGATTAAAGCCTGCTAAAAATGATCTTAAGCATCTTGATAATGAACAGCTGTGCATTATCAAGATGCTATTTTGCCGTAAATAATGTGACTAGATTTGCAACAGTACTCATATTTGGCATTTTTTGCACACAGGGGGGTCGCGCGCGCAGACGTGGTGTAAGAGTGTCCTGAGGTCCGTCGCTGCAAGTCCCGATGTTACTCCTTCTTGAGACCGCGCTTCTCGACTATCTCGTCCACTATCTCCCTGGCGCGCCGCCCGAGCGCGCGGCGCCTCCCCTCTGTCGGGGCCGGCC
>CAVCHM010000032.1:0-24063 GCA_963602135.1 bacterium | reverse complement strand
CGTGGTGCCGCAGCTCTCGCGCGAGTGGCACGCCGTGGCCGACCGCATCGCGGCAGACGCCATCGTCATTGGACCGCAGACCGCCGCCGTGACCAAGCTACGCGCCGCGCGTCCCCAGGCCGTGGGTGCGGACCGCATCGCCAACGCCGTCGCGGCCGAGCACTTTTACGGCGCACCGGCGATCGTGGTGGACTTTGGCACCGCGACCAACATCGACGTCATCGACGAGGACGGCTACTACATTGGCGGAGCGATCGCGCCGGGCATCCGCATCTCCATGGATGCGCTTGCTGCCCGCGCCGCCAAGCTCGCCAGTGTTCCGCTCGAGGCGCCCGAGCACGCCATCGGCCGCGACACCGAGGAGTGCATCAAGGTCGGCGCCGTAACGGGGGCCGCCGCCATGGCCGAGGGCCTGGTCGCGCGCATGAAGCGCGAGTTGGGGCGCGAGGACGCCACCGTTATCGCCACGGGCGGCCTCGCCAGCATCGTCGCCGATTCGACCGACGCCTTCGACGTGGTCGACGGCCAGCTCACCATCAAAGGCATCTGCGAAATCTACCGCCGCATGCAGGAGCTGGGATAGAGTAAACGCCAGGTCGCAGCAACCAGCCGCCAATCCTATTCCTCAAAATCGAAAATTTTTCAGTTTTGAGGAATAGGATTTTTTTGCTAAGCCTCGCCGCACAACCACCTCGCCAGGTCCACGATCTGCACCCCATCGCGATCCGTGGCCTCGTGATGCGTGCGGGCAAGAATCATCTTGGGATACGCATCGCCAATGCTCAGCAGTGGCGAAATCTCGCGTTCAAACGTCTTATCCGAGCTGATGTCGTCGCTCACCTGAATGTAGAGCTTCTCGCTTCGCTTGATTGCTACAAAGTCTATTTCCTTTTTATAGAGCACACCGACGTATACCTCGTATCCGCGGCGCAGCAGCTCGATGGCCACCATGTTCTCGTATACGCGTCCCCAATCCATATCACGTGTACCAAGCAGTGCGTATTTGAACGCGTGGTCTGCCAGGTAATACTTCTCGCCGCTCTTAAGGTATTTTTTGCCGCGAATGTCGTACCGACGAACTTTATAGAAGGCAAACGCATCGCACAGGTACCCCATGTACGTGCCGACCGTCTTGTTCGTAATCTTTAGCCCATCCGCATTCAAAACATCTGTAATGTTGCGTGCCGACGTTATATTGGAGACGTTGTCCATCATGTAATCGGCAATGCGCAGCAGTGCCGATTCGTTTCTCACGTTATGCCGCTGCACGATATCCCTCACGATGAGCGTTTTGAAGACATTGGAGAGATATTGGTAGCGCTGCTCCTGCAGTGGATAAGGGTAAGAGCCGGACATACCGCCGGTTCTCGCGTACTCATCGAAGTCGCGATCGACCTCGCCCTCGTCACTATAGAGGCGATACTCCTCAAACGAGAATGGGAAAACCTCGATCTCGAACGTGCGCCCCGTAAAGAGCGTCGACAGATCGCTCGACAGCAAAAAGGCGTTCGATCCGGTGATGAAGATGTCGTACTGCTCGGATGCATGGAGGCTGTTGATCGCGCGTTCAAAGCCGTCGCACATCTGAACCTCGTCGATAAGCAGGAAGTTTTGCTTGTCGGACACTCGATGCTCTTTCACATAGGCGAGCAGGGCATGATATTCGAGCAGGCCCTCGAACTCGTCGAGGTTGTAATTGATATGGATGACATTCGAATTGGACAGATTTGCCTCCACGTAATCGCGGAGGGCCTCGAGCAATTTTGACTTACCGCTACGGCGAATGCCCGTTATGACCTTGATGTCCGGTACGCCAATAAGGCTCGTCAACGTGTCCATATATGACGTTCTATTGATGAGTTTCATTGGTGCCTCCCTGCGGTCTTCTATCGCTATTCCTCAAAAACGAAAATTATTCAGTTTTGAGGAATAGACTCTGCAACGAATATACCTCGTTAAAGGCCGAGCTGGCTTAATTCTATTCCTCAAAATCGAAAGATTTTCAGTTTTGAGGAATAGGGTGCTGACAACCCATTCCCCAGACAACAAGACCCTCCCCGGCACAGCCGAGGAGGGTCTTGTTGTCATCGCTATCTTTGAGCGCGGGCGCCTCGCGTTACAGTCCGCGAATCCGTACGGCCTCGGGCGGAAACTCCTGCTCGCCGGCATCGGTCTTGATGGTCGCGCGGCCCCAGATGTCCAGGCCCGCAAACACACCGACCGCAAGCGGCAAGCCGCTGGGCGACACCGCCGCGACCTGACGACCCAGCAGTGGCACCATATCGAAGTACTCGCCCAGCACGGGAGCCAGCGGACCGGCAGCGCCCTGCGGCGTGTTAGCAACAACCGCCCAGGTGTCCACGCGGACCAGCACGGCGGCGGCCAATGCCTCGATCAGCGCCTCATCTGCCATATCCACACCAAGCTCACCCAGCGCCGCACGCTCAATATCAACCGTCACCGCGGCAAACATGCCCGCAGCACCGGCACCGCCGTTCACGGCAACACGCGCGAGTGACGTCTCAAACGCAGGCGCACCGCACACGATGTCACTCGGCCACTGGATACCCACCTTACCGGCAAGGCCCAGGCCCGGCGTCGACGTCGTGCCCACGAGCGCGTCCATCATGCCCATCGCGGCCACAAACGGAAGACCGTGAAAGGCGTGCATGTTCACGTCGGGGCGAACGACCAGCGAAAACGTCAGCGAAGCATCGCCCGCGCTCCACGCGCACCAGCCCGCGGACACGCCCTCGCGGCCCGCGTCACGCGCCGCGTCGAGCTCGGTGCCGGCGGCAACAGCATTCATCTCGATCATCTACATGCGCCCCAATTCGCCCACGATATGGCCCACGCGGTCCTCGGGCTCCTTGACCTCGACGCCGTTGTAGCGGAAGAACCGCGCCGGATCGTGCATCAGATCCTCGAGCGGCACCAGCACAAAGTCGCGCTCGCCGATCAGCGGATGCGGCAGGCGCAGCTTTTTGCCCCCGTGGGTCTCGCCGTCCATCCACAGCAGATCCAGGTCGATGGTGCGCGGGCCGTTGGCCTTGGCCTTTTTGGAGCGGTCGCGCCCCAGCTCGGCCTCGATCTTCATGAGCTCGTCGAGCAGCACCAGCGGCGCCAGCTCGGTCTTAATCTCGATGACGGCGTTGGCAAACGCGTCCTGGCGCATCTCGTAGGCCGGCTCGCTCTCGTAGATCTTGGAGGAGTTGGACACGCAGGTGAGTGGAATCTCGGCGATCATGTCGCGTGCGGCGCGGATGTTGTCACAGCGATGCCCCAGGTTGGAGCCCACGGCCACAAACGCGCGGCGCGGCTGCGGCTTGGCAACCGCCCAGTAGCCGTTCAGGAACTGCGCAAAACCCGCGGCGTCGTGCACGCGCACGATGTTGGCACCGGCCTGGATGGCGCCCAGGCACACGCCAAACGTAGCGGCATCGCGCTCGGCGGCCTCGGTCACGCCCGAGACGGCGCCCACAAAGCGCTTGCGCGATACGGCGCACATGAGCGGATAGCCCAGCGACGCCATCTTGGCGGTCTCGCGCTGGATGACGATATCCTCGTTGGCCGTCTTGCCAAAGCCCGGGCCCGGATCGATGCAGATGCGGTCGCGCGACACGCCGGCGTGGATGAGCGCGCGGGCCTGGTCGGACAGAAAGCCCATGACGCGGCGCATGATGGGCGCCGAATCGGGCAGGGTGAAGCGGCGGAGCTGCGAGGTGGGCACGTAGGCTTCCTCGCGGCGGGCGCTGCGGCGCATCATGGCGGCCAGGTGGTCATTGGGCTCCGATGCGACCTCGGGCGCGGGCGCGACGGTCTCGGCGGCAGCAGCCTGCTCGGCGGCAGGCGTCTCCTGCTCGCTTGCAGGCTCGGTCGCGGGCTCAGGTTCGCCAAACGGCAACGAGGGCTGCACCACGCCACCCGGAAGCTTGGCCTCCGGCTTAGGCTCACCCAGCAACTTGCCGCGACGGCGACGAGCCGGCTTCTCGGCCTCACGCGCGGCCTCGGCAGCCGCCTCGCGCGCCTTCTCGGCAACAAACGCCGCGGCCGAGGTATCGAGCTGCACCGTTGCGTGCGTGCGGGTGGGCGCGGCGACCTCGCCGGCATGCATCACAATGACGCCGCAGGTGCTCGTCTTAACAAACTCGACCATCTTGGGGTCGGTGAAGCCGGTCACGTCGTTGACGATCGAGGCGCCGCAGCGCACGGCCGCCTTGGCAACCGCCACGTGACGCGTGTCGATCGAGACGATGGCGCCCTCCTTGGCCAGCGCGCGCACCACGGGCAGCACGCGGCGCGCTTCCTCGTCGGGATTGACCGGGGTAAAGCCGGGGCGCGTGGACTCGCCGCCTACGTCGATGATATCGGCGCCGGCGTCGAGCATCGTCAGGCCATACTCGATCGCGGCGTCCGGGTCGAAGTGCTCCCCGCCGTCGCTAAACGAATCGGGCGTCACGTTGAGGACGCCCATGATGCGCGGGCGGTCAAAGCTGAGCTCATACTTTCCGCACCGCCATGTCTTGCTGTCGTTCGCCATGAACATCCTCCTAAAATGCCCACGCCGCCGAGCTTGGGGAGCTGGCGGCGGGGTCGCTTTGCACTCAGTCTTTCTATTGTATCCGCGCACACGGGCTAGAACGCAAACGCGGCCGCGATGTCGCAAGAAATCAGCAGGTCGGCATTTGCATCCTGATCGGTAGGCGCCAAATTGCAAATGGCCAGCGTATCGCCGGTAAAGTATCGCGTAAGGCCCGCCGCCGGATACACCACGAGCGAGGTTCCGCCCACGATGAGGGCGTCGGCCGCGGCGATGGCAGCAACGGCGCCGGTAAGCACATGCTCGTCGAGCGGCTCCTCGTAGAGCACCACATCGGGCTTGATGCGACCGCCGCACGCAGGGCACACGGGCACGTCCGCGGCATCCTCGTGCTCGCGCGCGCAAATCCATTCGGCGCTGTAGACCGCGCCGCACGACTGGCAAATGTTGCGATGGACCGAGGCGTGCAGTTCGAACACGCGCTGCGAGCCGGCCATCTGGTGCAGGCCGTCGATATTTTGCGTCACCACGGCGTCGAGCTTGCCGGCGCGCTCCAGCTCCGCCAGCTTGGCGTGGCAGTGGTTAGGCTTGGCGTTAGGGGCGATCATCTTGGTCCGGTAGAAGTCGAAAAACTCCGCCGGATGCGCTTCGTAGAAGCTGTGCGAAAGCATAATCTCGGGCGGGTAGGAAAACCGCTGGTGATACAGGCCGTCCACGCTGCGGAAATCGGGGATGCCGCTTGCCGTGGAAACGCCCGCGCCTCCAAAGAAGACCACGTGGCTATGGGTTTCGAACAGCTCCGCCAGCGCGGCGGAGGCCTGTTTGGGGTCCGATATTGCCTGCGTCATATATGTCCTCCGTCCGTGTCTCCGGGACGGCGGCGTTCGCACTATCACTCGCGGACTCCGCCCCGCTCTTGTTGCGTTAATCTTAAGCCTGCCAACCCCGTCGAAAGGACACCATGCCTCAGACTTACACTTTCGCCTCGTGGAACGTCAACGGCCTGCGCGCCGTGCTCAAAAAGGACCCGAGCTTTATTCAGATCGCGCAGGGGCTCAATGTCGATATCCTAGCGCTGCAAGAGACCAAGCTGCAGGAGGGCCAGGTCGATATCGACCTGCCCGGCTATCACCAAACCTGGAGCTACGCCGAGCGCAAGGGCTACTCGGGCACCGCGGTCTTTAGCCGCAAGGAACCGCTGCGCGTACTGCGCGCCGATGCACTACTGCCCTACGCCGACGAGGGCGAGGCGGCCGAGCTCGTCGCCCAAGCCGCAACCGAGGGCCGCGTCTGCGCGCTCGAGTTCGACAAGTTTTGGTTCGTGGACGTCTATACGCCCAACGCCCAAAACGAGCTCGCGCGCATCGATGTACGCATGGCTTGGGACGATGCCTACCGCCGCTTTTTGAACGCGCTTGAGCGCGAAACCGGCAAGCCCGTCGTAACCTGCGGCGACTTTAACGTGGCTCACGAGGAGATCGACCTTAAGAACCCCAAGTCCAACCGCGGCAACGCCGGCTTTTCGGACGAGGAGCGCGGCAAGTTTACCGAGCTGCTCGACGCCGGTTTTACCGACACCTGGCGCGCGGCCAATCCGGACGTCGAGGGCGTCTACAGCTGGTGGAGCTACCGCTTTAATGCCCGTAAGAACAACGCAGGCTGGCGCATCGACTACTTCCTGGTAAGCGACGCAATCGCCGGCAACGTACGCGACACCGGCATCCGCGGCGACATCTTCGGCAGCGACCACTGCCCCGTCACCCTAGCCCTGGAGCTCTAACCCCCCCCCAATGATCCCCCGGGGACGGAGGAAAACGGATCATTTTGGCTCTCCGAGGATACCTGCGTAATGCATCTGCCACGAAAAGCGCCCATCTACTACGTTTAAGCCACTACCCCCAACCACAGCGAACAACGCAAAAAGAAAACCGCAGGTAGAGAGCCTGCGGTTTTTCATAAAACGCGGGTATGGTTGGAGGTATCGGGTTAAACGTAGTAGATGGGCTGGTTTCGTGGCGGGCATCCCCAGCGACCGCTTAGGGACGGGGAAACGGATCCTTTCGGCCCTCTGAGATCAGTGACGACAGCAATATATGCCGGCCATTTCAAAACTATGCCGGTTTACGGGGCTGAACCGCGAACCCCCAGCCATACGCAATTCCGAAATAATAAAGCCGCAGGTAGACGGCTCGTCTATTTTCGAAAAATGCCGGTATGGTCGGTCTGCGTCAACCCAGCCCCGTAAACCGGCATAGTTTTGATATAACACCAAGACAGTATTGGTTCTTGCCTCGGCGCAACCACCACTACAGCCCGTACTTCACGACGACGCGGTTGATGCGGCGACACCAGGGCTTGTACAGAGCGGCCAAAAACACGCAGGTCGCGAGTCCGTGCGTGATATCGAACGGTACGGCGGTGGCAAGACGCGCTATGGCGCCTGCCCAGGTGAGCGGCTGCACAAAACCGATGATGTCATACGCGTTGATTACGACACCATACAGCAAGCCCGAGGCAAAGCCATACGCCAACAGCGCCGGCATTCGCACGGTTCCATCGGCGCGGTCAAACGCGCCCGCATGCGCCAGCGCGCCACCGATATAGCCCACCAGACCCCAGGCATACATCTGCCACGGCGTCCACATGCCCTGCCCAAAAAAGAAATTGCTGGTCAGCGCTGCCAACGCGCCGACCATAAAACCATTGCGACGGCCAAGTGTCGCACCCGCGATAATGGCGATAGCGCTCACGGGCTTAAAATCGGGAATGGGCCCAAACAGGATGCGTCCCGCCGCGGCCAGCGCCGCCAACACCAACGTGGGCATAATCTGGCGCAGGCCTGGACGTGATGTCTCATAGCCCGCAAAGAACAGTGCGAGCACGAGCGCCACTACAACCAGCATGGCAAGCGCCGCCTGCTCAATGCCCGCCAACAACGCCGCAGTCATCACTGCCGGCACCGCCAACAACAGCGGAATCTCCATTTTTGTGAGTAGGCGCGATGCGCGATGATCCGTCATCCCATCACGCCCTGTAAAACACGTTGTCGGCAAAGAAATCCGCCGGAGGCTCCATGCAGGCGATCTCGCCGTCGAACATCATGGCGACGTCGTCGGACACCTGCTCGGCAAAGTCTAAGTCGTGCGTGGCCATGATGACGGTACCGCCGGCATTTGCATGGTCACGCAGGGCGCGAGCGATGATGCGGCGGCTGGCCAAGTCCAAACCCTTGGTGGGCTCATCAAGCAGTAGCAGCTCCGGACCAATCAACAGCAGCTTTGCCAACGCAAGCAGCTGGCGCTGACCGCCCGAAAGATCGTACGGGTGACGCGCCTCCAAGCCCGCCAGGCCCAGGCGCGCTGTCTGCTCCCGTGCTGCGGCCTCGTTGTATCCGCAGGCCGAAGCCCATTCCATCAGCTCGTCGCGCACCGTTTCGGCGACCAGCAATGCCTTGGGATTCTGTGGCAGCAGCGCAGCCGAGGCCGCCCCGCGCACCATGCGGCCACGCTGCAGCTTAGCCGTCTTGGCCAGCACCGAGAGCATCGTCGACTTGCCGCAGCCGTTTCCGCCCACGACCGCATGCACCGCGCCGGCTGAAAACGTCACATCGAGCCCGCGCAGCACCCAGCCGCCAACGCGATCGTAGCGAAACCAGCCTTCCGACAGGGTGGTAGCCGACCCGTCGTGCATTTTTTGGAGTATTCTGCTTCCATCCGTACTCGGGAAGGCTTCCGAGCCGTTCTCGAGCGACGTTTGTGCCACAAATTCGGACGATTTGTCCAATTCCAAACTTTTTTTCGCGCTCGATACGTCCCCGGGCGGCTCCAGAGAGCCCAAATTGTCCTCACGCCTGCTGAATACTCCGTTTTTTGCACATCGGATGGTACCCCACCCCAACATGTCATCGGAAAACAGCGATTCTCGGCGTCCCAAAGAAGCCATATCCGCCACTTCGCGCACGCGACCGCCCTCAATCCGGTACGCACACGTCGCATACTCGAGCATCGGCCGCGGTTGATGCGTAGCCACAACAACCGTGCAGCCCAGCTCACGGTTCACGCGAAACAGCGCGTGCAGAAAATTCTTCTCGGCAACGGGATCGAGCTGAGACGTGGGCTCATCGAGCAACAGCACGCACGGGCGCAGCGCCAGGACGGCGGCAAGCGACAGCAGCTGTTTGCGACCACCCGAAAGCGTATCGGTATCGCGATGAAGCCAGTCCTCCAGACCAAAGAAATAGCTGGTCTCGGCCACACGACGACGCATCTCGTCACGCGCTAGCCCCAAGTTTTCCAGGCCAAACGCCATCTCGTGCCACACGGTCTCGCACACAATCTGGTTCTCGGGATCCTGGAACACGTAGCCCACGCACTCCGCAGACGCGCGCACGTCCATGTCGGCAACGTTCTCGCCCAGCACGCGCGCATCGCCGGTGCGCTCGCCCGCCGGAGCGATCTCGGGCTTGAGCAGCGACAGCAGCGTCGACTTACCCGATCCGGTACCGCCAACAAGCAGCGCAAATGCACCTTGGGGAACAGACCAGTCGAGCCCCTCGAGCACCGCAGCATCAGCCCCGGGGTAGGCAAAGCTCAGGCTCCGCACCTCAATCGCCGGCATATCCGGGCCGCACGCCGCACCCGACACCGGGCCCCTATCCAACCGAGCCATCAGCCAAACCTCTTCTCGTCAATCGCATGCAACACGCAGGGCAGCACCATCCAGGCAGCATACACGACATAGCCCAGCCACGGCGCGGGCACCGAGAGCTGCGGATAAAACGAATACTGCGTCGTCGCGGTCCACGCCACCGCCACCGCGGCGGCACCAAACACCGCAAGTCCAACCAGCGCGGCAGCATCGCCGCGCGCCAGCCGATACCGCGCATACGTCGTACGGCGCGACGCAGCACCCCACCCGCGCGAGCGCATGGCATCCGCGCGCTCAAGCGAATCTTCCATGCCCCAGCCCATCAACACGCTCGACGCCCGCAGGCGCGAGCGCACGGGGTCAGCCGGCGCGCGTCCCGGTACATCAATCGCATCCTGCACCGCCAGCACCGTGCGGCCGCGGCGCAAAAACTGTGGGATAAGCCGCATGCACATCGAGATCATGAGCGCGATCACCGGCGCGGCGTTGCCCAAAAGCGCAAGCACCTTGTCGTATTCGAGCATCGACGCCGCGGCCTCAAACCACAGCACGCTCGCCACAAACAGCCCACCCATGCACAGGCCGTACATCATGCTCTCCAAATACACCACGCGCATGCCAATATGAAACAGCTCCGTCGAGCCCGATGCACTAAACAGCGGGTTGACCAGTGCAATGATCAAAATCACCGGCAGCTGCCAGCGAAGCGCCCCCAACGTACGCGCGGCGCCGCGCGTCGCAAGCCCGTACGCCAGCCCGCCCGCGAGCGACAGCGCAATCAGCACCGGTTGCATCGAGAACATGGTGAGCCCCAACGTCAGCACCATGTAGAGTGCCGGCACCGCCGGATGCGACATCGAAAATGCCGCGACGGGTTCGTTGCCCGATTCCTCCCGCATGATATCCACGGGCACCTCCCATCCCCTTGCGCAAAACGCCAACGCCGCAGCGCCGCCGCCATGCACAACCAGCGCAAACGCCACGACGGCGGCGCAAGCCTCAACCGCCGCAAACCAATCGTTACGCGCTCATCATATGCCTGCGGTATCATATTGCGCCGTGTATCGTTTCCAAACACACGTCTCTATAACGTAACAGGAGATCACATGGACGCAACCGCAATTATCCTCGCTGCCGGCGAGGGCACCCGCATGAAGTCGAACCACTGCAAGGTTTCGCACAAGATCCTGGGCAAGCCCATGGTTCAGTGGATCGTCGACGCCACCATCAAGGCCGGCTGCAGCCGCGTCGTGGTCGTCATCGGCAGCCACGCCGACGAGATGCGTGCCCTCATCGATGGCGCCTACGCCAACAGCGCCACCAAGGTCGAGTGCGTCGAGCAGACCGAGCGCCTGGGCACCGGCCACGCCGTCAAGGTCGCGCTCGAGGCCTGCGGCATCACGCAAGGCCCCGTCGTCGTGCTCAACGGCGACCTGCCGCTCATCACCGCCGACACCGTGGCCAAGTTCGCGCAGACTGTCGCCACCGGCGAGCTCGCCTGCACCGTCATGACCATGACCCCGCCCGACCCCTTTGGCTACGGCCGCATCAAGCTGGGCGCCGACGGCCAGATCGAGCGCATCATCGAGCAGAAGGACTGCACGCCCGAGCAGGCCGCCACGCTGCTGGAATGCAACGCCGGCTGCTACGCCTTCGACGGCGCGCAGCTCGCTGCCCACATTAACGAGATCGGCAACGACAACGCGCAGTCCGAGTACTACCTGCCCGACATGCTCGAGATTCTCAAGGGCCACGGCCAGGCGGTCTCCATCTTCCACTGCGACGACTACCGCGACGGCCTGGGCGTCAACAGCCGCATCCAGCTCGCGCAGCTCACCGCCATCGCGCGCGACCGCATCAACGAGCATTGGATGGCCGAGGGCGTCACCTTCATCGACCCCACGCAGGCTTGGATCGGCCCCGACGCCGTCATCGGCCGCGACACCATCGTGTGGCCGCAGACGCACCTGATCGGCCACGTCACCGTGGGCGAGGAGTGCCAGCTCGGCCCCAACAGCCGCCTCACCGACACCACCGTCGGCAGCGGCTGCGTCATCGACGAGACTATCGCCATCGAGGCCGTCATCGAGAACGGCGTTGACTGCG
This sequence comes from bacterium, assembly GCA_963602135.1. Classification (GTDB taxonomy): domain Bacteria; phylum Actinomycetota; class Coriobacteriia; order Coriobacteriales; family Coriobacteriaceae; genus Collinsella. Next base: position 12,770 of record CAVCHM010000032.1, on the reverse strand, counting down.
GCCCGCGCGCCTACCTGCGCCCGGGCACCCACATGCTCGACGGCTCCAAGGCCGGCACGCACGTGGAGATCAAGAAGTCCACGATCGGCGAGGGTTCCAAGGTGCCGCACCTGTCCTACATCGGCGACACCACCATGGGCACCGGCGTCAACGTGGGCGCAGGCTCCATCACCTGCAACTACGACGGCGTGCACAAGCACAAGACCGTTATTGGCAACGACGCCTTCATCGGCTCCGACACCATGATGGTCGCGCCCGCCCAGATCGGCGACGGCGCGCTCGTGGCCGCCGGCTCCGTCATCACCGAGCCGGTCCCAGCCGACGCCCTTGGCCTGGGTCGCGCCCGCCAGGTGAATATTGAGGGCTGGGCCGCCGATTATCGCCGCCGCCTGCACGAGGACGACGAGGTATAACGTTTTACCAAGCACAAAAGGAGCTGTTCCCTGGGGACGGCTCCTTTTTCTATCGTGACCTGCGCGACCGGATGAGTGGTCGGTTCGTGTCCGTTGACGGTAAAGACATTATCAAGACCTGATAAACCCCGCCGCGCGGTTACAATGCAACAAGGCATCTATATGGCATTCGATGTATAAAGGAGAAGGGTAATGCCGATTAATGATCCCGAGAAGTCGGAGAATATGCGCAAGTCCATCCGCGTGTATTCCGGTTCCTCCAACCGTCCCCTCGCTCAGAAGATCGCTGAGTACCTTGGGGTCGAGCTTTCGGGCCTTACGCTTAAGCAGTTCGCCAACGGTGAGATTTACGCCCGCTACGACGAGACCGTCCGCGGCGCCGACGTCTTCCTGATTCAGTCCGTGGCCGGCGGCAACGTCAACGACATGCTCATGGAGCTGCTCATCGCCACCGATGCTGCCAAGCGCGCATCCGCTCGCTCCATCACCGCCGTCATCACCCACTACGGTTACGCCCGCCAGGATCGCAAGGCCGGCCCGCGCGAGCCCATCACCGCCCGCCTCGTCGCCAACCTGCTCGAGCGCGCCGGCGTCAACCGCATCATCACCCTCGACCTGCACCAGGGTCAGATCCAGGGCTTCTTTGATATCCCGGTTAACCACCTGTCCGCACTGCCGCTGTTTGGCCAGTACTACAACGACATGCACTTCGACACCGACAACCTGGTTGTCGTCTCCCCCGACGTGGGCCGCGCCAAGGCCGCCAAGAAGCTGTCCGACATGCTCGGCTGCGACCTGGCCATCGCCCACAAGGGCCGTCCGCGCCACAACGCCGCCGAGGTCATGGGCATCATCGGTGACATCAAGGGCAAGACCTGCATCATCAACGACGACATGATCGACACCGCTGGCACCCTGTGCGCCAACGTCAAGGAGCTCAAGGCCATGGGCGCCGGCGACATCTACGTGTGCGCTACCCACGGCATCTTCTCCGGCCCGGCTATCGAGCGCCTCAACGACGCCCCCATCGTCGAGTGCGTCGTCACCGACGCCATCCCCGTCGAGGTCGGCGGCAAGATCAAGACCATCTCGGTCGCCGAGGAGTTCGCCCAGGCCATCTCCGCCGTTTACCACGAGGAGCCCGTCTCCACGCTCGTCGGCGGCGACTTCGCGCTGTAGTCTACTGCGCATCGCATCATCTTCGATGTTTTTAAAGGGTCGGAAGCACGCTTCCGACCCTTTTTCTATTCCTCGTCAACCTGCCCTGGACAGTTAGTTCAGATACGTATTTTTTTAAAGCTCCAAAGGGCCGTTCGAAGCCTTCTGAGGTCCCCAGCGGATGCCATGCCGCCCAAAACTCATCGTTTTCGAGCATTACCGCTGCACATTTACCCTCAAATCATCCTCGGAAGCCCTTAGAAACGCCTCGAACGCGCGATGCCTTATACGTATCTGAACTAACTGTCCAGCAGTTGTCGTCAACCCTCGCGGAAGAGCTTGATTTCCCGCAATCCCCTCAACCAATTCCTCCGACTTCATAACACTCAGCCGTTCATGGCACACAACACCCCACTGAGCGAAAAGAACGACGCGGCGACCGCGTTTCGCCAACGGCTTAGTACCTTGTAGTTATGACGACCGTGATTTCACATCTCTCCGCCCTCCGCGCGATTCGCCGCGCACGACGGGCTTACTCTGCCCTTCCCTGGGACTCCGTCGACAGCGGTCAGCAGGCGCGAGCTCTAGCTGACTGTATTCCCAATAATGACGCGATAGACTTTGATGCGCTTTCGATACTTGACGCCTGGAATGAAGACGATTCCGAACTGCTCGATCTTCTTGTTTCAAACGAAGACAACAGACGCCCCGACAAACGACTTCTTCAGCATATTCTCTCCACCCCGCTTCCTGAAGGTGCAATTATGCACGTTGAGGCCGACATCTACGCAACGTCTCCCGCCATGACGGCCATGCTTTGCTCCAAAAATGAATCAGTCGCCAAAACCTTGATGCTTCTTATGGAACTCCTCGGAACCTACTCCCTTCCGCCCGAGGCAACCTACCCCATTGCCTATGACGACATCTGGCCCAGGGGCAACGGTTGCGAAGCGATGGGCGACCTCGATTGCCGGGGCGATGAACAAACGTCCGAAAAACAGAATGAACCTCGCTATGAGCAGGTTCACTACAAATGCGAGCCAGCAACGACCATCGAAGAGCTCGAAGCGATCGCACGGTTCGCTAAAAGCAGCTCCTACGCCTCGTTCCGCACGGCCGTCAAACTAGCCCGGGCTGGATCCGCATCCCCAGCAGAATCCCTAATGTTCGCCGTCCTCGGGGCACCCATGCGCTTTGGCGGATTCGGATGTTGCAGCTTGCCCATGGGAGGCCTGCTGCTCAACTATCGAATTGATTTCGACACCCTTGCGGTCAACATGTCCTCCGGCATCCCCTACGCCATCTGTGACTTATATTGCCCAGCCGCCGGTGTCGACAACGAATACAACGGAATTGGGCATGAGCTTCAAAACGCTCGCATCCACGATGGCAATCGAAATAATGGCCTCAAGGCAATGGGCATCCACGTCCTGGTTATCAATCGCGACCAAATGAAAGACCTTGTTGCACTCGAGGCCTTCGCCCAAACGATGCATCGACTCGCGGGAGTCCGATTCCGTTACCGTATCAAGGGCTATCGCAAGCGTCAGGCCGCTTGGCTCAACGCTCTGCGGGCCGGAATCGGCCTTGCGCCGGTCTAAACGGCGAATCGCCCGTGCGCCGTCGAGCAGGGCTGGACAGTTAGTTCAGATACGTATAAATAGACACACTGAATTAGGCTGTTTTGCAGCCATCTCTATACGATTCGCCCTATTTCAAGGCCGGGTAGACTTCAAAACAGCGTCATATGGACTAACTAAAGCTCCAAAACAACGCATCGGCATTGAATTGAGCAATTCGCGGCCTCAGAATTTATACGTATCTGAACTAACTGTCCAACTCGGCTTTCGACGGCCGTCCAAACGCCCCCAAACAACCTCAATTGCCCTCCATTTGACAGCGGCAACAGGGTCGCTCACCATAGCAGGCGACAAATCGACGAAAGGACAAACATGGCAGCTGCACAGCCGCTTAAGATTCGCATGGTTGCCGGGCTTGGCAACCCTGGCGAGGAATATGCCGAAACCCGCCACAACGCCGGCTTTAAGGCAATCGACGAGCTGGCCCGTCAGGCCGGCGTCACGTACTGGAAAAACCAGGCCGGTGCCGAGGTCGCGCTCATCAACATCAACGACCCCGAAGAAGAAGGCGGCAAGCGCCAGATTGTGCTGGTCAAGCCGCAGTCGTACATGAACACCTCGGGCGGCCCCATCTCCAAGCTCTGCCGCGAGTACAAGATCAAGGCCGAAGATCTGCTCGTGATTCACGATGAGCTCGATATTCCCGCCGGCGACGTGCGTGTTAAGGTTGGCGGCGGCCATGCCGGCCACAACGGCCTGCGCTCCATCATCGACAAGATGGGCAGTCGCGACTTTAGCCGTATCCGCACCGGCATCGGCAACCCTCCCGGCAAGATGGCCGTCGCCGACTACGTGCTTAAGCAGCTGCGCGCCCGCGAGGCCGAGGATTTCCAGGACACCTGCGCCCGCGCCGCCGACGCCGCCGGCCTGGCAATCGTCCACGGCGTGATCTATGCCCGCGACCACGTCAACGGCGCCGCCTCCGCCAACGGCAAGCACTAAAACCTACCGGTTAGGGACAGGTTTGTTTTGGTAGGTTTTACCTGCGGAAACACCGCAACGGCCACATCGCAATAAGCACCCTGTCGTCATACATACGCAACGCCCCAAAGGGGGCCGGTCTCATCGCAACGCGAGACCGGCCCCTTTGCCGTTTTGCCTGATAAAACCGACCAAAATAAACCTGTCCCTTTTTGGTAGGTCGGAATGGACAAACCCTTTTCCCACCTGCCGAAGAAACACGTAAACGGCTTGTCCATGAGGGTATAATTTGCATCGTATGTCTGCACAACGCCTGTGCGCGTACGGTTTTATTCGGGCTACCGTCCATTTCCGTGGAGGCACGGTTCGGCAGCCCTAACAAGAGAGGGGTTCTATGTATAAGATCCTGGAGAAGACGCAGTTCTCGGAGAAGGTGTTCAAGTTCCGCATCGAGGCGCCTGCAATCGCCAAACATGCGCACGCTGGACAGTTCCTCATGGTTCGCGCCAACGAGACGGGCGAGCGCGTCCCGTTTACTCTGGCCGGCTGGAACGGTGACGAGGGCTGGGTCGAGTTCATCTTCATGGTGATCGGCAAGACCACCGAGATGCTTTCCACCTACGAGGCCGGCGAGTCGCTGCGCGACGTCGTGGGCCCGCTGGGCGTTCCTACCGAGATGGCCGAGGGCCCCTGCGCCGTCATTGGCGGCGGCGTCGGCCTTGCAATTGCCTTCCCGGTCGCCAAGCACCTGGTCGAGACCGGCCACGAGGTGCACGCCATCATGGGCGCCCGCACCAAGGACCTCCTGCTCATGGAGGATCAGTTCCGCGAGCTCCTCGACGAGGACCACATCCACATCACCACCGATGACGGTTCCTACGGCGAGCAGGGCGTTGTCACCGCTCCGCTGGAGCGCCTGCTGCAGGACAAGGCCGTGAGCCAGGTCTTCTGCGTCGGCCCCGTTCCGATGATGAAGTTCTCGACCCTCACCGCCCAGAAGTACGACACCCCCATCACCGCATCGCTCAACCCCATCATGGTTGACGGCACCGGCATGTGCGGCTGCTGCCGCGTCGAGGTGGGCGGCGTGACCAAGTTCGCTTGCGTCGACGGCCCCGACTTCGATGCCACCCTGGTCGACTGGGATGACCTTCGTGCCCGCCAGGCCGCTTACCGTTCCGAAGAGGGCGAGTCCCTCAAGGCCTATGAGGAAAAGAGCTGCGCATGCCACTAGTTAATGGTCGTTTCGTTGCCGATATGAAGTCGCCCCGCACCCCCGATAACGAGGAGCCGGCTGCCGAGCGCGCCTGCGACTTCCGCCCCGTCGACAAGGGCTTCACCGAGGAGATGGCGCTGGCCGAGGCCGAGCGCTGCCTCAACTGCAAGAAGCCGTTCTGTGTTGAGGGCTGCCCCGTCAACATCAACATCCCCCGCTTTATCGAGCAGATCCGCGAGAAGGACTTCGGCGGCGCTCTCGATACCATCCGTGAGGACTCCATGCTCCCCGCCATCTGCGGCCGCGTCTGCCCGCAGGAGAACCAGTGCGAGGGCAAGTGCATCCGTGGCAAGAAGTCCGAGCCCGTGGCCATCGGCCAGCTCGAGCGCTTCCTGGGTGACCGCCCCGAGCTCGCCTCCACGCCCAAGATGGCTCCCAAGAACGGCAAGAAGGTCGCCGTCGTCGGCTCCGGCCCGTCCGGCATCACCTGCGCCGGCGAGCTCGCCCGTAACGGCTTTGACGTCACTGTCTTCGAGGCCTTCTTCACCGGCGGCGGCGTGCTGGTCTACGGCATCCCCGAGTTCCGTCTGCCCAAGGCAGTCGTCAAGCGCGAGATTGACGGCCTGGAGGACATGGGCGTCAAGTTTGAGTACAACTCCGTCGTGGGCAACATGGCTACGGCCGAGGAGCTGTTCGAGCAGGGCTTCGACGCCATCTACGTGGCGACCGGCGCTGGCCTGCCCAAGTTCCTCAACGTCCCCGGCGAGAACCTGCCCAACGTCTTCTTCGCCAACGAGTACCTCACCCGCGTGAACCTGATGAAGGCCAACAAGTTCCCCGAGTACGACACCCCCACCAAGCACGGCAAGAACGTCGTCGTCTTCGGCGGCGGCAACGTGGCTATGGACGCCGTCCGTACCGCTAAGCGTCTGGGCGCCGAGCACGCCATCATCGCCTACCGCCGTACCGAGGACGAGATGCCCTGCCGTCGCGCCGAGCTGCACCACGCTAAGGCCGAGGGCGTCGAGGTCCTGCCGCTCGTCTCCCCGCTCGAATTTGTCGCTGGCGAGGACGGCTCCGTGTGCGCCGTCAAGGTCCAGAAGATGGAGCTCGGCGAGCCCGACGAGTCCGGCCGTCGTCGTCCGGTTGCCATCGAGGGCGCCATCGAGGAGATCCCCTGCGATGTCGCGATCTCGGCTATCGGCACCAACGCCAACCCCTTCGCTGCCAAGATCGGCGGCAAGATGGAGCTCAACAAGTGGGGCTACATCGTCGCCGACGAGGAGACCGGCCAGACCACCGATCCCCGCATCTGGGCCGGCGGCGACATCGTCACCGGTGCCGCTACGGTCATTCTGGCGATGGGCGCCGGCAAGAAGGCCGCCGCTTCCATCACCAAGAGCCTGCTGGGCGAGTAATCACCTGCAGCGCTAGCCATCAAACGGCAAAGTCCCCGTCGAGCACACGCCCGGCGGGGACTTTTTCTATGCCGCCCGTCTAAAACCACCACAAAGGGGACAGGCACCTTTGTGGTGGTTTTGGGTCTCGTCCGGCTGGTTTGTCTCGATCTGTAACAGGTAAGCACCGTTGAGCCCCGTAGATGTTACAGATCGAGACATTGTGCGAGCGTCCGCCCGTTCATCTCAATCTGCAACAGTAAGAGGCCAAATCCCCCGCTACGTGTTACAGATCGAGACGTTGTTCCGACACTCGCTAGCTTGTCTCGATCTGTAACATCTGGAAGCCAAATTCCTCGTTTGGTGTTACAGATCGAGACATTAGGTTGGCAGTCAGACGGTTCATCTAAATCTGTAACATCTAGAGCCGTTTTGGGCAGCTAGATGTTACAGATCAAGATTTTGCTGAAGTGGAGGCTCCAACCTCCGCCGAAACCTAGTTCTCGCGACGCTTTGAGGCGATGCCGATGGCTGCTGCGATGGCGCCGGCGAGGCTCATGGCCGCGGCGACAAGTCCGGTGCTGTCACCCGTAGCGGCGAGGGTGGCATCGGTGGTCTTGGCCGCGGACTTGGCGGCCGGGGTCTTGGCGGTCGAGACAGTCGTGCTCGTCGTAGTGGTCGTTGGCGTCTGAGCCGGCTTGGTGTCGGGCTTTACTTCGGGCTGCGGCGTCGGCTTGGGATCCGGTTCGGGCGTCGGCTTGGGATCCGGCTTGGGCTGCGGATCGGGAGCAGGTGCGCCCTCGGGCGTAAAGGTAAGGTCGGTGTCGACCCACATGGTGCTCGTCCCGCCCGCTTGCTCGATATTGTCCAAATCGGACGTGGACCACGTATAGTCATACTGCTTGCCGTTGATGACGACCTTGGTATCGCGTGTAAAGTAGAAGCCCTCGTGCGATTTGAGATAGAAACCGTAGCGATATGTCACGCCGGGTTTAAAGGTGTCGATACGGTTAGTATTCCCCTGGTCGAAGAAGCTGGAGGAATTGATGCTTGAACCGTCGTCGCCCATCCAGAACTCGCACTGGTACCAGTAGCGTGTGCTGTCAGCCTCGGTACCCGTGAAGATCGGCTTGTCGCCGGCCTTGAAGGTGACCGTGGCACCGTTAATCTCGACGGCATCGACAGCCTGCCACACGAGCGCCTCCTTGCATGTGAACGATGAGACCGGGGCGAGGAACAGACCAGTAGGCGTCTTGTGTACGCTCATGGCATCGAGCGCCTCACCGTTGACGTTCACGATGCAGTTATTTGCGAATTCATAGCCGCTCTTCTGGCGAAGCACAAGCGAGAACATGTAGTGCTTGCCCTTCTCGAACTTGGTGAGACGCTTGCTCTCGGGGACGTTTGCCATCTCCGCCTCGTTGGAGTGCCAGTACTTGACGGGATTGCTGTTCTCGTCCATCTCTTCCCAGTACTGGTCAACAATCTCAAACTTGTCTTCGTCAAACCAGTTCCCGACACTGGCGCAGGTGGACGGGGCATCCCCATCCCTGAAGTTGTAGTACATGCCCAGATTTACCGTGTCGATAAATTCAGCCTGATTGAGCAGCCTAACCGTGCTATCGAACTTGTAGTTCAGATAGTAGTCATCGCGACGTTCATGGATGACGACCTTCCCATCCTGTTGCTTGTACGCATTCTCGAGGTCATCGATGTCGCCGATGATAATGTTGTTGTCATTGTAATCGGTACCGGTATACGTCAGCGTCGATCCGGTTCTAACTTTGTCGTCGCGGAAGAGTCTAAAGCTGCCTCCTGCAACGTCATCGCCGCCCGTAAAAGTGAGCGTTGCGCGCATGTGGTTTTCAGCAGGTGCCAAACGCACCGTCACGTTGGACTGGGCCGCATCGGCAACCTCGACAAACGTGCCCGTCGCGATATCGGCTTTGTAGTACTTGGTCTCACTCAATTTGTTCAGCACGTCTTCGGATGATCCGACTTCGGCATCGGTGAAGTCGAACGTATAGTCCTGACCCTTGACGAGCGTGATGCTACTCGGTAGCCAGCATTCTTGCACATGGTCCACGACGGTCGTTTCGACCGTGACGCCGCTTCCCCCCGTGATATCGGTCACGCCACACGGCATGATGGCTGCCTCGCCCGCGGTGGCCGGTGCCGCGCTATTCACTACTGACCCGGAAGTGTCCGCCGTATCCTGTCCCTCGGGAGCTGCCAAGGGTGCCTGCTGGGCTGCGGGCTGATCCTGCGACGGCACGACATCCGCCTGCTCCGCCGGTGCGGGCGCCTGAGTCGCGATGGTGTCCGTGGTGACGGGAGCCGCGGCGGGCACTGCAAAGGTCGTCGCGTCACTTGCCATAACGGATGCGGCGACTGTCGCCACGTCCTCACTCGCGGCAACGGGAGCCGCGGAGGCAGCCACAACGGCAGGATTCGCCGTCAGGTCGCCCGAATCGGCGGCAAGTGCCACGTTGGGCAGCAGCATCTGGCCCATCATGAGCGCGCATGCGCCGGCGCCCACGAGCCCCGCGCTCACTTTTTTCCACGAGCCGTGAACGAGCGAGCAGGCGCGTTTGCGCTGAGTCTGCTCAGCAAAATGTTGTCCTTGCATGTCGTCCTCCTTCATCGAGGGTTGTTTCCATGGCACCACGATGCGGCAAACCGGGCGCCGCGCCTAGGTTCGTACATGCGAACCTGCACCTTTACCTGCGCAAATGCAAAAGCCGCCACGCGGGGACGCAAATCCCTGCGTGGCGGCTCAATCAAACGCACCGAGGCTTTATGCCCCGCTTGCCCTAGACGAAATTGCTATTCCTCGCGACGACGCGCGGCAGCGATGCCGGCGGCTGCAACTGTCGCGCCGGCAATGCCCATGGCGGCAACGGTCAACGCGGCGCTATCGCCCGTGGCCGCAAGAGCGGAAGTCGTCGTCTTCGAAGCCGTGACGGATGCCTTGGCGGCAGCGAGCTTTACATTCACGGCCGAACCGGTCTGTGCCGAAGCTCGGCTCGGCGCCCCCGTCGTGCCCGTCGAGCCTTCGCCACCCGGCTGCGGCTTAGGAGTCGGTGCCGGATCGGGAGTAGGCATAGCACCTCCGTCGAATGCGATATGCGCGACCTTGGCGATCTTGTCCGCATCGCGATCGGCCCTCAGGACGCCTTCGCCGGGCTCGCCAATCGTCTGTCCCCAAAAATCAGCATATTCAAATCGGTTGCCCAGCGCCATGGGGCGGGCACCCAGTTTTTGGTAGTCGCGCACCACGCCATTGACAGGAGGCACGACCTTCCCGCCCTCGCCGATAACAATCATGCCGGCAGGACCGTTGGCGGTCGTGTAGTTGTCAGCGACGATTGCCCCATCGTTGCCCTCGGCAACAACGGAGCCGTTTTTAATTTGGATGCTTCCGCCCTCGACCGCACTCCCCGAGCTGGTATGCAGACCATACGTGTCCTTGGAATACCGATCTTTCGAGGCGCTGGCAATCGCAGTCACAAACGTGTTCTTTCCATCGATGATGATATCGGCAGTGGCATCGTTGCCCATTCCGGCCGCCTCGATACCCACGGCACCCCACATACCATTCGAAGCATCGGCAATTGCGGTCACGAGCGAATCACCTGCAATTTCGACACGCGCTGCGCCGTTGTTGACACGGGACACAATTCCCTGAGACTCCAGAGCGGATTCGGCCTTGACCGTCACCGTTGAGCCGGAGCCGATCGATACGCGGCCGCCTTTGTTGCTCTGCCCGTCATGTTCCCATGCAAACTCGCCGTCTTCCCCAGGTGCACCGTTAGTGGCATAGATGCCCGTCACGTAACCGTAATACCCGTCACCGGACCCCGCCGCGCGCCCTGCCTTCACATCGACAGTCGCACCGTTTTTAATGGTCACGTCTCCGCCAAACGCAGTTATGGCCTCGGCGTTCTCGCACTCCTCGCCATTTGCATCCGTACCCGTCGCCGTCACGTTGACCGTGGCCCCGTCGACGGTGACGTCGCCACCGGTAATACCGTTACCCGCGGCCGTGATGACATCGGTCTGGCCCATCGCGTTGAGCGTGCCGCCGCCCGTTATGGCAAGGTTGCCGCCCGAGACCTCGATGGCGCTCTGGCCAGCATCGGCCGTAACGGTGTTGGTGTTGGTCACGCCGATATTGAGATTACCCTCGGCGCTGATGCCGCCGCCGTTATAGCCGTTGAGCTGCATGTCGTCGACGCCGTTCCAGGACCACGTGCCCGCCTCGTCGCCGGCGGCAACACCACCGTTGTACTGCGCGCCACCCACGTTGATCCAATCTGCTGCCAAGGCAACGCTTGGCAGCAGCAGCTGACCGACCATGAGCGCACACGCTCCGACGCACGCCAGCCTGGCACCCGCCCGTTTCCACGAACCGTGAACCAGCGAGCAAGTGCGCTCGCGCTGCGTTTGCTTGGCAAAATGACTTCCGTTCATAGGTGCCTCCCTCGGTCGATGGACCATACCACCACAAAGGTGCCTGTCCCCTTCGTGGTGGTCCTGTACCACCAAGATGTGCCAAATGACTCCGTATGCCTAGGTTCGCAGATGCGAACCTAGGTCTCTACCTGCGGTTTAATTCAATATGATTTCGTTGTCGTCACACGCGTCTCAGGGACGCTACAATCGAGAACACGACTATTCCGTCCACCCAAAGGACTGTCCTTGAATCTGAGTAAGCCTAAAATCAACGCGCTTTTGGCACTCGCGCTCTTCACCTTCGCCTTCCTTGCCGCCGAGTTTCGCTTCGATATCAATGTCGGACTGCTCGCCGGTGCCGAACGCGTTGTAATCGCACAGGGCTTTATTCTAGGTGCGAGCGTGCTCGGCTTTATCGGATACGCGCCGCTGCTCGGGCTCGCACAGCGCAAAGGCCACTCACTGGCAGTCGTCAACGCCGCCGCCGTCCCTATCGTCATCGTGGGCCTGACCCAAATTCAGTTCCCTACGGCCCCGCTTGCCCTCGAGATTCTGGGGTGCGTGGCGTTCTTTGGACTCGGCCTGCTGGGCGCCGCCACTCACCACGCCTTTTCGTTGGCATTCCAGGATGACCCCAAGCTCGCCACCGGTGCGGGAGCGGCATACGCCGCGGGTATCCTGATGCAGTTCGCCGTCAACCTGCTCAATTGCGGCGGTATCGCAGAGCTCGTCGTCCTTGGCGCAGCGACTATCGCCATATCCGCCCTCGGCGCTGTTCCTCAAGAGACCGCTGAGAGCCCGAACTCCCGTATCAATCCCTTTGTCGAACCTTCGCACGCCCTCGCCAAACAGGCATGCTGGAGCATCGCGCTCGTCATGATTCTTGCCTGTCTGTTCTCCACCCTCGACAACGTGGTCACACTCTCCAACGCCCACGGCACCATTGCCGTGCAGACTTGGCCGCGCCTCTTTTTGGCGGCAAGCGGCCTTGCCGCCGGTCTTATCTTTGACCTTGCCGAGCGCCGCTACATGGGACTTGTCATGCTCGGCATCGCCGTGCTCTCGACCATTTCCATCCTGGCCGTGGAGGCCGGCGCCGATCCCAACCTAGGCCTTGTCGTCTTTTACCTGAGCTCGGGCTTTTTTGTCACGTTCTTTACCGCCACCTTTACACAGCTGGCACCGCGCATGCATGCACCCGCCCTCTGGGCCGGCATGGGGCGCGCCGCAAACAATGTATGTGCATTCACTACATCGGGCATCTCGCTTGCCCTCGTGACCTCGGGCAACGTTGCCCTCATTATGATCGGCGCGCTCGTACTGCTCGTCGCCGCCTGCGCGGCATTCGTGGCAGCCGGCCTGTTCCGCCTACCCCAAACCGAGCAGGAGCGCGAGCGCGAGCAGCTGGCAGAAGAAGCACTCGCCGCCCCCACCATCGAGGAGCAACGCCAGGCCTTCATCGCCAACCACGCTCTCACCCCGCGCGAAGTCGACGTGCTCATAGCTGTAACCCAAGACGAGCGCCCGCTCAAGCAGATTGCCGAGGAGCTCGGCATCTCGATGCGCATGG
>CAVCHM010000031.1:0-24599 GCA_963602135.1 bacterium | reverse complement strand
AGGCGCTCGAGGCGCTCATCGAAGGCGCTGTGACATTTCTTATATTTCTTGCCGCTGCCGCACCAGCAAGCATCGTTGCGGCCGGGCACAGGTCTCTTGTCAAACATGGCTAACTTCCTTTCATCCGCAGCTAGTATAGCCCACGCGGGTCGCCAGCTAGTAGCTCACCTGGCAGGGGATGCCGAGGGCTTGGACGCGTGCGGCGATGGCGTCGAGCGTCTCGGGCGTGGCCTTAGCAAGGCTTGCGACCGGCGTCTCGCGCGCCACCGTGTAGATGGTTGCCTCTTGCGGGCGGATGCGCTCGAGCGCTGCGAGCCAGGCGCCAACGTATTCCCCACCGGTGTTATCGATGGACTTGCCTTGGTGCTCGCCAGTCAAAAAGATCGTCTGGATAATGACGTGACCGTCAAAGCTCGCGAACGTCTCGATCTGGTGCTCGACGTCGTAGGGGCCGACGGGCTGGTCGAGCAGCTGGATAAACGCCGGATCGACGGTGTCGAGCTTGAGGATGTTGTCGTCGACCATCATGAGCGCATCGTGCACCTCGGGGCGGTCGGCACGCGTACCGTTGGAGAGCACGGCGATCTTGGTATCCGGGGCCAGCTTGTCGCGCAATGCCACGGCACCGGCGATGGCCTGCGGAAACTCCGGCGCGGCGGTGGGCTCGCCGTTGCCGGCAAACGTAATCACGTCGGGGAGCTCGCCCTCGGCTGCCATCTCATGCAGCTTGGCCTCCAGAGCGTCGAGCACCACGGCAGCGGTGTTATACGGCTCGTGGCAGGGACGCTCGGCGTTGAGACCGTTTTCGCAGTAGATGCAGTCGAACGTACAAATCTTGCCGCTGGCAGGCATCATGTTGACGCCGAGCGAGAGACCAAGGCGACGGCTGCGGACGGGCCCAAAGATAGGGCTGGCATTTAAAAACGTAGACATAGGCACATGCTCCTCAAGACAGTTGAGCCTAAGCATAGCAGCGTCGCCGACGTGCAGCCCGCGTGCCTGGGTGCTATTGATTAAGCCGAAATGAGCTCTGTCCCCTCGCGTTCGACCTCCTCTAGCAATCGCATAAGGGGCGAGAACTGACATCCATGGATTACACATGGATCGCCGAGATCAAAAGCGAGCTTCCGAGGTGGCGGAAGAAGTGCGATAGGTACAATCGCTAGCTCTTATCCGTTACTCCAGCCCTCGATCGAGAAGATCGGGCATGGAGAGCGCGACCTCAATGGTGAAACGTGCGCTGAGCATGTCCTCGCCGGTATCGAGCGGTATGGAGAACATTTCGCGGGCCTTGCGCAAACGGTAGAAGAACGTGTTGCGGTGGACGTACAGCTCGTTCGACGCCGCGGTCGCGTCGCCGGGATGCTCCAGAAACGCCTTGATGGTTGCGATGTACTCGGTACCCTTGGCACGGTCGTAGTCGAGCGCGGCGAGGATACGCTGATCGCATAGCAGGCGCGTTCCGCGATGGCTTGCGTTGGCGACGGAGACGGCCATGGCGCGCAGGCGATGGTGCCAGTGCAGCGAGACGATGGAGTCGTCGTCGACGGCCGACGAAAGCTGGATGCACTCTTCAAAGCCAACCGGGCACAGTAGGATGTTTTCGAACGGCTCGCTCACATAGGCGCGCAGCGAGTTGTTGACCAGCAGCGCCGCAAGCGGGGGGTTGTCGAGCGTAAGCTCCTCGAGCTTCTCGTAATAGGGAAACGCCGGGCCGTCGATGTGCGGCATGGGGAGCAGCATACAGAACGTGTTGCGGTGGGTGACCCAGATGCCGTGGGGAAAAACGTCTTTCATAAGGCGCCCGACATGCGAGCTGTACGTGGGGGAGGCGAATAGCCGCTCCCCTTCGACGGTGAGCATGGCATAGGCACCGGAGGTGTCGACGCCGGCGTCGGCGAGCCTGCCCGTCGCGTCTTTGGTTTGGGTGAACCGCCCGTCGAGAATATCCGACAGGACCGACGCCCCTTGGTTGGAGCTGGTGGCCACATCGGTCATGCGGTCGATGATGATGCCCGCCAAGGAACCCGCATAGTCGATAAGCTCCAGGTCGTAGCCGGTAAAGGCTCCCTGGGGCTTGTAGACGTCAAACCGACCGAGTTCCAAGCGCTTGTAGTAGACGACGCTCGTGACCCAGTTCTCGTCGTTCGAGATGTCGTGGCTCGCGTCGGGGTAGTGCTTGGCACGGGCGTTTTCGACGATGCAGTCACGGTCGATGACGGCCTGGACTTCAGGTGCGATGTAGCCTGTCTTGAGCTGGGCGGCGATATCCTCGCGCGCATCGGAGAACTCGCCCACGTGGGCGAGGATGCGACCATCGGTGTTGACCACAATGGTGGGCAGCCCTAAGACGTTGTAGGCGCGTTGGACGAACTGGCGGATGTTGTGCGTGTGCTGGAAGGTGTCGAACAGACGGCCCTTCATGGCGTCGATGGCTACGACCTGCTGGGGTATGCGGTCAAAGCGCTCGAACGCCTTGCTTATGGGGAGCGACGTGGCTGCAACGATGCACGACGTGCTGGCATGCACGGCGTCGTCGGGAATTGCCGCGTGGTAGAGGACGAGCGATACGGTCCCCGGCGGTGTCCACGGTCCGCCGAAGTCGCCCGGGCGGCACAAGACGAGCTCTCGCATGCCCAAAGGGGTGACACGAGCTTCACTCGCCCGGGCGGCCAAGTCGACGGCGGTAATGCATACGACCTCTTGGTTGAGAGCGAACTCGGTCGCCGCCCGACAATCGACGACTTCGAGTTCGGCGAGGATCGAGCGAATTTTCATGGAGCCTCCAGCTCAACGTTCGCGGTCGGTTATATACCGCTCGCAGTTTGCTAGCGGCTCGGTTCGTTTGAAATTGTACGCGCGCACAAGCGCCGCGTCCACGCCAAGCCAATGCTTAATCGGGCACACATAGCGGGTGCTCGCCCTTGCGTCGGATACTCATGGTACAGGAGAAACCCAGACAGAAAGGGCACAGGGCCCATTCGCAAGGGAAGGGATTGGTCGTATGACTAAGATCGTCGGCGTATCGTTCGGTACCAAAAACGGCAACAACGATACCATCTGCAAGGTCGCTCTGCTCGCCGCCCAGGAGGCTGGCTGCGAGATCGAGTTCATCCGTGCGATGGACCTCAATATCAAGCACTGCACCGGCTGCATCGCCTGCGTCAAGGCCCTTATGAGCGGCCGCGGCAACATGTGCATGCACAAGGACGACTTCGACTGGCTGGCATTCAAGATGTTCAACGCTGACGGCGTCATCATGTGCGACCCCATCTTCGAGACCGGCGCTTCGGGCCTCTTCCACACCATCATGGACCGCTTCGGGCCCCGCATGGACACCGGCAACAACTACATCTGCACCGAGATCGCCAACAAGATGGGCAAGCCCGAGAACGCGCCTAACCCCGCGATCATGAGCCCCAAGGTCGTGTCCTACATCGGCATCGGCGGTTCTGACTGGGGCACCCACGTCGAGTCCGAGCACCAGATCCAGTCCATGACCCCCGCTTGGAAGGTCATCGACAACGAGTGGGTGCCCTGGGCCAAGACCGCCCTTATGCAGGACGAGCTCATCGAGCGCGCCCGTGAGATCGGCACCAACATCGCCGAGGCCGCCAAGGACATCGAGCACGCCGAGTTCAAGGGCAAGAAGGGCGTCTGCCCCCACTGCAACTGCAACGACTTCTACCTGGTCCCCGGCGAGAACCGTGCCATCTGCTGCGTGTGTGGTCTCGAGGGCACCGTGGATGTCGTCGACGGCGTCGTAACCGTCTCCTATAAGGACGAGGACCTGCACAAGGCCCACGACACCATCTCCGGTAAGAAGATCCATGGCGAGGACATCGGCCGCAACGAGGGCATCCTGGCCGAGATGAAGAAGACGCCCGAGTACAAGGAGCGTGTCGCCTTCTACCGCGATGCCATCCAGCCCGTCATGCCCGAGCGTGACTAGCACATAGTTTGCTCCCCAGCGGGCCCTGCCAAGAAACCCTATTTGGTAGGGTCCGTATTTTGTCCGCTTATATCGGAAGGTTGACCGCCATGCCTATGAAGAATTCGACCAAGCTCGTCAAGGTCCTTCTTACCAATATCCCCATCGCCATCTCCATCTCGCTGGTCGCCAGCTACATCGGAATCTCGTCTGCGGGGCTGCCCGCCGAGGCGTTCATGCCCGCGTTCATCCAGTCGACGCTTATGAACACCGCCATGTCCTACGTCATCTCGTTCTTCATTGGTTGGTTCGTCCCGTCCGAGAAGTGGGGCTTCGCCTTTGCCGGCACCTGCGGTGCCAAGCCGTCCGACGGCCTTAAGTTCGGTCTACTGCTCAACCTGGTCGTCAACACCGTCTACGTCGCCATCAACGCGATCATCCTCACCTATGTGAACGCTATCGTCATGCAGGGCATGCCCCTGGCCGCGTTCCCCTTTGCGCTCATGGGGTCGCTTCCCCAGTGCTGGATCGTCGGCTACGTCGTCTCGTTCGTGTGGGCACGTCAGGCCGAGTCCATCGCCCGCAACCTCATGAGCGATCCCGAGCCACAGATGCACTAGACGGTTCGCTTGGATGTTTGTGCGTGCGCACATTGAGCCTGTGTCTGCCCAGGTCCAGGCTTATAGATAACGAAGTTCTATCGGCGGGGCATTCGGCCCCAACGTAAAGGAGAAGATATGAAGCAGCTCGAAACCGACGTAGTCGTCGTCGCAGCCGGCCTGTCCGGTCTGGCCGCGTCCGTCGCAGCCGCCGAGTCTGGCGCCCGCGTCATCACCCTCGAGAAGGCCGCCAACACCGGCGGTGCCGCCAATATGGGCATGGGCCCCGCCGCTGCGGGTTCCCCCATCCAGAAGGCAGCCATGATCGAGGTCACCCCCGGCGAGCTGTTCCGTCGCCACATGTTCTTTACCCATTACCAGGTCGACGCCCGTCTCGTTCGTGCCTACTACTTCAAGTCCGGCGACACCATCCAGTGGCTCATGGACATGGGCGTCGAGTTTGACTCCGTCCGCCCCGCCTTCCGCGCCCGCGAGCGCAACCGTGCTTACGCCGACGGCGAGTACACCTGGCATGTCGTACGGCCCGAGGACGGCTCCGAGCCCGGTCCCCGCGCCGCAACGACCATGACCAAGCGTATGACCGAGCGCGCCCAGGAGCTGGGCGTCGAGTTCATGCTCGAGACCCCCGCTTCCTCCCTCATCACCAACGACGAGGGTGCCGTCTGCGGCGTCCGCGCCACCGAGAAGAACGGTGAAGAGATCGAGATCTCCTGCAAGAGCGTCATCGTCGCAACCGGCGGTTTCGGCCACAACACCCAGCTCATCAAGGAGAAGATCGGCCTCGACTGGGGTAAGAACCTCTTCTCCTTCGCCATCCCCGGCATGGACGGCGACGGTATCAACATGTGCCACGAGGTCGGCGCCGGCCACACGCCCGTCACCATGGAGCTCATGTACCAGATCCCCGACAACATGAACCACTTCTACATCGAGGGTGCGTTCCGTCAGCCCTGCTACTGGTGCGACCGCAACGGCGAGCGCTTCATGCCCGAGGACGAGATCTACAACACCACCTTCACTGGCAACGCCATCAATCACCTGCCCGGCAAGGTCGGCTATGCCATCTTCGACGCCAAGATGCTCAAGCGCTGGAAGAAGAACGGTCCCGACATCATCTCCCACATCCACCCGCACGACCTGTACGAGGGCTTCGAGGAGCAGTGGGAGCGCGATTTGGCCGACGGCTACGAGCCCATCTGCCAGGCCGATACCCTCGAGGAGCTCGCCGAGAAGGCCGGTATCGACGTCGATGGCCTGATTGCAAACGTCGAGGAGTACAACGACATGTGCGCCGAGGGCTGGGATAGCCTGTTCGAGAAGGAGCGCGAGTTCATGCAGCCCCTGGAGAAGGGCCCCTTCTACTGCTGCAAGCAGTACATGGGCGCGTACGGTACCCTGGGCGGCGTGCTCATCAACCACAAGATGGAGGTCATGGACGAGGAGTCCCACGTCATCGACGGCCTGTACTGCGTGGGCACCGACGCCTGTACCATTTACGGCGACTCCTACAACTTCTGCATTCCCGGCAACACCATGGGCTTCTGCCTCAACTCCGGCCGCATCGCCGGTGAGAACGCCGCAGCCAAGCTCTTCGAATACTAAAAGCGTGCGCACGGGGCATCCTGTGCGAACTCGGTGCGCTCGTCGGGTCCTGCGGCCTGGCGGGCGCGCTTTTTGCAAAGAAACCCCTGCGACAAGGGAGGAACAACGTGAAGCTGACGATTAATGGCCAGCAGGTCGAGGCGGACGAGGGGACGACCGTCCTCGACGCCGCGCTCGACGCGGGCATCTTCATCCCGCATTTGTGCAAGCATCCCGATCTGGAGGCGGTCGGCGGTTGCCGTCTGTGCATGGTGTGCGTCGACGGATCCGATGAGCCCGTGTGCGCCTGCAAGACCGAGGTGGCTGACGGC
This sequence comes from bacterium, assembly GCA_963602135.1. GTDB lineage: Bacteria > Actinomycetota > Coriobacteriia > Coriobacteriales > Coriobacteriaceae > Collinsella. The sequence goes on along the minus strand of CAVCHM010000031.1, from coordinate 18,135 downwards.
ATGGTGGTCGACTCCGCCGCGCCGGGCGCCGAGCGCGTGCGCAAGACGGCCATGGAACTCATCTTGGCCACGCACCCCACCGATTGCACCGGCTGTCCCAAGTACGGCACCTGCGAGCTGCAGTCCATGTACCAGTACATGGGCGTCTCGCCCACGAAGTGGCGCGTTAAGAGCCGCGTCGTGTCGACCGACGAGTCCAACCCCCTCATCACCCATATGTTCACCCGTTGCATCCGTTGCGGCCGCTGCGTGCGCGCCTGCAACGACCTGCGCGGCGTCGGCGTGCTTGGCTACCAGCACACCGAGAAGGGCATCCGCATCGGCACCGACGGGCTCGTGTCGCTCGAAGAGGCGGGCTGCCGCTTCTGCGGCGCCTGCGTCGAGGTGTGCCCCACCGGTTCCATCGTCGACGTGCTGCGCGAGGCATCAGCTGGCTCGAGCCGTGCCGATGCAGTCGTGCCCTGTCGCAGTACCTGCCCGGCACATATCGACATCCCCGATTACCTACGCCGCATCCGCGAGGGCAAGTGGGGCGAGGCAGCCGCCGTCGTGCGCGAGAAGGTGCCCTTTCCCGAGACTCTGGGCTCCATCTGCACCCACAACTGCGAGTCGGCCTGCAAGCACAACGAGCTCGACCAAGCGCCCGTGTCGGTGTGCCGCCTCAAGCGCGCGGCAGCCGTGCGCGACGACGGTGCGTGGAAAGAACTCGTACGTCACGAGCCTCTCACCGGCAAGAAGGTAGCCGTGGTGGGAGCCGGTCCCGCCGGCCTGACCGCTGCGCAGTTCCTGGCTCAGAAGGGTCATGCCGTCACGGTGTTCGAGGCCAACGAGAAGACTGGCGGCCAGATGCGCTACGGTATCCCGGCCTACCGCCTGCCCAATGCCGTGGTCGACGGCGAGGTCGCTGCGATCCTCGAGACCACGCAGGCGACTGACGCCGAGCCGCGTATCCAGATCAGGTGCTCCGAGCGCGTGGGCGATCCCGTTGGGTTGCTCGGACAGGGGTACGACGCGGTCCTCGTGGCGGTCGGCACCCATGCGGGCGTTCGTCTGGGTATGCCCGGGTGCGACCTCGACGGCGTCTACGTCAACACCGATTTCCTCAAAGCCGCCCGCAACGGCGAGTCCATGGACGCCTCGGGCGACGTGGTCGTGCTGGGTGGCGGCAACGTGGCCTACGACTGCGCCCGCACCGCCGTGCGCCTGGGCGCCGCGAGCGTGCACATGGCCTGTCTCGAGGCCGTCGACGCCATGACGTCGACTCCCGAGGAGCGTGCCGAGGGCGCCGAAGAGGGCATCGTTTTGCACGACGCCTACGCGTTCACGTCTATCAACGAGTCCGAGCCCGGTAGCGGCCGTGTCGGTTCGGTAACCGTGCACAAGATTGCCAAGTTCTACTTCGACGAGGACCGCAGGCCCGTGACCGAGCTGGTCGACGGCGGCGAGCTGACCTTGCCCGCCGATCACGTGGTCTTTGCCGTGGGCCAGAAGCCCGAGGGCACCCTCGACATGGGTCTCGAGCTCACGCACGGTCCCTACATCGTGGCCGACGACGAGGGCCGCACGAGCGTCGAGGGCGTGTGGAGCGCCGGCGACTGCGTGACGGGCACCAAGTCCGTTATCGCCGCGATCGAGGCCGGTCGCACGTGCGCCGCCTCCATCGACCGCGCTCTGGGTGGCGACGGCGACATCTCGGCGTGCCTGACCACGCACGAGGCTCCCAACCCGTGGATCGGCCCACGTCCCGAGGCCTTCGATGCCGGGCGCGTCGAGCCCGAGATAGCGGACGGCGCCGAGCGTGCAAAGAGCTTCGATGCGTTCGAGTGCCCGTACTCCGAGGCCGAGGCCATCTGCGAGGCCAGCCGCTGCCTGCAGTGCGACCTGCGCCTGACCCTGCACGCCCCGCGCCTGTGGAACGAGTTTTAGGAGGTATGGACATGACAACCATCGTAAACTTCATGCCCGTCTACGCGCAGGCCCCTGTTGCCCAGACCCTGCTCGAGCGCGACGTCGACGCCGCCGCCGCGGCCGTCCGCTCGCTTACCGGTGACGTCGTCGTGCTCGTGAGCTCCGCCTGTACCGTCGCCGAGAAGCTCGCCCGAGAGCTCGACGGTGCCGCCCGCGTGGTGGGCTGCGACCCGTCCCTGGGTCATATCTGGGGCAACGAGTCCGCCGTGTGCGCGTACCTTGAGGACCGCCGCATGATGCCGTCTGCACCCGCGGGCACGTCTTCCGAGGCCCGCGTGGTCTCTGCGGCCGAGCTGATGGCCGCAGACGGCAAGCGCTGGGTGTGGGTTGACGGCGCTGCAGAACCCGTCGAGCTTGCGGCCACCGTGACGTGCGCCAATCTGGCCGAGGCTGCGGGTGTCGCATCGCCCAAGGCCGTCTACGTAGGGTTCCCCGCGTCGACGTTTTACGCTCCGGACGCCACCGTGGAGATGACGAGCGACTACGTGCGCGTCTACGGGGCCAAGAACTGCATGGCCCGCGCTCTGCGCGAGGTGTGCGAGGCCAACCGTCGCGAGTGCTGCGGGCGCTGCGTGTACGGTTACGAGGGAGGCCATCAAATCACCGCCATCCTCACCGATGTCTGCAACGGCCGTGGCCGCAGCGGCGACGTCGAGCTCGTGCGCGACCTGGTCCCCGTGATGGAGGCCCAGAGCCTGTGCGAGCAAGGGTCGGCTTTGGCCCGCGCGGCCAAGAGCGCGATCGAGCTGTTCGGTACCGAGATCGAGCGTCACTACAGCCGCAAAGCCTGCGACGCCGGCGAGTGCGACGCTTTCATGACCTTCCACATCCTGCCCGACAAGTGCGTGGGCTGCGGCGAATGCGCGGACGTCTGCGAGGAGGAGGCGATTCTCGGCAAGAACCGCTTCGTGCACGTCATCGACCAGAAGGCCTGCACCAAGTGCGGTGCGTGCGTCGCCGCCTGCGAGGAGGGTGCGATCATCCGGGCGGGTGCCGACAAGCCCCGCACGCCGCCTCGCCCCATCCCCTGTAAGAGGCGTTAGGCAGCGAGCTGCGCCACCGCGGTGACGCTCCAATCTTTGTGCGAGAACTGCCATAACGTGCCAAGCGACCGGATCGCGGGCGCGGTCCGGTCGCTTTATATGGCGATGCGTACAACATCCGCCCTGCACAACGTGTAGGTTTGTGCGCGCACACAGTGCGTCATAATATTGACGCCGAGCGAAAGCCCCAGGCGACGGCTGCGGACAGGCCAAAGATCGGACCCTCATTTAAAAACGTAGACATAGGCACATGCTCCTCAAGACAGTTGAGCTTAAGCATAGCATCGTCGCCGACGTGCAGCCCGCGTTCCTGAGTGCTATTGATTAAGTCAAAATCATACGGTTGGATGGGGAATTACACGTACATTTGTCGGCTGTACCTCGGAAGCGCGGCCAAAGCGGAAGTCTGCGGACCAGACATCCGCTTTGGTAATTGTCTATTTCCAGCTAAACGGCTACGGCATGGCGTCCTTAGGACATGGCGCCTCCTGTCGCCTCAGTCTCCATTCGCTCAATCAGCGGTTGATTGGGGTCAAACCGACTCTGAATTCTCAAAATATGGAACGTCAACTGTATGTTGGCGATGGTTTCGGCGTCCTTGAAGTCGCATCCCATGATCTGACGGATCTTGTCGAGCCGGTAATACAGCGTGTTCTTGTGGATGAAGAGCTCGGCTGCGACGTCTGCCGGGTGCGCTGGGTTTTGCAGGTACCGCCACAACGTAGATGTGAGCTCTGTCCCCTCGCGTTCGTCCTCCTCGAGTAATCGTATAAGGGGCGAGAACTGACACCCATGGATCACGCATGGATCGTCGACATGCAGAATCAAGTCATCGAGTCGAAGCGTGGAATACAGGAAGACGTGCCGGCGGGTATTAAGTCGTCGAGCGGCGGCGATGGCGCGACGTGCCTCGTCGATACGGTGCTTGGCCTGGTGGATATCGGTAAAGCCCGAGCTTGCCCCGATGAAAATCGCGGTGCTGGTGAGTTGTTGCTCGAGCGCGTCGATATCGCAGAAGTGCTCACCTGGTCCGTCGACGCTCGAGAGAAACAGGATTTCCGTCTGATTGATCGTGAACACCGCATTCTCGATGTGGCCGAGCAGGCGCTCGGCCAGCGGGCGCACGCTGTCGAAGGCCAACAGCTGCTGCGAGAAGTCCACGCAGAGCATGTGCATGCGCGGCTTGAGCTTGTAGCCAAAGGTCGAGAACTGCTTCTGCAGTCGGTCCATGTCGTTGAGCTCCAGACCCGATTCCAGCAGTTTGAACAGGCGCGCATAGTAGAGGGTCTTGTTGAGCGTGTGGGCATCGCTTCGTTCCATTTGGATGCTGATAATCTGTGCAATCGTGGGAAGCATCGCCATGCGGCTGGGGCGCAGATGCCGCCCATGGGTGAAGAAGCTCATCGAACCGATGATGGCATCGCCTGCGTGGATGAGCGCGTAATGGTTGGTGTAGACGTTGCCGGCATGGTCGGTCCAATCGAATACGCGTAGATCGAACGGCTTGCGAATGTTGGTCAGACCCTTTGCCTTTAGCAGTGGAAACGCCTCGATGGGAACCGTATTGTCGTTGGCGTCCTCACCATTCGTGACGAAAGAGGGAAAGTTGTCGGATACGGCGACGAAATTGAGCGAATTGTCCAGAACTGAGGCAGGGGCTCCTATGGCCTCGGCGGCGACGTTGAGCAGGGTCTTGAGATTCGCCCCGCGATTGACGAGCCCAGTCATCGAGATTACCAGGTCCTTCTTTTTTTGAAGCTCGCGGAATTCGTGGGAGACCGTCTCGAATGCCTCGATCCAGCGGCGGAATTCATAGAGTGTCGCGACGAACGAATCGCCCGAGAGCGGTTTGAGCGGCTCATCGAGGTGTAGGAAGAACGCGCGTCCTCGTCGAAGCTCTTCTGGGAGTGTGTTGAAGTAGGAGGCATCCGCGAAAAATATCACGTCGAAGTCATCGAGTGCTGCTGCCACGGAACCCGAAAGCAGTGTCGTCCCGCTAAACGATTTGCCCTGAAGTCCGTTTTTGACCACAGTGATTGTGCTAGAGTCCAATTCATTCAATAACTCGTTAAGTTCCATAAGACCCCTCCCATCGGTGCAGTTAAACATCTATAACGATAGCAATACCGTGCTCAATAATTTTATTATCGCAGCAAGGTAAAACCGTTCACGGAATGTTTTCGACCGTTTAACGCCAATTCAAACTCAGAACACTGTGCGCAAGAACAGTGAAGTGGAAGCAGCTCCATCGCATACTGCAGTTCATGGAAACAGCCCGGAAAAACGCTTCCGGGTACGCGACGAGAGGAGCGTTTTTATGGCCGATGAGGAATATAAGGGCATCTACAAAAAGATGACCTTCGGCAAGGACGGCGAGGAGTTCGAGGTTCCCTTCGCCAAGGGCAACCCCGGCAAGAGCCGCGAGGAGCTCGACGAGATCAAGCGGAAGATGCGCGAGGATCCCGAGGCTGCCGGCGACGGTGAGATGGTCGCTACCATGGGCTTCTGTGCCAAGTACAATCCGCACACCTACGAGACCGATATCCCGGGTATTATGTGCGAGCGCGACGTGGCGTGTGTCCTGCGCGACGGTACTGTCATCTACGCCGACATCTACCGCCCCTCCAACACCACCGAGAAGGTCCCGGTCATCTGCGTTTTTGCCCCGTTCGGCAAGAACCCCTCCGAGGGCATGGACTCTTGGCAGCTCATGGGCGTGCCTCCCAAAACCGTCTCGCAGTACGCTAAGTTCGAGGCACCCGACCCTGGCTACTGGTGCCACTATGGCTACGCTGTCGCCAACGTCGATCCGCGCGGTGTCGGTAACTCCGAGGGCGACGTGTATCTGTGGGGTTCCCAGGATGCCCAGGACGGCTACGATTTCATCGAGTGGGTCACCGCTCAGGAGTGGTGCAATGGTCGCGCTACGATGATCGGCAACTCCGGCGTCTGCATGTCCCACTGGCGCATCGCTGCCCAGCGTCCGCCCCATCTGGCATGCCTCGCTGCTTGGGAGGGCCAGGGCGACCTGTATCGTGAGTCTTACTTCTGCGGTGGCATTCCCAACCCCGATTACGAGACCCATATCATCCAGGCACTCGCGGTTAACAACTACATCGAGGACACCCCCAAGATGGTTGCCAAGTACCCGCTGATGAACGCCTACTACAAGGACAAGATCGTCGACTGGAACAAGATTCGCATTCCGACGTATGTCACCGCCGGCTGGGTCCACCATCATCTGCGTGGCGCATTCGAGGGCTTCCGTCGCATCCGTACCCCCAAGAAGTGGATGCGCGCTCACCGCGACTTCGAGTGGCCCGATACCTACACGCCGGCCAACCTCGAGGACCTGCGCAAGTTCTTCGATCGTTACTGCAAGGAGATTCACAACGGCTGGGAGATGACGCCGCGTGTCCGCATCGACGTCATGGACGGTTACGACTACGACTACGCCAGCAAGCGTGCCGAGGATACCTTCCCGCTGAAGCGCACCGAGTACAAGAAGCTCTACCTCAATGCTGCAGACGGTACCGCCGGCTTCGACGAGTACGGCAATGAGGCCGAGGTTGTCTACGATCCCAAGACCGAGACCACTACGTTCACCTACGAGTTCACCGAGGACACCGAGATCACGGGCTACATGAAGCTCCATCTTTACGTCGAGTGCCGCGGGTACGACAACATGGACCTCTTCCCCTGGGTCATCAAGCTCGATCATGAGGGCAATTACGTGCCCATCCGTGTCATGGGCGCTCCGTTCCGCGGAGCCTGGGGCTTCCTGCGCTGCTCGCACCGCGATCTCGACCCCAAGTACGCAAGTGACTTCCAGCCCGTGCACAGCCACGAGAAGGAAGAGCGTATGCAGCCCGGCGAGATCGTCCCGGTCGACGTCGAGATGTATCCGCACTCCCGCCTCTGGCACAAGGGCGAGAAGCTCCAGGTCGTCATTGCCGGTCGCTTCATCAAGACCGAGTGGTTCCACGACAACGATATGAACCACAAGACCGATAACGGTGACGGCATGCACGTCATCCATACCGGCGGTGAGCATCAGTCCTACCTGCAGATTCCGGTCGTTCCGCCTAAATACAAGGTCGGCGACTATATCTGGCACGGCGATAACTGCTAGCCTCCGCAGTATTTTCGCCTGCATACGAGGTGCGTTTTCTCTGGCGCGCCCCTTCGGCGCTCCGCTTTGGAGCGACGTCTGGCGGGAGGTTTTGACCTCTCTCTACCTCCCGCCTCTTTAAGGAAGTCACCATGTCTGACCAAAAGAAATTTAATGCCTGGCTGCCGAACTTCGGCGCCAAAGGCTGGGGCATCACCATTGCCTGCTTCGTTTTCTTCTACTTCTATTCGTTCTGGAACGCCGCGACCAACACGTTGTTCGGGCTCTACACCCAAATGTACGGTTGGCAGCAGACTGATATGTCCTATGCCATCACTGTCGCCGGCTGGATTAGTCTGATCGCCGTTGTTCTGTTTGGCACGCTCGGTCGCAAGATCGGCGCCAAGATGGTTTCGGTTATCGGCTTGGCGGGAACAGCTGTCGGTTTTGGCGTGCTTGCCTGTGCAAACACGTTTGAGCTCTTCGTCGCCGGCGTCGTGATCTTCAACTTCTCCATGGTCGCCTACGCCACCATCGGTGTCGGCCTGCTCGGATCTTCCTGGTTCCCGCGCACCAAGGGTGTCTTCATGGGTATTGCCACCATGGGCATGACTATTTCCTCGGCAACCCTGAACCCTATCATCCTGGGCTTTGCCGGCAGTGCGTTTGGTATCTCGGGATTCTTCTGGACCATGGCCGTCGTCGTCGCCATCACGGCCGTCGTCGTCTTCCTCTTCGTCAAGAACAACCCCGAGGAGGCCGGTGCATATCCGGATAATGACCAGTCCGTAAGCCGTGAGGAGCTCGAGGCCGAGTTCAAGGCCGCACAGGAGTACAAGAAGACGAGTCCTTGGACCACCGCCCGCGTGCTCAAGACTCCGCAGACTTGGCTCATCGGCCTGGGCACCGGCCTTCCGATGATGGTCGGAGCCGGCACGATTGCCTTGCTCGTTCCCACGTTGGCGTCGTATGGCCAAGATCCCATGTTCGGTGTTGTGCTGTTGTCGTCCATGTGGCCGATCGGCCTGCTGGGCCACTATCTCATCGGTGTCATCGATCAAAAGATCGGCACCAAGAAGACCACGCTCGTCGTAATCTGCGTGTTGGGCCTGGGTGGCCTACTCGTGAGGCTCGGCGGATCGCACTCCATCGTTTGCGTCCTGGCGACGGCCATGTTTATGTTTGGTCTTTCGGGTGCTGCGAATGTCTGCATGTCGCTGACCGCATCGATCTACGGTCGCGCCGACTTCGAGGTCGCCTACACGCCTATCCAGGTCATTTTCAATGTATTGAACTTTGCCGGCGTGTCCGTCATGTCCACGGTTTCGGCCCTGTTCGGTCCGCAGAACGTCATGCTCGCCGTATTTATCATCTGCATCGTTGCATTCATCCCGGTGATCGCGCTGCCATATAAGCAGATCGCGTCCATTATCCGCTGAGAGTAGCCGTCTGGCAGCTGTGCACCCATTGAGCCGGAGCATCATAGCGGCCAGACCAGCTGTAAGTAACCAAGCCGAGCATTCGCTTGGCAATAACTGTCGATCGGAAAGGATCACATCATGAACGAATTCCAGGAAGAAGTCCTCGACATCCTCAAGGACAAGGCCGTTGACATCTTTGGCGTCGATCGCGGCTCCCTTTCGGCCGAGACCACCTTCGTAGATGACTTGGGTTGCAAGAGCGTGAACATCGTCCAGTTTGCCTCCGCGCTCGAGGATGAATACGAGGTCGAGGTTCCCTACATGCAGCTCAACAAGTGCAAAACGTTTGCCGATGCCTGCCAGTTCGTAGACGATGCCCTGTCCATGTAATAAGCCTCTGGGCGGCCGCGAGCGATTCGCGTCCGCCCTTTCTTATTTGAGAGAAAGGATGATGCCGTCATGGCAACCCTGATCGATACCCTCGTCCAAGACGCCAAGGGCGCACCCAAGCGCGTGGCTCTGCCCGAATGCGAGGCGGAGAAGACCCTTCAGGCAGCCCGTTGCGTGCTCGACGGCGGCATTGGCACGCCGGTTCTTGTAAGCCCGCGTGCCGTGATCGAGGAGACCGCCGCCCGTGCCGGCGTGTCTCTCGACGGCATGGAAATTGTCGATTCTGCCGATGCGGATGCCCTCGAGGCGCTCGCCGTGCGCTTCATGGGTGCTGGCAAACCTCGTCTACTGAGCGAGAAGGGTATTCGCCGTAAACTCAAGAATCCTATGTACTACGCCATGGTCATGGAAGAGCTCGGCGATGTCGACTGCACCTTCTGCGGCCATATCAACACCACGGGTGACGTTCTCATGTGCGCCCAGATGACCATTGGCCTCAAGGAGGGCGTGGACGTGCCGTCCATCCTGGCGCTCGTCGAGACCCCTGGTTTTGAAGGACCCGAGGGCGGCGTGATTTGCTTTACCGACTGTGGCCTGAATCCTGAGCCCAACGCCTCTGAACTTGCCTCTATCGCCATCAGCGCTGCTGACGGCGTGCGCTCCATTATGGGTTGGGAGCCGCGTGTGGCTTTCCTGTCTTTCTCGACCGATGGTTCTGGTGCCGGCGAGTCTGTCGACCGTGTCGAGGAGGCCGTGAAGCTCGTCCACGAGCGTCGCGCCGATATCGCCGCCGACGGCGAGTTCCAGCTCGATGCCGCCATCGATCCGGCTGTCGCCGCCAAGAAGGTCAAGCGTGACAGCGATGTCGCCGGTCGCGCCAACGTGCTTGTATTCCCCGATTTGAATGCTGCGAACATCGCCGTCAAGCTCATCCAGCGTTTTGCCAAGGGCGCGGCGTACGGTCATACGCTTAACGGCTTTGCCAAGCCGGTCGCCGACTCCAGCCGTGGTGCCACGGTCGAGGAGATCGTGGGCGACATCGCAATGCTCGTTCTTGCGGCGCGCTAGGGATCTGCCGTGGACGTAGGCGAGCTCGCTGCCACGTTACCGTATCTGCGGCGCGAGGCCACTCGGAAGCTCGACCGGCGACGTTGTTCGGGGGAGTGGTTCGCGCCCGATCCCGCACGGGGATGCATGAGCGGCTGCTGGCTTCACAGGGCTTTTGGTGCCGATGCCCGTCCTGTGGTATTCGAGCTCCATGGTGGCGGTTTCGCGCTCGGTGATGCACGGACAAGCGATTCCCTGTGTTCGTGGATTCGAGATTCGTTCGAGGCGAACGTGGTGGGTGTCGAGTACCGCTTGGCGCCGGAACACCCGTTTCCCGCCGCGCTGGATGATGTGGCAGGTACGGTTCGGCGGATCGTCGTGGGCGATGAACTCGATGTTGAGCCGGGCCGCGTGATCTTGATGGGTTTTAGCGCCGGTGCCAATCTTGCTGCGGCATATGCCCTGCTCTCCCAGCGCTCGGATGAACTCCCATGCGCGTCGGGCTTGGTGCTTCACTACCCATGCCTCGATGTGTCCGAGCGCTTCGATGGGTGCTCCAGCGACGGCGCCAGCTTGGAGGCCGATGCCATGGCGGCCTATTCGGACCTCTATGCGGGCGAATGCGATCAGTGCGACCCGTTGATGTCGCCGCTGCATGCATCCGATTCCGAGCTCGCGGATTTTCCGCGAACGGTGTTAGCGCCCGTAGTCGGCGATGTGCTCCTCGGACAGTCGGAGCGTTTCCGCGAGCGCTTGCTTACCGCTAGTCCTTTCGGGCGCGACCGCGTAGTCTGGCAACCCGTCGATGGCGTGGAGCACGGCTATGTCGAGAGGGATCTCAACACGGCGAACGAGCGGAGTTTTGTCACGAAAGCTATCGCACGGTCACTTGAGCCTCTGCTCGGCCCCGTGCTCCACGATATCCCGTTACCCATACCCGAAGATTCGGAGTAGACGCATATGTGCGAATGGAAGATCAATACCGTCCTGTGCGATTTGGTGCTCGCAATCGTCATCAACACCTCGGCGATGTTGTTCGCTGGCGCGACGTTCACCTTTCAGGCCTGGTATCCGGGCGTGGCGTCGGCGTTTTTCACCAACGTGCTGCTGCAGTTGGTGCTTCCCGTGCCCGGATTTGCCGCTGCGGTGACCAACTGGGCGGACGGGCGCCGCTGGCGTCCCCTTGTCCAAGTGTTCATGGAGAATCTCGTCTTCGTGACGTGTATCTCATTCACCATGGCCGTGATCCAGACGTCGCCAGGGGGCGATGTCATTGCCTCGTGGCTTGCGACCTATGTGCGGCTCGTATTTGTCGGTTACGTCACGTCGCTTGTCCTTTTTGCCGTTCAAAACCATTAGCCGGGTGTTTCCGTCCAAACGGGACGCCCTTGAACATCAAATGAAGGGAGCTCTTATGAGCTACAAGATCCTGACCCTCTCACCGGGTTCCACTTCCACCAAGGTCGCCGTGTTCGACGGCACCGAGGCTCTCTTCCGCCTGAACGTCACGCATCCTGCCGAGGAGCTTGCCAAGTTCGATCAGGCGGCCGATCAGTTTGAGTACCGCAAGGAGACGATTCTCGCCGCTCTTGCCGAGCACGGTGTCAAGCTCGAGGACATCGATGCGTTCTCCGGCTACTGCGGCGCAATGGGCCCCACGATCGGCGGTATCTTCAAAATCGACGACACCGTGTGCGAGCGTGTGCTGCACGCCGGCGTCAACCATCCCGCCATCCTGGGTGCTCCGCTGCTGCATGCCTTCGCCCAGCAGGTGAACAAGCCCGCGTACGCTGTCAATCAGCCCGATACCGACGAGCTCGAGGATGTCGCCCGCATTACCGGTTACCCCGGTGTTTACCGCAAGAGCCACGTGCATTGCCTCAATCAGAAGGAATGCGCTATCCGCTGCGCCACCGAGCTCGGCACCACGTATGGCGAAGGCAATTTCATTGTTGCGCATGTGGGCGGCGGTCTTTCTGTGGCCTGCCACAACCACGGCAGCATGATTGATACCAACGACGTGCTCGAAGGCTCCGGCCCCTTCGCGCCCAACCGCTCGGGCGATGCGCCGCTTAAGCCCGTCGTCAAGCTCGCGTTCTCCGAAGGCGCGAGCCAAAAGCAGATGAACGGCGTGATCGGCAAGACCGGTGGTCTCCTGGGCCTGTGCGGCACCGATGACGCTCGCATTATCGATAAGCGTATCGAGGAAGGCGACGAGTGGGCCAAGATTGTCTATGACGCCATGGCATACCAGGTCGCCAAGTACATTGGTGCTTTCGCTGCCGTACTCAAGGGTAAGGTCGACGGCATCGTTCTGACCGGCGGTGTCTCCAATGACCCGTACTTCACCGGTTATGTGAGCGAGCGCGTCGAGTGGATCGCCCCGGTCAAGATCTACGGCGGCGACTTCGAGATGGACGCTCTCGCGTCCGGTGCCATCCGCGCCCTCGAGGGCACCGAAGAGGTCATGACTTACACCGGTGAGCCCTCTTGGAAGGGCTTCCAGATGCCCGGTGCCTTCGATGACGTGATGGCATAGGAGGAACTTCATGAGTTTTGCCGACACGGCGTTACAGATGGTCGTACTCGCCATTCCAATTCTAATCGGGTATGTGGCGCACAGGCTCGGCTTCATGGGCGGTGACTTCGATAAAAAGCTTTCGGGCCTCGTGGTCAACGTCACCCTGCCCGCGATGATTATCGCCTCGGTGTGCGGGCGTGATCTACCGGCTGCGAGTGATATCGCCCAGCTGCTCATCTTTTCGATTTTGGGATACGTGATCGCGACGGCGCTGGCGCTTGTCGTGCCACGGCTCCTGGGGTGCGAGAAGGCACTTCGCGGCGCATATAGCTTTATCGTCGCGTACGGCAACGTTGGCCTTATCGGTTTTCCCGTTCTCTCTGCCGTGTTGGGTAGCCAGGCGGTGCTGTACGCCGCCATTGCGAATATCGCCTGGAATCTCTTCGTGTTCAGCGTCGGCATGATCCTCATCAGCGGCGTGCCCGAAGGCGGCTTGGGCGAGGTCGTGAGCTCGTGTGCCAAGAAACTGCTCTCTCCGGTGCTGATAGCGAGTGTCATCGTGCTCGTGCTTGTGCTGCTTGGCGTGAACAACCTGGGCATCCTGGGTAACGGCCTGTCGACATGCGGCAACTTCACCACACCGGCGGCGCTGCTCATCTCTGGTTCGTCGCTTGCCAACTACCCGGCGCGCGAGATGGTGAACAACTGGCGTGCCTACGTTGCCGTGGCGTTCCGTCTGGTCGGTGTACCGCTCGTGCTCTTCGTGATCATGCGCTTGCTCATCACCAACCCCTACGTGCTTTCAATTATCGTGCTCGGTCAGGCGATGCCCGTCGCCACCAATGGCATCCTCTACTGCCTGATGTATGGCGTCGATGCCAAGCCCATGACGCAAGGTACGTTCATATCTATCGTTGCCTCAATCATCACGATTCCGTTTGTCGCTATGCTCGTGGTGGCATAAGCGACCGCAACGCAGGTTTTTCATTCGTCCCGGTACACGTCAGATTTCGGCCGTTGAGTGCCGGAATCTGACGTGATCCGGGGCATTTTTGTTTTGTGGGACAATGCAGCCAGGCTTCGTTGTCCGGGGCATTGTCCTGGTTTGTGAAATGGGGGATACCGTGATCAAGGGCATCGGGATCGATGCGGTCGATATCGAGGAGATGCGCCGGCTTTGTGCCGATATGGACGGCTCGTTCGTTCGGCGCACCTTTACCGCTGCGGAGCGCGCGCAGGCAGCTGAGTGCCATGACCCTGCACAGACCCTCGCCGGCAAGTTTGCCGTCAAGGAGGCCACATTCAAAGCGCTGGCGCAGCTTACGACCGATGGCTTTGATTTTCGGATCGTCGAGACGCTGGAAGACGATAACGGCGCGCCGCACATCACGTTCGCTGGCCGAATGGCCCCGGTGCTGGAAGAGGCCGGTGTCTCCGAGTTGCTTGTCTCCATCACCAACGAACGCAATTTGGCTATAGCGATCGTGCTGGCGCAGTGATTCACGGTTCTGGGTGCGTTGCTTGGCGTTCTCAATGTACCGAGATCTTCCTTGCGGGACGAGTGCGATAGTTCCGTTAATTCGATTGAGGAAAGCAGGGGTTCATGGATTTTGCCGTTGAGAACGAGGGAGCGACGCTCGTATGTCGAGAGGTTTGCGGGCAGGACGTCTGCGCAGATGCCGTGCCGATCGTGTGCGTGCACGGGGCATGCGTGGACAAGACGTTCTTTGACGGGTTCGCTTGCGAGCTCGGTCACATCCGCCGCGTTATCACATACGACCGGCGCGGCTCCGGCGAGAGCTCCGTGGCGGCCGATAGCTCCTATGACGTCGCCGCGCAGGCTGAAGATCTCGCTGCGGTGATCGAGCGCGTCGGTACGCCCTGCGATATCCTCGCCCACAGCGCCGGTGCGTTGATGGCGCTCGAACTGCTGGGCGCGCGCCCCGAACTGGTCCGACGCGCCATCCTGCACGAGCCTGCCGTGTCGGGCGAGGGCGTCGGCTTGGGCACGAGTCCGGTTGTGCTTAAGATGATTGAGGCGGGAAAGATCTCGCGAGCCCTCATGCTCTTCTTGAATGCCATTGGCGATTCGGACCCCGAGGCCCCCAAACTGACGCCGGCGGAGGCCGAACATGCCCTGCGTAACGGTCGCTGCTTTATGGCAAACGAATACGCGACCAGCATGACGTATGTCCCCGATTGGGAGAAGATTCGTGCATCGGGGTCAGTCGCGGCCGTATGTCTGGGCGAGCTCTCGATCGGGACGCCCCGCGAAGAGGGGACGCGTGCCGCAGCTGCACTCTTAGGCTGCCCCATCGTAACGCTCCCCGGCGCCCATAACGGCTTGCGCGATCGCCCGAGCGCGGCAGCCCAAGCCATTCGCGATATCTTGGATGCGTAACACAGACGATGTTTTAAGAGCGTGGATGTCCTGAACGTTTCCGGCTTGTTAATAATCACGTCCTCAATCACGCGCCTGTCGCTCCATCCATGCCGCCTGCCGGGTCATAAAAATGTAACGATAATCAGGACCCACCTGTGGCTTCGAGATGCTACTCTTGTACGAATTGATGTACACCGTTGCCAAGCCAACGATAGAAGGAGCCAAGATGCTCGATAATCACGAGGCCAACCTGACTGACGAAGAGGCTGCCGCCGAGGTTGCCCGCGTCGCGAAGATTTACCCCGTGGTGCGTCTTCTTTCGGCCGATCAGGTCAAGAATGAGCCCAACTGCCTGCTCGCCGGCGATCGGTGCCCTTGCCTGCGCCTGTCAAGTCTGGAGGCCTTGGCGGGTTCTGATGAAGTATCGGAGCAGCTGCTCAGCGACGGCGTCGAATACCGTGCTCGCGTACGCCCCATGACGGTCGAAGGCGAGCCTCACGTCCTGTTGATGGTGCGTCCGATCAGCGAACAGGAGGCTGCAGAAGAGGATCCCGTCTACACCGATGTGCTGACGAGCGTTCGTAATCGCCGCTATTACGAAGAGAAGCTTCGCAGCGCCCGCATGAACGCCGGCGTTGCGATGATTGACCTTGATGATTTTAGGGTCTTCAATGATACCTGTGGCCGTCATGCCGGCGACCTTGCGCTCGGTGCTGTGGCGGCGGCCATTCGCGGCGGCATTCGCTCGACTGACGAGCTTGTGCGCCTTGGCTACGACAAGTTCGTGGCCGTCATGCCCAATATCCCCTCCGATGACTTTGCGCGTCGCCTGCGCCATGTATCCGATGCCGTTCATGCCACGATCGTCCCGGGCCATGAGCACGTCAGCTTGTCGGCGTGTGTGGGCGGCGTTCGCATTAACGGCGAGACGGTCGATGAGGGCGTAAACCGTGCCGCCCAGCTTTTGAGCCACGCCAAGGCAAAGCCCGGTACGGTCGTGACCGACAACGACGCAATCGCGACTTTCCAAAGCCAAAAGCCCTCGATCCTTATTGTCGATGACTCCGAGATGAACCGTGTCATCCTCAACGAGATGCTCAAGGACGAATACCGCATCCTGGAGGCTGACAACGGCCGCGCGGCGCTCGATATGGTCGACCGTTATGGTGATGAGCTGTCGCTTGTGCTGCTCGATATTGTCATGCCGGGTATGAACGGCTTTGAGGTGCTGGGCGAACTATCACGCCGATCTGCCGCCGATAACCTGCCCGTCATTATGATTTCGAGCGAAGATTCCGACGACGTGGTGCTGCGCGCCTACGAGCTGGGTGCATCGGATTACATCAACCGTCCGTTTAATGCGCGCGTCGTGCGCCGCCGCGTGAGTAACACCATCCGCCTGTACGCCAAGCAGCGTCGCCTGACGAGCTTGCTGTCTCAGCAGTACAACGAGCGCGTCAAGAACAGCCGCATGCTGATCGATATCATGGCCGGCGTCATGGAGCTCCGCAACGGCGAGAGTGGCCTGCACGTCACGCATATCGAAAAGCTGACCGAGCTGCTGCTGGGCTGCCTGGCGCATCGCAGCGACAAGTTCCCGCTCGACAACGAGCAGCGTTCCACGATTGCTATGGCCTCGGCGCTGCACGATATCGGCAAGATGTCAATCGACGATGCGATTCTCAACAAGCCCGGGCGCCTGACGTCCGAGGAGTTCGAGATCATGAAGACCCACACCACCCTCGGCGCAGATATGCTGCTTGAGTTGGGCCGTCAGCATGCCGGCAATTCCTTGCTGGAGTACGCATACCAGATCGCGCGCTGGCACCACGAGCGTTGGGACGGCAAGGGCTATCCCGACGGCCTTAAGGGCGACGACATTCCCATTGCCGCGCAGGTGGTCTCGGTGGCCGACGTATACGATGCGCTCACGAGCGTGCGCGTGTACAAGGACGCCATCCCGCACCAGGAAGCGATCCAGATGATTCTGGACGGCAAGTGCGGTGAGTTTAACCCGCTGCTGCTCGAGTGTCTGCTCGAGGTGCAAGACCGTATTGCCGAGACGCTGGCACGCCCCGCCGACGTCGTCGCATTTCCCACGATTTAGTTTGATCGAAGGAGTTTCATTCCATGATTTCCATGCGTGAAGCGTATGAGAAGATCGGCGCCGATTACGATGGCGCATCCGTTCGGCTGATGGGCGAGGAGATGCTCGCCCGCTTTGCCCTTAAGTTCCTGGATGACGAGAGCATGGACAAGTTCGAGGCCGCTATGGCGGCAGGAGACGCCGAGAGTGCGTTTATGGCCGTGCATACGCTCAAGGGCGTGAGCCAGAACCTGGGGTTCGACAATCTGTACGAGCCGGCGGTTGTGGTGACCGAGGCGTTGCGCGATGCCGATACCGTTGACGGCGCCCGTGATGGGATACATGCGCTACGGCAGCAGTATGCGGCAACGATGTCGGCCCTACGCGAGGCGGCTGAATAAGAGGCCGTGCGCCTTGGACCGTGCTCCAAGGTCGTTAACGTGGATACAAAAGGGCGCCCCGCCGGACCATGTGGTTGGCGGGGCGCCCTTATTTGTTGCGGTGTCCGTGCGCTAACGGGCCTGCTTAACCTGGGCCGCCGCCTCGACGAACGATTTCCACAGGTTGAAGTCGGTTTCGAGCGTCTGCCAGGTGTACTCGGGATGCCATTGCACGCCCAGGCAGAAAGGCTGCCCTTCGACCTCGATGCACTCGGGCACGCCGTCGGTCGCCTTGGCGACCAGGCGGGTGCTCTTGCCCAGACGATCGACGCAGCAGTGGTGCGCCGAGTTGGTCTGGATGAGCTTGGCGCCGCCAACCGCGCGATCGAGCAGGGAGCCCGGTTTAACCTCGACGGGGTGTACGGGGTCGTTGAGCACGTGAGTGTGGCGCCACTGCGTGCGGCCCTCACACGCACCCAGGCTCGGCACGTCCATGCACAGGGTGCCGCCGGTGGCGACGTTTAACAGCTGCGTGCCGCGGCAGGTGGTAAAGAGCGGCTTTTTGGCGCGGAGTACCTCCGCGACCAGCTTAAACTCAAAGCGGTCGCGGATCTCGCAGCACAGCGTGGGGTCGTACGGGCGCTCGTCGCCCCAGCGCTTGGGGTTGACGTCCGGGCCTCCGGGGATGGCGACGCCGTCGGCGATGTCCACGTAATGGCGGATGACCTCGATGTCCTCGGTGATGGACATCTGCAGCGGCAGGCCGCCGGCGGCAAGGATGGCAT
>CAVCHM010000030.1:0-25335 GCA_963602135.1 bacterium | reverse complement strand
TGGAAGTCCTTCTGGTGGGACTTCATGTGCTCGGTCAGCTCCTTGATGCGCTCGGACAGGATGGCGACCTGAACCTTGGGGTTACCGGTATCGACCGGGGAGTTACCGAACTGGGCGGTCAGCTCCGCCTTGCGCTCTTTGGAAACAGTCATTGTTTCACCTTTCGTTTCGCGTCGCCCGTGGGCGACTCTATTCGCCTCGGACTGGGAAGCCGCCGGTGGAGCGGACATCCAAGGTCGAGGTACCAACAGGTCGATATGTTACCACAAGCGGCGCGCGCCTGCGCATCATCACCGACCCAACATGAATTCCATCGCACGGAGCCGCTGATCGGTGTGCGTGGCGGCCCAAACATGCGAAAGCCCCAGCAAAAACGCTGCCGTATGCGGATCGATCTGCTCGTCCATAAGGGCATCGAAGGTCATGGACATCAGAGCGCGCAGCCATGCGACCTCGCCGACCGATACCAACTCGGCACCGGGCACGCTCGAGGCGCACGACCCGCACAGAAGCCCGCCGGCCTGGGCCGAGAAATGCGAGAGCATGGGATCGCCGCACGAGACGCATGCCGAGAAATCGGGGCGGTAACCAACGTGCGACAGCAGTTTAAAGACAAAGGCCGCCACGAGCAGGTCCATATGTGCCGAGTTGAGCCCGCTGCCGACAAGTGTGAGCGCCCGCTGTGTGATGGCAAAGGTAAATGGATCCTCGGCATCCTCAAACGAGCACACGCGCGCAACCTCGGCAATCGCGCTGGCGGCACAGGTCGTCTCGTAGTCAGGAGCGGCACCGAGCGGCGCCTCCATAAGCTCCGCCTGAGAAACCACGTCGAGCGAGCGACCATGCGCCAACAGCATATCAACGGTGCAGAAGAGCTCGCAGCGGGCCGCAAGACGACCGCCAGGCTTACGTGCGCCCTTAGCCACGGCACGCACCTGCCGCCCCCGTTCGTCGAGCATCGTCAAGATCAGGTCGGTTTCCTTGAGCTTCGTCTTATCGAGGACGAGCACCTTTGTGCGATATGTGCGAGAGCCTGCCATGAACGCCGAGGCTTAATCTTCGGCGTTATAGCCAAAGCGGCGGATCTGCGCCTCGTCGTCGCGCCAGCCGGCCTTGACCTTCACGTCGAGCTCCAAAAAGACCTGAGTGCCAAAGATACGCTCAAGGTCGCGACGAGCATCGATGCCGATATGCTTGATCATCTCGCCGCCCTTGCCGATGATGATGCCCTTCTGGCCCTCGCGCTCGACGTAAATGGTGGCGTGCACGCGCAGAACCTTCTTGGTCTGCTCGAGCGCGTCGCAGATGACGCCCACGGAGTGCGGGATCTCGTCGCGGGTGCGACGCAAAACCTTCTCGCGCACAAACTCGGCCACGAGCGTCTCGTCGGACGAGTCGGTGCCCATGTCCTCGGGGAACCAGCGTGGACCCTCGGGCAAAAAGTGCGCGACGGTCTCGATAAACGCATCGACGTTGAAGTTCTTGACCGACGAGGTCACGATCTCGTCGTCGTATTCCATGAGCTCGTGAGCGGCCTTGAGCTGCTCCATGACCTGTGCGGGATCGGCCTCATCGGCCTTCGTGAGCACCAGGACCTTCTTGCAGCGGGCGCTCTTAACGCGCTCGGCGACCCAGGCGTCTCCCCTGCCGATGGGTTTGGTGGCGTCGATCAAAAACGCGACGACGTCTACGTCGTTGAGCTCAAACAAGGCGCTCTTGTTAAGCTCGGAACCCAGGCCGTCCTTAGGTTTGTGAATACCCGGGGTGTCGACGAAGACCAGCTGGTAACCGGGGCGGTTGACCACGGCGCGCATACGGCGGCGGGTCGTCTGGGCCACCGGAGAGGTGATGGCGACCTTCTTGCCGTAGCAGGCGTTAAGCAGCGTGGACTTGCCGGCGTTGGGACGACCGACCAGGGCAACAAAGCCGCTGCGGAAGCCCGGCTCCACATCACCAAAGCCCGAGAGGCTGTCGTCTTCGTCGCACAGGGCATCGAGCTCCTCATCACTCATGCCCTCAAACGGGTCGAACTCCTCGACCTCGTCAATAGAATCGGTATCCTCAACTTCGTCCAGGACCTCGTCGTCCAGAATCTCATCGGCAGGCTGCATGTTATCGGACATGGGAATCCCTTTCTAAATAAAGCCGAGCGCGTGGGCAAAGACAAGCAGGCCCACGATTGCGGCGGTAATGGAAAGAACGTATACGGAGGCCGCGGCGATATCCTTCGCGCGCTTGGCCAGCGGATGCAGCTCCTGGGTTGCCAGGTCGACGATTGCCTCCATGGCGGTGTTGCATAGCTCGCCGTGAATCACCAGGCCGCAACAGATAATGACCGTACCCCACTCGGCAATGTCGAGTCCCACGATGCAGCCGGCAATGACGGTGCACACGCCCGCCACGAGCATGACCTTAATGTTGCGCTCGGTCTTGACGGCGGTGACGAAGCCCTCCATAGCGTAAGAGAACGACTTTAAAAAGGACGGATGATCCTTATTCGATCCGGGAATCATGGCTGGCTCCTAGTCGTGGGCATGGTTGGTGATGGGGCCGACGTGGACGAGTTTGGGGTCCTCGCCGCGTTCAAGCGCCAGGTCACGCAGGATGGCATCCTCGCGCGCCTCCATGACCTCGGCCTCGTCGTCCTCGATATGGTCGTAGCCCAGCAGGTGCAGCATGCCGTGCACAAGCATCAGACGGCACTCATCGGCGGGGCTGTTGCCAAAGCCGGGGGCCTGGCGGGCAATAACCTGCGGGGCCAGGATAATATCGCCGAGCTCGAGCGTCTCATCGGCGGGAATGTCCTCGTCAAAGGCCGAGTCGCACTCAAACGAAAGCACGTCGGTGGTGCGGTCGATACCGCGCCACTCATGGTTGAGCTCGTGCATCTCGTCCTCATCGACATACGAAAGGGAAATCTCGACCTCTCGCTCAACGCCCTCGGCGGCAAGCACAACCTCGCAGACATGCTCCACCTCGGGGGCTTCGAGCAGCGTATCGAGCTCGGCATCGTTGCTGATCAATACACTCAACGGGACTCCTTTCGGTCGCGTGCACGCTGATCGCGCGCATCGTCGTATGCATCATAAGCCTCAACGATACGGCCCACCAGGGCATGGCGCACCACGTCGGCACGCTCCAGGTGCGAAAACGCCACATCGTCGACGCGGCCCAAAATCCTCTCGACATCGGCAAGACCGCCGCGACGGCCCACCAGGTCGCGTTGGCTCAGGTCGCCGGTAATCACGAACTTAGAGTTAAAGCCCAAACGCGTCAGGAACATCTTCATCTGCTCGGGCGTGGTGTTTTGCGCCTCATCGAGCACGACGAAGGCATCGCTCAACGTTCGGCCGCGCATATAGGCGAGCGGGGCGATCTCGATCACGCCGCGCTCCATAAGCTCATCGGTGCGCTCGCGATCCATCATGTCAAAGAGGGCATCGTAGAGCGGACGCATGTAGGGGTCGATCTTTTCCTCGAGGGTGCCGGGCAAGAAGCCCAGGTTCTCCCCCGCCTCGACAACCGGGCGTGTCAGAATCAGGCGGCCCACCTCGTGGCGCTTGAGCGCGGCGACGGCAAGCGCCATGGCCAGATAGGTTTTACCGGTACCGGCGGGACCCAGGCCAAACGTGATGGTATGCGAACGGATAGCATCCACATAGCGCTTTTGGCCGAGCGTCTTGGGGCGGATGACGCGACCGCGATACGACAGCAGCACGTCATCGCGCAGCGACGAGGCATCATGCTCACCGTCACGCAAAACGGCCAGGCAGCGCGAGACATCGTCGGCAGAAAGCGTGCGCCCGGCAGCCGCCTCGCGAAAGGCATGTTCGAAAAAGCGCGCGACCAGCTCAACCTCGTCCGGATCGCCGCTCACGGCAACGCTGTCACCGCGGGCAACCACATGGGCGCGCACCAAGTTCTCGAGTGCACGAAGGACGTCGTCGCCGGCGCCCAAGACGCGCGAGGGGTCAATTCCCTCGGGAACGGTAAGTCTAATCTTCGAGGCTTCCATGAACCTCCCTGCGTGCATGGACCAAGCCGGAATCATCGACTCCGATGATAGCAACATCGAGCAGGCACGGGGCTGTGAGTCCACAGGTATCATCAAGACGGGCATGATGGAACGAGCCGAGCGTCAAATTGTCGCCATACTCGAGCACCGCACGCTCGACCGTGCCCACGCGGCGGCGGGCATCGGCGATCGCAAGCTCCTGTGCTGCGCCACGCATGCGACGGCTGCGCTCGGCCATGACCTCAGGGGGTACCTGGTCGGGCATGTCGGCGGCGAGGGTGCCGGGACGCTTGCTATAGCGGAACACGTGCATGCGCGAAAAGCCCACGCGACGGCACAGCGCGAGCGACTCCTCGAACTCCTCGTCCGTCTCGCCAGGAAAACCGACGATAACGTCGCACGAAAGCGCAACCTGTGGCAGGTTAGCGCGAATCATGCGCACCGTATCCTCAAAGGCCTCGGCACTATAGGGACGGCCCATGCGATGCAGCGTCGCCGTGCAGCCAGACTGCACGGGCAGATGCAAAAACGGGGCGATACGCTTCGGATAGCGAGCCATCACCTTGAGCAAGCGCTCGGAAATATCCATGGGTTCCACCGAGGAGATGCGCACGTGGGCGATCTCGGTGCGCTCCATGATGGCCTGAAGCAACTCATCGATCTCGACATGTTCATCGGTCGCGCTCTTGCCGTCATAGGCACCCAGATTCACGCCGGTCAGCACGACCTCGGGCACGCCGGCCTCCTGAGCTTCACGCACCTGTTCGAGCACGGACTCGACGGGCACGGAACGCTCGGGGCCGCGGGCCTTCCACACGATGCAATAGGTACAGCGGTGGTTGCAGCCATCCTGGATCTTCACGCCCAGCCGCGAACGACCGAGCGCATCGACCACGTCGCCATCGCTGCAGGCGGGCACGCTATCGGATTCGACGCCCAGCACCTCGCAGACGCGCTCGGCGACGTCAATCTTGGACGGTTCGGCGATCACGCGATCGGAAAGCTCCAGCAGCTCCTCGGGATGCAGGTTGACGACGCAGCCGGTTACGACCACGTAAGGCTCGCCGGGATAGGCCAGGGCGTGACGGACGGCCTTGCGGGTCTTGGCCTCGGCCTCCCCCGTCACGGCACAGGTATTGATAACGATCAGTTCGGCGTCCCGGGGCTCCACCATCGCAAAGCCCAGGCGCATAAGATCGGCAGTGATACGGTCGGACTCAACCCGGTTGACACGACAACCGAGGTTGACGACGGAAATATGGGGTGCGAGCACACGGGCTCCTTAATCGAGGATGTCGTCGAGGGCACTCTTGATACGGTCGGTCACCGACTTCTTACCGGATGCGACGTCATCGCCCATCTCGTCGGCAAAGGCGCGAAGCAGCTCGCGCTGCTTGTTGGAGAGATTGGTGGGAACGACCACGCGCAGCTGCACAATCAGACGACCGCGCGAGCCGCCACCGCCGATACGCGGCATGCCGTAGTTGTTAACGCTCACGGTGTCACCGTACTGTGTGCCGGCGGGAATCGTCACTTTAACGACCTCGTCAGGCATAATGCCCTCGACCTCAATCTCGCAACCGAGCGCGGCCTGCGCAATCGAGATATCGCTCACCAAATAGAGGTCATCGCCATTACGCTTAAAACGCTCGTGGTCGGCGACACGCACGTTGACGATCAGGTCGCCCGACGGCTCGCCACGAAGGCCGGCCTCGCCAAAACCACTCACGCGCAGCTGACGACCGGTCGAAACACCAGCGGGAATATCGATGTCAATCTTTTCGTGAGAAGGCGTGCGGCCCTGGCCGTCACAGGTCTCGCAGGGATGATCGATGACCGTGCCTTCGCCGTGGCAGTCGGGACAGGGCGAAGAGGACTGAACCTGGCCCAGGAAAGAACGCTGGACCGTCGTCACATAGCCTGTGCCGTGACAGCGGCTGCACTGCTTTTCGGTCGCGCCCTCGGCCTTGCCGGTACCATTACAGTCATCGCAAGGGGCAAGGCGGTCGTAGCTGATCGTCTTTTTGCAGCCGAGCGCCGCCTCCTCGAGCGTCACCGAAAGGGAGATGGCCATATCGCGACCGCGACGGCGCTCGCGACGGCTGCGAGCGCCACCACCGGCACCACCGCCAAAGAACGACGAGAACAGGTCGTCCATGCCCATGCCACCAAAGATATCGTTGATGTCGACATAGCCAGAGCCACCGGGGCCGTCCGCGGTGCCGTAACGGTCGTAGTTAGCACGCTTCTGCTCGTCGGAAAGAACGGAATAGGCCTCGTTGAGCTCTTTGAACTTGGCCTCGGCCTCGGGGTCGTCCGAAACATCCGGGTGTACCGTACGGGCTTTCTTTAGAAACGCGCGCTTAATCGTCCGCGCGTCGGCATCCTTGTCAACGCCAAGTACCTCGTAGTAATCCCTATTTTCCGACACGACCGAATCCTTCCAACTTTCATTATTGTCACAGTGCGTCCTATACCCAAGCTGGGCCGAGCGCAAACTGAGGGTTTGATGTTATTGCATTCCGTACGGCGAAAGCACGGCCCGCTGCGAGCAGCTCGCGAACCAAACCGACACGAACGCGAACATAAAACCGTTGGCAAATCCATTGGCAAACTGCATCGCGCCGCGCTTCCACCACAGCAGACTGCGATGAAGCACGCCGTCCGACAGCACCATGAACAAGCCCATGGCAAACGGAATGAAGCACATCATGGCAAAGGCGGAGAACACGCCCGAGATGGCCGACAGCACCAAAAACGGAGCGATGATGCCCATGAGGTAGAAGCCGGTGCGAGCCTTACCCTCCAGGCGCTCGGCCTCAACGTGCGCACGACCGACCAGATCGCCGCCTGAAGCGCCGTTCGTGCCGGCATGACCCATGTTGGGGATGCGCACCTCGTCACCATCATGCGTGCCGGCGGGAAACTCAATCGTCTGCTCGGAGGTTACGCGGGTACGGCCGCTGCCACCGCAATCGGGGCACGGGTCGGCAACGACCTTGCCGGAACCGCCGCACTCAGGACAAACCGTCTGGAACGTGCCCGCACCAAACAGGAAGGACAGGTCGACGTCGATGTGGCCGCGACCACCACAGCTCGGGCAGGTGTGGGCATGCTCTGACGAAACGGAGCCCGATCCTCCACAATGTCCGCAGGTGTCAAAGCGGGTGTAGCGAACGGTCTTGTGGGCACCGCCCTTGGCCTCCTTGGCGTCGAGCTTGATATCGACGACCACGTTGGCGCCACTCTCGGGGTTGTAGGCCGCCTGGCCGCGACGGGGCTGGCCCCAGGCGCCCCCGAAGGGGAAACCGCCGTCAAAGGGATTGCCGTAACCGGCGCTGCCGGCATAACCGCCGCCATAGGGCGAAGCCGTCGGTGCACCGGCAAAGGGATTGCCCGACCGCATGGCGTCGTAACGCGCACGCTTCTGCTCGTCCGAGAGCACGGCGTAGGCCTCGGAAACCTCTTTAAACTTCTCCTCGGCATCCGGCTCTTTATTGACGTCCGGATGGAGCTTACGGGCCTTTTGCTGGAAAGCCTTTTGAATATCACGCGAGGTGGCGTCCTTGGAGACACCCAAAATCTCGTAGTAATCTTTTTCGTTCATCGTCGCCATGCGCGGCAACCTCCTGCTCACAGCAGCGTATATATTGCGGTAATTCTACCCGAGCGGCCTAAGCTAGACCCCAAAACAGTTCGAACAGCACATTTCCATCGAGCCAGCCCAGGTGGGTCGGCGCCAGGCGGGCACAGGTGCGGGCAGCGATGACATCGACAGAGGCGATAGGCCCCGCATGGGTATCACCGTGCTCGGGCACCCAAGTGGCAAGCCCAAGCTCAAGAGCGCGATCACAAGCCGCTGCCATTTCATCGGCAGGGATGACACGAGACGCGCGAACCAACAGGTCGGAATCAACACCGCGCGTCATGCGACAAGCGAGCATCAGGTCCTCGGCCGCCGCCTCGCGCCGCGACAGATACTCGGCATCAAACGCCGTCGCAGCATCGTCGCGTTGTACCAAACGCACGCGGTGCGCATCGCCTCGAGAGGACACGCCGGGGAACAAACCTGCAAGACGATCGAAATCCTCGGCATCAAGCATACCCGCGGCAGAACGACCCAAACCCAGATACCCCCGACCAGTCCAGTAGGCGATATTATGGGCGCATTCATGCCCATCGAGCGCGTAGCTCGCCACCTCATACGGATGGTAGCCGGCCGAACTCAGCCGCTGGCGCGCAACGTCCATGCATGCGGCCTGGAAATCCTCATCGGGCTCAAGCGACTCGTCACGGCACGCCATGCGGTAAAGCGGCGTGCCCTCCTCGAGCGTGAGCGGATAGACCGACACATGGTGCGGGGCCGCCTCAAGCACGCCATCGAGCGTGTGCTGCCAGCTCGCCATAGTCTGTCCGGAAAGCCCGCACATAAGGTCGCACGACACATCGAGCCCAACATCCTTCACCGTCGCGATGGCCTCAAGCGCCCGTTCGGCATCATGGATGCGGCCAATGACAGCCAACTCGGTATTGTCGAGGGTTTGCACGCCCAGAGAGATGCGCGTGACACCCGCCTCGGCAAGCGTGGTGGCGAGCTCAGCGGTCAGCGACTCAGGATTGGCCTCGCAAGTAAACTCAACGGGCTTGCACCACATGGAGATACGACGGGCAAGTTTCACCAGGCGCTCCCCTGCCAGCGACGGCGTGCCGCCGCCTACGTAGACAGTGCGGATCTGCCTGAGTGCCCCAGCGTTGCCAAAGGCATCGAGCCGCGTATACAGGTGCTCAAAATAGGCATCAAGCGCAGCATCCAGGTCGCACGGGGCCACGCTTTGCGAGTCAAAGTCGCAATAGCGGCATTTTTGAGCGCAAAACGGCACGTGCACATACAGCGCGGTAACGGCCACCGTTAGGCCTCCAGCGGATGAGCGGGCACCGATTCGCCGGCGGCAAGGGCGGCCTCGCAGGCCACCACGTCGCGCTCGATATCATCGACCAGCGCCATAAACTCCTCGTACGTGGAGCAGCGCACCACCTGAGCGCGCCAGGCGGCGGCATGGGGCATGCCCTTTAAGTACCAGCTTGCATACGTACGGGCGCGCGACATAAGCGGCAAAAGCTCGTGCGTCAACGTCAGGTGCTCACGCAAAGCCTCCAGGCGCTCGACCGAGGAGCGAGAAGGAACCGGCGTGTCATCGAGTGCAAGGGCTCGGGCATCGCCGAACACCCACGGATTGCCGTAGATACCGCGCGCGATAAACACCGCGCTGGCACCCGAGCCGTGCAGATGCTCAGCAGCGTCCTCGGCCGAGAACACATCGCCCGAACCAATCACGGGAATCTCGACAGCCTCGGCAACCTCATCGACGACAGACCAATCGGCCTGGCCCGTATAGAGCTGCGTGGCACAACGGCCGTGCACGGCAACTGCAGAGGCGCCCGCCCCTTCAAGCATCTGGGCAAACGTTGCGGCGTTGCGATCCTCGGCATAAAAACCCTTGCGGATCTTCACGGTCACGGGAACATGCGCCGCGCCCACCGTTGCCTCGACAATCTTCTCGGCCAGATCGGGCGTGCGCATAAGCGCCGACCCCTCGCCCTTGGTAACGACCTTGCGAGCCGGACAGGCCATGTTGATATCAATCAATGACAGGCGATCGCCCACGCGTTCCTCGACGGCAGCGACGGCACTCGCAAACTGATCGGGCTTGGAACCAAAGAGCTGCACGCAAATCTGCTGTTCCTCGTCGGCCGGCAGCACCAGGCGCCACGTCTTGTTGCTGGCATAGGCGAGGCCTGCAACGCTCACCATCTCGCTGTAGGCAAAGTTGGCGCCGCGGCGGCGACACATGATGCGATAGGCGGGGTCGGTTACGCCCGCCATGGGAGCCATAAGGAACGGCTGCTCGGCATAGGCGCCCAGCAGCCGCTTGCTGTATTCAGAAAGCGCCATGGACCTACTCGTCCACCTTGAGAATCGCCATAAAGGCCTCCTGCGGAACCTCGACCGAGCCGATGGCCTTCATGCGCTTCTTGCCCTCTTTCTGCTTCTCGAGCAGCTTGCGCTTTCGCGAGATATCGCCGCCGTAGCACTTGGCCAGCACGTCCTTGCGGCGCGCCTTAACGGTGGAGCGGGCGATGATCTTGTTGCCGATGGCACCCTGGATAGGCACCTCGAACAGCTGTCGCGGGATGATCTCCTTGAGCTTGTCGCACAGGCCGCGGGCCAGGCCATAAGCCTTATCCTTGTGCACGATAAACGACAGCGCGTCCACCTCGTCGCCCGAAAGCAGGATGTCGAGCTTGACGAGCTCGGAGGGGCGATATTCGTTAAACTCGTAGTCGAGCGAGGCGTAACCCTTGGTGCGGCTCTTGAGCTGATCGAAGAAGTCCAAGATGAGCTCGGCAAGCGGCATATCAAAGCGCATCTCGACCGATTTGCTCGTCAGGTGGATCATATCGGTCGTAACGCCACGGTGCTCGATGGCGAGCTGCATGACGGCACCCGTATACTCAGGCGGGCAGATGATCTTTGCCTTGAGGTAGGGCTCTTCGATGCGATCGATGCGTGTGGCCTCGGGCAGATCCTGTGGGCTGCGGACATCGATCATCTCGCCGTCGGTCTTGTACACATGGTAGTCGACCGAGGGGCTCGTGGCGATCAGGTCCAGATTGAACTCGCGCTCCAGGCGCTCCTTGACGACCTCCATGTGCAGCAGGCCCAGGAAGCCCACGCGGAAGCCAAAGCCCAGCGCCACCGACGTCTCAGGCTCCCACACTAACGACGGATCGTTGACGTGCAGCTTATCGAGCGCGTCGCGCAGGTTCTCGTAGTCCTTGTTGTCGATGGGGAACAGGCCCGTGTAGACCATGGGCTTGGCCTCGCGGTAGCCCGGCAGCGGCTCGGGGCAGGGGTTCGAAGCCCACGTAAGGGTATCGCCCACGCGCACGGCCTCGGGGTCCTTCAGACCTGTAACCACATAGCCAACCTCGCCGACGGTCAGAGCATCGACCGGCGTCTCGGCAGGGCGCTTGACGCCCACGCCGTCGACCAAGAAGTCACCCTTGGCCTGCATCATGCGCAGGGTATCGCCCTTTTTGATGGAACCGTCAAAGACGCGCACCGTGGCGACGACGCCGCGGTACTCATCGAAGTACGAATCCAGAATAAGTGCCTTGAGAGGGGCATTTGCATCGCCCTTGGGAGGCGAGATCAAAAAGACGATGGACTCCAGCAGATCGTGGATGCCCTCGCCGGTCTTGCCCGACACGCACACGGCATCGTCGGCGGGAATGGCCAGATCGTCTTCGATCTCGGTCTTGACCTCGTCGGGGTGCGCCGAGGGAAGGTCAATCTTGTTGATGGCCGGAACAATGTCCAAGTTGGCGTTCATGGCGAGCGTCGCATTGGAAACGGTCTGCGCCTCGACGCCCTGAGTGGCGTCCACGACGAGTACCGCACCCTCGCAAGCGGCCAGCGAACGCGAGACCTCGTAGGTGAAGTCCACGTGGCCCGGCGTATCGATCAGATTGAACTGATACGTCTCGCCGTCGTCGGCGTCATAGGACACGCGGACGGCATTGGACTTGATCGTGATGCCACGCTCGCGCTCGATGTCCATCGTGTCAAGCAGCTGCGACTCCATGTCGCGCTCGTCGACGGTATGGGTGAGCTCGAGGATGCGGTCACTGATCGTGGACTTGCCATGGTCGATGTGCGCAACGATCGAAAAGTTGCGGATGTGGGAAATGTCAATTGAAGTATTCATGCGGACTATCTTACCCGAGCGGTACAAAAAATGGAGCCTGTTCCATAAAACAGGCTCCATTTATGCGCGTAATCAGTGTGGTGTGAAATTTACAACTTAGGCGTTGATGCTGTTTACGAGCTTGGCAAGACCGGACTTGCGGTTGGAAGCCTGGTTCTTGTGGATGACATGCTTAGCGGCAGCCATGTCGAGACGCTTGGTGACGGTCTTGAGGGCAGCCTGGGCCTTCTGGGCGTCGCCCTCGGCGACGGCGGACTGGACGTGCTTGGTCAGCGTCTTGAGCTCGGACTTGACAGCCTTATTACGCATGCGAGCTGCCTCATTGGTGCGGATACGCTTCTTCTGAGACTTGATGTTTGCCACTTCTGGAGTTCCTTTCGAGTTCCTTGCAAAAAATGTATGACACCTCTGAGACACGGTGAGGTCATGCAAGCGCCTACTATAGCACGCTCCCCCTCAAAGGGATAGAACGAATTTGTCAAATAGGCAGGTATCATCACGATTTTCTCAAGATGTTCGTAATCCAGAGCAAAAGCGCGGTCTCCGAATCGGCCGAACCCTTGAGAGCGAGCTCCACATCGACGGCACCCTCGAGCGCGGCAACGAGCTCTGCCATCGAAAAACGACGTGCCCAGGTAAGGTGATTCTTGACCTGCCAGGCCTGAAGCTTGAGCGTCGCGGCGAGCTCACGCCCCTGCCCACGCCCATCGAGCGCTTTGGCGACGATCAGCTCACGGATACGACCGCATAGCAGCGTGTAGGTCCACACGTAGCTCTTGGAGGGCAGAAGCTTAAAGAGCTCGAGCGAACGCCGCATATCGCGAGCCGAGACGGCGTTGAGGAAGTCCCAGGGCTGAACCTCAGCCGTACGCACGATCCAACGCTCCACGTCGGCAAGCTCAATCTGGGGCGCCTCGACCATCTGGGCGAGCTTTGCCAGGTCGTTATCGAGCATGCGCGTGTTTTCGCCAGAGCGCGAGACGAGCTCCTCGGCAGCAGCCGTCGAGATGGACTTACCGTGCTGCGTCGCCATCTGCTGGACGCGGCGCGGCAGTTCCCAGCGCTTGGTACCCGAGCAATCGACGATAGCCTTCTTGTCGATCTTGGCGATTGCCTTATACAGGCGCGTATTCTTGGCAAGTGAGTCGGCGATAATGAGACAGACCGTCGTGGGGCTGGGACTTGCGAGGTACTCGACAAGCGGTTCCGAGACCGCCTTGGCGAGCTTGGAGCAGCCGTCGAGGATCACCAGGCGAAACTCGCTACCCATGGGAAAGGTATTGAGCGAGCCGATGATCGACTCGATATCGGGATCTTTCGTCATGTCGCGTTCATCGAGATTGAACTCAACCATACCCGACTTTTCCAAGCGAGCTTTCATACGCGAGACGGCGTGGTCGCGCTTGACCCCATCGGTACCGACGATCAGATATGCCGGCAGCAGACCGGTTTCGGACATCGCGCTCCCCTCTCGCAGACACTCGAATTCGTACTGTGCCATTTTAGCCCAGGGGTTGTTCCTGCGCCAACGGCAGCATCACGGTCGCTGGCATCGCATCGCAAAGCCCTTTGCAGTCGGCGTGACGGTAATGTCGCCGTGTTCGATGGTGCATGCGAACGCACCATCCGCTTCCTTAACGGCATCGATGCAGGCATCCGACGGATGACCGTAACGATTCCCCTCGCCGGCACTCGCGATAGAGAGCTCGGGCTTAAGCGTGCCCAGCAGGGCTGTGTCGACGGAAACTTTTGAGCCGTGATGCCCTAGCTTGAGCACATCGATATCACCCACCTCCTGTACAAACTCGCGCTCTTGATCGAGCTCGGCATCACCAGTGAGGAGCACGCGCAGGCTCTTGCCTTCCTGAGCATAGGAGAGCAGCAAGACAAGCGAGTCCTCATTGCCCTCGCCATCCACCGTGTCAAACGGCCACATCACACGTGTCCGAAACGCGCCGATATCGACCGTGTCTCCGCAAGCCACCTGCCGATACGTTACGCCGGGGCGATTCAGGACCTCAGCAGGCGCGCCGTCAAGCGCATCGGCCGCGACCACAATGGTTCCAACCGAAAACTGATCGAGCACATCGGGAAGACCACCCCAATGGTCTTCGTCCCAATGTGTCACGAAGACGGCGTCGATATGGTGGACGTTATTGCGAACCAACGCCGACACCACGCGCTCATCGAGCCCACAGTCCACGAGCGCCACGGCGCCACCCTGACGAACCAGAATCGCATCGGCCTGCCCCACATCGAGCACCGTCACCGAAGGCGGAGCGAATCGATCCCAATAGACATACGGAACGGCCGCTGCAAGCATCAAACATAGCAGCCCCACCGCCACAGGACGTGCACGGGGACGCGGCCACCAGACCAGCAGAACCGCAAGAAAACACGGCACTAGATAAATCCACATGCTATCGGGCGGCACGCTCACGGATGCACCCGGCACGGCGGCAAACAGCTGCTCGAAAAACAGTGCGCACCGAGCAGCAATCATGGGTACGACGAGCGCCCAGGCATGCAACGGTGCCAGGAGCGAAAAGGGAACCAGCACGATCGAAACAGCAAGCAGGAGACTCACCACCGGACCGATGACCGCATTCGCCAGCGGAGCAATGAGCGAGAACGTACCAAAGGCAGGAATGGTGATGGGAAGCGTCGCCAACTGCGAGCACAGCGTAACGGAAAGCATGCTGGCAATGCCCGTCGGCACACCCAGCTCTCCCAAAGCGTAGGTGGCGTACGGGAAAAAGCACAGGATGGCAAAGACGCTGGCACATGAAAGCTGAAAGCCCATCTCGTACAGCACCGTCGGCCGCAGCAGCACAAAGATGGACATGGTTACAAAGAGTGCCGAAAGGCCGTGCCGGCGACGCCCCGCACCGTTTACGACAAGCGTCGCGAACACCATGCAGCACGCGCGCACGGCCGAGGGAGAGGCACCCGTAAAGGCAGCGTAAACCACAAGCGTTATCGCCAATATCGCCCGTTGAAGACCACGTGAACACCGAATCTTTTGCAATACACCCTCGATTACAAACCCCACAATAGCCAAATGGCTGCCCGAGACGGCGATAAGATGCGCCGTTCCCGTCACCGAAAACCAGTCGCCCGCTGGCTGGGTGCGCAACTCGGCCGAGCGTCCACAGACAATGCCGGCAATGAGCGAACGCGCCGGGTCGGTCGCAGGCGCGATGAACGCAAGCAGCCCATTTCGCAGCCGAAGCAGCGGCCCCGGAGAGCCCTCATCGACCGACACTATCCGAACGGCTTTAACCTTGCGCACCTCGCCTCGGAGTACGCACGAGCGCCCATACGCATCGTTCTCAAGGCGCGAAACGCGGCCGATAACACGCACATGAGACCCGGCACCAAGCTCGCGGTCGCACGATAGACGAACCGTTGCCAAGTTCTTACCGTCCGCGCGAGCCTCACAAGAATAGGAATACGCGTCGTCGTTTATGGATGGATCACCCTGCACGACAAACTCGAGACTGCTTGCCGCTCGACCATCAAGCGCCTTCGTGGCACTTAGCGCACCCGCAGCCCACCACGCCGAGACGACCGCTCCCGCAACGAGACCGACGGACGCGGCATACAGCCACCGCCTCAAGGGGGCAAGCCGCGCACATGATTGAGCCAGCACAACGAATACCGCCGCCACAACGGGAATGGTCCATAGCGGTCCGACCGCCGATGTCTGCTCCCCCAATATCGCATCGGCGGCCACGTTGAGCACCAAGACACAACTAACGCACAGGCCGGCACACAAGGCCATCGTCCATGGCATGAGGGGCCGCGGAGGCATCACATGCTCGCGCTTGGGCGCGCTCATACGCAGATACAATCTTTGATTTTGGCGAGCTTCTTCTCACCGATCCCAGATACACGCATCAGGTCATCGACTGAGGCAAAGGCCCCGTTCTTTGTCCGCTCGTCGATTATCGACTGCGCCATAGAAGGTCCAATGCCCGAGAGCGTCTGCAGTTCCGCCGCGCTCGCCGTATTGATGTTGACGAGCCCCGCTACATCATTCGCGCCCGAAGCCAAGACAGCTCCGTCATCGGCTCCACCGTCCGCGGCAACCGCCTGCTGCTCCCCCACCGTCGGAACATAGATCTTTTGGCCATCTGTGATCTTGGACGCACGGTTAAGCCCTGTCACATCCGCCTCGACCGTAAGCCCTCCGGCGGCATCGAGCGCTTGGGATACCCGTGCTCCTTCTTTGAGCCGATACACGCCAGGCCTCACAACGGCGCCATCCACATCGACGTACACCTCCGCAGCAGAGGAACTCTTGGCCGAAGACTCATCATCAGGAGACGCATCCCGGGACCCGCGCACATCCGAGGCGCTCGCCTCATCACTATGCTCAAACGACACGCCGCTGGAGCGGCTACTAAAACTTGCCATCGCCAAGCCGCTCGCGGCGGCAATGACAACCAAAATCGCCACCACCACCGCTTTATGCCCGAGCAGCTTTTCTGCCCAGCGGTCCATACGTTTAACCCGTTCGTGATGTTCGCGCTGCGCCATAGCAAACACCTCCCAACACCATCGTGTCAGGAAACGAGCGCCGAAGCCTCCGCACGTCCACACTGGTTATCGCGGTCAAACCAAAATCTGACAAAAACCTTGCCGAAAAGTGTCCATTTATTCAGCCACACGTCAGCGAATGAACATCTTGGCATCATTTGCCCAGATAGCAAAAGACCGACGATACGGGCGCATCGTCGGTCTATGCAGGCAATTACTCGTGATCTTGGTAAATCTCACGCGGAGCAAGCTCCGAATGTTTGCGTTTTAAGGTCTTAGGGGCCTTATACGTGTTGCTGGAGAAGTCGATGTACTCGGTCTGTTTAAGCAGGCGCTCGATCATCTCCTCGTGATCGAACAGCTCCCACGCCTCATGCACGGCATCGAGTTTGGCGTGCGTCTCGGGACGACGCGGCATAAACAGCGTGCAGCAGTCGGGCGCCGCCTCAGTGGAAATATCAAATGTGCCGATCTCCTGAGCGCGCGCAATGATCTCCTGCTTATCGGACCCGATGAGCGGACGGAACACGGGAATCTTCACGGCCTCGTTGACGGCCATGATGTTTTCGAGCGTCTGGGAGGCAACCTGACCGAGCGACTCGCCGGTCACGATGGCCTTGGCGCCCTCGACATGCGCAATGCGCTCGGCAACCGAATACATGATGCGGCGATACATGATCACGCGCAGGTTGCTGGGACAGGCGACGGAAATCTCACGCTGACAATCGCCAAACGGCACCACGTACAGGCGGCCGATCTGGACACCCGGCTCAAGCGCACGGATGATGTCCTGCACCAAATACTCGCTCGTATCGGGCGTCTGCGGACGACCGGAGAAATGTACCGGCACGCACACCGCGCCGCGACGCGCGAGCATCCAGGTCGCCACCGGAGAATCGATACCCGACGACAGGAGCGTCACGACCTTGCCGGCAGAACCCACCGGCAGACCGCCCACACCGCGCTCGGAGCGCGCGTACACGTAAACGCTACCCTGGACCACCAGTACGTGCACCATCGCATCGGGGTCGTGCATTTGAACCTTTTTATTGGGGAAGGCCTCGCACAGCACCTCGCCCACCTGACGATTGATATCAATCGAGGTGAGCTCATAGTCGGTATTGGAGCGTTTGGCGTGAACCTTAAACGAATCGAAGGGGCCAAACTCGCGCAGCGCCTTGACGGCGGCGGCGCAGTACTCCTGCGGGTCGCGGTTGGTGTGGTACGCCAGGGACACACGGGCAACGCCGGGGACGGTGCGGATGACACGCGCCGCCTCGTCGGCCTGATGCTCGTTAAAGGTCACGAGGATATAACCGGAAATTCGAGACACGGCGTTCACGGAAAAGGCGGCCAAAGCCGCCTTAATGTTATCCATGAGGATATGCTCAAAATGTGCGCGGTTCTTGCCCTTCAGTCCAACCTCGTGATAGTGGACCAGGCAGACGCGAGCTGCCATTTAGGCTTCAGCAACCTTGTGGCCGAGCGCCTTCTCGTAACGGGCCTCGTCGTAGGAGATATCGCCGTCGACGATCTCGTCCATAGCCATCGAGATGGTATCGGCGCCGGAGAGCGCGATGGTGATGTCGTCGACATCCTGAACGGCAAGCACGCGGTTATGCTGGCCACGCAGCATGCTATTGATGTCGCAGGCACGCTTGGAGGCAAGCGAAGCGAGCAGGAAGCGGTTGTGATCGGTCTTCTCCAAAAGATCGTCAATGCAAGGCTTTACAACGGACACGGACCTCAGATCCTTTCATGCATATCGAGAACGCGAACGAGCTCGTCGGTCGCGCGGTCGAGATCGTCATTCACCACGACGTCGTCGTAGCGGTCGGCAAGGGCAAGCTCATGGGCGGCGTTTGCCATACGCAGCTCGATCGTCTCGGGCGTCTCGGTACCGCGACCGACCAGACGCTCGCGGAGCGCCTCGAGCGAGGGTGGCTTGATAAAGATCAGCACGGCCTCGGGGAAACGCTCCTTAACCTGCAGGGCACCCTGGACATCGATCTCCAAGATAAGAGACGAACCAGAGGCGAGCTTGGACTGAACCTCGCTCACCAACGTGCCGTAGCAGTTACCGTGGACCTCGGCCCACTCAACAAACTCACCGTTTGCCACGCGGCGGTCGAACTCCTCGCGCGTCAGGAAAAAGTAATTGACGCCATCGACCTCGCCTTTACGTGGGGCTCGCGTGGTAGCCGAAACCGTCAGGCCCAGGTTAGAGCGACGCTCGCGCACACGAGTGACGAGCGTGCCCTTGCCCGCGCCTGACGGTCCAGAAATCACAAAGAGCTTTGAATCCTGAGCGCTCACTTATTTGGTCAGCTGCTCGAGGAGCTGCTCGCGCTGACGGACGCCAAGGCCCTGGACGCGACGGGTAGCGGAGATGCCGAGCTCCTCCATGATCTTGGCGGCCTTGGCCTTGCCATAACCGGGGAGAGACTCGATGAGGGTGGAAACCTTCATGCGGGAAGCAATGGGGTCATCGGAGTTGAGCACGGACTCGAGGGACTTCTCGCCCTTCTTGATCTGCTCACGGAGTTCTGCGCGAGCATGACGCGCGGCGGCAGCCTTCTCAAGAGCCTGCTTGCGCTGCTCATCGGTAAGCTGAGGGAGTGCCATTCGTACCTCCAAATAGTTGGGTTATATCTGATTCAGTATTTGGCATTTTAGCACGTAAAACGTACAAAATGGCCAATCGCGCCTCCATAGGTTAGACGATACCCGCAAAAAGTGCAATATATCGCGCTAAAAGATGAGCCCCTGACCTGCGATTCCACACAAAGGATGGGAAAGTTTTCGCAGGCACAGGGGCTAATTTGTGCTAATGAGACCCAAAAGTGGTGACTTAAGGGAATCTTTTATGCGACGTTTTCGACCAGCTCGGCAACGATGGCGTCAAACGCGGCAACCGAATCGTCGGCTCCGGTAATGGGGCGGCCCACCACGATATGGCTCGCGCCGCGCTCGATAGCCTGGGAAGGCGTGGCCACGCGGGACTGATCGCCCAGCGCAGCACCAACCGGACGCACGCCCGGGGTCACAATCAGCGCATCGGGGCCCAGCAGCTCACGCATGTCATGAGCCTCCATCGGCGAGCACACGATGCCGTCGATACCGTTGGCCTGGGCGAGTTTTGCCAGACGGGCGGCCTCCTCGGCAACGGGCGACTCGACGCCGATCTCGCTCAGCGCATCCTGATTCATGCTCGTAAGCACGGTGATGGCGACGAGCTTGGCTCGATCCTCGCGTGCCTCCTCAGCACCCTCGCGGCAGGCGGCGAGCATAGCACCCGAACCCAAGCCGTGAACCGAAAGCAAGTCGGCACCGGCAAGCGAGGCCGAGCGGGCAGCGCCGCGCACCTGATGCGGAATGTCATGGAACTTAAGGTCGAGGAAGACCTTAAAGCCAAGGTCCTTAAAGGTCTTGACGATCTGGGGACCCTCGGCGTAATAGAGCGTCATGCCGACCTTGAGCCAGGCGGCATGGCCCGAAAGCTCGTGGGCGAGCTCGAGCGCGCGCTCACGGTCGCAGTCGAGGGCGACGATAACACGGTCGCGGGCATCATTCTCTAGCATTCGAAAGCACCCACCAGCTCGTTGATGTCCTTTACGCCCTGGGACTCGACCCAGGCCTCGAGCTCATGCGCGATCTTAAGCGAAGCGCACGGATCGACGAAGTTGGCCATGCCGACCGACACGCAGGTGGCGCCGGCCAGGATAAACTCAGCCGCATCCTCTCCGGTCATGACACCGCCGACACCGTTGATGGGGATATCGACGGCCTGGGCAACCTCCCAGACCATGCGCACGGCGATGTGGTGGCACAGCGGGCCCGAAAGGCCGCCCTTGGGCTTGGCCACGCGGGACTTGCGGGTATGGACGTCGATGGCCATGCCCTGGATGGAATTGATGACCGAAAGACCATCGGTACCGGCGGCCTCGAGAGCCTTGGCAATCTCGGCAACGTTGACCGGGGCCATCTTCACAAACAGCGGCTTGTCGGTCACCTTGCGGCACGCGGCCATGACGGAAGAGGCGCCCTCGGGCGTGGAGCCCATGGCGGCACCGCCGGCGGCGATATTAGGGCAGCTCACGTTGATCTCGTAGCCGGCAGCCCAGGGGCACAGCTCGACATACATCTCGAGTGCGCGGACAAACTCGTCAACGGAGTGACCGGCAACCTGACAGATGACCTGGCAGCCGTCCTTGGACAGCTGTTCGAGCCACGGACCGGACTCGCGGGCAAAGGCGGCCACGCCGGGGTTCTGAAGACCCACGGAGTTGATCATACCGCCGGGAATCTCGGCCATGCGGGGCGCGGGATTGCCGGGCCAGGGCTCGGCAGCGCAACCCTTGGTGGTGATGGCGCCCAGCTGGGAAACATCGAAGAAATTCTGGAACTGCCAGCCGTAGCCGAAGGTACCGGCTGCGGTGTTGATGGGGTTCTGCATCTTGACGCCGCCGAAATCGACGGCCATGTTCACGGTACCCACTAGAAGACCACCACCTTGGAAGCATCGAACACGGGGCCGCACATGCAGGCGCCCTTCATACCGTCGACCGTCTCGACATTGCAGGTGTTGCAGGCGCCAAAGCCGCAGCTCATCATGCGCTCGAGCGACACCTCGCAGTACGCACCGGCCTCAGCGGCAGCGGCGGCGACTTTCTTCATCATGACGGCGGGGCCGCAGCTGGCCACGTAGTCGTAGCCGCCCTCTCCAAGCAGCTCGGCTGCCGGATCGGTGCAAAAACCGTGCGTGCCGAGCGAACCGTCGTCGGTGCACACGTTAACCGTGGCTCCCAGCGCGCGGAACTCATCGACGCCCACGGCCTTGGACGCGGTGCCAAAGCCCAGGCACACGTCGACGGTCACACCCTGCTCGGCAAGCAAGTCAGCCAGGCAGAGCACGGGCGGAACACCGATGCCGCCCGCCACGAGCAGTGCCTTCCTGGTGCCCTCGGGCACAAGCCAGCCGCGGCCGCCGGGGCCCAGCAAGTTGGAGGTGGAGCCAGGGGCCATCTGCGACAGACGACGGGTATCATCGCCCACGACGGCGTACCACAGCTCGACGGTGCCGGCCTCGGCGTCGGCGCGATAGAAGCTCAGGGGCACGCGAAGCAGCGAGGAAGCATCGCCCGGCACGGCGATATTCACGAACTGACCGGGCTTGAGCGCACTTGCAAGCTTGGGGGCCGAGATAACGAGCGAGAAGATGCCGTCGGCGATCTCCTGGTTCGAGACGACCTCGAAGTCGTGCATGCGTGCAGTGGAAGGTGTGGGCATAGACGCTCCAATCCCCCATGCGGTTGCATGGTTCAGGCGAACAGAAAGCGCGGCACCGCAAGGGCGCCGCGCACAAAAGCGATAAGGCTATGCTAGCAGATGCAGCCGTCGGCAAGCGTCTGCTTACCGCCGACAAACACATCGGTGGCACGACCGGTGAGCGTGCGGCCGGCAAAACCGGAGTTCTCGGCACGCGACTCGTAACCGTCCTCGCCGACCGTCCAGGTAGCAGCGGGATCGAACACGGTCAGGTCGGCAACGGAGCCCGCCTTGACTTGAACCTGGTCCAGACCCAAGATCTCACGCGGCTTGATGGCCATGAGCTCGACCATGCGGCCCATGCTCATCTTGCCCGTGTTGACCAGCTCGGTGAGCACAAGCGGCAGCGAAGTCTCGAGGCCGATCATGCCAAAGGGCGCAAGCTCGAACTCGCGGGCCTTCTCCCACGGAGTATGGGGAGCGTGGTCGGTGACGATGGCGTCGACGGTGCCGTCGATGACGCCCTGACGGATAGCCTCGGCGTCCTCCTCGGTACGCAGCGGCGGATTGACCTTGAGCGAGGTGTTGTAGGTCTCGTCCAGGTCGTTCTCGGTCAGGAACATGTGGTGCGGGGTGGCCTCGCAGGTGACCTGCACGCCAGCGGCCTTACCGGCACGCACGAGCTCCAGGCCATGGGCGGTGGAGATATGCTGGATGTGCAACTTGGCACCGGTCAGCTTGGCGATCTCGATATCGC
The DNA here is from genome assembly GCA_963602135.1 of bacterium. Lineage (GTDB taxonomy): Bacteria > Actinomycetota > Coriobacteriia > Coriobacteriales > Coriobacteriaceae > Collinsella. Next base: position 2,984 of record CAVCHM010000030.1, on the reverse strand, counting down.
GAGCGATCTGCAGCTCCTCGCCTGCCGCCGGCCAGCCCTCGAGGGCCAGACGGGTAGAGACCTTGCCCTCGTTGATCTGACCGTGACCGACCAGGTCCTCGTCCTGGCAATGGCTCATAAAGACCTTGCCGAACATCTTGCCGTAGTCCATGCAGCGACGGAGCATGCCCGCACCCTGCACGCCGCGACCGTCGTCGGTGAAGGCGACGGCGCCGTGGGCAACCATATCGCCCATCTCGGACATAGCCTCGCCCTTAAGACCGCGGGTCATGGCGCCAGAAGGATAGACGCGGCAGTGGCCGACCTCGGCAGCGCGGGACTTGACGAACTCAACGACGGTACCGTTATCGGTAACGGGGTCGGTGTTGGGCATGGCGCACACGCCGGTGAAGCCGCCCTTGGCAGCTGCGCGGGTGCCGCTCTCGATGTCCTCTTTGACCTCGTAACCGGGCTCGCGCAGGTGGACGTGCATGTCCACCAGGCCGGGGACGAGGTACTTACCGGAAAGGTCGCGGACCTCGGCTCCCTCGGCGGCGAGGTTCTCGCCGACCTCGGCGATCTTGTCGCCGTCGATCAGGACGTCAACGACACCGTCAAGCTCGACGGACGGGTCGACGACGTGGGCATTCTTAAGAAGCAAGGCCATTATCGGCACCTCCAAGCAGCAGATACAGGATAGCCATACGCACGCAGATACCGGCGTAGACCTGCTCCAGGATGACGGAGCGTTGCGGGTGGTCGGCCATATAGGAGTCGAACTCGACGCCGCGGTTGATGGGGCCCGGGTGGCAAATGATCGCGTCGGGCTTCATGAGCTTCTCACGGTCCTTGGTCAGGCCGAAGAGCTTGTGGTACTCGCGAACGGTCGGGAACGGGGCACCCTCGAGTCGCTCCTGCTGCACGCGCAGCATGTAGACGACGTCCAGTTCGGGCAGGACGGAATCGAGATCGCTCGTCACGTGGTCGCAGCCCAGAACCTCGGGCGCCGGCGGCAGCAGCGTGCCGGGGGCGACGGCGTAGGTCTCGCAGCCCATGATCTTCAACGCGGGGATCAGCGAGCCGCAAACGCGGGAGTGGGCGATGTCGCCGACGACGGCGACCTTCAGACCGTGGAAGTCACCCTTGTGCTCCCAGATGGTGTACAGGTCGAGCAGGGCCTGCGTGGGGTGGTTGTGCTTACCGTCACCGGCGCAGATAACACTCGCGGGCGAATTCTGCGTGACGATGTAGGGAGCACCGGCATGCTTGTCGCGCACGACGATGCAATCGATCTTGTAGGCGTTGAGGGTCTCGACGGTATCGACGAGGCTCTCGCCCTTGACCGTGGAGGTCGAGGAGCCGCCGAAGTTGAGGCTGTCGGCCGAAAGACGCTTCTCGGCGAGCTCGAAGGAGCTGCGGGTACGCGTCGAGGGCTCATTGAACATGTTGACGATTGTCTTGCCCTTGAGCGTGGGGACCTTCTTGATGGCACGCTCGTTGACCTCGGAGAACGCCTTGGCGGTCTCGAGGATGAGCTTGATGTCCTCTTCGGAGTACTCGGTAATGTCGATCAGGTGCTTATGGTTGAACGCCACGGTACTACTCACCTCCCAGCGGCGCGGAGCCCACGTGGGAACCCGGCGCGACGTCGTTGATTTCGACAGCGGTACGGCCGTCGACTTCCTTCATATATAGGTGCACGTTCTCCTCGTGCGACGAGGGGACGTTCTTGCCGACAAAGTCCGGCGAGATAGGGAGCTCGCGGTGACCGCGGTCAACGAGAACTGCCAGCTCGACTCGGCTCGGACGGCCCAGGTCCATAACGGCGTCCAGAGCGGCGCGGATGGTGCGACCCGTGTACAGGATGTCGTCCACCAGCACGACGCGCTTGCCGTCGACGCTGAAGGGAATGTTGGTAGCGTGAATCGCGGGAGCGAAATTGGTCGCATAGTCATCGCGATAGAAGCTGATGTCCAGGCTGCCGAGCGGAACGTCGACACCCTCGATCTCCTTGATCGCCTCGGCGAGCTTCTTTGCCAGAAGGTCGCCGCGCGTGACGATGCCGACCAGAGCGAGGTCTTCACAGCCCTCGTTGCGCTCGAGAATCTCGTGCGCGATGCGGGTCATCGCTCGGTTGACGGCGGTCTCGTCCATGATGACCGCCTTGGGGGAAGTCGTGCCCATCGATCTCCTTCCTCACATGTCTTGACTGCTGACACAGTCAAAAAAATAGATGCCCGACCGCTCAAAGCGGAACCAGACACCCACAGGAAGTACTGCTCATTGACAGCTATGTAATTCCATGTGGGTATCTCGTACCCCTTTAATGGTCAAGGCATAGTGTAGCCAACATCGGGCTCAATTGCGAGCATAAATACTAGCCAATCCGTAAACGGAGCCAATCGCTCCATAAACCTATATATATTTGTGGTACGCGCTTGAAAACCTTGTTGCGAGCTGGCATAATCCCCTCTGCTGCACGCAAATCGGATCTACGTCCAGGGCCGTAGCGTGGGCACTATCGCCAAAAGAGAAATATCTCTGTGTAGATTGCGCACAGAGACATGCTTCTGTGCTATAGTTCAGGCTTGTTTGTTAACGCGACATGTTCGTTTGTCGCCCAAGGAGGGTCAGTTATGTCCAAAGTTTGCGAAGTTTGCGGTAAGCACCCCGTTGCCGGTCGCTCCATCAGCCACTCTCACCGCGTCACCAACCGTAAGTTCCGCCCCAACATCCAGCGCGTCTACGTCGTCGTCGATGGTCACCGTCGCAAGATGAACGTTTGCTCCACCTGCCTCAAGTCCGGCAAGGTTGCGCGCTCCTAAATAAGGTCTTACCAACAAGTACCTCGGACTCTCCGGGTCAAAGACCTCGCGTTCACATAGAACTTACCAAAGGCGCCCTCCCCTACGGAGGGCGCCTTTTTGCACTCATTGGGGACAGACTTAAATTGAACTGCGTCCCGAATCTTGGCCTTCTTTATTAGAAGCGAACACTAGGACGCT
>CAVCHM010000029.1:0-25512 GCA_963602135.1 bacterium | reverse complement strand
AAAGAGAAGATGCGGGGCATGCCCCGCCTCTTACACCACATCTCTGCGCGCTACCCACAGGGGTTAACGAAGGCCAAAAACAGAGCGTGAACTTCTCAAAACTGCCGACTCGATGTGCTTTGCGTCACAGTTTTTGAGTGAGGCGATGCGTTCTGAGGTCCTTGTGAGCGATCTAATGAGCGACTGCGCGCTTGTTTCTGCGTTTGCCTCCGCCGGTGCATCGGTCTCGAGCAGTAAACGGTCGAGTGGAATCTGTCGTACGTATTCGCGACCGCGCTTGGTGGCGAGCATACGCTCGTTGACGGAAAAATGGCAGCCCGCATTACGCGCGCGGACGAGCTCGTCCGAGGTGCCGCTAAACCAGTGGAAGATGATAACGGGGGAGTCGGGGCTTGGGATGAGTAATCCGTGCGATTCGAGGGCGTCCAGTACGGTTCCTGCCGAACGAACGGCGTGAATTGATATCACGTGCCCGGCAAGAGAACGCTGCACGAGTGAGTCGCAGAGCCGGTCAAATGCCTGTATTTGTAGCGGTTCGCTTCCGGCAAAGCGCGCGGAAAAGTCGAGTCCCACCTCGCCGACATAGTGCTCGTGGGCAGCAACTTCGCAAAGCAGATTGACTTCGGCAGGACCGCAGCGGCCGTCGGCGAGCCACCAGGGGTGAAGCCCAATGCCAGCGATGATGCCTGGTTGGCGACGGGCGCGCTCGTTTGCGGCCGAAAAGTCGCGTGGATCGACGCCGCAATCAAATAGACCCAAGCCCAGTGCCGTCGCCTCATCGGCAACGGCGTCCGGGTGAGCCATTAAATCAAGATGGCAGTGTGCATCAATTAACTGGGGCCCCATCTCGGCGCGCTCCACTAGTCTAGGCGCTGGCCATCGGCGCGCACGCGTTCGGTGCCGCGCCCACTGATCTGGCGGATAACCTCGCCGGCAATCATCTGACCCATGATGGGCGGCATAAAGCTGGCGGTACCCAACTCGGTACGCTCGTGGATGTTGGACGGGTCGCGGGGTTGGGTCTTAACCGATTCCTCGCAGCTAAACAGCACGTGCAGGCTTTTGATTCCGCGCTTCTTACATTCTTTGCGCATAATGCGGCTCATGGGGTCACGTACCGTATCGAAGATGTCGGCAAAGCGGAGGCACTCGGGATGGAGTTTGTTGGCCCCGCCCATGGAGCTAACCAAACGAATGTCGTGGTCCTGAGCATATTTGGCAATGGTGAGCTTGGCCGAGATGGTGTCGATGGCGTCGACGACGTAGTCGAGCTTGCCGCCCGTCTGCTCAAAAACGCTCGCAAAGAACTCGTCGATGTTGTCGCTCAGCAGGTATTCGGTGCGCTTGATAACGGTGGCGGCGGGATTGATATCGTGGATCATGGCTTCCATCACGTCCACTTTGCGCTTGCCGACGGTGCTGTGAAAGGCGATGGCCTGGCGATTGATATTGCTTGGAGCGATGATGTCCTTGTCAAGAATGACGAAATGACCAATGCCGCCGCGGGCAAGTGCCTCGCAGCAATTGGAGCCCACACCTCCGCAGCCGAGCACCAACACCGTGGCGTTGGCGAGTTTATTAAGTGCCTCGCGGCCCATGATGATCTCGAGCTTGGTGTCGCGTGTCTCGTTGGGAGTTGCGGCTGTGGTTTCAGTCATAGACATCCTCCGATGGGGAAGCGAATCGTGTTTTAGCTATCGTCATTATAGGTATTATCGCGATTCCATTTGAGACCTAGGGGCTTGTTGAAATGAGGCAGGGATTCGCATAAGATAAAGCAGATGGCACCCGTTGCAGCGGGTTGGCCAACTCCCAAACACGTTTGTAGCGTGAGAAGTGGCCGTCTTCGCATTACGCGGAGGCGGCTATTTTTTTGAGTACAAGATTAGACAGTTAGACAAACATCTAAATATCGAGTATAGTGTGCGCGTCATGAGAGATGATGAGAGGAGGTCTTATGCCGGGAGAGGGTTTTAAGGCGCTTGCCGATCCAACGCGACGGCGCATTTTGGAGTTGCTGCGCGAGGGCAATTGCACGGCGGGGGAGCTTGCCGAGCATTTCGATATCAGTAAGCCGTCGCTAAGCCATCACTTGGCGACGCTCAAAAATGCCGGGTTGGTGACCGACGAGCGCCATGGCCAAAACATCGTATACAGCTTAAACACCACCGTCATGCAGGATTTAATTGGCTGGTTTATGGGCTTTACAAACACTGAAGGTGATAAGGATGAATAACGAAAACAAGGGCATTCACCCCACGGGGGTATCGTCGCGCGTGTGGATTGCGCTGGTCGCTCTGTGCGTCGCCAATGTCGTAGCGCACCTCATGGTGATGCCGAGCTTGCCTGCGCAGATTCCCACGCACTGGGGCGCGAACGGCGCCGTCGACGGTTGGGGTCCTAGCTGGATGGCCTCCGCGCTCGGCGCGCTGCCTCTGGCGCTTCTCGCAATGTTCTGCGTGGTGCCGCGCATCGACCCCAAAGGCGAGGCATATCGAACCTCGGGCAAGTTCTATCAGGGCTTCGTAATCGCCTTCACCTTGTTCATGTGCGCCATAAGCTGGCTGGGAGAGCTTACGGTCTGGGGCGTGGTGCCGGCGGTCGGTTCGGTTAACGTGCTGATTTCCGGTGTTGTCGGTTTGCTGTTCATCGGCGTAGGCAACTACTTGCCGCGTGTGAAGCAGAACTATACGCTCGGTATCAAGACACCTTGGGCGCTTGCCGATCCCGAGAACTGGCGCCGTACGCAGCGTTTTGGCGGCGCCTGCTTTATGGTGCTGGGTATTGGCCTGATTGTGATGGGCGTGGCAGGCAGCGTGCTTTCGAGTGAAGTCGTCGCCGCGGTGATTGCGGTTCTGGCGTTTGGTTCGGTTGGAGCCGTCTACGTCTACTCGTATCTGTTGTGGCGCAAATCGCAGCGAGCCGCTCGTTAAGGTTGCGGAAAACTAGCGTACGCAGTTCATAGTATGTTCCGGGGGACTTTTCCCAGGTAGTATTAGGGGGTGTGGGCAACCATGCCCCTTTTTCGTTACGTTTCAGAGCTGGTTTCCTCATTTCGTTTCTACTAAAGCGAATCAAGAATAGGGAAACAGCAGGTAGAAAGGATAGAACAGGCAAATGGCAGAGTTTATCTACCAGATGTATCAGGCTCGCAAGGCCCATGGCGACAAGGTAATCCTTGACGACGTGACCCTGAGCTTCTACCCCGGTGCCAAGATCGGCGTCGTGGGTCCCAACGGCATGGGCAAGTCGACCCTGCTCAAGATCATGGCCGGCATCGAGGAAGTTTCCAACGGCGATGCCAGGCTCACCCCCGGCTACACCGTGGGTATCCTGCAACAGGAGCCGCCGCTCGACGACGACAAGACCGTCATCGAGAACGTGCGCATGGCGTTTGGCGACATGATTGCCAAGGTCGATCGCTTCAACAAGATCGGCGAGGAGATGTGCGACCCGGACTGCGACATGGACGCCCTCATGGCCGAGATGGGCAAGCTCCAGGACGAGATCGACGCCGCTGATGGCTGGGATATCGATTCCAAGCTCGGCCAGGCCATGGACGCCCTGCAGCTGCCCGATTCCGACATGCCGGTCAACGTGCTTTCCGGCGGCGAGCGCCGTCGCGTGGCCCTGTGCAAGCTGCTGCTCGAGGCTCCCGACCTGCTGCTGCTTGACGAGCCCACAAACCACCTAGACGCTGAGTCGATCCTGTGGCTCGAGCACTTCCTTCACAACTACCAGGGCGCGGTGCTTGCCGTCACGCACGATCGCTACTTCCTGGATAACGTTGCCGAGTGGATCTGCGAGGTCGACCGCGGTCACCTTTATCCCTACAAGGGCAACTACTCCACGTATCTGGAGACCAAGGCCGCCCGTATCGAGGCGCAGGGCAACCGCGACGCCAAGCTCGCCAAGCGCATGGAGGCCGAGCTCGAGTGGGTACGCAGCTCGCCCAAGGCTCGCCAGGCCAAGAACAAGGCTCGTCTGGCTCGCTACGAGGAGATGGAGGCCGAGGCCCGCGCAAGCCAGAAGCTCGACTGGACCGATATCCGCATTCCCGTTGGACCGCGTTTGGGTAACAAGGTGCTCGAGGCCCATCACCTGCACAAGGAATTCGACGGTCGCGTGCTCATCGACGACCTTTCGTTCACCCTGCCGCGCAACGGCATCGTGGGCGTCATCGGCCCCAACGGTGTCGGTAAGACCACGCTGTTCAAGACCATCGTGGGCCTGGAGCCGCTGACTTCGGGCGAGCTCGAGGTGGGCGAGACCGTCAAGATCTCCTATGTCGATCAGAACCGTTCTGGCATCGACCCCGATAAGAACCTGTGGGAGGTCGTCTCGGACGGCCTGGACCACATGATGGTCGGCGAGACCGAGGTTCCGAGCCGTGCTTATGTGGCGAGCTTTGGCTTTAAGGGCCAGGACCAGCAGAAGCGCGCTGGCGTACTCTCCGGTGGCGAGCGCAACCGTCTGAACCTGGCGCTCACGCTCAAGCAGGGCGGCAACCTGCTGCTCCTCGACGAGCCCACGAACGATCTCGACGTCGAGACGCTGTCCTCACTCGAGGCGGCGCTGCTCGAGTTCCCGGGCTGCTCGGTGGTTATTAGCCACGACCGTATGTTCCTGGACCGCGTCGCCACGCACATTCTGGCGTGGGAGGGCACCGACGAGAATCCGGGCAACTGGTATTGGTTCGAGGGCAACTTCGAGGCCTATCAGGCCAACCGCATCGAGCGCCTGGGCGAGGACGCAGCCCAGCCGCATCGTATTCACCGCAAGCTGACGCGTGACTAGGTTTGTTACGCGGTTTTACCAAACCGCGTAACGAGATGATGCTGCGCGAGCCGCAAGCACCCCATCTTGTCGTTCAAACCGTCGCTCGCGTACCAAAGTACGCGTCGCTCCTCTTTCACGGCAACCTGGGGCACTTGCGACCCGCTCGCTGTTGGTTACGATGCATCGACAAATGAGCAATTTAAACGAATGAGCAAAAACGGCTCAAATCCTGATTTGGATTTGAGCCGTTTGTCGTTACTGTTCGGGTTCTTCGACTTTATCGATGGTCCAGGCGGCTCCGAGACCGCCGGCGGTGTTGCGGCGGATGCGCACGGCAACCTCGCGGCGCTCGCCGGCCTGCGTGTAGTGCAGGGGGAAGCTTGCGCGGTTTCGCGCGGCCTCGATGGTACCGCGCTCGCGGGCGATCCAGTAGTACTCGCCGACAATGCCGAGGATATCGGCGCCGTAGGGGAGATAGGTCGACAGCTGGTGCAGAAGCGGGCCGGGGCAGAAGACCTCGGTTGCGAAATCGACGGGGAAGTCCTCGGGGATGGCGGGCGTTGCGGGTGCGGGGGCCGGTGCTGCAGCGGGGACCGGAGCCGGTGCGGGAATCTGGTCATAGACAGGTTCGGATGCGGACTCGATGACGGGTGCAGACTCAGGCACCGGTTCCGGCTTAACTGCGGAATCTGTCGGTTCCACGGAGACGGATGTGTCTTCAGTCTCGGTTTTGGCATCGGCTTGCGGGGCGTCCTCTGCCTCGACAGGCAGCTTTGCTTCGACCGGCGTGGATGCCATGGTGGTGATGCCGGCATTGGCGTTCTCGGGGTCATAGACAACCGTGAGCGAGATGGCGGGCTGCGGCGTCTCGGGCTCCGGCGCCGACTCGGTAGCGCCTTGATCGGCGGGCTCGTCGGACTGATCGTCCTCGGCCTCGTTGCCAAAGACATCGCCGTTTTGGAACGCAGACGTCTCGGGTTGGTTAGCGGCTTCTTCGGTTGTCGACTTGGGGGCCTCGTTGAGCTCCACAGCGGCTTCCTGCTCTGACATGACTTCGGGATCGGTCATGGCGGCGATTTCGGTTTCGGCTTCTGCTGCTACCTCAATAGCGACTTCGATCTCTGTCTCGGGCTCGGGCTCCGGCACAGCTTCAGCCACGGGCTCGGGGTCGGGACGCTTAACGTGCTTGGGGCGCACGGCCTTGAGGTCCTTCTCGCCGCGCTTTTTCTTTTTGTAGGACTGCTTGGCTCCCTTGGCTGCCTTGGGCTTGTCCTCGCCCTTGGCAAGGGCGGTATCCCAGGCATCGTTGGCGATGACGGTGGCATACAGGCGACCGCCCTTAAAGACAGTCAACTTAATGCAGTCGTCGAGCTCCTCGAGCAGCTCGCGCGTGGACTCGAAGCCCAGGTCATAAGCAGTCATGTCGCCCGCGGCGAGCGCCTCTTCGACCTGCGTCATAAACGTTTGCTTGCCGCATCCAATCGCATCGCGCAGCAGGCGATACAGATAGATGTGGTTGCCCAGCGATAGCGTGGGCCTAACTATTGTCTTGCTCATGGCAAATCTCCTCTTTACACACGTAAAGCATCTTACCATCGCATAGCGTTTGCCATGGCGGCACCCAAGGCAAACGGGCGCGAACCGCTATCGATTCGCGCCCGTTGTACAGGTTGCCTATCTGGGGATGCAGCGCCTAGTTGCCCGATGTCGTGCCTTGGCTTGAACTGTCAGATGCCGTGCCAGACGCGGTTCCGCTCGAGCTGTTAGTGCTGCTGTTGTCGGTAGATCCCGTTCCCGATGTGGTGTCGCTCGTTTGGTCGCCCGTGCTCGGCTGCGAGCTGTCAGTCGTTTGGCTTGAGTCGGTCGTGCCGGATTGCGTGCCGCTGCTGTTCGTAGAGGAATTGGCACCCTGCGATTGGTTTTGGGTGTTCGATGACGAGTCGGCAGAGGTAGAACTGTCTTGCGTGCCGTCCGTCTGTGCCTGCTGGTCTTGCGAATGGGTGTTGCCATTTGCGTCGCTCTCGGTCGTGCGCGACGAAAGGATCGGCTCGGGACGCTCACCCAGACCCTCGCCGGCGGTGGTGATAAGGATGGCGCCGGTGCAGGCGATGACCGCGACGATGGCGATGGCAATCGAGAAGACGATGACCTTCTTTTGCGTCTGGCTGCGCTCTGCCGCGGCCTTGGCGCGCAGGCTGTTAGGGGCGACGCGGGCCGTGGTCGCGCGTCCCGCAATCTGGCGCATCTCCTGCGTAGTCGCGGCGCCGCCCAGGTGCTCCTCGGCATTAAACTCAACGGGCTCGTAGGCGCCGGCGGGGTAGTCGACGTCGGCGTGCGTGCCCTTGAGGGCTTCGGCGCTGGCAGAGATAAAGTGGCGGTAGACCTGCGAGGACACAACGGTGATGACCGAGCTCACAGCGGCACCGATCACCGATCCGGCGATACCGATCTTGGAGGCAAGCGCGACGCTCGTAGCGGCAGCTGCGGCGCCGGCGATGATCTGGGGAATGGAAATGTCGTCAAACAGGCCTTTTTTGGGCGCGATGGCCATGGTCTGGCCGATGGAATGGTTTTCGTGAACGCCGTTGTTGAGCGATGCCGGCGTCATGACACGTGTGCGCGGCGCGTCGGTGTACTTGGTTGTCATACGGGGTCCTCCCGGTGTAAATCTGCTTCGTTTCATGCAGCCATCAGGGTACCCACCTGATGTGAATCGTGCGTGACATTTAACAGATACCATCAACTCATCAATAGCTCACCGAGTTGGTGGGATGCGGTTACGCCCGGCGGTTGAACTACAATAGGGCTTGCTAATTGTTGTGAATGGCGTCTACGCACGGGAGCATTCTTATGAATCTTCACCTTTCTCAGTCTGATGGCTTTTTGCGTGTGGCGGCGGCGTCGCCGCAGATTCGCGTCGCCGATGTCGAGGGCAATGCCGAGGTTGCGTTGGCGGCTGTTCGCGCGGCTGTCGAGCGCGGCGTTCGTGCGTTGGTGTTGCCCGAGCTTAATCTGACTGGCTATACCGCGGCCGATCTGTTCCATAACCGCACATTACTGCATGCCTGCGAGACCGCACTGGCACATATTCTCGATGAAACCCGCGAACTGCCGATCGTCTTTACGGTCGGCCTTCCCGTTGCGGTGGCCGAGAATATCTACAACTGCGCTGCCGTGTGCTGCACGGGCGAGCTGTTGGGCCTCACGGCCAAGAAGTATCTGCCCAACTATGGTGAGTTCTACGAGCGCCGCTGGTTTGCTCCGGCACCTGCCGATCCCATGTGGATTGAATTTGCCGGCCAGGGTCCGGTGCCGCTTGGCTCGGGGCTTATCTACCGTTGCTGCGACGAGGGTGCCGAGGACATGGTGCTTGGCATCGAGATCTGCGAGGACCTGTGGGTGCCGGCGCCCCCTTCGACCGAGATGGCGCTTGCCGGCGCTACGGTGATCCTGAATCCCTCGGCTTCGGACGAGATCATCGGCAAGGCCGACTACCGCCGCAGTCTCATCTCCAACCAGAGCGCGCGCCTGTACTGCGCCTACGCCTACGCGGACGCGAGCGAGGGCGAGTCCACGACCGATATGGTCTTTGCGGGGGAGAACCTCGTCTACGAAAACGGCTCGAAGCTGGCAGCGACCAAGCTCCTCACCTGCGATATGGCGGTTGCCGACGTTGACCTTGACCGCTTGGTGGCCGAGCGTCGCCGCTCGACGACATGGACGCGTTCGGACGATGCGTCGGAGGCCGTGACCGTTGAGTTTTCGTTTGAGGGCTCGCCCGCCGAAGAGTCCGCCCTGCGCAACGCTTGCGACATCGACCGTGTCTTCCCGCGCGCGCCTTTCGTTCCGGCCGACCACGGCGACTTGGCAGAACGCTGCGAGACCATCCTCGACCTGCAGACCGGCGGCCTTAAGACCCGCTTGGCGCATACGGGCACCAAGGCGGCCGTCATCGGCCTTTCGGGCGGCCTCGATTCCACGCTGGCACTGCTCGTGACCGTGCGTGCATTCGATGCCCTGGGCCTGCCGCGTACGGGCATTACGGCCGTCTCCATGCCGGGCTTTGGCACGACGCATCGTACCAAGTCGAATGCCGAGTCGCTCGCCCGCGATCTGGGCGTGAGCTTCCGCGAGGTCTCGATCCACGCGGCCGTGGAGCAGCACTTTAAGGATATCGAGCATGATCCGGCTGTTCAGGATGTGACCTACGAGAACAGCCAAGCGCGCGAGCGCACGCAGATTCTCATGGATCTGGCCAACCAGGCCGGCGGTTTTGTCATCGGCACGGGCGACCTCAGCGAGCTGGCGCTCGGCTGGGCTACGTACAACGGTGACCACATGAGCATGTATGCCGTCAACACGAGCGTGCCCAAGACGCTCGTGCGCCATCTGGTGCGCTACGCGGCCGATGTCTTTGGCGGCCGCATCGCCGAGACACTGCTCGACATCCTCGACACGCCGGTGTCGCCCGAGCTTTTGCCGCCGACGGGCGATGGCAAGATCGCGCAGAAAACCGAGGACCTGGTGGGTCCGTACGAGCTGCACGACTATTTCCTCTATTACCTGCTGCGCTTTGGCTTTGAGCCGGGCAAGATCTACCGCATGGCGCTCAAGAGCTTTGAGGGCGTCTACGACGAGGCCACCATCCACACGTGGCTGCGCACGTTCTACCGTCGCTTCTTCGCCCAGCAGTTTAAGCGCAGCTGCCTGCCCGACGGTCCCAAGGTGGGTTCGGTCACGCTCAGCCCGCGCGGCGATTGGCGCATGCCGAGCGACGCTAGTTCGCGTCTGTGGCTTGCGCAGATTGACGCGCTGCGTCCGATTGACTAACACCGCGCTCCGATTGGCTAAGGTTGGCTAAATTGAACCAAAACAGGGGATGCAAGCGTTACACTTTTGCAATCTGATGGCCCGTATCGCGCGGCGCTCTTGTCGGAGCGCCGCGTTTTTGTATCGAAAGGTGGCACCATGCAGGCATCGCAGCGTCTCGACCGCTTTGGCGCGGAGGTTTTTGCTTCGCTCAACAACAAGCTTCTTGCGCTTAAGGCCCAGGGCAAGACCATTTACAACATGAGTGTGGGCACGCCCGACTTTAAGCCATATGATCACGTGGTCGAGGCGCTGACCCAGGCCGCGCAGGACCCGGAGATGTGGAAGTACGCCCTGCGCGATCTGCCCGAGCTCAAGCAGGCCGTGTGCGATTACTACGAGCGTCGCTTTGGCGTCTCCGGCATTACGCCGTCCATGGTGCAGTCGTGCAACGGCACGCAGGAGGGCGTGGGCCACTTGGGCCTGGCGCTGCTCGACCCGGGCGATACCATCCTGGTGCCCGATCCGTGCTACCCGGTCTTTGAGGCGGGTGCCAAGATCGCCGACGCCAAGCTCGAGTACTACCCGCTGGTCGCCGAGCGCAACTACCTGCCCTACGTGGCGGGCATCGACCCCGAGGTCGCCGACCGCGCCAAGTACATGATCGTGTCGCTGCCCGCCAACCCGGTGGGTTCGGTGGGCACGCCCGAGGTCTACGAGGAGATCATCGCCTTTGCCCGCGAGCATGACCTGCTGATCGTCCACGACAACGCCTACTCGGACATCGTGTTCGACGGCGAGCCGGGCGGCAGCTTCCTGCAGTATCCCGGCGCGCTCGAGGTGGGTGTGGAGTTCTTCTCGCTCTCCAAGTCGTTTAACGTTACCGGCGCCCGCATCGGCTTTTTGGTCGGTCGCGAGGACGTGGTCTCGGTCTTCGCCAAGCTGCGCAGCCAGATCGACTTCGGCATGTTCTTCCCGATCCAGAAGGCTGCCATCGCCTGCCTCAACGGCCCGCGCGATGAGGTCGAGGCGCAGCGCCTGAAGTACCAGGAGCGTCGCGATGCCCTGTGCGACGGTCTTGAGGATCTGGGCTGGGAGCGCCCCAACGCACATGGCTCCATGTTTGTGTGGGCCAAGCTCCCCGGTGGCCGCACCGACTCGATGGCGTTTTGCGAGGAGCTTATGGAGAAGGCCGGTGTCGTCGTGACGCCGGGCGCGAGCTTTGGTCCTTCGGGCGAAGGGCACGTGCGCATGGCGCTGGTGCTGCCGCCCGATCAGATCGCTTTGGCTGTTGAGGCTATTCGCGAAGCGGGCCTGTATTAGGGATTCGCTTTCGTGAGTCAATAGCTCGAAACCGATTTCGTGCAGTTATTATACGAATTCTGCAAACATTTTCGGTTAACGGTCGATTTTTGGCTGCGAATAGGAGCATAATCAAAGTCCCGATTGGATGTATTGGGATAACGGCAAGCCGCTCGGGTCGCCCTGGGCGGTTTGTTTGTGGAGAGAGATGGGAGTTTGTAATGGTTAACGAGAAGAAGGTCGCTATTGTCGGCTGCGGTTTCGTCGGTTCGTCTTCGGCGTTCGCACTGATGCAGAGTGGTCTGTTCTCCGAGATGGTCCTTATCGACGTGGACAAGAACCGCGCCGAGGGCGAGGCCCTGGACATCGCGCACGGCATGACGTTTGCCGAGCCGATGAAGATTTACGCCGGCGATTACTCTGATGTCGCCGATGCCGCCATGATCGTCGTCACCGCTGGCGCTGCCCAGAAGCCCGGCGAGACCCGCCTGGACCTGGTCAACAAGAACGTCAACATCTTCAAGTCCATTATCCCCGAGATTAAGAAGTCCGGCTTCGATGGCATTCTGCTCATCGTCTCCAACCCGGTCGATGTTCTGACCTACGCCGCCATCAAGATGTCCGGCCTGCCCGAGGGCCACGTCATCGGTTCCGGCACCGTGCTCGACACTGGCCGCCTGCAGCAGATGCTCGGCGCCCACGTCGAGGTTGATCCGCGCGATGTCCAGGCCTATGTCATGGGTGAGCACGGCGACTCCGAGTTTGTCGCTTGGTCCAGCGCTCAGGTTGCCGGCGTGCCACTGAACACCTTCTGCGAGCTTCACGGCCATCTGGAGCATGAGGCTGCTGAGAAGCGCATCGCCGAGGACGTCAAGAACTCCGCCTACACCATCATCGAGAAGAAGCACGCCACCTACTATGGCGTCGCCATGGCCGTCAAGCGCATCTGCACCGCCGTCATGCGCGATGAGCAGACCGTTCTGCCCGTCTCCTCGCTCATGGTGGGCGAGTATGGCCTGTCCGATCTTGCCATCTCCATGCCGACTGTCGTTGGCCGCGACGGCGTTGTCTGCCGCGTCCCCGTGCCGCTGAACGAGTCCGAGCAGGGCGAGCTCACCGCTTCTGCCAAGGCTCTCAAGGACATCATCGACAGCGTCGATTTCTCCTGCTAAATCCAGCTCGTTTGCTGGCAAGCTACAATGAAGGCGCCCAGGCCCCACGGCCCGGGCGCTTTTTTGGTGCAAATAAACCTGACCCCAATGCACCATTGTTGATGGGAGGGCCATGTCGGATTCGCCTAACTTTTTGACCTATGCCCAGACGGCGTTTGATTCGTTTGAGGAACGGTCGTTCTGCGCGGTGGACAGCCTGGTGTTTGCATGGCTGTCGTATTTGCGCTTGCCGGGGGATATGCCGGAGCTTGCCGGCTGGCAGGGACTGGACGTGCGTGAGCTGCTACGTGCCGAGTGCTACGAGGACATGATTGGCGACCTGTGGGACCCGGAGGAGAGTCGCGCCTTGCTGGAGGCTGTTGCGGCAAGTCCTCGCTACCGCGGCGTGCGCGTGTGCGGCTATCGTGCCGTGAATGACGTTGGGATGACGGAGCAGTTTGCGGCCATGACGTTCCGCTTTCCGGCAGGATTTAGCTACCTTTCCTTCCGAGGGACCGACAGTACGATCGTGGGCTGGAAAGAGGACTTTAACATGGCGTTCCGGTGCCCCGTGCCCTCTCAGGAATCTGCGGCACGCTACGTGGACGAGGCGGCGGCCGCAATAGGCGGGCCGCTCTTTTGCGGAGGCCATTCCAAGGGCGGCAACTTGGCGGTGTATGGCGCGGCGATGTGCTCTGACGCTGCTGGCGACCGGATTGAGCGGGCCTTCTCCCATGATGGCCCCGGCTTTGTCGAGGAGTTCCTGAGCGGCGACGCCTTTGCTGGCCTGTCCGGCCGCATCGACAAGACACTGCCCCAGTCGTCGATCTTTGGAATGATGTTCGAGACGCAGGAAGATTACGCCGTTGTCGAGAGCACCGAGTTCAGTCTGCTGCAGCACAATCCCTTCAGCTGGGTCATTGACGGCTGCGACTTTGTGTATTGCGAGCGCCTGTCCGCCGGCGCCCGATACGTCGATAGCTCCATTCGTGAGATGTTGCTTGCAGTGGAGCCTGCCGAACGCGAGCGCTTTGTAGATGCGCTGTTCTCCGTGTTTGAGGCCACAGGGGCCGAACGGTTTGCGGACATCGCCGGGAATTTGCGCGAGAGCCTGCCGGTGATGCTTCAGGCTGCCCAAGGCTTCGACAAGGATACACGCCGCTTTATTTCGCAGACGATCGCAGCGATCCTTAAGTGTGCGCTGCTGCCCAAGCGCCCCGAGCTCAATGTTCCTGCTGCCGGTAAGAGCTTGGCAGAGCAGCTTGAGGCGTGGCAGTCCGAGCTCCTGCACTAGCCGCTGGTGCAAGGTAGCCTGACCCCCTTGCACCAATCTTCGATGCACTTGGGACGGGCTCGACCGCTATACTGATTCGTGCTGAAATCGATTTAGAACGGAATGCCGTATATGAAAATCAATCACGCGATCCTGCATATCCTGGACTTTGACTCGGCCGTCAACGTTATGAGCCAACGCGAGCTCGATATCGAGAGCCGTACCGTGCGCAACTTTGTGACTACGCACCTGCGCCGCGCTCGCACGTCTGCCGATAACAAGCGTGCCACGTTTGCCGAGAACTCCGCATTCGGCGGCGAGCTCAAGGGCTATTTCTTTGGCGAGCGCGAGTTTGTGGACCTGTCGCAGCAGATTGCGGAGTTCATTTCCTCCGAGCTCACCAAGGCTGAAAAAGTCGAGTCCACCGACGTGCTCGTGGCGGACTTTGACGACGACGAGAACGCCCGCTGGTTTGCCGTGATGTTGCTGGGTTCCAAGCAGGCCTTTATGCACGAGGTGGGCCGCGAGGAGGGTGAGGTGCGTAACGATATCGCGCGCCATTACGCCATCCTGCCAAATCCCTCGCAAAAGGTGCCGAGCTACGCCATCGTGCGCGCGAGTACCATGGAAATCGGCTACGTGGACAAGAAGCGCAAGATCGCCGGCGAGGACCGTATGCTTATTCCCGACGGTCTGCTGCAGTGCGATACGGGCGTGTCGGGCAAGGAGATTATCGACACCGTGACGCGTGTGGTCGAGGAGGTCGCCGAGGAGCACGGCGCCAACACGGCCGTGGCGCTCGCCAAGGTCAAAGCCGCTGTTGCCGAGAAGGTCGAAGACGACGAGGAACTGCCGCCCTGGGATATCGTCGACGAGGTCTTTGAGGACGAGCCGGTCATCAAAGAGAGCGTGCGTGCGGCACTGACCGAGGAAAAGGTTCCCGAGCGTGTGCCCGTGGAGCGTAAGCAAGTTGAGCGAGCGGCCGTGCGCAATCACAAGATTCGTACCGATACGGGCATCGAGATCAGCTTCCCGGCCGAGATGGGCTCGAACTCCGAGTACATCGAGTTCGTCAACGAACCCAACGGCCTCATCTCCATCGAGCTCAAAAACATCGGTAGCATCGAGAATCGATAAGCCGCGCTTGGGCATTGCAGAAAAACAAAGGCCGAAGCCTTGGATAGGGCTTCGGCCTTCTTACTTGGGTCTGAACTACGCTATAGGTTGAGCATACGTCAGCGAAAACGCCCCAGAGCGAGCAAGGTGACGTGAAAGAGGAGGGCATTGACCTTTTGGTCATGCCCGACGATTGAACGTCAGATTGCCGCTCTGGGGCGTTTGCAGCGTCGACTAGTTACGCGGTTTGGTAAAACCGCGTAACCCTACAGCTGACGCAAGCCTTCCTCGAGGCCAGTCTTGCTGTCGGTTTTTTCGTCGCGCATCTTGATGACGCGGGCGGGAACGCCGGCCACGACGGCGCCGGCAGGGACGTCCTCGACGCAAACGGCACCGGCAGCCACGACGGCGCCCTTGCCCACGCGCACGCCCTCCAGGACCACAGCGTTGGCGCCA
Source organism: bacterium (assembly GCA_963602135.1). Classification (GTDB taxonomy): domain Bacteria; phylum Actinomycetota; class Coriobacteriia; order Coriobacteriales; family Coriobacteriaceae; genus Collinsella. The sequence goes on along the minus strand of CAVCHM010000029.1, from coordinate 10,626 downwards.
ATCATGACATCGTCCTCGATGATGACGGGCGTGGCGCTCGCGGGCTCAACGACGCCAGCCAGTACGGTGCCGGCACCGATGTGGCAGTTCTTGCCCACGGTGGCGCGGCCGCCCAGCACGGCGCCCATATCGATCATGGAACCCTCGCCGATAACGGAGCCGATGTTGATGATGGCGCCCATCATGATGACGGCGCGGTCGCCGATCTCGACGCGGTCGCGGATAATCGCGCCAGGCTCGATGCGGGCGTTGATGCCCTTAAGGTCGAGCATGGGGACGGCGGAATTGCGGCAATCGTTCTCGACGTCGTAGTAGTCGATGGAATCGGCATTGGCGTCGAGGATGGCCTTGAGCTCATCCCAGTCACCAAAGACGGTTTTACCACGACGACCTCCGTAGACGTGCGCATCGCCCCACTGGACCTTCATGCCGGGCTTCTCGCGGACATATAGCTTGACGGGCGTCTTCTTGGGCGCGGTGGCGATGTAATTGATAATCTCCTGTGCATCCATCTCGGCTGCGTTGCTCATATACTGTTTCTCCTTTACGTGGGCTTGGTTAATGATTGGTTAGGCAAACATGATCTGGTCGAAGGTGTAGAAGCCGGGGTCGCGGACGACGAGCTTCTGGGCGGCCGCCAGGGCGCCGTTGACGAAGATCTGTCGGCTCGTGGCGCGGTGCGTGAGTGTGACTTCCTCGTCCTGGCCAAAGAAGCTCACCTCGTGCACGCCGGCGACGGTGCCGCCGCGCAACGAGTGCATGCCGATTTCCTTGGGGTCACGCGCGCCGCACATTCCCTCGCGACCGTAGACGGAGTGATAGCCAGCCTCGGGCTCGGCCTCGACCACGGCGTCGAGCAGCAGCTTGGCGGTGCCGCTGGGGGCGTCGACCTTTTGGTTGTGGTGCGTCTCGACGATCTCGCAGTCAAAGCCCGGCAGCTCATGCGTGGCCTGAGCCACCAGGTGGCGCAGGGCGGCGATACCGATGGAGTAGTTGCCCGAGTGCATGACGCGGGCGCCCTGACCCAGCTCGCGCAGGCGGTCCATCTGCTCAGGCGAATAACCCGTGGTGCCGGAAACGAGAGCTGCGCCCGTGCGCTCGACATAGGCGACGACGGCGTCAAAGGTCACGACATTCGAGAAGTCGATGACCACATCGGCCGCCGGAGCGCTCTCGAGCTCGGTCAGATCAAAGCCGATCTGGGCGACGATATCGAAGACGGGCTGTCCGGCGGCATCGATGATGTCCTCGGCGGTGGTGCGGATGAGCGAGCCCATGCGGCCCGTTCCCATAATGACGGTCTTAATCAAGCAGACCAGCTCCCTTCAGAGCATCGGTAAGTGCGGCGCGCGTATCGTCGGCCATGGGGCACAGCGGCATGCGGTAGTTTGCCTCGATCATGCCCATCTGGGCGAGTGCTTCCTTGACGGGGATGGGGTTGACCTCGCTAAAGAGGGCGTTGATGAGCGGCTGGCCGGCAATCTGGATGTCGCGGGCGCGCTCCACGTCGCCGTCCAGGTAGGCGCGGCACATGTCGTGCACGAGCTGCGGCTGAACATCGGCCCACACGCTGATGGTGCCCGAGGCGCCCAGGCTCATGAGCGGTACGGTCAGCGCGTCCTCGCCCGAATACATGCGGAAGTCGTCGGACAGCAGGTGCGCAATCTTTGCGGCATAGGCGACGTTACCCGAGGCCTCCTTGATGCCCATGATGTTGGGGTGCGCGGCCAAGCGCTCAACGTTGCGCTCGCTGATGCCGCAACCGCAACGGCCGGGGATGTTGTACAGGATACAGGGGATGTCCACGGCGTCGGCAACAGTCTTAAAGTGCTGGTAAATGCCATCTTCGTTGGACTTGTTGTAGTAGGGGGTAATGAGCAGCAGACCATCGGCGCCCAGGCCCTGGTAGGTGAGCGACTTGGTGAGCATGGTCTGCGTGGAGTTGGAGCCCGAGCCGGCAATGACGGGAATGCGGCCGGCAACCTGCTTGACGACGGCGGCGACGACAGAGTTGTCCTCGTCGTCGGTCATCGTGGCGCTCTCGCCGGTGGTGCCTAGGGTGAGGATGGCGTCGGTGCCATTTTGCAGGTGAAAATCGACCAGGCGCTCGAGCGCATCAAAGTCGACGCTGCCGTCCTTCTTAAACGGGGTGACAAGGGCGACGATCGAACCCTCGAGGTTGCGGACGTCCATATTCTTCTCCTTCGCTTCTGCGATCTGGATGCGTTTGTTCCATTGGGCGGCGACGGCCAGGCGTTCGTCCTGGGCGCGACGACGGGCGGCATCGGCGCGCGACTTGGCCAGTAGCTCGCGGCCGCACGGCAGTACGTCAAGCGTGGCAAAATAGTCGCCCGGGCGCTCGGCGCGTCGAATGAGGTCAGCGGATCCGTCTGGGCGCAGCAATACCTCGGCGGAGCGCAGGCGTCCGTTGTAGTTGTAGCCCATGGAGTAGCCGTGCGCGCCCGTATCGTGAATCACGAGCAGGTCGCCCATATCGATCTGTGGCAGCTCGCGGTCGATGGCGAACTTGTCGTTGTTCTCGCACAGGTTGCCCGTGATGTCATACGTGTTCGCGACGGGGGCTGCAGTCTTGTCGGCGCCGCCCGGCTGGCCCATCACCGTGATGTGGTGGTAAGCGCCATACATGGCAGGGCGAATGAGATCGACGGCGCTTGCGTCCACGCCGATATAGTCCTTGTAGATCTGCTTTTCGTGAATGGCCTTGGTGACCAGGCACCCATAGGGGCCCATCATAAAGCGGCCCATCTCGGTACAGATCGCCACATCGCCCATGCCGGCGGGAGCCAGAATCTCGTCGTAGGCTGCGTGTACGCCCTCGCCGATGGCGTGAATGTCGTTAGCCTGCTGCTCGGGCAGGTAGGGGATACCCACACCGCCGGACAGATTGATAAAGGCGACATGTGCGCCGGTCTCGCACTCCAGGCGCACGGCAAGTTTAAAGAGGATGCGTGCGAGCTTGGGATAGTAGTCGTTAGTGACGGTGTTACTGGCAAGGAAGGCATGGATGCCAAAATTCTCGGCGCCCTTGGCCTTGAGCATGCGGAAAGCCTCAAAGAGCTGCTCGGTGGTCATGCCGTACTTGGAGTCGCCGGGGTTGTCCATAATGCCGTTAGAGAGCTGGAACAGGCCGCCCGGGTTAAAACGGCAGCTTACCGTCTTGGGAATGGGGCCCGCGAGGCGCTCAAAGAACTCGATATGGCTGATGTCGTCAAAGTTGACGATGGCGCCCAGTTTATCTGCAAGGGCAAAATCCGCCGCCGGCGTGTCGTTGGACGAGAACATGATGTCGTGTCCCGTGATGCCCAGCGAGCGGGCGATCATGAGCTCGGTATAGCTCGAGCAATCGCAGCCGCAGCCGTATTCGTTGAGAATGGAGATGAGCGCCGGGTTGGGATTGGCCTTGACGGCAAAGTATTCCTTAAAGCCCGGGTTCCATGCAAAGGCGTCGCGCACTTCTTGCATGTTGCGGCGGATGCCCGCCTCGTCGTATAGATGAAACGGCGTAGGGAACTGCTCGACGATATGCTCGAGCGTTTCCTTGTCCACAAACGGCTGTTTGGCCGTGTACGCTTCGTTGGGGGTCAATGCCATGTCCCGTAAACCTCGCTATCCAGACGGCGCCATCTGCGCATCGAATCCGCATAGCGTGGACCCCATGTCCGGATAGCGCTCCCGCATTGCTGCAGACAGTCCTGCGGGTGTTTCCCACAGGCCCACCAGGTTGTTCGTGCCCGAAAAACCCAGTTCGGCGGGTTTCGCCTCCCCACGGGGTCAAAGTCTGCCGACTCGCCCGCGGATCTTCGTGCCCGCGCCTCTATCAAGTGGTAACGACCCTACCACGTTACACTTTACCAAACAAGAGTATTCGTATATAACGTTTAAAAAATGCAGCATCATGCTAGAAACAAGGGCGCCACAATCCTGCGTCACAATAGGTGACAACGAGTTGTCCCATGAAAGGAATCCCCATGACCGAGCTCCAAGAACTCCGTCGTTATCGTCGCGACCTGCATCGTATTCCGGAGCTCGACTTCGATCTTGAGCAAACTATCGCCTATATCGAGGGCGTGCTCGCTCCGCTTGCCTGCGAGGTGACCTATCCCTGCCCGAGCTGCGTCTGTGCTTTCTTCGATGCCGGTATGGGCGCTACGAATGCCACGGCGATTCGCGCCGATATGGACGCCCTGCCCATCGCGGAGGCGACGGGCGCGGCCTTTGCCTCGACGCATCCCGGCAAGATGCACGCTTGCGGCCACGACGGCCACATGGCCATGGCACTGGCGGCAGCAACTTATGTCGACCGTACGATTCGTGAGCAGCCGGGTGCCATCAAGCACAACGTGCTCTTTGTGTTTCAGCCTGCCGAGGAGACGACCGGTGGCGCTAAGACGGTATGCGAGAGCGGCGTGTTCGAGCGTTACGGGGCCGATCGCATCTTCGGCTTCCATGTGTGGCCCGATTTGCCTGCCGGCACGTTGGCGAGCTGCTCCGGTCCGCTGCTGGCGCGCTCGAGCGAGACGCACATTCATATCCATGGCGCGAGTATCCATATCGCCAAGACCTTCGGCGTTCCGGTTGAGGAGTCGCACGATGCCGCGCTGGCGGCGGCCAAGTTCTTGGTTGCCGAGCGCGAGCTGATGGACGAGTTGGGCGCCGACGAGCCCTGCATCGGCAAGTTCGGTCTGCTCCAGGCAGGCACCGTCTGCAATGCTGTGGCGGGGGAGGCCCATGTTGCCGGTAGCCTGCGCGTGTTTACGGACGCTATGTTCGACCGTGCGCGCGAAGGCGTGCGCCGTGTGCTGGACGAGGCGTGCGCCGCAACGGGTTGCACGTACGATCTCGACTTTGCCGAGGGCTATCCGCCGGTCGATAACGACCCCGAGTTGTTTGCCCACATTGCGCCAGCCTTGCCCGAGCTGCAACTTGTGGACGAGCCACTGTTGATTGCCGAGGACTTCGCCTTCTATCAGCGCCATCTGCCGGGCGTGTTCTTCTTGCTGGGCACGGGCGTGCCGGAGGGTCAAGAAAACCCGAGCGATTCGGATGGCTGTCCCGTCTATGCCACCAGCGCCCTGCATACCGATACCATGCTCTTCGACGAGGAGATCCTGCTCAAAGGCCTCGATGTCTACAAACGACTGCTTGTGCTTAATTAAGGCACGAAGGGCCATTTGTTTTAGAATACACGAACAAATGTACGGTATAATAGAGATGTAAGTCTATAGAAACGTTTGACGTTATTAACGTAAGGCGATACTATGATTGCATCGTATAAAGATGAAGATACCGAACGCTTTGCCAAGGGTATGCGGGTCAGGAAGTTCATTCCATTTGAGCGGGTTGCATTGAGGAAGATTCGCCAACTGCAGGTTTGCGCTTCGCTTGATGATCTTCGCATTCCGCCGGGCAACCGCCTTGAAGCGCTGAAGGGCGATCGTGCCGGTCAATACAGTATTCGCGTCAACGAACGCTATCGGGTCTGCTTTGAGTGGAGACAGGGGATGGCTTGGAATGTCGAAATCATCGATTATCACAAGTGATGGGGCTGCGGCTGATTTTCTGTCGCCGGTGACTCCTGGTGAGCTCCTCAAAGAGGAGTTTCTTGTTCCCATGGGTATTTCTCAATATCGCCTTGCGAAGGAGACCGGGATTCCGGCTCAGCGTATTGGGCAGATTATCTTGGGAAGGCGTCGCGTGACGGCCGATACCGACCTTCGCCTGTGCCGCTATTTTGGCCTGACGGATGGTTATTGGCTGCGCGCTCAGATGGCGTTTGACCTTGAGGCTGAGAAAAGGCGGATTAAACCTGAGCTCGATAAGATTGTTCCTGTTCAGAAGGCCATCGCATTGTAGAGCCCAAAGAAGCTGAGAATGGCGTGACGATGAGGCGACGTCGGCAATCTGCCGTATATAGTCCGGGTGGTTGCGGTTGTGGCTTGCTACTGCTCCCGGTTGTTGTGCTGAGCATTGGCATGATGATTGCGCTTGCCGGTTTGGCTGCAGCGGCGCTCGTGCTGCTGATTGTCGCCATTGGCGTGACGATCTGGCTCTATCGTTGTCGCGAACAACGCCGCGCCGAAGGCAAGACCAATGTGGGATGGATTGTCTTTTTGGTTATCGCCTATCTGCTGAGCGTCAGCTACCTGGCATTCTTTGTCTTGCTGCTTATCAGCACCTTTACCGGAGAATCTGTCGCGGTGGGCTAAATATGCGTTTTCCAAGCGTTGGATTTGCGGTTTGACATTCGGCTGAATGTTCGTACAATGGCCGTGGTCGAATCTAAAGACATCTTCGGCCGCGTGTCCCGTGCGCGGGGCATTTCCGAGTTTGGAAAGATAATAGTATGCAAGAGAATAGGATCGATGCATTCGAGCGTAAGCTCGATGCCGGGCTCGTGCTGTCCATCGTGGCGACGGGCATCATGTCATTTTCGGGCGTGTGCGTGGAGACGGCGATGAATGTTACGTTTCCAACGCTGATGCGCGAATTTGGGGTCAATACCGCAACTGTTCAGTGGCTTACCACGGCATATCTGCTGGTGCTTGCCGCCGTTGTCCCCGTGTCGGGCTTTTTGAACCGGCGGTTTAAGACCAAGCACGTCTTTTGTTTTGCCATGGTGTTCTATATCGCGGGCATCGTGTGCGGTATGACGGCTCAGGTTTTTCCAGCGCTATTGCTGGGGCGTGTGCTCGAGGGAATCGGCACGGGCGTTGCGCTGCCGCTCATGTTCAACATCATTACCGAGCAGGCGCCCCAGGAACGTCTGGGCCTTATGATGGGCATCGGCTCATTGGTCACCGCCGTGGCACCTGCTGTGGGCCCATCGGTAGGCGGATGGCTTTCCGAGACGTTTGGCTGGCGTGCGATTTTCGCCGCACTGCTTCCCCTGTTGCTTGTGGCGTTTGTGCTGGGCGTATCGTCCATTCGCCAAAGCCACAAGGTTTCCCGCGAGACATTCGACGTTCCGGGGTGGCTGTGTCTTGCCGCATCATTTGCGTGCCTGGTGCTTGCTGTCGATGAGGGGGCGAATCTCGGCTGGACGAGTCCGGTAATCATCGTTCTATTTGTCGCGTTTGGCATCCTGTTGGCGCTCTTCGCTCGTAGAGAGCGTTCGTGCGATGTCCCTCTGATCAATCTGGATATTTTTGGCCGACAGGGTTATGTGTTTGGATTGGGCGTCGCGGTGTCGCTGCAGTTTACCGTTTTGGGCTTTTCGTTCCTGCTTCCCTCCTTTGCCCAGCTCGTTTTGGGTGTTGGCCAGACTGAGGCCGGCTCGATTCTTCTGTGGGGCTGTTTGGTCGGCGCCGTTCTGGCCCCGTTTTCGGGTCAGCTTCTTGATCGATTTGGTGCTCGGCTTCCCATTATGCTCGGTGTTGGCCTTTCGTTGCTTGCGGCCTGTCTGTATGCAGCCACGATCTTGCGCCTCTCGACGATGCAGCTGGCGTTGGTGTATGTGGTGTTTGCCTCCGGACAAGGCCTCATGTACGGTAACAACATGACGTGTGCGTTGCGCTTTTTGCCCGCCGAGGTCAAGCCGGACGGCAACGCCATGTTTACGACTCTGCAGCAGCTCTCGGGCGCCATCGGTACCAGTGTGATTGCCGCCGTGGTAAATGCAGCTCAGGCTGGTGTTGCCGATTCGGCCATGGCACAGGCGACCGCGGCCGGTGCACGGTCGGCGACGCTGGCGCTTGTCTGTGCGATGGCGCTCTCGTTTGTCTTTGCGCTGCTCGAGACCAGTCGAGCCCGTCGCTAGCCCTTGCGCTGTTCGGCGATTTCATTCGCAGCCTTAGCTCTCAGCTAATGAATTCAAGTTCAATCCTTCCTACGATGGGCTGTATGCCGGCACGGTAGCCGGATCGTAGGAAGGATGAATAATGGCAAAAGATGGAAAGAAGCCGATCGGCAAGATTGTCCTAGGCGTCATCGTGGTGCTGGTTATCGTCGGCGTCGTTGGCTCTATGGGTGGCAACTCTTCAGATTCGTCTACGGGCGATGCGGCAAAACCTGCCGAGGCAACGCAGCAGGCTGAGGAGAAAGAGGAGCCGCAGGAGCCGTATACCATTGCCGATGAGGCCGAGGATACCTCCAACCAGTTTGCCTATAAGATTACGGGCACGCTGACCAATAACACGGACAAGGAAAAGAGCTACATTCAGATCGAGTATGTTCTGTATGATGCCGATGGCAACCAGGTCGGAACTGCTTTCGCGAACACCAACCATCTGAAGGCCGGCGGTACTTGGAAGTTTGAGGCGCTGGGAACGGCGTCTCCCGATCAGGTCGCTAGCTGGGAGCGTTCGGATGTGAGCGGTTTCTAGTGTGTTGCCGCTGTTGACCGTATGGGGAGGTGAAGCCGTATGCCCGACAAAAAGCTGACTGACGAGTTGCTCAATGAGCTTCTCGACGCGCCAAACATCGATGGCTATATCAAGGAGCACGACTTTGCCGCCCCATCGCTTTCGGACTACTTAAAGCAGCTGCTGCAAGAGAAGGGGCTCGAGCGTTCTCGCGTGGTGCGCATGGCCGACCTCAACGAGACGTTTGGCTATCAGATCTTTACCGGCGCGCGGCATCCAAGCCGCAATAAGGTGCTGCAAATTGCTTTTGCCATGGCGTTGACGCTCAAGGAGACAAATCGTGTGCTGACGGCTGCCGGGGCGAGTGTCCTCAACTGTAAGGACCGCCGTGATGCGATTATTATCTTTTGCATCGACCGCGGCTGCAGCCTGCAAAAGGTCAACGAGGAACTGTATCGCTTTGGCGAGGAAACGGTGAGCTAGCGGCTGCCGACCGAGCTAACGGTAGTGCCGAAATAGTATGCAAGCGAACAGGGCACGGATGCCGTGAGGTGTCCGCGCCCTGCGTTATGATGGACGCCATGGATACTCAGGGCCCAACATATTCCGATGACGAGCTGACTGCTTCACTTGCCGAGTACCTGGCGTCGCTCGACCGCGATGACAGCTATCGCGTGGAGCGTGTGCTCAAGTGCTCTGATGTCGAGACGACTGAACTCGTCTATTTTGAGGGCTCTGGCGGCGGGTCTCTCGGTCCCTTCGTGCGCAAGCGCATCGACGCCTCGGCGCAGATTGGCGGAGCATACGAGCGTCTGTTTACGGCCCAGCGCGCCGGCCGTCGTTTTGAGCACTTGCCCCGGATTGTCGATTGCCGCCGCGTGGGCGATGAGCTCGACGTGGTGATGGAGTATGTCGAAGGCGAGACGCTCGAGGCGTTGGTGGGGCGCTTGGGGGCGACGCTCGATTATGCCCGCAGGCTGTATCCCGTCCTGTGTGAAGCGGTGGGTGAGCTGCACGCCGGCTTTGCAGCGGCGGGGGAGCCGGTGGTACCGGTAATCCATCGCGACCTCAAACCTTCGAACATCATTGTGTCGGGCGTGAGGTGTGCGGCCGACGCCGGCATGACCTTCTCATCGCTGGTGATTATCGATTTGGGAATCGCGCGCGTCTGGCGCGACGGCGCCGATGCCGACACCGTCAAGTTTGGCACGCGTTCCTATGCACCGCCCGAGCAGTTTGGGTTTGGGCAGACGAGCGTGCGCAGCGATATTTACGCGCTTGGCGCGCTGCTGTTCTTTTGCCTGACGGGGACTGACCCCAAGCCGGGGCGGGACATGCGTGAGCAATGCGAGGCGCACGGTATACCAGCCCCGCTTGCCGATGCGGTTTGCATGGCGATGGCGCTCGATCCGGCTAAGCGCTTCGCGAGTGTAAAGGCGCTGGGGCATGCTGCGCGCGCGGCGTATGAGCTATGTCTCCCTGCACCGTCGCCCCTGACCTTTTCTGCTGCCAGTGCGCCCCGGGTCGCGATGTCGCAGGTGCAGCGGGTACAGCAGCCGGTTGCGCCTGCGTTTCCGCCTTCTGCAAACCAGCGTTCGATCGTCTCGCTTGTGACGTCCAAATGTACGCACCTGCTCTCGTGTATCCCCGAGCCCGTGGGGCGCATATGGAATGGATGCGTCTATGCGACAACATTGTTGCTGCTGATGGGCAGCCATTTTGCGGTATTTGCGCCAACGGGTGAAAACCGCAACTATCCAACGTGGTTTTTGGCGCTTGAGTATTTCTTTATGGTCGACGGCCTGGTGTTGCTCATTGTGTTTGGCATCATCGATCGCCGTAGGCTTCGACGTCGCTTTCCCATACTCGATCGGTATCGGGGGAGCGTCTTTGTAGAGCTATGGTTCAAGGCGCTCGGGTTCATGTTTGCCGTCATGTGTGTCGTCGTCGTTGTCGGAAACGCAACCGGTGTCGTCTCCTAGATAAACGAAAAGGGACCCCGTTTGGGGTCCCTTTGCAGTTGAGGCTGGCGCATTAAATGCGGTTCATTTGAGCGGCGACCTTGTTGTACCAATCCTGCCACGTGGGCGGGCAGTACTTCTTGGCGGCTGCCGGGGTAAGCGTGGAGCCATAGTTGGCGCCCAAGTAGGCAACGTGGGCAGAGACGCCCTCGCTCCAACTGCCAAAGCTGCGCCAGCCGCCACCACGGGCGCTCCAGCCCCAGGCGTTGAAGGAATTGGCGCAATAGAGGCCCTTGGTGCTCTCGATGCAGGCGATGGCGGGGGACCAACGGGGGTCGACGCCG
>CAVCHM010000028.1:0-27993 GCA_963602135.1 bacterium | reverse complement strand
TCAACTTCAAGGGCGCGACCAGAAGGTCAGCGCCCTTTCGTTTCACGTCACCTTGTCTCAAATGCGGCCCGCTCGCTGCCGTTGCCAAAACACCGGCGTTGCCTTGCTTCGGGAATGCGGCAGATAGAGACGTTCCTTTTTTGCCGGCAGTTTGGGACACTCCTTACGGGGCACCCCCTCCACAGCGCCTATGCCAGCTTGTCGATTTGCCCAATCTCCCAGAGCGGAATATTGACGAGCGTGCCTTCGTCTCTATATGCCGCTAACGATGTTCTCACGCAGCGCTCGAGCTTGAACTTCTCGCAGGCAATCCTCAGGCTCTTTGCTTTGAGATTCTCTGCCGCCTTGACCTCGAGCGGAAGCACGGTCCCCGCATGGTCGACGGCAAAGTCAGTCTCTGCATTGCCGGAGGAGGATGACCAATACGCGGGAGTATTGCCTTGGAGCAAAAGCTCCTGTGCGACGTATTGCTCGGTCAGCGAGCCTTTGAACTCCGTAAAAACAGCGGGCCCGTTCAGAACAATGGCTGGCGTGAGGCCGGAGAGTGCTCCGAGGATGCCGGTGTCGATGCAGAACAGCTTGAAGCCCGAGAGATCCTCGTAGCTTGTGAGCGGTGCTCTTAGGGCGGAAACACGTGGTACCTTATGAACGATTCCATAGTCCATGAGCCACTGGAGGCTTTCCTCAAAATCGCGTGCGCGCGCCCCGGGACGAAGCGCGCCGTAGACGAACTTCTTGTTTTCCTTTGCGAGCTGGCCGGGAAGGGATTTCCAAACCAGCCTCATGCGCTCGACGATGCGGGCTGGCGCATGCTTGCCAAAATCGGATTCATAAGCTTCGATGATTTGCTGCTGAAGCCTGCGGGCCTCGATGAAATCGTGGGAGGCGGCGAAAGCGGAGACAACTTCTGGCATGCCACCGACAACGAGGTATTCCTTGAGCAGGCGCTCGAGCTTTTCGGAAACGTTTGTCAGCAGGTCCATGTCTGCGGCAAGGATGGCATCTGCGAGCGGATCGCCATCGACGGCACGAACGAACTCGACAAACCCCATGGGGCGCATGGTGAGCTGGTCGATCTTGCCGACGGGGAACGACTCGTTTTCGCGTCGGAGCGCGAGCCCCATATAGGAGCCGGCTGCCACGATATGGTATTCCGGCGCCAGCTCGTTGAAGTATTTGAGCGAGGTGATGCCACGCGGTGCCTCTTGGATTTCGTCGAAGATGATGAGCGTGTCTGTCGGCGTTATGGTCTGGCCGCGCAGGAGCTCTATCTGGGAGATGATGCGTTTGGGGTCAAGGCTTCCGTCGAACAGCGAACGTGCGCCCGGTTCGAGCATAAAGTCAAAGCGGATGACGTTTTGATACTGCTGGCCTGCGAATTCGTTAAGAAGCCAGGTTTTTCCCGTCTGGCGGGCCCCCTTAAGCAGGAGGGGCTTGCGGTTTGCCCTAGATTTCCAAGCGATGAGTTCGTCCATTAGCTGTCGCTGCATACTGCCTCCTAACTATCATGGTTAGTATAAGACCGTCTTGGTCTTTCCATCGAAAAATGTGGGAGTAAACCACGTTTTTCCATCGAATAATGTGGGAGGCAACCACGTTTTTCCATCGAATAATGTGGGGGTGTAGGTCGGCACCTGGGGGCGTTCCTTCTCTGCCGGCAGTTTGGAACACTCCTTGTTTTTGTGCAAATTAGCTACCCTTGCATCAGAAAACGGCGCCCGTCGGCGATGTTGCCGGCGGGCGCCGTTGTCGTGTAGGTGGCTATGTCGTGCGGGCTGCTGTTGAACGTTCGGGCCCGTGCTCTACAGCGAGTCGATAAAGCGCTGCTGGGCGGCGCGTCCTGCCTCGTCCCATTTAAAGACGCCGGCGTTGTCGAGCACGTGGCCAAACACCACGCCGACCTCCTCGTGCAGGATATCGATGGCGTTGTCGGCCGTAAGCTCGTCGGCGCGGCGGGCAAAGACGTCTTCGGCCCACGCGGCATGGCTGCGGCAAAGGTCGTCGCCCTCGAGCGCGCCAGCAAGGTCGTAGCTGGCATCGGCCTTGGCTGCCAGCAAGTGCTCACGGACAGCGCCGAGCTCGGGAACCAAGCGCGGCGGCAAAATGGCCAGGCCCATGACCTCGATCAGGCCGATGTTCTCCTTTTTAATATGGTGATACTCGGCATGCGGGTGGAATACGCCCAGCGGATGCTCGTCGGTCGTGATGTTGCAGCGAAGCGCCAGGTAGGCCTCGTAGATCTCGCCGCCGGCATTGCCGCGGGAATCGACGCGGCGGATGACGGGCGTCACGGTGTTGTGGGCCACGCCGTCGGCCGTGTGTGCGATGACGCCTACAGACTCATCGGTCCATTCGCGCCATGCCAGGATAATCTTCTCGGCAGCGTCGAGCAGCTGGGCGCGGTCGTGCGAGCGCAGGCGCAGCACCGAGAGCGGCCACTGCAGCACGGTACCGCTGACCTGGTCAAAACCGGGCACGCTAAACTGCGAGACCTCGGCGGCATGCATCATGGGGAACTCGTGCGCGCCGCCCTGGAAGTGGTCGTGCGACAAGATCGAGCCGCCCACGATGGGCAGGTCGGCGTTGGAGCCGATGAAGTAATGCGGGAACAGGTCCACAAAATCGAGCAGGCAGGTCAGACCCTTGCGGTCGACGTGCATCGGACGATGCTCGGAGCTCATGGCAATGCAGTGCTCGTTAAAGTACGCGTACGGGCTGTACTGGAAACCCCAGCGCTCGCCATCGAGCTCAATGGGAATAACGCGCAGGTTCTGGCGAGCGGGGTGGGCACCGCCGTCGGCTGCGGCGGAGCGTCCGGGATACCCCTCGTTTTCGATGCAGAGCTGACAGGCGGGATACTTCTCGCCCGTGTTCTTTGCGGCGCCGGCCGCGGCAATGTCGCGCGGATCCTTTTCGGGCTTTGACAGGTTGATGGTGATCTCCAGGTCGCCCCAGTTGGTGGGGGTGCTCCATTTGATGTTGCGCGCGATAGCGGCACGACGCACGTAGCCGGCGTCGCAGCACAGACCGTAGAACCAGTCCGTCGCGGCGCGGGGCTCGTTGACGCCCATGCGGCCGTTGAATTCCTCGTTTACAACCGAAGGCCTCGGCATCAGCACGCCCATGATGCGCATGGCGATGCGGTCGCGGCCCGATGCCGTGTCCTCGGCGGCACCGTTGACAACGGCGGCCTCGGAAAGCGCGGCAAGCGTGCCCTCCAGGTCAAAATCGGGGAGCGTATCGGGGTGCAAGAGCGAGAGCTTCTCGTTTTGCAGCGCCCAGGCCATGTCGAGCGCCGGGCCCGTAGCACCGATGCACTCCAGAATGGTGTTGTATGCCCAGATGCGGTCGTCCTGGCGGATCATCGATCGGTGGATGGCGTACTCGATCAGGTTCTGTGCGGCCTCGCGCACGTCAGTCATTACAGCCATGCCGCGTAAGCCCCCTTGTCAGAGATGGCGTAGTGACGGGCAGAGCCCTCGCCCAGCCAGCCGTTCATCTTGGCAATGAAGGTGTCGACCAGGTCGAGCGGCACGAAGGCCTGGATGGTGCCACCAAAGCCGCCACCGTGGATACGGACGGCGCCGCGGCCGTCGAGCACGTGCTCGGCCAGCGCTAGGGCATACATGGAAGGCTGCTCGGAACCCAGCTTGGCAACGACATTCTGCAGGTACATGGCAGAGCTGGCGCCGGACTCGCGCGTCAGGACCAGGAACTGGTCGATGTCGCCGGCGTTCAGAGCTGCCCAGCGCTTGTCGACCAGGCCGTTCTCGTACCAGTAGTGAACGGCGCGCAGGCAGGCACGGTCACCCAGCTTGGCGCGCAGCTCGGGGAGCTTGGCGTCAAAGTCGGCAACGTCGACCTCGCATAGGCGCGCCTTGCCAAACTCGGCGGCAACGTCCTGCATCTCGCGCGGAACGGCGGCGTAGTCGTCGGTGGCGGCCACGTGGTCGGTGCCCACTTTAACGAGCACAAGCGCATAACCGTGATCCTCAAAGTTGAGCTCGAGCTTCTGGGTCTTAGGCTGAGCCTGGTCCTCAAAGTCCATGTAGGCGAGGCCACCCAGGCACACGGCGGCCTGGTCCATCAGACCGCAGGGCTTGCCGTAGTAGTTGTTCTCGGTGCGCTGGCTCATCTGGGCGAGCGCGACGGGCTCGATGGCGGGTGCGCCCCAGAGCGTCTCCATGGCGCGACCGTATGCCGCCTCGACAGCAGCAGAGCTCGAAAGGCCGCCGCCCGAGGGGACAGAGCAGGTGAAGGCGAAGTCGAAGCCCTGGGGCTCAACGCCCAGAGCAGCGATTTTGTGGGCCATGCCGCGGACGAGGCTCGCAGACGTGCCCTTCTCGGACTCTTGAATACCCAGCGTGTCGAGCGTGATCTCAAACGTGGGATAGCCCTCGTCGGCGACGCGGACCTTGTTGGAGTCGGTTGCCACGGCGATACCGTCGACGGCGACATCGAGCGAGCCGGCGATGACGTGGCCGCCCTCGTGGTCGGTGTGGTTGCCGCTGATCTCGGAACGGCCGGGGGCGTGCACATAGAGCACCTGGCGGTCGCCGATGGGGCCAAACTCCTCCTCGAACAACTTGGTGAGGGTGGCGAGTGTCTTTTCGTCGGGGGCGGTCATGAGGGTCCTTTCCTTGGCGCGCACGGGTGAGTTTTGCGTCAGTATGAGTACGTTAACAATTTGAAGCGGCGTGAACTCCACGTCCACGATGTCGCACGTTACGGGCTATGTTAACGTACTCATAACACAACGCTTATTACTTTTTGAGAATCTGGTAATCGGTATGTTTCCAGCCGTGAACGGTAGCACCGTATGGACTTATAGAGCAGAAGAGCTGCAGCTAGAAAAAGTAGAGTACGTTAACATGCGTCCGACGATAGCGGCCCTTCGCGCAGGTTATTATTCTGCACGGGTAGGCATGCATGCTATTCAGATCTCGCAAGGGTGAAGGTGATCCTGTGGCAAGGCGCCCCTCCAACGATACAAGTTCTCGTCCGGTCTCCATGGCCGACGTCGCCCGTGCTGCTGGCGTTTCGCAGCAGACGGTTTCGCGCGTTGCCAACGGCCTGCCTAACGTTAACGAGCAGACGCGTCAGCGCGTGCAGACCGCCATGCAGGAACTTGGCTTTCGCCCCAGCTATGCCGGTCGCTCCCTGCGCGATGGTCGCTACCATTCGGTCGGTCTGTGTGTTAACGACGTCACCAAGTTTGGGAACCTCACGATGATTGACGGCATTGCCAGCGCCGCACGCGAGCATGCTTGCGCCATCACGCTGGTCGAGATGTCCAAGACCGAGGAGTTTTCGCTTGCCGAGGCCACGCGTCGCATGGCGGCGCTGCCGGTCGATGGCATCATCATCGGCATGAGCCGCATGGCACCCGACTTTGAGACGTTCGATCCGCTGCCGGGAATCGGCACGGTTATCGTCACCATGTATGCGCATCCGCGCGTGACCACGGTTGACTCCGACCATTACGGCTGCTCGCTGTTGCTTATGGATCACCTATTTGAGCTCGGCCACGAGCAGATTCGCTACATCGGTGGTCCGTCCTTCTCGGTGGACGAACAGTTCCGCCGCGCCGGTTGGCAAGACTCGCTCGAACGTAGACACATCGAGCCGATAGAGCCACTCGAGGGCGACTGGTCTGCCAACAGCGGCTACGAGGCCGGTAGGTACCTGGCCGAGCACGATCACACCATGACGGCGATCTATGCGGCAAACGATCAGATGGCAAATGGCGCGATTGCCGCGCTGCGTGATAGCGGCCTGCGCGTGCCCGAGGACGTGAGCGTGGTGGGCGTCGACGATTCGCTCGATGATTTTGTGGCACACAACGAGCTCACGACCGTGCGATTCGATCTACATCAGCGCGGACGCGAGGTGTTTGAGCATGCGGTTCCCGAGGCGGGTGCGGCGGGCAAAACCGTTGCCATCCGTATTCCCGGCCAGCTCATTATTCGACATAGCACGGCGATACTGCGCGCATAGTTTGTGCAGGTAAACGGCGATTTATCGCATTTCAATAACAATCGGTATGGATGCCGGCAGATAACAGTTGGGATACTGCCTAGTGTTATGATAGACGGGTTCTTTTGTCTATCTAGGAGGCTTTGCCTGATGGAGATCACCAAGGATATCCGCTACATCGGTGTCGACGATCACGACATTGACCTGTTCGAGGGCCAGTACGATGTGTCCGAGAACGGTATGGCATACAACAGCTACGTTATCTTGGGCGAAAAGATCGCTGTCGCCGATTCAGTCGACGGCGGTTTTGTTGACGAGTGGCTCGGCAACCTCGAGGCCGCGCTTGACGGCCGTACGCCCGACTACCTGGTCGTCCATCACATGGAGCCCGATCACTCCGCCGGCATCGCTGCCTTTATGGAGCGCTATCCCCAGGCCCAGATTGTGGCCAGCATGGGCGCCTTCCGCATGATGGTCAACTACTTTGGCACCGACTACCCCGAGCGCAAGATGGTCGTCAAAGAGGGCGACGTGCTCGACCTGGGTGGCCACAGCCTGACCTTTATCGGCGCCCCCAACGTTCACTGGCCTGAGGTGATCTTCTCCTACGAGTCCACCGACAAGGTGCTCTTTAGTGCCGACGGCTTTGGCAAGTTTGGCGCCAACGACATCGAGGATCCCGAGGGCTGGGCTTGCGAGGCTCGCCGCTACTACTTTGGCATCGTCGGTAAGTTCGGCAAGTTTGTGCAGGCCGTCCTCAAGAAGGCCGCCGACCTGGACATCCAGATTATCTGCCCGCTCCACGGCCCCGTGCTGACCGAGAACCTGGGCTACTACCTCGACACCTATAACACCTGGTCGAGCTATCAGCCCGAGGACGAGGGCATCACGATCGCCTATGCGAGCGTGTATGGCCATCTGAAGGCTGCCGTCGAGGAGCTCGCATCTGCGCTCGAGGCTCGCGGCCAGAAGGTCTCCGTCTTTGATCTGGCTCGCGACGACATGGCCGAGGCCGTTGAGGATGCGTTCCGCTACGACCGTCTGGTGCTCGCCTCCATTACCTATCAGGGCGAGATCTTCCCGTGCATGAGCACCTTTATCCACACGCTTGCCGAGCATGCCTACCAGAACCGTACCGTGGCGCTTGTCGAGTCCGGTTCCTGGGCGCCCGCTGCCGCCAAGGTTATGACCAAGGAGCTCGAGGGTATGAAGGACATCACCCTGACGCAGAACAAAGTGACTGTGCTGGGCTCGCTCAACGACGCCTCGCGCGCTCAGATCGAGGCCCTCGCCGACGAGCTTTCCAAGTAGCGACACGTTCACTTTTGACGCTCAACCATCACAACCACCACAAAGGGGACAGGCACCTTTGTGGTGGTTTTTGTTTAAGCGCCGGCGATGATGAGGGCTGGACGTGCGCTGTCGGTGGCCTCGGCGATTGAGGCGGCGACGGCATGATCGGGGTCACGGTCCATCACGATGGTGTCAACGTCGGCAAGCTCGGCAAAGCGGTACATGCCGCGTCCGTTAACCTTGCTGGCGTCCATGAGGGCGACGCTTTGATGGGCCGCGGCGATCATCGCCGTTTTGGTCTCGGCCATCTGGGGAAAGTCGGTCGTAAAGCCGCAGCTGGAGACAAAGGCGCCGGGGCACATGACGGCCAGATCGGCATGGACCATTTGGAGCGCCTGCATGGTGAGCGGTCCGTACAAATAACGATGGCCTTTGCGCAGCGCCCCGCCCAGCATGACGACATCGACCGAGGGCATGCTCTCGTCGATGTAATCGGCAATGGTAATGTCTGCCGTGATGACGGTGATACCGTCGCGCTGATCGAGGAGCCGGACGAACTCGAGCGCCGTGGTGCCCGAGTCGACGAGCAGCGTGTCGCCGTCATTGACGAGCTCGATGGCGCTTTGTGCGATGGCCTGCTTGGCGGCGACGTTGACATTGATGCGGCGATCCTGCGTGGAGACGGTCAGGCGTTTGTGGAGCGATACAGCACCACCATGTGTGCGGCGCAGCTTGCCTGCTTCGGCGAGCGCGTCCAGGTCGGCGCGGGCGGTGACGGAGGACACGCCAAAGGTCTGGGCGATTTCTGCTACCTGCACCGAGGCGTTATGATCGAGCATTTCCATAATGGCGGTACGGCGTTCGTCGGCAAAAGCACGGGTTGTTGCATGGGCCATGGTGGCTCCATTCTCGACTAAATTTGCAGGAATTGTGTTGACCTCATTTTCGTTCATTTTCTTTTTGAGTAAGAAAACACCTTTCGATTACTTATCTTTTCTATAAAAGAAAGACGCTGAACGCTCAAAATTCAATATCGAACATGTCAACTCGGCTCAAATTTCTTCCGTTTGCTTTTCAAAAATGACTGTATTGACCTGCATGGGCTCAATATCTCGCACGTGCAAAGCTGCTGAATTTCATACAATGAGCGCAGCAAAACGCAAGGTAAAATGCCTTGTGAACAACTACGCCCGATGTCCAGATGCGGGCGAGGGAGAGGAGCAAACGCTCATGGCACTTGTTACCACCGAAAAGATGCTCAAGGACGCTCAGGCCGGCCACTACGCCGTTGGCGCGTTCAACGTCGAGAACCTCGAGTTTGTTATGGCCGTTCTGGCCGCTGCCGAGGAGACCAAGTCCCCCGTCATCATGCAGACCACCCCGGGCACCATCAAGACCGCTGGTCTGGACTACTTCTACGGCATGGTCAAGGCTGCCGCCGAGCGCGCTTCCGTGCCCGTCGCTCTGCACCTCGATCACGGCGATGGCTATGACCGCTGCATGCAGGCTTTCCGCACGGGCTACACCTCTGTCATGATCGACGGTTCGCACGAGTCCTTCGAGGACAACATCGCCCTGACCAAGTCCGTCGCCGATGCTGGCCGCGCCATGGGCGTGCCCGTCGAGGCCGAGCTCGGTAAGGTTGGCGGCAAGGAGGACGACGGTCCCGCGGTTGAGGGCGAGAGCCCCTACACCGATCCTGCCGAGGCCAAGGAGTTTGTCGAGCGCACTGGCTGCACCTCTCTCGCTATTGGCGTTGGCACCAGCCACGGCGTGTACACGAGCGATCCGCACATCGAGCAGTCCGTGGTCAAGGCCATCCGCGACGCCGTCGACGTGCCGCTGGTTCTGCACGGCACCTCCGGTGTGCCCGATGAGCAGGTTGCCGAGGCTGTGAAGAACGGCATCTGCAAGGTTAACTACGCCACCGAGCTGCGTCAGGCCTACACCAAGGGCTTCATGGCCTATATGGCCGAGAACCCCGGTTGCTTCGACCCCAAGAAGCCGGCCAAGGAGGGCATGCGTGAGATCACCGAGCTGGTTAAGATTCGCATGACCAACCTCAACTCTGTGGGCAAAGCAGAGTAACAGCAAGGGTACTCCGACTCGCTACATATCCCGGGGAGGGACGAGGGCTTAGTTCCCCAATCGTCCTCGGGCATGCAAAAAGCCTCGCCGCGCACTTCGTGCGGCGAGGCTTTTTGCCCCCCTGCGGAAAGATTGGGGAACTAAGCCCTCGTCCCTCCCAGGTTGACCTACTCGAGGTCGTCGCCCTTGTGGCGTTAGGTCTGAAAATAACAAGAAGCCTTCGCGCTGTGGAATGATTTTGGAAACTAAGTACGGGGACCCGCCCAAACCGTCCTGCTCAATCGCCCTTGTGGCGTTGGGGCTGAAAGGGTGGGGCGCGTGGGCTACTTGGTTGATAGGGTTAATAGGTCGTTGGGGGTTTTGAGGTTGTAGGTGGCATTTGGGATGTCTTGGTGTGATCCCCATGCTGCTCTGGCAAAACTGACCCCTGCTGAAGTTGCGCATTGTTCGTCGTAGACGGTGTCGCCAACGTAGACGACGTTGCCAGGATTCGCGCCCGTACGCCGGAGATATTCGAGCATGGGAGCGGGTGCGGGTTTATGTTCGGTTGTGTCTTCGACAAGGATGATGTGCTCAAAATACTTGTCGAAGCCAAGGGGTGCTATTTCTTCTGCGTATTCGTTGCGCGCACGTGAGGAGACAATGCCAAGATTGCAACCGCTATCGGCGAGTTTTGCGATGACTTCAAGCAAACCTGGAAACACGCTGATGGTGCTTTTAAAGCTGGCGGCAATTTGGCACCAGCGATCCAACGTTGCCTGCGAGTAGATCCCAAGTTTCTCAAGGGCATCCTTGCCGGGTATGCCGAGGGCAAAGTCAAGCTCGTGTCGGGGAAGCGTTTTGCTGGTCTCTTCTTGGACAATCTGGACAAGCGATGACAGAACGCTTTCTTCTGTATCTGCCAATGTTCCGTCAACGTCAAACACGACATGGTCGAATTGTTTCATGGCATTCCTTCCTCTTATCTGTCTGATAGTGTGGGACAGGTGAGGTGGAAGCGCTAGCGTTATTTCTGCCCTGTAGTATCGAAATTCTGCCTCATGGCTCGATATTGAGAAGGGGTGCAGCCCATTTGTTCCTTGAATACCTGCCCAAGGTGGCTCGCCGTTGCAAGGCCGCATTGGTGAGCGATCGTCTGTACCGTTCGCGTGGTGTGCGTCAAGAGCGTGCAGGCGCGGGTGATGCGGTATGCGCGTAGATACGCGGCCGGGGTTGTTCCCGCGCAAGCTTTGATAGTTCGATAACAATCTCTTTCGCTGATGCCGACAGCGGACGCAATTTGGGGAACATCTATGCTGTCTGCATAGTGTGCACGGATATAGGCAAGAATTTCCCTAAACCGATTTTCACGGCTGGTCATCAAAGAACTATTGTCCAAAGCGAATTGTGGTTCAGCTTTGGCATAGATCTGAACCCAGAGTTCTGACAGGCTATTTCGAAGCGCCATCTCGTTCTGCGGCCGTTGAAGGTCGTGGTTAAAGGAGCTCTTCAGCAAATCGATAAAGGGCATATCGTCGGGGTTGGCAGGCGACCATTTGAGCATATCGACGCCTTGACATTGCAGTAAAGGATCGATGTAGCGCTTTTGAAGGCGTCCCGCGGGATCGCCGAGCATTGACGGCTGAAAAATGTGCAACAGCTGAATTGCCGGCGCCGAATTGGATGATTGCAGGGTGCTGTGCAAAACGCCGCCGTTGATAAAACCAGCGGACCCTTCCTCAAAGCGCATGTGCTCATGAGCCGCATGCGTGCGATAGTCAATTGTTCCCTGCTCCATGTAGAAAAGCTCGACTTCGGAATGCCAGTGCCAAGGGACGGAATTGCCCGGATAGCGAGCGAATTCTGCGCGTTCGGCAATATAGGGCCAGTCTTCGGCGGTCTCGGGAAACGCTTCTTCGCGTCCTCCGCGGTGCAATTCTATGTGATCCATGTTTCGCATGGCATCAGTATAAAGCGCGATGGGCTTAGATTGCTCTTGCCTGTTCGGGGAACGCCTTGTCTAGGGATGCTTGGAGCTTTTCGAACGATGCTCGCAAGTTGTGGCTCTGGTCGGTTGACCGTTTGGCTTTTGTGGTGGGGGAGTCGAGGAGGCCGTTTCTCTGTGTCGGGGGGAAGGAGAAAAGGCCTGCATGTTTTAGGGATGGCTGCTGTGCTGCGTCATTGGAAGAATGCATGCTTATGCGGCCTCCTCGATGTCCACCAAAAGATTGCGCTCGGGGTATGCTGCTAGGTCCCGTGCGCTGGCAGTATTATGCCGCGGCTGCTGCAAAGAAGCGCTAAAGAAAGGCTTAATGAGGTTTGACGTTGCGATGAAACCGCAGGTAAAAGCTATCGAGTAACACTCTTGAAAGGTTTTGAGCTTAAGGGCTTTCTAAGGTTTGTGGCGCGGATGTAGCTCGCCTGTGTGGGGCGTGTGGACGGCTCGTTCCTAGCGCTGCGGCTCTGCGGCGCACACCTGCTCGATGACCTTTTCCATGGTGGCGTCGATGCGGTCCTTTTTGAGTTCGCATTCCCAGATGGTTATGGGTGTCCAGCCCATTTGAGTGAGCGCTGCCACGGCAGCGCGGTCGCGCTCGACGTTGCGACGGAACTTTGCCTCCCAAAACTCAACATTGCGCTTGGGCTGGCTCGGATTGCACTTAGGGCAGCGGTGCCAAAAGCAGCCGTTGACGAAGATGGCGATCTTGCGCCCGGGAAAGGCGATGTCGGGTTTTCCGGGCACCTTCCATTCCAAGCGATAACCCGTAAGGCCCGCTGCGCGCAGGCGCTGTCGTACGAGCAGCTCGGGCTTGGTGTTGGCGCGTTTGTTGCCCTTCATGGACTTTTTGATGGCGGCGCGACGGCGCACCAGTTCGCGCTCGTCGGCGGAAAGGTCCGAAGTATCGATGCCGTCGAGCAAGCCGGGCTTGGGACGCTTTTTGCTGCGGCGCTTAGGTGCGCGCTTGGGTTTGGTGGCGGGGTGTTCGTTCGTGGTGGCCTCGGTGTCACCACTCTCAAGCCGGTCTTCCTTCAGCTCAATCAGGGCATCGATAAGCCCTTTGTCGGCGGGCATCCATTCCACCGTGGCAAGCGAGGTGCGCGGAATCCAGCGGATATCGAGCTGGCGGTCGTGCTTCTGAGGCTCATCGGATTCATCGGCGAGCGAGCAGTAGTAGCACTCCATGGAGAGATGAAAATCGGGGTAGTCATACTCAACGGTGTAGAAATCACGCAGGTTGGTGACTTTGACCTGCAGCTCTTCCATGAGTTCGCGGCGTACGGTGTCCTCGGGCGTCTCGCCGCGCATGAGCTTGCCACCGGGGAACTCCCAAAGTCCCTGCATGTCGCCATAGCCGCGCTGCACGGCAAGCAGCTCGTCAGATCCTTCCTTGCGGATGATTCCAGCGGCAACATGAACAGTCTTCAACAGGAGTCCTTTCTCAACATCAACACGTGGCAGGGCGGCTACCCGTACCTTACACAACGGTAAGGCAAGCGTAAGCCATATCGATGGTAGCCGACTCGTCTTCTTGCGACTATAGATGCCGTAGACTAATCGCAAGAAAGGACTCGGTATGCAAACCATGCAAGCAGCGACCCCGGTACTGGAGGTCGCGCATCTCGAAAAGGTATACGGTGCGCTGGGCAATGTGACCCGCGCGCTCAACGACGTCAGCTTTACCGTCAACCGCGGCGAATTCGTGGGCATCATGGGCGCCTCGGGCTCGGGTAAGTCGACGCTACTCAACTGCGTGTCGACCATCGACAGCGCCACGAGTGGCATCATTCGCATCAATGGCCAGGATGTGACGCGCATGAAGCAGGCCAAGCTCTCGCAGTTCCGCCGCGATGAGCTGGGCTTCATCTTCCAGGATTCCAACCTGCTCGATACGCTCACGGCACGCGAGAACATTGCCCTGCCG
Organism: bacterium; assembly: GCA_963602135.1. Classification (GTDB taxonomy): domain Bacteria; phylum Actinomycetota; class Coriobacteriia; order Coriobacteriales; family Coriobacteriaceae; genus Collinsella. The sequence continues at coordinate 14,734 of CAVCHM010000028.1, read as the reverse complement.
CTCACCATCGCCCGCGTAAACTCGGCAGAGATCTCGACCCGCGTGCAGGATGTGGCAGCGCGCCTGTCCATTAGCCAGGTGCTCGACAAGTACCCTTACCAGATGTCCGGTGGCCAGCAGCAGCGCGTTGCCGCGGCTCGCGCGCTCGTCACCGACCCCACCATGATCATGGCCGACGAGCCCACCGGCGCCCTCGATTCCAAGAGCGCTCGCCTGCTGCTCGAGAGCCTGGAGGCCCTTAACCGCCGCCTACGCGCCACCGTGCTCATGGTCACGCACGACAGCTTTGCCGCCAGCTACACGAGCCGTGTGCTGTTTATTCGCGACGGCAAGATCTTCACCGAGCTGCGCCGCGGCGACACCGACCGCCGCGAGTTCTTCGACCGCATTATGGAGGTCGTTGCCATGATGGGCGGTGAGGGCTCCGATGCTCTGTAAACTCGCTTGGGGCAACGTCCGCCGCGCCGGCCGCGACTACCTCGTCTACCTGCTGACGCTTACCCTGGGCGTCACCGTTTTCTATGCCTTTAACACCGTCTCGATGCAGGTCGACATCGCCGGAATCGAGGAGGCGGGTCTGTCCGAGCTCATGGGCAGCATGCTCGGCTACCTTACGTACTTTTTGGCCGGCGTCATGGCCTTTTTGATGGTGTATGCCAATAACTTCATCATGAAGCGCCGCAAAAAGGAATTTGGCCTGTACCAGGTGCTTGGCATGGGGCGCGGGCGCGTCGCCACGATCATGGCGCTCGAGACCGTGATAGTATCGGTCGTGGCCTTTGTCGCCGGCATTGTGCTGGGTGTGGGACTCTCCCAGCTCATGACGTTCTTTACGGCCTCGCTCTTTAAGACACAGATCGCCGATTTCCACTTCTTTTTCTCGGTGCATGCGTTCAATCTGACCCTTGCCTGCATGCTCGTGATGTTTGTGCTCACGCTGCTGCTGAACCTTCGCGTCGTGCGTCGTACCAAGCTCATCGAGCTTATGGGTGCCGAGCGTCGCAACGAGAGCATCAAGACCCGCAATCCGTGGATTGCGATTGCCATCTTTGTCGTGGGCGTGGCGCTCGTGGGCGTGGCCTATTACCGTCTGCTACGTGATGGGTTCCCGCTAACCGCGACGGGCGATAAGCTGCAAGACGCCATGAACCAGTTCGGCATCACTACAGCCATGGTCACCGTGGGCACCTTTGCACTCTTCTGGGGCCTATCGGGCATGCTCATCAAGCTGCTGCAGAGCCTGCGCAGCGTATACTGGCGCGGCCTCAACATGTTTACTGTTCGCCAGCTGTCGGCCAAGGTCAACACGGTGTGCTTTTCGATGGGCGTCATCGCAATGATTCTGTTCCTGGCCATTACCTCGGTAACCTGCGGTATGTCGATTGCCAACGTGATGAACGAGAATCTGGAGCGCTATACGCCGGCCGATATGTCGCAGACGTATGTCTATTACACGCCCGATACGCTCGACTATTACAAGGAGTATGTCAATCCGTCTGAGGCCGATGGCATGGTGCTGGCCGATAGCACGGTTGACCTGTATTCTGCATGGCATGGTGATCGTATCGATCCCGACAACGTTGCGGAAAGCACCGAAGGCAAATCGGCTGACAAGGGCGATAAGACCGAAAAGAAGGTCAATATTGCCGACGTTACTGGAGAGCATGTGCAGCTCGATTCGTATCTGAGTTATCCGGTCGGAGGCTCGGGCCCTTCGGTGGTCGCGGGTGAGATGTGCAAGACCATGGGCGAAAAGCTTCCTGCAATGCTTGAGGGCAGTAATGCCGATACGATGGGTCTGTTTGTGACTCCGGCGAGCCAGTACAACAAGCTGCGCCAGATGATGGGCGAGAAGCCGGTGAGTATTGGCCGCGACCAGTACCTGCTTACGTGTGACATGGGCGGCGAGCTGGGCGAACTGTACACCAAGTACATGGCAGGCGGCCATACCCTTGAGCTGGGCGGCAACACGCTTTCGCCCGCAACCGACAAGTCGGACGAGGACACGGCGGCCATCGCCAACTCGGCGCTCGGCAGTAATCCGGGTACCGTGGTCGTGGCCGACGAGCTGCTGTCGGAGCTCAACTTGCAGCCGTATTCCAGCAACCTGCTCGTTAACTACAAGCAGGGGATGGACGCGGCCAAGGCTGACGAGACCATTAGGTATACCTATCTCGACAACCTGCTCGTGGACGGCAAGGAACCGGGATCGTGGGGGGTCTTCATGACGCGGTCCGAGATATATGCGCAGGCGGCGTCGATGAACGGCATGATTAGCTACCTGGCCATCTACATCGGCTTCGTGTTGGTCGTAGCCTGTGCGGCAATCCTGTCGATCCAGCAGCTCTCCAACGTGGCCGACGGCAGCCGCAGCTACCGCGTGCTGGCGCAGATCGGTTGCGACGACCGTCAGATCCGCCATTCGGTGATGGCACAGCAGGCGGTGTTCTTCTTGTTCCCGCTGGTGGTGGGCTTGGCGCACTCGTTTGTGGCACTCAAGGTGATTATCGAGCTGGTGAGCATCTTTGGCAACATGAGTATCGGCGGCACGGTAGGCCTCACCTGCGCGATCTTCCTAGCAGCCTACGGCGGCTACTTCCTGGTGACCTACCTCATGAGCACCGGCATAGTAAGATCCGCCATCGCCACCCGCTACAGCGAGTAACAAGCCGGTAAAACCGTCGCAAAATCAGAGGCGTATGACCGCCGCGAAGGGGCTGGGGCCCTCTCGCGGCGGTTATTTTTGCCTATCTGGTGCGTTTCGGATGCAAGTGAGTAGACTTTTTTGAACTTGCCGAGCACATCGCGACAAATGATCTATAAAAACTGCAGGTCAGAGCTGTGGCGTTTCGGGGCGTGCTTGGCCTCCTGCAAAAAGCCTACTCACTTGGTTTTTCTGCTAGAAGACCGCCACGAGGGAAGACAGCTCCCCCGGGTGGTCGTTGGGGACGTTCTTAAACGACTAGTCAAACAAGAACGTCCCCAACGACTACTTTGCGGGTAGCTAAAAGAGCCCCATTCTAAATTAGCTGCCCCGCCAACACCGCAGGTAGAGCAAAAGTCAGCGAAAGCCCGCCAGAGCGAGCAAGGTGCCTTGAAGCGAGGCGGCATTGACCTTTTGGTCATGCCGTCGAAGCTGAAAGGCAGATTGCCGCTCTGACGGGCTTGCAGCGTCGAGTCGTTACGCGGTTTGGTCAAAACCGCGTAACTAAATCCGTTCCGCGATCTCGTGGATGAGGTAGTCGGTCTTTTCCCAGCCCAGGCACGGATCGGTGATCGACTTGCCAAAGACACCGCCGTCGACCGGCTGGTTGCCATCCTCCAAGTAGGACTCGATCATAAAGCCCTTGACCAGCTTGGAGATGGACTCGTTGCGGCGGCAGCTGTCGAGTACCTCCTTGCAAATGCGGTACTGCTCCAGCGGGCGCTTGCCCGAGTTGTCGTGGTTGCAGTCGATGACCGCTGCCGGATTGGCATAGCCGGCGTGCTCGGTGTAGCGCTCGGCCAGGCGCTCCAGGTGCTCGTAGTGGTAATTGGGGTAGGTGCGGCCATCGAGACCGATGTAGCCACGCATGACGGCGTGTGCGAGCGGATTGCCGTCGCACTCGACCTCCCAGTTGCGGAAGATGAAGCTCTGGTGCGCCTGCGCGGCGTAAATGGAGTTGAGCATAACGGTGGTAGAGCCGGCAGTGGGATTCTTCATGCCGACGGGTACCGAAATGCCGCTCGATACCAGACGATGCTCCTGGTTCTCGACCGAGCGTGCGCCCACGGCAACATAGCTCAGCAGGTCAACGAGGTACTGGTAGTTGGACGGATAGAGCATCTCGTCGGCGGTGAAGAAGCCCGTTTCCTCAATAACACGCAGGTGCATATGGCGGATGGCCTTGACGCCCTCGAGCAGGTCGTCGGGAGCCTCGGGGTTGGGGTTGTGCAGAAGGCCCTTGTAGCCGGTGCCCTTGGTGCGCGGCTTATTGGTGTAGACGCGCGGAATGATGATGAGCTTGTCCTTGACCTCCTCGGCGGTCTTGGCCAGTCGGTTCATGTATTCAAGTACCGAATCCTCGCGGTCGGCAGAGCACGGGCCGATGATGAGCACCTTGCGTGCGTCCTCGCCGGTAAAGACTTTGGCGACCTCGGCGTCAAATGCCTGCTTTTTGGCGGTAAGCTCGGCAGAAAGCGGCATTTCCTCGCGGATCTCCATGGGGATCGGCAACTTGCGTTTGAATTCCATGGCCATAGGGGCCTCCTCAATCTATAGAAAGAGCAATAAGCGTATTGTTGAGTGTTCGGCATTATCCGCTGTCGCACGCTAAAGTGCAAGTCCTTGTCACCCTGAAACCTTCCAAAAAGGGACAGGTTTATTTTGCTAGGTTTTATCTGGGGAAACGTCGGAGGATGTCGGGAGGGAGTGGCGCCATGCGGGACCCTAAGGCTGTTGTCGGTTCCCCAGGAAACACTCCGTGGGCAAAAAATGCCAAATATGAGTACTGTTGCTAACTTAGTAATATATCCGTCTAGCGAGATAATAGACAAAGTGATAAATATGTTCATTAACGTTGGCACGCAGAAGCCTGCTAACGGGCGTTTTGATTAATTTGAAGGCGTATAGAGGCCGCAAAGAGGTCGTTTGAGGTGGTTTTGGCTGTTACTAAAAAGGTGACAGTACTCATATTTGCCCTTTTTTGCCCACGGGGTCTGGAAAGCGCCGTCAATGAGGTCTCAGGGAAGGCGTTTCGAGGCTCGAAGGACACAGAACGGGGGCGCAGGTTGTCCTGCGCCCCCGTTCTCGGGCGTCATCATTTCTCTGCGGCCGTATCTACGCCGCCTCGTCGAACTGCGAGTTGTACAGGTCGGCGTAGAAGCCGCCTTGGGCGAGTAACTCGTCGTGTGTGCCCTTCTCGACGATGTCGCCGTCGCGGATCACCAAGATCACGTCGGCGTTGCGGATCGTGGACAGGCGGTGCGCGATGACAAAGCTCGTGCGGCCCTGCATTAGCGCATCCATGGCACGCTGAATAAGCTCCTCGGTACGAGTGTCAACGTTGGAGGTCGCCTCGTCCAAAATCAGCGCCGGACGGTCGGCCAAAATGGCACGGGCGATGGTCACGAGCTGGCGCTGACCCTGCGACAGGTTGGTGCCCTCCTCGTTGATCATAAAGTCGTAACCGCCGGCGAGCGTATGAATAAAGTGGTCGCAGCGTGCGGCGCGTGCGGCGGCCTCGACTTCGGCATCGCTCGCATCGGGGCGTCCGTAGCGGATGTTTTCGCGGATGGTGCCGTTAAACAGCCAAGTATCCTGCAACACCATGGCAAACTCGCCGCGAAGTGCCGCGCGGTCCCAATCGCGCACGTCGACGCCCTCGACGCGCAGCGAACCGCCGTCCACGTCGTAAAAGCGCTGAAGCAGCTTAATGAGCGTGGTCTTGCCGGCGCCGGTGGGGCCGACGATGGCGATGGTCTGGCCGGGCTGCGCCTCGCAGCTAAAGTCGTGGATGATGGTCTTGTCGGGCGTGTAGCCAAACTTGACATGGTCGAACTCCACGTGGCCGGGACGCTTCTCGGGGATCTGCGCGTCGGCCTTCTGCTCCTCCTCGGGGGCAGCCAGGAACTCAAACACGCGCTCGGTGGCGGCGGCCATTGACTGCATCGTGTTGCTCACGTTGCCCAGCTGCTGCACGGGCTGCGTAAAGTTGCGCACGTACTGGATGAAGCTCTGAATATCGCCGGGCGTGGCGTTTCCGGTCAGCGCGAGCTGCGCGCCTACCACGACAACGCCCACGTAGCCCATGTTGCCCACCAGGCTCATGAGCGGCATCATCAGGCCCGACAGGAACTGCGAGCGCCAGCCGCTAATAAAGAGGCGGTCGTTTTGGCGGTCGAACTCCTCGATCGAGGCTTCGGCGCGGTCGAACACCTGAATGACGTTCTGGCCGGCAAAGTCCTCCTCGATAATGCCGTTGACGGTGCCCAGGACCTGCTGCTGCTCGCGGAAGTACGGCTGCGAGAAGTGAATCATCACGGCCAGGATAATCGCGGCGGCCGGCAGCGTGAGCACGGTGACGCCGGTGAGCGGTAGGCTGATCGACAGCATCATGACGAGCACGCCGATAATCTGCGTGACGGACGTAATGAGCTGCGTCACACTCTGGTTGAGCGACTGGCCGAGCGTGTCGACGTCGTTGGTGATGCGGCTGAGCACGTCGCCCTTGCTGTGACCGTTGAAGTAGCTCATCGGCACGACAGCGATCTTGGCGGCGATTTCCTTGCGCATGCGGTAGCAGATCTTCTGCGTGACGCCGGTCATGAGCCAACCCTGAATCAGGCTGCAGGCAGAGCTCGCCAGATACAGGCAGAGCAAAAAGCCAAGCGTCTTGGCGATCCAGTCAAAGTCGACATCGCCGGTGCCGTTGACCTTGGCGACCAGGCCCTCGAACAGCTTGGTCGTAACCTGGCCGAGCACCTTAGGTCCCACAATGTTAAAGACGACCGAGCACACGGCAAAGGCGACGGCGACGAACACGGCAATCTTGTGCTGCCCGATATAGCCGAGCAGCTGCCTCATGGTGCCCTTAAAGTCCTTAGCCTTTTCGCCGCGGCCCATGCCGCCCATGCGGCCCATGGGTCCACGCTGACGGGTGGGCTTGGGAATTTGAGTCTTGGTCTCGTCTGCCATTAGCGCTCGCCTCCTTCCATAACGGCTGCAATTTCTTCTTGGGTAAGCCCCAGCTCCTCGGCGGAAAGCTGCGACTGCGCGATCTCTAGGTACGCCGGGCAACCATGCAGCAGCTCCTCGTGTGTGCCGGTGCCCACCACGTGGCCGTCGTCGAGCACGATGATCTGGTCGGCGTGCATGATGGTCGCGATGCGCTGTGCCACGACCACGAGCGCGGCATCGGTGACGTTTTTGGCGAGCTCCTCGCGCAGGCGAGCGTCGGTCTTGTAGTCGAGCGCGCTAAACGAATCGTCGAACACCACGACCTCGGGCTTCTTGGCCAGGGCGCGGGCGATGGCCAAGCGCTGGCGCTGACCGCCCGAAACATTGGAGCCGCCCTGGCTGATGGGGGAGTCGTAGCCGCCCTCGCGCTCGGCGATAAAGTCCTCGGCCTGGGCGATGCGCGCGGCCTCGTGCATATCCTCGTCGCTCACCATGTCGCCGGCAAACTTGAGGTTGCTCTCGACGGTGCCCGAGAACAGGCGGCCCTGCTGCGGAATATAGCCAATGCGGCGGCGCAGCTCGGAGAGGGTCATGTCACGTACGTCGACGCCGTCGAGCGAAATGCTGCCGCCCGTGACGTCGTACAGACGCGGGATCAGCTGTACGAGCGTGGACTTGCCCGAGCCCGTGGAGCCGATGATGCCGAGCATCTGACCGGCGTGCGTGGTGAAGTTTACGCCGCTGATCACGTCGGCGCGGGCATCGGGGTACTGGAAGCTCACGTCGCGGAAGCGCAGCTCGCCGCGCGGCGCGCTGGCTGCGGGAAGCTTGGGCGAGACGGGGTCGTTAATGCTCGTGGGGCAGGTGATAACCTCCTCCACACGCTCGGCTGCGACCTCGGCGCGGGGCAGAATGACCGACACCATGGTGAGGATCATAAACGCCATGACGATCTGCATGGTGTAGGAGATAAACGCCATCATGTTGCCAACCTGCATCACACCGTCGGACACGCCTTGCGCGCCAAACCAGACAATGAGCACGGTGACGCAGTTCATGACGAGCATCATGAGCGGCATCATAAAGCTCATGGCGCGGTTGGTGTAGAGCTGCGTGGTCATCAGATCGAGCGATGCCGCATCAAAGCGCTCGAGCTCGTGCTCCTCGCGGTTGAACGAGCGGATGGGCATCAGGCCGTCGAGCAGCTCGCGAGCGGTAAGGTTCACGCGGTCCACAAAGCTCTGCATCTTTTTGAACTTGGGCATGGTAAGACCCATGAGCACACCGACGACGGCCGAGACCGCGATGATGGCCACGGCGATGGTCCACTCCAGGCCGGTGTGGTTGGCCAGAACGCGCATGACGGCGACGATGCCCATGACGGGCGCCATAAGGCACATGCGGATAAACAGGGTCGCGGCCATCTGGATCTGCTGAATATCGTTGGTGCAGCGGGTGATGAGCGAGGCCTGGCTAAACTTGCCCACCTCGGCAGGCGAGAAGTGCATGACCTTGTTGAAGGTCTCGCGGCGCAGGTCGCGGGCGATGGAGCAGGCGGTGCGCGATGCCACGGCGCCGGTCAGGATGGTGGCGACGAGCGATACCAGGCACAGACCGAACATCGTGGTCGCCATGCGGCCCAGGTAGGCATTCTGCACGTCGGCGGGGTCGATGCTCTGTGCCTTGTACTCGTCCTGCACATAGGTCACGGCGCGCTGGGTGACGATGGAGCCCGACATGGAGCCCATCTTGTCAGCCATCTCGTTGGCGCCGTCGACAAGCTTGCTCTGGTCGATCAAGCCGCCCTCGATGCCCAAGCGCAGGCTCGCCATGGTGATTTTGCCACCGTCGGCCTCAATCTGTGCCTGCATCTCTTGTGCGGCCGCTGCCTTTTGCTGCATCTCGGCGAGTTGCTCGGGCGTCATGGCCGCCATCTGCTCGGGGGAAGGCATGGACTGGGCGGAGCTGCTGTTGCCGGCATCGTCGGATGCGCCGGTCATGTCGCCCATGGAGTCGGCGTCGATACCCTGGTTGAGGGCGAGCACGACGGTCTCGGGCAGGCTCATGATGTCGGCGAGCTTGCTGCCGTCGGCGCGCTCGTCCTCGGTGCCCTGGTAGGTGCGGATGCCGTCCTTGTCTGCCTGGCTAAACGCGGCCTCCACCGTCTTGGCGTCCTTGGCGCTCATAAAGAGCTCAAGGTCGTCGAGTGCGTTGGCGCGGATGGTGTCGGGCACGGGCGAAGCGATGCCTCCCTGCTGCACACCCACGTCGACGATGTCGCTCATATACGTGGGCAGCGCCAGGTCGGCGTTACAGCTGATCACGATGAGCACGATAGCCGCAAGCAGTGCCAGCACATGCTTCTTAAAGAGCTTGAGAATCCTCACTCGGCATCTCTCCTTTCTTGGTTATGGTCAATAATTTGGTTGGTGCGACGAAGGAGACGCACCAACTCGTTGGTATCTTCTTCGCCGAGCTGCTCGAGGAATGCCGCAGCGCGGTCCTCAAACTCCCGACGCTTGATTTCAAGATCTTGTCGACCCTTGTCGGTCACGGTCACATGTACGCGACGGCGGTCGGTCTTTGAGTGCTCGCGTTCGACCCAGCCTTTGGCCTCGAGGGCGCGCAGGATATTGGCGATGCGAGCGTTCGAGACCCATGCCTTGTCGGCAAGTTCGCTCGGCGTGAGCGAGCCGCCGGCGAGCAAAAGGGCGCGCATAACGGCCATCTCGCCGCTCAAAGCCTGGTCCGTAAAGCGCGAAACGCGCTGGTGCAGGCTGCCAAACTCGAGAAAGAGCTGGCGTCCAAGCTCGTGGAAATCGGTACCTTCCACTGAAAACCCCTAACACTAGAAACTATTTTCGGTGAAAGATGATACTCCTGCACGTGCGCCATAATCGATAGATTTCTAGGCATGTCCCAAAAATCTACCGGAGGCTGTGCGATATAAAGGTCGTATAAACAATTTAAATTTTTCAATTACTGAAACGTTCCAAAGAACTATCATGCGCGCGGTTAGGCGAGGGGTTGTCACCACCATGACGACTGGGACTCATTTTTCGCCACGTGCGATGCTCCAACTTCCCGCAAGGAGACACCTGAATCAAGGGGGTTGGAGTCATGGCATTTGACTTCACGGGTAAAACCGCGATCGTTACCGGCGGCACTCAGGGCATTGGCCTCGAGATCGCCAAGGGTATCGTGGAGGGCGGCGGACACGTCGCGCTCATCGCAAGGAACGCCGCTAAGGGCGAGGCCGCAGTGGCCGAACTCGGCGAGGGCAACAAGTTCTATCAGCTCGATGTCGCCGATGCACCCAAGGCGCGCGAGACTGTCGAGCAGATTTTCGCCGATCTGCCTCAGACCAACATTCTGATCAACTGTGCTGGCGTCATCAGCACCAAGAAGTTCGACGAGATCGACGACACCGAGTGGCGCCGCACCATCGACATCAACCTCAACGGCACCTTTACCATGATGAACGCCGTGTACCCGCACTTTAAGGCGGCCCACGCCGGCACCATCGTCAACGTGAGCTCTGTGGCTGGCAAGATTGGCGGCGGCCTGCTTGGTACCGCAGCGTACGCCAGCTCCAAGGCCGGCGTTAACGGCCTGACCAAGGCGGTCGCCAAGGAGGGCGGCAAGTTCGGCATCCGCTGCAACGCCGTGTGCCCGTCGCTCACCCTTACCGACATGACCTCGATCCTCTCGGACGAGAACTCCCAGCGCATCATCAACGGTATTCCTCTGGGCCGCGCCGCCCAGGCAAGCGAGCCGGCGCAGATGGTACTGTTCTTCGCGTCCGACCTCGCCAGCTTCGTGAACGGCGAGATCGGCGACTGCGACGGCGGTATCGTCCTGGACGGGTAATATCCCGCGCAATAGTTCGGCGGCGGCCCCTGCGACTCGGGACCGTCGCCTTCTTTCTGATGTAGCCGCGTGCGGCAACAACCCGCACGCATCAAAAGGAGATATATATGAGTGAATCAACCGCGGTGGAGGCGCCGGCGGCCAAGGAGCCGTTTTTTAAGATGTCCTCCATCCCGGGTGCCAATATTCTGGTGCCGCTTTTGTTGGGCTGCCTGCTCAACACGCTGTTCCCCGACCTGTTCAAGACGCTTGGTAGCTTTACGCTCGGCATGACGCAGCAGGGTGCAAGCCCGCTCGTGGGTGCCTTCCTGCTCATCGTTGGCACGACGATTTCGTTTAAGAGCGCTCCCGCCGCTGCTGCCCGCGGTGCCATCATCATCGCCATTAAGCAAATCGTGGTCATCGCCGTGTCGCTGCTCATTCTCTATGTGTTCAACGACAACCTGTTTGGTATCTCGGCCATGGTGATGCTGGCTGCCTGCACCGGCGCCAACAACGCCATGTACGCTGGCCTGATGGGCACCATGGGTAACGAGGCCGAGCGCGGCGCCGTCGCCATCACCACGTTGGTTGTCGGTCCTCCGGTCACGATGATCGTGCTCGGCGCCGCCGGCCAGGCTCCGATTGGCTGGTCGCTCGTGGGCGCCATCCTGCCGATCGTCGTCGGCATTATCCTGGGCAACCTGTTTCCCAGCTTTAAGAAGATGATGGCCCCGGCGCTGTCCGCCATCATCGTGCTCGTCTTCTTTGCCATGGGTTCGACCATGACCTTTGGCCAGCTCATCAATGGTGGTCTTCCCGGCATCCTGCTCGGTGTTATCTGCTCGGTGGTCTTTGCTATCCCCGTTGTCGCGGTCGATAGGCTTACCGGCGGCACGGGTGTCGCAGGCGCGGCAATCTCCAGCTGCGCCGGCGCCAACGTGGCAACGCCTGCTGCTATGGCAAGCGTCAACGAAGCCATGTACGGCGGCGCGGTGCTCGCGACGGCTACGGCTCAGGTTGCTGCCTGCGCTATCGTGACGGCCATTCTCACCCCGCTGGTCACCAGCTGGTGCTACAAGCACTTTGAGGGTAAGCAGGGCAACGAGAAGACTGCGACCGACAAGACTGCCGCTGCTGCGTAACGCCACGCGCGACAAATCAATGCTCGCAACAAGCCAACGCTTCAGGGCGGCCACGGGGGATATTCCTTCGTGGCCGCCCTGCGCTTGCTGGTAGATTTTTGGGACATGCCTAGAAATCTACCTTTGCGGACGCGCCACGCACACGCCTTTGTTGCGGCGAAAAGTAGATTTCTAGGCATGTCCCAAAAATCTACCTGCGGGGCACTTTACCCAGCTAAAGCTGGCATAACAGCTAGAGCGACAGGCGTATAAAGGCAAGGGGAAATATCAGACAATTCGGTGAACGGTATCTGCCCGCGCTCGCATTTCCTGCGGATTTGTCAAAAACGCTCTTATGTTATAAAAAAAGAAACATATAACAGCCCAGATGGAGAGGGTCGCTATGTTATCCTTCTCAGACGGGTGAAATCTTGGGTTTAGGGTTGCAGCGCCAAGGTGGACAAACGTTTTCCCTGCGTCAACACGTGGCGGAAAACGGAAGAAGCCGGTCGTGCAAGCCGAACATTCAAGAATTCAATAAGCAGCGGTGTGAGAGAGCGCCGCATTACACGTAACTAGGAGCGTGGTTACACAATGCAGGAGGCATGGGAAGGCTTCAAGGAAGGCATCTGGACGGGAGAGGTAGACGTCCGAGACTTCATCCAGAAGAACTACACCCCCTACGAGGGCGACGAGTCGTTCCTCGCCGGCCCGACCGAGCGTACCAAGGAGCTGTGGGGCGAGGTTCTCGACCTGCTGCTCAAGGAGCGCGAGCAGGGCGGCGTCCTCGATATGGACACCAAGACCGTTACGGGTATCGTGAGCCACCCCGCTGGCTACATCGATAACGCCCATCGCGACAAGGAGACCATCGTCGGCCTCCAGACCGACAAGCCGCTCAAGCGCGCTCTGCACGTCAACGGCGGTATCCGCATCGCTTGCCAGGCTGCCAGCCAGCACGGCTATAAGGTCGACGAGAACGTTGTCGAGCGCTACACCTTCGAGCGCAAGACCCACAACGCCGGCGTCTTCGATGTCTACACCCCCGAGATGCGCGCCTGCCGTTCGGCCCACATCATTACCGGTCTGCCCGATGGCTATGGCCGCGGCCGCATCATCGGCGACTATCGTCGTGTCGCCCTGTACGGTGTCGACTACCTGATCAAGGACAAGGAGGCCCAGAAGGCTTCCACCCCGACGGTCATGACCGCCGACAACATCCGCGATCGCGAGGAGCTGCAGGAGCAGATCCGTGCCCTCGGCGAGCTCAAGATGATGGCCGAGACCTACGGTTTCGACATCTCCAACCCTGCTACCAACACGCAGGAGGCCATCCAGTGGATGTACTTCGCCTACCTCGCTTCCGTCAAGGAGCAGAACGGCGCCGCTATGTCCATCGGCCGTACCTCCACGTTCATCGACATCTACGCTGAGCGCGACCTTGCCAACGGCACCTTCACCGAGGAGCAGATCCAGGAGTTCGTGGATCACTTCATCATGAAGCTCCGCATGGTCAAGTTCGCCCGTACCCCCGAGTACCAGGCCCTGTTCACCGGCGACCCGCAGTGGGTCACCGAGTCCATCGGCGGTATGGGTGTCGACGGTCGTACGCTCGTTACCAAGATGAGCTACCGCTACCTGCACACGCTCGAGAACATGGGCACCAGCCCCGAGCCCAACATGACCGTTCTGTGGTCGACCCGCCTGCCCGAGAACTTCAAGAAGTTCTGCGCCAAGACGTCCGTCGCCAGCTCCTCGATCCAGTATGAGAACGACGACCTCATGCGCGTCTACCACGGCGACGACTACGGCATTGCCTGCTGCGTGTCCTCCATGCGCATCGGCAAGGAGATGCAGTTCTTCGGCGCCCGTGCCAACCTGGCCAAGTGCCTGCTGTATGCACTCAACGGCGGTGTTGACGAGGTCTCCAAGAAGCAGGTCGGCCCCAAGTACCGCGCCGTCGAGGGCGATACGCTCGATTACGACGACGTTGTGGCCAAGTACAACGACATGATGAAGTGGCTCGCTGGCGTGTACGTCAACTCCCTCAACATCATTCACTACATGCACGACAAGTACTGCTACGAGCGCATCCAGATGGCTCTGCACGACAAGCACGTGCATCGTTGGTTCGCTACGGGCATCGCTGGCCTTTCCGTCGTGGCTGACTCCCTGTCCGCCATCAAGTACGCCAAGGTCCACCCCGTCCGTGACGAGAACGGCATCATCGTCGACTTCGAGACCGAGGGCGAGTTCCCCAAGTACGGCAACGACGACGACCGTGTCGACCAGATCGCTCACGACGTTGTGCACCAGTTCATGGAGTACATCCGCATGAACGACACCTACCGCAACTCCGTGCCCACGACTTCGGTTTTGACCATTACCTCCAACGTCGTGTACGGCAAGAAGACCGGCTCCACCCCTGACGGCCGCAAGGCCGGCCAGCCGTTCGCCCCGGGTGCTAACCCCATGCACAAGCGCGATAGCCACGGCGCCATCGCTTCGCTGTCCTCGGTTTCCAAGCTCCCGTTCCGCGATGCTCAGGACGGCATCTCCAACACCTTCTCCATCATCCCGAGCGCGCTAGGCAAGGAGGACCAGGTGTTCTTTGGCGATATCGACCTTGATCAGCTGGGCGAGTAACTATTGTTAGTGCTATACTAACAATAACGATTACTGATTAGCGCGCCGGTTTCGGCCGGCGCCTATCAATCGAAGGAGACACATTATGAAGGTTTCTGAAGTTTCCGAGACTCAGGCCGATAACCTGGTCCACATGCTCGACGCTTACGCCGAGAAGGGTGGCCACCACCTGAACATCAACGTCTTCAATCGTGAGACGCTGCTCGACGCTCAGGCTCACCCCGAGAAGTACCCGCAGCTGACCATTCGCGTTTCCGGCTACGCCGTGAACTTCCACACGCTCACCAAGGAGCAGCAGGACGAGGTCATTTCGCGTACCTTCCACAACAAGTTCTAAAGGGGTTTAACTCCCGCAGGATCGCCGGGGCTGTTTGGGCTACCTCCCAAAACGTCCTCGGACATGCAAGAAGCCCTCGCTGCGCACTTCGTGCGGCGAGGGCTTCTTGCGTCCTGCGGA
>CAVCHM010000027.1:0-29224 GCA_963602135.1 bacterium | reverse complement strand
GCTCTGGTCCATAAACTGGAACTCCTTGGTTGCGGTTCATACGCAGACCATTATACGAGCAACCATCGAACCGCACCGACTCGACAGAAACTGGCGCATTAAACGACTAGTCGTTGGGGACAGTCTTCGCAGCCATCTTGCAAAGGAGTGTCCCAATCTGCCGGCACTCAGGGACTGTCCCCAAGTGCCGACAAGAGTGTCCCTTTCGACTAGTCATTTAAGAACATCCCCAACGACTACCCATGAGAGGCCTTCTGTCAACAACACAAACGCCGATGCTATGGCACCGACAGCGAAAACCCGCCAGAGCGAGCAAGGTGCCTTGAAACAAGGCGGCATTGATCTTTTGATCATGCCGCCGAAGTTGAAAGGCAGATTGCCGCTCTGGCGGGTTTGCAGCGTCAACTGGTTACGCGGTTCGTAGAACCGCGTAACTGTTAGGGCCGCTGGCCCATGCCGCCCTCGAGGGTGACGGTCTCGCCGTTCATATACTTAAAGTCGGGGCCGCAGAGCTGAACGACCACGCGGCCGATCTCCTTCTCGACGTCGCCGTAGTGGCCCGCCGGCGGCATGTGGACGTTGGCCTTGAACGCCTCGGGATAGGCATCCTGGAAGTTCTCGAGCGCAGCGGTCCAAGCAAGCGGGCAAACGATATTGACGTTGATGCCGTCCTTGCCCCACTCGTTGGCGGCGACGCGAGTCAGGCCGCGGATGCCCTCCTTGGCGGCAGCATAGCTGCACTGGCCGTAGTTGCCAAACAGGCCGGCGCCCGAAGCAAAGTTGACCACGGAGCCCTTGGTCTCCTTCAGGTGCGGATAGGCCTTCTGCATGTACAGGTAGGTAGCATACAGACCGGAGTAAATGGCGAGGTTGAACTGGTCCATGGTGTGATCGGCGATCGTCACGCCCGAAGCGCTGGCCTGAGCATTGTTGACGACGGCGTCGATGCGGCCGAACTCCTCAATGGCCTTGTCGATAACGTTCTGGACGACGGCCTCGTTGTCCTGACCAGCCGAGACATCGGCCTGAACAGGCAGAACCTTGACACCGTACTCGGCCTCGAGAGACTCCTTGGCGGCCTCGAGCTTGGCGACGTTGCGGCCAGTGATGACAAGGTTCGCGCCCTCCTTGGCAAATGCGATATCGATGCCGTAGCCGATGGAGCCAGCGGAGCCGTCCTTAAGCGTGGCCTTGCCGCCGCCGGTAACGATCACGGTCTTACCAGTGAAAAGTCCCATATAAAGTCCTTTCAAATCGCGACGGGCCTGCCCGTCGACTGCGCGCATCCAACTTCACGCGCCAAAAGCTGAAATGCAACTTTAGCGGGTTCAAGCGAAAAATAAAGCCCATGGCAGGCGAACGGCGCAACGTCTTTCGGCGAAGGGAATGTCAAGTACAAACTGGATAAAGTGGCCGAGTTTTTGCTATCGACGCGAGCCATCGAACACGTTTTGAAACTTTGCTGCAGCGCGCGGGATGTCGGCGCGAGACTTTATCATAGGGTGACAAACTACGATGAGGAGCACATGCCTATGACAGACGAGCTGGACCCCCAGACTCAACAGCATATTGATGATTCCGCAGACGTCACTGCAGATGCCGACGCTGTGACCTGCGATGATATTGACCTCGACGGCCCATTCTTGGACGAAAGCGCTACGGCGGAAACCCCCGGCGCCGAAGATGCCGGCGAGCAAAACGACGATGCGCCCGCTCAGGACGACGACCCCGTACAGGATGCCGCTCCGCAAGCTGCGGGCCCTATCGAGGTTTCTTCGGAAGAAGAGCTCGACGCCGTCATGGACTCCATGATGGATGCCGTCAAAGCGATGAAAGACGCCGTGGCCGACGCTGACGTTGACGCCGAGGAAGAGGAGGCCGCCGAGGCAGCCTCGACCTTCGTACCCGGCGAGACTCCGGTTGCCGACCAGGGCAGCGCCATGCCCTCGTTTCTGCAGCTCGAGCATCCCACGATTGGCGCTGATGCGGTCGACCCGCACGCAGCAGGCTTTTCTGTGGTCGAGGGCGGCACCGGCAATATCGCCGCGCCGCAGGCTACCGATGCGGACGCTGCCGACACCGCTCGCCCGACCGCCCCGCACTCCCCTGCCGCGAACCGCGATCTGGGGACCGCTGTCTCGAACACCGCGAACGCCGTGGGCACCTTTATCGCCCAGGGCGCCTCGGCCATGCGCGAGATGAACGCCGCGAAAAAGGCACTTGCCGATGCCCGTGCCCACTTGGCCGAACTTGAGCAGCGCATTGCCGATCAGGCCGAGGAACTCGAGACGCGCCAGGATATCGCAGGCCGCTACGACCAGATCGTCGCCGACCAGCGCCAGGCGATTGCCACGGCCCAAAAGACTGCAGCGGCCGCCGAGATTGATCGTGATGCCCACGCCTCCAAAGCGACAGAGCTCAAGGGTCAGCTCGAACAAATGAAGACAGAGGATGACGCGACTGAGCTCCGTCTGAAGGCCGCGCTCGACGCCGTGGAGGCCCGCGAGGCGAGCTCACGCGAGACCGGCAACCGCCTCGTTCGACGTCTTGAGGATTCCAAGCACATCCGCGACAAGGTGAAGGCAGAGCGAGACGCCGGCATTGCCGCCGCACAACAAACCGTCGACGCCACGCGCGCCCAGCTCGAGACGCTGCGTCATGAGTATGCCGAGCTGCAACGCAATCCCTCGGCAAATCCCGCCAACTATACGGTGCGCACCAGCGAGCTCTCGATGCAGATTTCCGACACGGCAGATGCCCTGCGTAAAGCCGAAGAAGATGTCCCGCGCATCACCGCCGACCTTGAGCACTCGCTTGCCGCAGCCGAGCAGGCCGTCGAGCAGGCTCAAGCCCCTATCGCCGACGCAAAACGCGCGCACCAAGCCGTGACGACCGAAGCCGATGCCGCGCGCGACGAGCTGCAGACGGCGAAGACCGCCGCCGCGACTCGTCAGCGCGAACTGCGCGAGAAGATCGCTGCCGAGGACAAGGCGCGCCGCGACCAGGAGCAGACCATCGCCAACGCCCAAGCAGATGCCGCACATGCACAGTCGATCATCGAACAGGCGACCGAGGTGCACGACCACCCAGAGATCACCGAGTCGCTTGCAGGGTCCTTGGCCCGAGACAAAGCCGAACGCGCCGAGACCGAGCAAGAAGTCGACCAGCTCGAGGCCGCCGAAGACGACGTACGAGAGCGCACCCGCGACTCACGCATCAAATTCACCGGCGCCATCGTCTGCATCGTCGCCGCAATCCTGGCGATCATCCTAGTCTGGCTGTTCGCAAGCAAGTAGTCATTGGGGACGTTCTTAAACGACTAGTCAAACAAGAACGTCCCCAACGACTAGCCCAATGACGAGAGTGGATAATCTCCCACTTTGAGCCCCCAAGCAGGCCAAAAACGGGAGATTATCCACTCTCATTCTGCAGGCACTCATTTAAGTACGTCCCCAATGAGTACCTGCCGATGCTTTGGCAAAGTCAGCGAAAACGCCCCTAAGCGAGCAAGGTGACGTGAAAGAGGAGGGCATTGACCTTCTGGTCATGCCCGACGATTGAACGTCAGATTGCCGCTTAGGGGCGTTTGCAGCGTCAACTGGTTACGCGGTTCGTAGGACCGCGTAACTAACAAATGAGCATGGCGTCGCCAAAGCTGAAGAAGCGGTAGCGCTCCTCGATGGCGGCGGCGTAGGCATCCATGATCTGGTCGCGGGTGGCAAGCGCGCTCACGAGCATCATGAGCGTGGAGCGCGGCACGTGGAAGTTTGTGATCAGCGCGTCGACCACGTGATAGGTCGATCCGGGCATGAGGTAGAGCTGCGTCGTGGCGTTCTCGCGCACCACGATGTCACCGCGGCCAAGTGTATCGGCCCCGTCCTCGCGGCCCTCAAAATAGCGCGCCGTCACGGCCGGATCGGACACCGGTGCCTCAGCGTCAAAGGCGCTCTCGAGCGAGCGCACTGCGGTGGTACCGACAGCAATCACGCGATGCCCCTCGGCCTTGGCCTTGTGCACGGCATCGACAACCTCCTGCGACACGTGGTAGCGCTCGGTGTGCATGACGTGCTGCGTGGGGTCGTCCTCCTCCACCAGACGGAAGGTATCAATACCCACCTCGAGCTCGACGGCGGCAAACTTCGCGCCCTTGGCCTCGATAGCGGCCATAAGCTCGGGGGTAAAGTGCAGACCCGCCGTGGGAGCGGCAGCCGAGTGCTCCTCCTTCATGGCGTAGACGGTCTGGTACTTCTCGGGATCGCCTTCGTAATCGGTAATGTAGGGCGGCAGAGGCACGTGACCGGCGGCGTGGATGGCCTCGTCGAGCGTGCGCGGCTCGCCGGCAGCATTGCAGCCGGCCGGCTCAAAGCGCACCAGACGGCCGCCACGGCTATCGGTGACAAAGTCGATGACCTCGGCCGTCAGCACCACGGGCGCGCCCTCGGGCGCATGGGCGCCACCGGCGCGATACTCAATCTGAGCACCGGGCTTCAGACGCTTGCCCGGCTTGACCAGACACTCCCAAACATGGCCCAGCGGGTCAACATCCTCGCGGCGCTTGAGCAGCAGCGTCTCGACCACGCCACCCGAGCCGGCTTTGCGACCAATCAGGCGGGCCGGCATCACGCGCGTCTTGTTGATGACGAGTACATCGCCCGGCTCGATATAGTCGATGATGTCGCGGAAGATGCGGTGCTCAACGGTGCCGCCGTGCTCCAGCGGCGTTCCCGCCTGGGAGCCCTTGCGATCCACCACCAGCAGACGACAGGAGTCGCGCGGCTCGGCAGGAGCCTGGGCAATCAGTTCCTCGGGAAGGTTGTAGTCAAAATCATCGGTACGCATAGACACGTCGGATACTCCTTATATAGCTAAATTCCGCTCTACATCCTAGCAGGCTGACGTCCCAAATGAACTACTTTTTGGCAGCCTTGCGCTCGTCGCGAATGCGGGCGCGGTCCATGGCCGCCTCGACAGCAGAGAAGCGGCAACCACAGTAGTTCTGCCGATACATGCCAAGCTCGCGCGAACGGCGAGTCGCCTCGGGGTAATACGGGCGAAAATCGCGAATCACCGGAGTGAGACCGCGGGCGGCAGCCAGACGCTCCAGCACGTCATTGCAGGTGTCGAACAGCTGATACGGCGAGACGGCGAGCGTCGTGCCCACATAATCGAACCCGCGCTCCTGGGCCACACGGCATGCCTCGGCCAGACGCAGGGCATAGCACGCACGACAGCGACGGGGCCGATCGGCGCCCAGCGGCGCCACGCCGGTCTCCCAGCGCTCGCGGTCCTCCCCTGCCTCGATAAGCTCGATGCCGCCGTCGGCACACCACCGGCGCAGCTCGTCCAAGCGCCGCTGCCATTCATCGCGCGGCTGAATATTGGGGTTGGTCCAGCAAATCGTGGGCTCAAACCCTTCCTCGCGCAGCAGGCGAACCGGCTCCAGCGAGCACGGCGCGCAGCAAGCATGCAGCAGCAACGGCTTCATCAACATCTCCTCCCCCGCAATAATTTTTTAATCCCCGTCCCAGAAAAATCATCCCAAAAAGGCTACCTTGCGAAAAAGCGCACGCCAAAGGACGTGTCCTCGCAGGCGACAATGCGGCGGTCGCGCAAAATGGTCCGCACGTAATACCAGTCGCCCACACAGCCCGACAAGTGCAAACCAGCCGCCAGGTAGCACAGCAGCGGATAGCCCGAAAACGCAAGCCCCAGGGCAAACGCCGCCGTCACAACAACCGTCGGCGCCAGGCAAACCGCCACGTACCGCCGGCGCGAATACACCACGCCCTCGGCGCAGGCATATATCATCGCCGTCTCGCGATTTGCCCCAAAGGTCACCTGCACGCCCGCAGGCGCCAGCAGCTTAAAAAACACGCCGTGCACCAACTCGTGCACGGCAAATGACGCCGCCGAAACCGCAGCCAAGCCGACTATCCAGCCCAAGACCGTGGTCCAGCCGCCCGCGTCAGCCGCATCCAAGTCCGCAGGCCCACCCAGCAGCATAAACACCGGCACCAGGCACACGGCAAATGCGCCGAGCACGGCCATCCCCCACACAAAGCAGGCGTGCAGAAAATCCTCGTCCTCAAACGCATGTATGTTGGAAATCTCATTCATAGCATCTTAGGATAGCGCCCCTGCCACGTACCCGTCCGCATGTGCGATAATGTCGAACGATATGCACGAATTGACCACCGCGTCGCCAGGTCTTGCGCCCGGCTGCGCTCTTACCATATGCGAAGGAGTCCCATGGCATCCAAATACTCCATGAACGACCGTCCCAGCTGGCCTCGCCGCGCCATCGTTACCGCCGGCGAGCCCTACGGCAACAAGGGCCTTCACTTTGGCCACGTTGGCGGCGTCTTTGTCCCGGCCGACTTCTTCGCCCGTTTCCTGCGCGACCGCCTGGGCCGCGAGAACGTCATCTTCACCTCGGGCACCGACTGCTATGGCTCGCCCATCATGGAGAGCTACCGCAAGCTCAAGGAGAACGAGGGCTACGACAAGTCCATCGGCGAGTATGTCGAGTCCAATCACTCCCGCCAGGCCGCGACCCTCAACAACTACAACATCAGCTGCGATATTTACGGCGGCTCGGGACTTGAGCCGGCTGCGCAGATTCACAACGAGGTAACCGCCGAGATTATCGAGCGCCTGCACGAGCAGGGCACCATCTCCAAGCGCTCCACGCTGCAGTTCTACGATGCCAAGGCCGGCACGTTCCTCAACGGCCGCCAGGTAATCGGCCGCTGCCCCATCCAGGGCTGCAAGTCCGAGAAGGCCTATGCCGACGAGTGCGACCTGGGTCACCAGTTTGAGCCCGAGGAGCTCATCGCGCCCAAGAGCCAGCTCACCGGCGAGGTGCCCGAGCTGCGCCCGGTCGACAACCTCTACTTCGACCTGCCGGCCTACCTCGACTTTATGAAGACCTATACCGCCAAGCTCGCCAAGAACCCGCAGGTTCGCTCCGTGGTCTCCAAGACCATGGAGGAGTGGCTGCTGCCGGCTCAGCTCTACATTCAGAACAAGTTCCGCGAGGCTTTCGACGCCGTCGAGGACCAGCTGCCCGAGCACACTGTGCTGGAGCCCGAGGGCAACAAGAGCAGCTTTACCGTCACCTTCCCCAGCTGGAAGGAGCGTGACGACGCCCACGCGGTGCTCGCCAACGGCGGCGTGCGCTTCCGCAGCGGCAAGGCGCTCGTGCCCTTCCGCATCACCGGCAACATCGACTGGGGCGTTCCGGTGCCCGAGGTCGACGGCGTCTCCGACGTCACCTGCTGGTGCTGGCCCGAGAGCCTGTGGGCACCCATCAGCTACACCCGCACCGTGCTCGCACGCGATGCCAAGGCCGCCGGCGTGACCGAGGGCGTCGCCGCCCAGGATGCCGCCCTTATGGGCGAGCCCGCCGCCGATTCCACGCAGGTGCCCGCGCCCACCTATCAGCACAGCTCGCTCGACTGGCGCGACTGGTGGTGCTCGGACGACGCGCAGATCTACCAGTTCATCGGCCAGGACAACATCTACTTCTACTGCATCGCGCAGACCGCCATGTGGGAGGCCCTGGGTTGGGACCTTACGCAGAGCACCGTCAGCGCCTGCTACCACCTGCTCTACATGGGCAAAAAGGCCAGCTCGTCCTCGCAGACCCCTCCCCCGCCGGCCGACGACCTGCTCAACCACTACACCTGCGAGCAGATGCGCGCGCACTGGCTGTCGCTCGGCCTGTCCGAGAAGCCGGTGAGCTTTAGCCCCAAGGCATACGACACCCGCGTGACCGGCAAGGACAAGGACGGCAACGAGGTGCGCGCCTGTGACGACAAGCGCGTCATCGACCCTGCCCTTAAGGAGAGCGCCCTTTTGACCGGCGTGTTCAACCGCCTGGCCCGCAGCTGCTTCTACGGCGTCGCCGTCAAGGAGGGCGACGAGAGCCCCTATCGCAACGGCTGCATCCCCGCCGGTGCAGCCTCCGCCGCCGTGGTCGAGGCTGCCGAGCAGGCCGCTCTCGCCTTTGAGCAGGCCATGTACAAGTTCGAGACGCACCGCGCGCTTGCCGTGTGCGACGACTACCTGCGTGCCGCCAACAAGCGCTGGAGCGACGCCTCCAAGGCCGCCAACAAGCTCGAGGGCGAACCAGCCAACGCCGCCATGAAGCAGGCCCTCGTCGACGCCTTTACCGAGCTGCGTGTGGCGACCGTGCTCATGCACGGCATCGTCCCGGCCGGCTGCGAGCTCATCTGCGAGTATTTCGACATCGACCCGGTCGCCTTCTTTAGCTGGGATAACATCTTCGCCTCCACGGACGAGTTTATGGAGAGCCTGGGCGAGAAGCCCGGCGAGCACCACGTGAAGCCGCTGCCCCCGCGCTTCGACTTCTTCAGCAAGCACGAGAGCCAGTACTAAAGTACGCCAGCAGCGGCGTGCCCGGAAAGTAGTCTATTTGGGACGGGAAGGAAAGACGGATGTCCAAGCCGCGTCGTCGTAAGCAGAAAAAGCAGGTCAAGGCCGAGCTCAGGCTCAGGCAGTTTGCCGCTACCGAGCTTTCCGACCGGCTTGCCGCCCTTCCCTGCGCCGCCGACCTGCCGCGTTTTATGATCGACACGGTCGCCGGCGCCTATGCCCCCGCCGATGCCGAGCTCATGATCGAGGGCTTTGGCGCTGCGGCCACACGGCCGGTCACGCTGCGCGCTAACACGCTCAAGGCAACCGCCGAGGACGTCGCCGCGGCACTCGACGAGGCCGGCATCGCCCACAGCCCCGTCGCGTGGTATCCGGACGCTTTCATCCTGCCCGAGGCCCAGGTTTCCGACCTGTGGGACCTCGACATCTACTGCGACGGCAAGATCTACCTGCAGAGTCTGTCGTCCATGATGCCGCCGTTGGTCCTGGGCGCCCAGGCCGGCGAGGACATCCTGGACATGTGCGCAGCCCCCGGCGGCAAGACGACGCAGATCGCCGCCCTCACGCAGGGCCAGGCGCACCTCACCTCCTGCGAGATGAGCATTCCCCGCGCCGAGAAGCTCGAGTCCAATCTCCACCGTCAAGGCGCCAAAAACGTACCCGTCATGCGCATCGACGCACGCGAGCTCGACGAGTTCTTCCGCTTTGACCGCATCCTGCTCGACGCACCCTGCACCGGCACGGGCACCGTCATCAGCGGCAACGAGAAGAGCCTGCGCGGCCTGACCGAGCAGTTGCTCGGCAAGTGCGCCCGCTCGCAGCGAGCACTTCTGGACCGCGCCATGGGAGCCCTCAAACCGGGCGGCACGCTCGTCTATTCGACTTGTTCGATCTTGCCGCAGGAAAACGAGGATGCCCTGCAAGAGGCCCTCGACAAGCACATGGACTGCGAGCTTATCCCCCTTAACGGCACGCCGAGCGAAAGCGAAGCACGCCGTGCTCAAGAAGCCAGCGAGGAGCCGCACATCGAATGCAACGCCCTGACTGAGGCCATCGCTGCCGGCCACGTCTCGGCCATCGCCAACGGCCTGCCCGGCACACTCACCATTCCGCCCAGCCGCGACTTTGAGGGCTTCTACATCGCCCTGATCCGAAAACGCAGCTAGCGCACGGATTCAAAACTCAACAAACTATCTCTGTGCGCGCTTGTCCTGCTGGTCACGGTGCTGCTTAAGTGTCTCGCGTTCCTTGCGCTCGGCTCTTTTGCCTTTAATGGCCGTAACCACAAAGTAGATGACCGCGGCGGCTACGATTGCGCCCACACACAGGCCAATCGAGCCCAACATTGCTGTAAATTCCATTCCGCGTCACCTCTCTTTTAAACGGGACTTTCAAGATAGCACCTCAATACCCGCCACCACAGCTCCTTCACGTTCGCCGGCCCTTCGGTCTAACGGATGGCACGGCGGGGAAAAATCAACTCGTCAAACGATTTAGCAAGCACAGCGCTGCCGGCACCCTGCCGACCACCATCGCATAGAATCGAGTGTCCATGGATACCCTCAACGACCTAAACGAGCGCGTCGACGCCTTTGTCGGCACCAGCTCCTTCGACACGTCAGTCACGGCAAACGACCAAGCCCCCATCGATGTTCCCGCCGAGGTTCACGAGGACATCGTCGCGTCGGTCGATTTTTCCGAGGTCGAGCTCGCAGACGAGTTCACCGAGCCCCAGGTAGCCGTGACCCCCAACGGACTGCTCCCCATGGAGCCGCTGCCCATCGACGGGCGTCTGCGAAAGGCGGCCCTCCGAATGCCCGACGAGATCGAGGAAGCCAGCGGCTTTACGCTCTTCGGTCGTCGTATCAAATCGCTTATCTACACCACCGACGTCGCGGTCATCCGCAACTCCAACGCCGATGCCGTCTTTGCCGTTTATCCCTTCACGCCACAGCCGGCCATTACGCAGGCGCTGTTGACCGTCGCCGAGTGCCCGGTCTTTGTAGGCGTGGGCGGCGGAACTACGACCGGTAAGCGCTCCGTACAGATGGCAGCCGTCTCAGAGATGCAGGGCGCGGCGGGCTGCGTGGTCAACTCCCCCGCCACCGCCGAAATGATCGAGCACATCACCAACATCGCCGACATCCCCGTCATCGCCACGGTCGTACGTTGCGACGACGATGCTCACGCCAAAGTGCGCGCCGGAGCCAAGATCCTCAACATCGCGGCCGGCAAGAACACGCCCCAGGTCCTGCGCGAGCTGCGCGAGCACTATCCCAACCTGCCGCTCATCGCACCGGGCGGCAAGACGCCCGAGAGCATCCGTGAGACCATCGCCGCCGGCGCCAACGCCATCATTTGGACGCCGCCTTCGGCCCAGCAGCTGCAGACCGACATGATGCAGCGCTACCGCAAGATGAAGGAAGACGCCACGCCTGTCATCTCGCGCGACGATGTGCCCATTATCGACCAGGTCGCCGCCGCCGAGGTCAGCCAGGTCGAGAATATGAATCCCGACGTGCCGATTCCCGACGAGGTCATCGAGCGCGTCGCTTCGATCCACGATCATATCGAGGAACGTCGCGCCAACCGCGGACTCAAGCCCTCGCTGCACGGCTTCTTCTTCCGCGGAAAGAAACGCTAACCGCAACAGCAAGGCCCGCCCCGCAAACAACGGGACGGGCCTTTTCT
This sequence comes from bacterium, assembly GCA_963602135.1. GTDB lineage: Bacteria > Actinomycetota > Coriobacteriia > Coriobacteriales > Coriobacteriaceae > Collinsella. Next base: position 18,136 of record CAVCHM010000027.1, on the reverse strand, counting down.
GTTTTCGAATGTCAGGAGTGACAAGCGCAGCTGTTAAAACTGACAGTCAGCGCACGAACGCTAATCCACGCGCTTGTCGCCCATAAAGAAGAGCGCCACCGTACCAGGTCCGGTGTGCGAACCGATCAGAGTACCGATGTTATTGATCTCGATCTTGCCTTTAAGCTGCGGAACCTGTTCCTCAATCAGCGCCGCAACTGCCTCCGCATCCTCGCGGCACGCCGAGTGCGACATGATGCACTTACCCGAATATTCCGCACCGTCCTGCACGTGTGCCATCATGGCCTTAGCCATCTCGGAAATCGCGCGCTTCTTAGTGCGAATCTTCTCACGTGGCGACAGCCCACCTTCGCAATCGACCGTCATAAGTGGGCAAATCTTAAGCGCCGTGCCGATGATCGCGCTTGCGGCCGAAATGCGACCGCCTCGTAGGTAGCTCGACAGATCGGTCGAGAAGAACCAGTGGTGAAGGTTGAGTTTATGCTCCTCAATCCAAGCGGCCGTCTCGTCGAGCGAAGCGCCGCCATCGCGAACGTCGGCGGCACATTCCGCCAGCAGGCCAAAGCCCGAAGACGCCGCCAACGAATCGATGACGCGCACCTTGCCGCCCTGAGGATAGCGATCCGCGAGCATCTGTGCCGCAACGCAGGCCGATCCATACGTGCCCGAAATACCCGACGACAACGTCAGGTGCAGCACGTCTTTACCCTCGGCAACAAACGGCTCCCAAAACTCCTCGTACTCACCCACGCTCACCTGAGACGTCTTGGGCATGGCGCCCGCGGCAATCTGGGCAAAAAACTCGTCCGGCGTAATCGACTGATACAGATCGTCCGTATAGACAACATCGTCGATCTCGTAATGAAAACACACGACAGGGATATTGCGCGACGCAAAGAACTCACGGGTTCGATCGGCGGCGGATTCACAGGTCAGGACAAAATCACTCATATGAGGCTCCTTAAGTATTGCTACGCAAATTATCGCACAGCAAGCCTAAATACGATACAAATGTCCACTATTTACCAATTCGAACCATTGGCATTGAATATCTTTATCATCAACATCCCCATCCCCGCCATGGGCCAACATGGGCAAAATCATCCCCTTCGTCTCCACTTAACCGACACATCAACCTCAACTAAATCGATTTAGCAAACCGTTCAGCCGACAATTCAGCCACCGGCGCTAAATCGAAACAAAGCCGGCGCATACTGATAAACGTTTGACGATGTTTATCAGTTTTACCAACCATATTGGAAGGTGTTTCATGGTCGCATTCGATCGCAATCCGCAAGACTTTAAGTATCTGCGCCTGCTGTCGAGACAATTTCCCACCGAGCAATCCGCGTTTACCGAGATCATCAATCTCTCGGCCATTCTCAACCTGCCCAAAGGCACCGAGCATTTTATGAGCGACGTACACGGCGAGTACGAAGCCTTTATGCACATCCTCAACAACTGCTCGGGCGTCGTGCGCGAACATGTCGACGAGATCTTTGGCGACACGCTCTCCTTTGACGAAAAGGGAGAGCTGTGCACGCTCATCTACTATCCGCGCGAGAAGATCGATCTTGTCCGCAGCCAGCACGAGGACTCCCCCACCTGGTACAAGACCACGCTCGACCGGCTCATCATGGTTGCCCGCTCGCTTTCGAGCCGCTATACGCGCTCCAAGGTGCGTAAGGCCATCCCACGCGATTACGCCTACATCATCGACGAGTTGCTGCACACGCATCCAGACGAGAACAACTACCGCGTGCGTTATCACGAGCGCATTATCGAATCCATCTTGGAGACCGCCAGCGCCGACGACTTTATCGAGTCGCTCGCCTCGCTCATCAAGCGCCTGGCCGTCGATCACTTGCACCTGGTGGGCGATATCTTCGACCGCGGCGGCGGTGCGGCCAAGATTATGGACCGCCTGCTCACCTACCATTCGCTCGACATTCAGTGGGGCAACCACGATCTGCTGTGGATGGGCGCCGCCGCCGGCGAGCCCGCCTGCATCGCCACGGTGCTGCGCAACAACCTGCGCTACGACAATTACGAGATCCTTGAGAACGACTACGGCATCTCGCTGCGCGAGCTCGTCGCCTTCGCCGACGCCACCTATACCGCTGGCGAGCCCATCACCCCGCTGATCAAGGCCATCAACGTGCTGCTCTTTAAACTCGAGGGCCAGATTATCCAGCGCCACCCCGAGTTCGACATGACCGACCGCCTGCTGCTCGACAAGATCGATCACGACGCCGGCACAGTCACGCTTGCCGACGGCAGCGTGTGGCCGCTCACGACCAACGACTTCCCCACCGTCGACCCGACGGACCCCTACACGCTCACGTCCCAGGAGCAACACATCATCGACAAGCTCGTGTCCGAGTTTGTCACCGCCGATCACCTGCATCGCCATATCGATTTCCTCTACACCCACGGTTCAATGTACAAGGTCGCCAACGGCAATCTGCTGTTCCACGGCTGCGTGCCGCTCAACGAGGACGGTACCTTTAGCAGCATGAACTGCCTGGGCACCTGGCACGCCGGCCGCGATTATCTCGATTTTTGCGACCGCATCGCCCGCCGCGCCTGGCGCGTCGGCGACCGCGATGCCCTCGACTGGATGTGGTACCTGTGGATCGGCTTTAACTCACCCGCCAGCGGACGCCTGGTGCGTACCTTTGAGCGCGCCTATATCGCCGATAAGAGCACCTGGGCCGAGCCGATGGACCCATACTTTACGCTTACCAAGTCGCCCTCGGTCTGCGACGACATCATGCGCGAGTTCGGCGTTGCCCCCATGGCATGTTCGCCGACCGGCCACATCATCAACGGCCACACACCCGTTAAAACCACCAAGGGCGAGCAGCCCATCCGCGCCAACGGCAAGCTTCTGGTCATCGATGGTGGCTTCTGCCGCGCCTACCATCCCAAGACGGGCATCGCCGGCTACACGCTTATCTCGAGCTCACGCGGCTGTCGCCTTAAGTCGCACCGGGCCTTTACCACGGTTGCCGAGGCACTTACCCGCAATGTAGACATCGAGAGCGAGACCAACCGGTTTGACCAGGCCGACCGTCGCCGCATGGTGAGCGACACCGATACCGGTGCCAAGATCCGCAGCCAGATCCAGGACCTGCGCCAACTGCTCGATGCATATAGAAACGGTGCTATCGAGGAGCGCGCCTAGCCCCGCCTGCGGGGATTGGCTAAACTTGCTGAGTTCGTCATCCCCGCGGCGCTCCGGCGCCACCCTAAGGCAGGTACCATGCAAAAACTCCTTGCGCAGATCATGAAGTTTGGCGTTGTCGGCGTCGTCGCCACGGTCATCGACTTTGGCATCATGAATCTGCTCCACTACGGTCTGGGCCTCAATATCCTGATCGCCAATACCAGCGGCTTTATCGTCTCGCTCATCTTTAACTACGTCGCGAGCATGAAGTACGTGTTTGCGCACAAGGAGGGCATGAGCCGCCGCCGCGAGTTCATTATCTTTGTCGTGCTGTCCGTGATCGGCTTGGCTCTCAACGACGGTATCGTGCTGGCGCTCAACGCCGGCCTGGGGCTCGAGGCCAATATCGCCAAGATTTGCGCCACCGCACTTGTTATGGTCTACAACTTTGTGACCCGAAAGATCTTCCTGGAGGGCGAGGAGACAAAATAGTTCGACACCTCTGAAGCATTACGGCACCCACGGACGACGCGCACTCAGCGCAGTATCGTCCGTGGGTGCCGCTCGTTTACGGGCAAATTTTCAACGTTTGCGGATTAGCTCTTGAAAATTTGACGAGTTCGTATAGTTCTTGGCAAAAACCTTACGTTTCCCTTCCAAAAGCCCTAAAGTATCTCCTTGCTCGATTCATCAACGCATTGGATGTGATTACGTGCGCAAGGCACTGGCGCAACCTCATACCAAGCAGTTTCTCAAGTTCGCTGTCGTGGGTCTTATCTCCTTTGGCATCGACTGGGGTATGCTCATTGCGCTCGTCGAGCTGTTCCACCTCGACTTTTTGATGAGTACCACAGTCTCGTTTATCACGTCCGTCGTGGTCAACTACTGGCTCAGCATGAAGTACGTGTTCGACCACCGTGAGGGCATGAGCCGCAAGCGCGAGTTCACGATCTTCACCATCCTGTCGGTGATTGGCCTGGGTCTCAACGACCTGTACATGTTTGTGGGCGTCACGTTTTTGAGCATCGGCTACCAGGCCATGAAGGCAATCGCAACGTTCTTGGTCACCTGGTACAACTACTTTAGCCGTCGCTTATTCCTCGAGGGCGCGCAGTCGTAGACGGCCCAACATAATCTCGCTTCGCAGCCGGTTGGAATTCACGTTCCAACCGGCTTTTTGTTTGCCGAGAGACCCGGCGACCCAGTCCTCTACGCATGAAAAACGGGCGGCTCGGATGTTGGTCCGAACCGCCCGTTTGGCGCGCCATGTCGAGGCCTCTAGCCCGTTACGTAATACCACACGACGGTGTCGCCATTCTTGAGAATGTAATTGCTGCAGGCGGTATTGGGCGTTTTTCCGTTAACGGAGTACATCCAGCCGCTCGTGCCGCCGTGTTCCTTCTCGGCCAAACCGCCAATCGCGGCAACATAGGTACCATACGACGAAGGGCGCGCATTGATAGAAAGTCCCAACGCACACAGCGCGTCGTAAGGAGTTGCGCCCTCATTGAAGGTGAACGTGCCGCCAGAAGAGACAGGGTTACCCACGGCGCTCGATGTGACCGAGACCGTCACCGTGACGACGTGGCTAGGCTGCTGCGAGCCGCCCTGATCGCCCGTAGAGGCGCCGCCGCCGTTGGATGCAGAACCACCGCCGGTCGTCGAGCCAGCGCTCGAAGATGAGCCGTCAGAAGCGCTTGATCCGCCAGTGGACCCAGAATTCTGCGAACCCGATTTATCCCCGGACTTCTTGCCGCCTTTGCCTTCGGACTTCTTCTCCTTCGAATCCTTGTCAGACTTCTTGTCCGAAGATTCAGACTTGTCCTTGGAATCAGATTCATCCGAGTCCTTGGACTCGGAGTCCACAGCGTCAGAAGACGAGGAGCCCGCTGCCTCCGTCTTGCGAGAGGCGGTAGAGCCAGAGCCGGCAACGCTTTTCCCCGCCACGGCCCGAGCGATCCAATCGATGGACCAAGCACCGCTGGAAGAAGGTTGGACAAAACCCAGCGACACAACGATCAAGACGATGCAGACGGCCGTCAGGGCGCCAAAAAGCGCCTTGCGCCGAGGGGCGGACGCCGCCGAAGCGGCGTCCTTTTTCTTTGCATCGTCAAGCTGGATGAACGACGAGTCGGGCTGCTTGGACTCGGCGTCCTGAGGCTTATTGGACACAGCCCTCACCTACCGACGCTTGGTAAACACGAACACACCGATGACTGCGAGACCGATCACGCCGGCCGCCACGCCAACAATGGCGAGCGGGTTGAAGCCAGACTCCTGTGCCGGAGCAGCAGCGGACTTCTTAGCAGCGGTCGTAGCAGACGAGCCCGTATCGGACTTGCCATCCTTCTTGCCGGACTTATCGGAATCCTTCTTGGAATCCTTATCGTCCTTGGTCTCGGTCGTGGTGGTCGTGGAGACCGGCTTCTGACCCGGCGAGACAGCGCCGCCGGACTGCTGCCCGTTCGTACCGTTGCCAGAACCGGAGCCGCCATTGCCGCCAGAACCGCCGTTGTTGTCAGCGGCCTTCTTGATCCACTTGGCATACAGCGTCATATCAGCCGTCACCGCAACGCTAAAGTCATACGCCTTTGTACAAGCTTCATCGGTGTACCAACCAGCGAAGGTATAGCCCTCGCGCGTCGGATCGGTCGGCTTGCTGACAGTCGAGCCCGAAGCGGGGGTCTGACCATTGACCGACGAGCCGCCCTGAGCATCAAACTTGACGCGATGTGCCTGAGATTTCACACAGAAGAGATGGCCCGAATCGTTGGTGTAATACAGATTGCCGAACTGATCGCAGACAACCGAGGCCATGCAATAGTTGGCATATCCAGAACCGGGAACGAACACCTCGGTTGCCTCGGCATCGCCCAGCTTGTACATGTACACGCCACCGCCGGTAGTGTAGTTAGGCCAATTGCCCTTGGCGCCGTTCAAGGTGAAATATACGTACGTCTCGCCATCATGCGTTGAGACGAGCGGCGTGCCCTTGGACTCAAAGCCAAGCTCTTCGCCATCGGCCTTCGTAATCTGCTTCACACTCATATCGGAGAGGTCAATGATCGAAAGCAGGCCCTTAGCCTTAGCCTTAGCCTTGGCCTTAGCCTTAGCCTTCCAATTGTTCACGGTTGTCCCGCCAATAAAAGCATACTTACCACTGAAAACGGGCGTCGAAGTCGAATAAGCGGCAAACTGAACTTTCGCGGCCTCAGTAATGGAACCATCGGAACCAATGGTCAGCTTGTGCAACGTACCATCGTCGCGCGTAACAGCATATATATAACCGTCATGAACGGTAAGCGCCGAACGGATGTTGCCACCAGACAGCTTAATCGAACCAACAAGCTTTGACAGATCGGCAGAATACACGCGCACCTGGCCATAGTCGCCGCCAACGACATAGTAGCCATTTACCATCAGGCCGCCAGACCAGTAGTAACCTCCGTCAGCGACGGAGGCGCTACCGGCGATGGCGCCCGTGTGAATATTGATGCGCCTGACCGTACCGTTTTGCACGTCTTTGCCATTGCCAGACCAATAATCAAGGGTGTTGATATAGACGTAGTCGCCGTCAACGGTCAACGAAGACAGGTTCTGCTTCGTAAATGCATCGGAATACCAAAGCGTCTCAAACGTTTTCGCCGAAACAGCCTGCAGATAGCCGCCGGAAAGCGGAATCAAAATAATGCCTTGCGCAATAACAGGACGGCAGGTGGTATCCATGGAAGAGCCAAGCTCAAGAGATCGCAGAACGGAACCCGTCTCGGGATCAATCTCATTCAGGACAGCATTCCACGTCTTTCCACCCCATACCGAAGCGCCCGTGACAAGGTATACCTTTCCGTTCGCGACAATGGGGTCAGACGCAGAGGCGCTTGCACCTGCCTTCTGCTGCTCTTCGGTCAGAAGATTAAGTGCCCAAGAAGGCGTATCGGTCTTTGTTGTAGGCGTAAGGGCGTCCGTCGAGGATCCCGAGCCGCCGTTCGCAAAACCATTCCATGCCGCATCGACATCGGGATGCTCCGTTCCGGGATTGGTAGCAGGAGCCGTCGAGGGCTTCTGCGTGCCGTCACCCTTAACATAACGGAACTCGACGCAATCGCCGTTCTTGAGGTAGTAGCTCGGAGCACCGACGCTCGCATACCCATTGTTTACAAAGAACGACCAGTAGCTGTACGGCGCGGCGCTCGTTGTGCTCAGCACGCGGCCATCGGGCATCGTCGCACTCGTAAGACCCCGTGCATTTGCTTCGAGGTTCGTGCAACCGGCAGCCGTCATAAGCTGCTCGAGCACCGACTCGGCCGTCGTGTCTTCGTCGGCAGGAAGCGTGAGCTCGGTCAAGGGCGCCACCGATTGCTCGGTATAATTGCCGTCAGCATCACTTGCGGAAACGCCCGTGACCTTGGCCGTCACCGTAATGGTCTTGCCCTCGTTCGGGTTGTCGAGCCCCGTCGTTCCCTTGACGTTTACCGTCGCAGAAACATCCAAGCCGGCAAGCACCGCGTAGTCCGAATTGTCGGGATAGCGCTCGGCATAACGGGCAAAACGCTCACTCTTCAGACGGCCGCTAATTGTGACTTTCGTGTTGTATTCGGGCTGAGTGAAGATAAGGTTCTCATGCGCGATAACCCTCGGTTTGCTCGACTTGAGCAAACGATAGGTGTTCTCCGTGCCGCCGGGGAGCTCACTGAACACGAAGCCGTAGTGGCCTGCAGCCTCTTCGGAGGAATAGCACCAGTTAACTGCATATCCCTGACCGTACACCTTCAACGGCGCATGCAAGTTCCCCGTTACATTGGACGCATCCTGCCCGTCAAGAATACCCTGAGAGAATGTTGACTTTGCAAGGCTCAGGTGGAACAGCTCGGCATCGAGCTCGTTCTGGTCCTGCGGGGCAATCGCAAAATCGAGGGTCTTACTAGCCGTGACCTCGGCGTTAGACTTATCGGTCACCGTGAGGGTGATCTTGGTCTTCGCTGCCTCGGTGCCAGGCAGCGGCTGATAGACCGTGCCCTTGTAACCGTTGAACGTGATGTCATCGGTGCTGGCGGAGTACTTGACCTCGTAATACTTGCCGTCGATTTTGAGCGTGCTCGTGCGCGGCATCTGCAGGTCGGCGGTCAAGCCGTCCTTGTTGGCGGGCGCGTCGGTGCCGGAGTACTTGATGTTGCCGTAGGTAAAGGCCGCATCGACCTTCTCCTGCAGCGCCTTCTTGTCGGCAGCGACCTTCTCGGGATCGCCCTTGACGGTCACGGTGAAGTCGTGCGAGCCGGCAAGCTTGATGTCGCCGCTCGTAACCGTAACCTTGGCGGTCAGCGTCACGTCGCGATCGCTCGATGCGCGCGAAACCTTACCCGTCTTATCTTCCCAGCTATACCCAGAAACAAACAGGCGCTCGGTGTCGGAGCTTGTCCATTCAACAGAGAATTTCTTTGCGGAACCCGCCTTGTACGGAAGCGTGACATTTTGGGTCACGCCATCGGCGGACTCGCCCGCCGCGTAGCCAATCTGCAGGGATTCGGCAGCACTGTCAAGAAGGTCTTGCAGTTTAGCCTCGTCCCAAGCAACCTGCACCGACTTGTTGGGCAGGTAATACTCGGTCTTGCCATCACGTGACAGTTCAAACGCCACATCGGCGCTACGCAGACCGTCGATGTTGTAACCGGTGTAGTCGTTGGGGTCAATGAAGAAGAACGTCACATCGCCGTTGGTCTTATCCTGGGCGTCGGAGATGCCGACCGTGGCCTTGGCGTCCTCTGCCTTAAAGGCAACGCCGTCCTCGGAGACCTTGACGTCAATATCGGTGAAGCCCAAATCGGCAAGCTGCGCCTTCAGCGCATCATTGACGTTGCCGCCCTTGGCGCTGTAATCAACAGCGATCTGCTTATTGGCATCGTTGAGCTTTTGGACTGCAGCCTCAAGCGAGCCCGCGGCGATAACCTTGTTGGTGGAGACGAGCTCGACCGTCGAGCCTCCGCTCGTGGCGACAGCCTTCAGATACTTGCCCGTGGCTGAAGCCGAAACCGTCGCCTCGGCGCCCGACATATCGGGCAGCAGCGTCCAGTCAGCCGCCGGAGCCTTCGCATCGTCTGCCGCATACCAGGCAACAGTCGCCTGGTCGGTGACATCGATGCCATTGGTGGCCGAACCGTCGGCGCGCTTGGCCTGCGCCGTCGCCTTAACGCTATCGCCCGAGACGAGATGGGTCGATTCGCTATTGATCTGCGGCGTAGTGGTCACGCGCAACAGGTTATACTCCCCCGCCGCGGTAACGCTATCGGACGAAACCCATTCAACCGTGTTGTCGAGAGCGCTCGCCGTAACTTTGATGCGCTTGCCAACAAGCGCGTCCGAAATGGTCAGGCTGCCATCGGTCGTATCGATGCCGTCGGAGAGCTCGGTCCATTCGGCATCGCCCTCGCCCTTGGCATACCACGCCATGGTGAGCTCGGCATCGTCGGGCACGTCCTTGGTCGAGCCCGACCAGCTACCCGGAACCTGCACGCTCGGTGTGATCTTTGAGCCCACGCTGAGCGTAACGTTCTTATCGGCAAGCTCAATGCCCGCCAGCTTGTACTGGCCCTTAAGCGTCACGGGGCCGAGCGGGGCAACGGACTGCGTGCCGCCGTAGGAGCTCTTCTTCTGCGTGCTGGAGACAGTATTTTCGCTCGTCACCTTCACGCGCAGGTACTTGCCGGCATAGGCGGCGTCAACGGTATAGGCGGTCTCGGTAGCACCGGGGATATCGGTATAGGCGGAGTCGTAGCTCGAGCTGCTGTTTGCATACTGCCACTGGTAGGTCACGTTATCGGTGCGGTCGATATAGTGATAGTTGGAGCCGTCCTTTTTGCGCACCTTAGTCTTGAGCGTATCGCCTACGCGCACGCCATTGGTAGCGGGAGAACCCTCGAACTGCACGTCGTAAAGCTCAACTTGGCCAGCGACGGAAACGGGACCCACCGCATAGTACGGCTTCTGCTCGCCATAGCCGCCGTTGGCCTTGGCCACGACGTAGTAGCCCTTAAGGGCGGCGGTCACCGTCAGGGTGTTACCGGTCTCACCCTTGATAGGCGTGTCGCACTTGCTTGCGGTGTTCGAGGTGCCCTTATACCACTGCCACGTGACATGCGAATCGGCGGTAACGTCGGTGGAACCCGCCTTGGCGGTCGCCGTAATCGTAGAACCAACCTCGACTTTGCCCGAAGTCGGGCTCATAGTCACGCTCGTAACATTAATTGAACCGGTAGCCGCAACGAGAGCGCCCGTGTTGTTGGCCATGCTCGAAGAGCCGATCTTCGAGGACACCTTGCACTTGAGGTACTTGCCACCTAAAGCGTCGGTAAGCTCGAGGGTCTCACCCGTGGCACCCGCAATGTCGGTATACGTGCCACTCTTGGTGTCAGAGCTCTGCCACTGATAGTTGAGCTTGCTCGCGTCGACGAACGCGCCGTACGCGCCGCCCTTCTCCTTAGCGCGGGCCTTAGCGGTATCCCCCACCGCAAAGACGCTCGTATCGTCCTTGGTATTGATGATGGACACGGCCGAAATCTCGACCGCACCGGCCTGTTTGACCTTGCTGGAAGTGGTCTTGTTCACCGTGTTGACGCCAGCGTTGGCCTCGACCCTGATGTACTTGCCCTCAAGGTCGTCGCCCACCACGAGCGAAGCACCCGTCTTGCCCTCGATCTTGGTAAAGCCCGAGTACTGCGAGGTGGATGCGGACCACGTGTAGGTAACCTTGGCGTCGGCGGGGGCTTGCTGATAATAGCTTATGTACGGAGTCGCCGTCAGGGTGTCGCCTATGCTCGGCGTGTCGCTACTCAGCTTGACGTTGTTAAGCTCCATCTGCCCGGCACCCAGCACGGGACCGGGGATGTTGTTGGCATTGATACCCGAGCCGGAAGAAACGGACGGCCCGTAGTAGTCCTTGCCATCAACCGTTACCCTGCAGATGAAGTATTTGCCTTCCATCGCGGCGGTGACGGTGAGCGACTGCTCGTGGCCTACGACCTCGGTGTAGTCGGCGACATTGCTGCTGGCCCTAGTCGTACCGGCGAGCCAGGTGTAAGTCCAAGTGCCAGGATTGGCAACGGACTCAGTCGAAGTGCCGTACCAGTCGTCCTCGACCTCATCGTACATATTTGCCCAAAGCGTCTCACCGGCCTTGAGCGCGCCCGACTTCGTGGAATAGGAGCTGTCCTTATCCTTGGTATCCTGGATGAAGACCTTGGCCTCGCTCGAAAGCGTTGTGGCAGACGCGGCGGCAACGGCGTTCTTCTGCTCCGAAGCAGCAGGCGTCGCAGCAGAGTTCTCGGACTCAGTCGCGTTGCCTGCGGCGGTGTCGGCACCATTCGCGGCACTCGCAGTTGCGCCCTGATCTGCGCCGGCGTCATCGGCAGCGGCGCTCGCCGCCGCACTGTTCGCGCCGGTGTCGGCAGCGGTGCCATCGTCGGCCGCCGCGCCCTCGCCGCCCGTCGCAGCCTGCGCCACGGCCTCGGCAATGCCCTCGGCGCCCTCGGCCCAAAGTTGCGCCGGCGTGGTGCCAAAAGCCATGGCAAAAGCCAGGAACGCCACCAGACCGCGCTTGGCTACGCCGCGGGCAATCGCTCCATGACGACGCCACGAGGCGCGTTGGCACTCATCCTCAAACATATCCATTTGTCTCCTATTGTCTGAACTTGGAACATTGCCCAGCGGCTGCCCCACGTCATCGCGCATGTTGCGCTCGAGTTCCCCCATCGGGGTCCCCCTTCCCTCCAGAGCCCAACGCGTACCGGCGGCATGCGCCGCGGTCGCGCACAAGATGGGAGGCGATCCGACTTAACCTTACCGACCCGGGCGCGCCGTCCGATCTGCGACGCGAACATCCCGGGCCAAGAGGAATTACGGTTACTGGTACAGCCGAGGACTTGCACCCCGATTCTCCCAAACGCGCAGGAAAACCGCGCATTCGTGCGTCTCCGCACCACCATCTAGGCCATCGATTATTACTGTCAGTATGGTAGCACGCAAAAGGGCCCCGCACGCAGGCGAAGCCCAAGGTAAAAGCTATGGTTTGCGATAGGAAGGGCTGTCGGCGGACCTTGCAAGAATAGCCCGTTTCAAAACTATGCCGGATTACGGGGATGATTCAGCACCTCGCAACCATATCTGCCATTTTCGAAAACCAACGACTCATCTACCTGCGCTTTTAAAAGCGCGAATTTCGGCATGGTCGAGGTTCGGCACTCCAGCCCCGTAAACCGGCATAGTTTTGTTCGGACCAGCCCACGCCGGCGCGACGCAAGGCAAAATAACCCGTTTCCCCGACCCCGGGAAATCGTTACCGCTTGCCGCCGTGGCTGTTGCGCCAGATCTCGCGGCCCAGCATCAGCGCCAGCACCAGCGCGCTCACATAGCCCATAAAGCCAATGACCGGGATACCAAACACAACCGGCTCGATACGCGCGTAGTACACCACCGACGAACCGATAAACAGACCGGCGATCACAATTGCCATCGACATGCGGTCGATAATTCCACCCAGCTGTCGCAGCGCCTTATCGCTGCTCATAATCTGCGTGTTCACCTTAAGCTGGCCGCGCGTGAGCATGCGCGACGCCAAGCCCAGATACTCGGCCGCCTCGAGCGAGCCTTTTGCCGCGCGATAGCTGCTCGCGGCAAGATCGCGCCCCATATCGCGCATGCGCGCATAGGTGCTCTTCTCGTTTTTGATGTGCGTCTGGATAATCTGGATCATGTTGACGTTGGGCATGTACTCGGTCAGCAGACCCTCGAGTGTCACCATGCCGCGGGCAAACATCGTCACCACACTCGGCAGCTCAACGTCGTTTTTGCGCGCCAGGTTTAGCAGCGAGGTCAAAAACTCGCCGATATCCAGGTCCTTAAGGTCGAGGCCCGCAAAGTCGGCAACGATAAAGTCCAAATCGGACAGAAAGGCCGAATGGTCGAGCTCGGCCGAGTCGCCGCGCGTCACGGCAAAGCGCATAAGCGAATCCTTGAGCTTGGGCACGTCGCCCTCGGCCACGGCGAAAATCATGTCCTTAACGATACCGCGGTCGTGGCTCGACATGCGCCCAACCATGCCCAGGTCAATAAAGTAGACGATGCCGTCCTTGAGGATGATGTTTCCCGCATGCGGGTCGGCATGGAAAAAGCCGTCATCGAGCACTTGCGTCGAATAGTCCTCGACAATCGCCGAGCCGATCTTTTCCAGGTCATAGCCCTCGGCCACCAGGCGCTCGGGATCGGCAATCGAGATGCCGTCAATGTAGTCCATGACCACGACGTGCTCAGTGCAAAGGTCCAAGTAGGATTTGGGACACGACACGCCATGGACGCTCTTATGGAACTCATAGAAATCGTTGAGGTTTTTGGCCTCGGCCAAAAAGTTGGTTTCCTCGCGAAACGAGGTCCACAGCTCTTCGACCACGCCGTGCAGGTCAACAAACTGGTCGGTGTTGACGAACTTTGAGACGATACGCACCACCGAACGGATGATGTCGATATCCTGAGCCATCACCTGCTGCGCGCCGGGGCGCTGCACCTTAACGGCCACGTCCTCGCCGGTCACCAGGCGGGCACGGTGTACCTGCGCGAGCGACGCGCTTCCGAGCGGATTGGGATCGATCGCGTCGAACATCTGCCCCAGGCGCTGGCCGTACTCCTCTTCCAGACACCGGAGCACTACCTCATACGGCACCGGCTCTACATCGGAGCGCAGACGACGCAGCTCGTCGCAAAACCGCTGCGGCAAAATCTCGGAGCGGTTAGCCAGAATCTGCCCCATCTTGACGAACATAGGGCCGAGCTCTTCAAGCAGACGACGCAGGCGCACCGGCGTGAGGTTGTCCCACACGCGATACTTTTTGATCAGGCGAACGATCTGCCCAATGCGCTCACGACGACCTGCCGGCGTGAGCTGGTATTCCTCATCCGGCGCCATCGCGTCGGGCTCCTCGGGGACCATATCGACAGCGCGCGGCTTCTTGCGAGCGCCCGAGACGGCGGCATCGACCTCGTCGACAACCGCCGTCTCGTCACCCAAGGGATCTAGATTGTTGTAATCGGTGGTGGAATCTGCCATCTGCGCTGCTACTCGGCCTCTTCGGCGTCCTCTGCGTCGTCGGGCTCAACAGACTCGACGGGCACCGAGGTCACGTTGTCCTCGACCGAATCGACGATGTCGCGCACATGGGCCAGGAAGGCCGTGCGCTCGGGGGCGGTCATAACGCGGACGCGAGCCAGGATGAGCTCATCGAGCACGCGCTGTGCCGCAGTCTCGCCCTGCATGCCCAGGCGCTCGGTCAGGTCGGAGATGGTGCCACCCGCCTGCTCGAACATATCGGACACGCTGCGGGCGATATCGGGGGTGCCGGCATCCTTGCGGACCTGCTCGCCCTTGGTACCGAGGTCGTCGAGAACCTTCTTGCCGCCCTCGACGGCAACGGCGGCGGCGCCGAAGCCCACGTTGATGGCACCGTTAACAAGCTGATCGAGTTTCATAACCATGGTTGGCTCCAATCATGAACAACTGCATTGGACTTCTTGTACCCAAGATTGAGTGAACGACACAAAATCGTTTTACCGCCAAGATAGAAATCGAGCGGGCCAAAGCCTTTGACGGCGTTTGCCCCGCTCGTTCGCTGCAAGGTTGCCTTTACCTTACGTTGTCGTTCATCGCGAAGGAGTTCTTCATGGCACAGCTCGTGGTGTAGAGCACCTTGCCCAACAGAGCATCGGTCTCCACCCGCACGCGCTCGGCAAACTCCTCGTTGGCGCGGGCGAGCTCGGCGGGCGCCTCGGCTTCGGGCAGCGCGGCCACGGCGGCATCGACGTCGTGAATCTGCTTGTGGCCCATGCCGCCGACCTTCTCCTGATAATCCTCGACCGCGCGACCGCACTCATGGAAGCGAACATCGGCCAAGGCACCGATCAGGCGGTTGGCCCAATAGAAATTCTCGGACGTCACGCGTGCCTGGGTGTCGGCGTAGTACTCGGGCATGGTCTCGACGTTAGCGTACAGCGGGACCAGCGCGTTAAACGAGTTGGAGCCAAAGGCCATCCACTGCACGGCACGGTAGGCTGGCTGCGCATAGGGGCGCAGCTGCAGCACGGCGAGCTGGCTGTTGCGGTTGATGCCGATGGGACGATAGGCGCCGCGCGTGGCGGGCGTGCCCTTGCTGCCATAGCAGTCATACTCCGTGCCCTGGTAGTGGCTGGAGAGCACGTACTTGATGTCCTCGATGGTCACTTTGCGCTCGGGCACGCGGCTCCAGGGGATATCGTCGCTCTCGGGCGTAAAGTCGGCGTCGGGGCCGTCCCATACGTCACTGGGGTTGAGGCAGCGCTGCATGTACCAGGCGCGCGGCGTGTTGTAGACATGGTCGCTGTCGCTGTGCGAGCCAAAAGCCTCGCGCGGGTTGAAGACCGCGGCCGAGCCGTCGCCCTCGACGCCCAGCGTCAGGTCCAGGTGCCACTCGGCCATCCAGGCACGCAGGTCGGCAGAGCACATGTGGTCGGCCTGGGCGCCCTCGGCGTCGTCCAGGTCAAAGCTGTCGATACCCAGCTGGTTGGGCATGGTCACATAGGCGTCGTCGGGCACGCGCTTGGCGATCCAGTGGTGGCCGCCGATGGTCTCGAGCCACCAGATCTCGTCCACGTCACTAAAAGCGATGCCGTTGTTCTCGTAGGTGCCATAGCGCTCAAGCAGGTCGCCCAGGATGCGCACGCCGTCGCGAGCAGACTTGGCGTACGGCAGCACCAGGGTCACCATGTCCTCCTCGCCCAGGCCGCCGGGCTGCGCCGGAACGTAGCCGTCCTCGCCCTCGTTGCCCTTGGCGGGCACGTAGTCGACGAGCGGGTCGGCACCGCGAACACGCTCATTGGTGGTGAGCGTCTCTGTTGCGGACATGCCGACGTTGAGCTCGTTGAAGCCGGCCTCGGCCCAGATGCCGTGACCGGGGATAACGTCGGGGACGCTCGTGTAGCGCATGGGGTTATCGGGCAGCTCGATCGTCAGGTGGCTCAGGACACTCGTGTAGACGCGCGGCTGCTCGTTGGGGTGCACCACGCGCATGCGCTTGGGCTCAAACACCCCGTTGGACGAGTCCTCGTTGCGGGCGACCAGCGTCGACCCGTCATAGCTCGCGTTCTTACCAACCAAAATCGTTGTGCACGGCATGCGCATCCTCCTTGAGCGAAGAAATCAAACGGTAACAGTGTATCGCTTCGGCACAAAAAGGGCGAAACCACGGCGCTGGCAGCTCCTGTGGTCAAAAATGCCTATTTCGATGCACGCTCCGCCGCCTCAATCACGTGTTTGGCGAGAATCGCCGTCGTTACGGCGCCCACGCCGCCCGGCACGGGCGTGATGGCGCCAACAACCGGCTCCGCGGCATCAAAATCGACGTCGCCAACCAACTTGCCGGCCGCCTCGTCCCAGGTAATGCCCACATCGATGACCGTCTGGCCCTCGCGAACCGCATCTGCGCCAATCGTGCGTGCGTGTCCGACCGCGGCAACGACAATGTCGGCAGCACGGCATTCGGCAGCAAGGTCGCGCGTGTGCGTGTGGCATGTCGTCACGGTAGCATTGCGCGCCGTAAGCATGGCGGCAACAGGACGGCCAATCACCAGCGAGCGACCGACAACGGCAACCTTGGCACCGTCCAGTTCAACGCCATAGTGATCCAGAATCGTCAGAACGGCTTCAGCCGTGCAGGGGGCAAAACCCTCGCCGCGACCCGAAAGCGCGGTAAGCAGCGAAGCTGGCGTCATGGAGTCAACGTCCTTGGCGGGATCGAGCGCCGCGGCAACGGCGTCTTCGTCAAGACCGGCGGGCAGCGGACGGAACAGCAGACAGCCATGAACAGCCGAATCAGCATTGATGTCCTCGATCGCCGCCAACAGCTCGTCCTGCGAAACATCGGAAGGAAGCAAAACGCGACGAGCTTCGATGCCCACCTTTTCGCAGCGCTTAAGCGCACCGCGCTCGTAGGATAGGTCGTCCTCGCGCTCGCCCACACGAACGATAGCCAACGTCGGAACAACACCGCGCTCGCGCAGGGCGGTGCAACGGGCAGCAAGCTCCTCAGTCAAAGCACGAGCAACGGGAGCGCCCTTTAGCAGTTCGGCCATGGCTATCCCCTCTTTCTTGCAGCGTCGGCGGCGCGGCGTGCCAGCGCATCGGCGCGCGGCAGCCACGTATCGAGCAGCTCATCGCACGCCGCCTCGAGCTCCTCGGCACGAGCGCGATCCTTCATGGACATGGTATTCGCAAAGAGCGTCAAGCTCGCACCCTGCATGGCGGCACGGCAGAACACGGCACCGCATGCCACGTCGGACAACAGCTGTCGAGAGCCCTTGTCTGCCATGTCCTCGAGCAGCGCCAACGCACGGCCGCAGGCATCCATGATGCGATACGGCGGCATGGCGGCCACATGCAGCGCATCCTGAATCGCCGCGGGTCGAGACGGATCATCGCGCGGAATACCGTATGCCGCAGACACCTGGCCGTAGGCACAAACGTCCTCGGCGACCAGACCCACAAGCTCCTGCGCCAACTCATCCGCCTGGGCAAATGCGCTCGTCAGGTCATCCGCACGATCAGCAAGCGCGGGATTGGTTGCCCCGTAACGCGCGACCATCCCACAAAGCGAGGCGCCCAGAGCGCCCACAAAAGCGCTCGCGCTGCCGCCACCGGGAACGGGCTCACGCGCAGCCAGTGCCTCGGCAAAACCGCGACAGGTTTTATCCATCATCTCTTGGCTCATACGCATGCACCTTCAAGTCATATACATCGGTCGGGCGGCCGACGCCGGCCGACCGTATCGATCACATAATGGTGCTAAGTCTAGCCCATAAGCACACGAGCGTCAGCGTACCTGGCCATCGCGGATTTCTATGGCACGCGATAGGCGGCGGCAACGCAAACATGGGACACATGGCCCACCTTTCGAGACT
>CAVCHM010000026.1:0-29796 GCA_963602135.1 bacterium | reverse complement strand
AGCGTCCTAGTGTTCGCTTCTAATAAAGAAGGCCAAGATTCGGGACGCAGTTCAATTTAAGTCTGTCCCCAATCAACATTGCTGCGGCACTTTGCTCAGCTAAAGCGTACAATAGCGCCTATGCGAAAGGGGAACAGATGATCAACGAAACTATGTATGCTCGCGGTGCGGAAAGCTCCATCATCCGTGAGATCTTTAGCTATGGCCTTGAGCGCAAGGCACAGATCGGTGCGGAGAACGTATTCGATTTTTCGCTGGGTAACCCGAGCGTTCCGGCACCTGCCGCCGTGGCTGAGTCCATTAAGAAGGCCTTGGAGCTGCCGAGCGACCAGCTGCATGGATACACGCCTGCGCCGGGTCTGCCGCAATGTCGAGCGGCCGTCGCCGACTCGCTCAACCGTCGCTTTGGCACGAGCTATGAGGGCAAGGACGTCTTTATGACGGTGGGTGCCGCGGCTTCGCTCACCTGCACGCTCAACGCCGTTACGAACCCGGGCGATGAGGTTGTTGTTATCGCCCCGTACTTTCCGGAGTATCGCGTGTGGATTGAGAAGGCCGGCTGCACGTGTGTTGAGGCGCTCGCCGATGAAGATACGTTCCAGCTGAGCGTGAGTAACGTGCTCAAGGCGATTACCGATAAGACGGCTGCCGTCATCATCGACTCGCCCAACAATCCGACCGGTGCCGTATATACACGCGACACGCTGACGCGACTGGCCAATGTTCTGCGCGAGGCCAACGCTCAGCGCGATCCCGAGAATCCGATTATGCTCATCTCTGATGAGCCGTATCGCGAGATTGTCTATGGCGCCGAGGTGCCTTGGGTGCCTTCGATCTACGAGCACACCATCGTGTGCTACTCGTATTCCAAGTCGCTTTCGCTACCGGGCGAGCGCGTCGGGTGGATCCTGGTTCCCAATACGAATCCTCAGGCAGCTCGTCTAATGCCCGCCGTTGCCGGTGCCGCCCGTACGCTGGGCTTCGTGTGTGCACCGGCGCTCTTCCAGCGTGTAATCATCGACTGCATTGATGAACCGAGCGATGTCGAGGCCTATGCTCGCAACCGCACCGCGCTTACCGATGCACTAGCGGAGTACGGCTACACCTATGTTGAGCCGGATGGCGCGTTCTACCTATGGGTGAAAGCGCTGGAGTCCGATGCGAATGCGTTCTGTGAGCGCGCGAAGAAGCATGAGCTGCTCGCGGTGCCTTCGGATAGCTTTGGCATGCCGGGCTGGTTCCGCCTGGGCTACTGCGTGAGCTATGAGACAATCGTCAACTCTCTGCCTGCCTGGAAGCAGCTGGCCGACGAATATCGTCGAAAGTAAAGCGCTCTGCTTACAATGTTTTACGTGAAACGGGGTTTGGTTTTAAGCCAGACCCCGTTGTCTATGCCGTTGTGTGATTGGGATGAAGCAGTTTTACGACTGCCGAAAGCTATGCGTACAATGAATATACGCGACGGCCATACTGGACAAGGAGACCCGATGCCCTACCTTCTTTCTTGTGATATTCATACTCATACGATGTTCTCTGCGCATGCGTACTCAACCATCGAGGAGAACATCTATTGGGCGGCGGAGCGCGGCCTTCAGGTGCTCGGTTCCGCCGATCATTTAAGCTCGATGGTTACGCCTTGTCCCAATGACCTGCGCAGTTTCCAATTCTTTATTAACCAGGATATCTGGCCGCGCATTTGGAGCGGCGTGCTGGTGCTGCGTGGTGCCGAGGCTGATATCGTTTCGCTGGACGGCAGCTTGTTTGGCGAAGACATTCCCGTTTCGCTCGATATCGCCGGCGATCCGTATAGTCGTGAGCATTCGCTGTTCGATTTGGTGACGCGTAATTTGGATTATTTGGTGGCAAGCGTGCATAACCCGCAGTTTGCCGAAGGCGCGACGCTCGCCCAAACGACCCAGATGTACATCAATGCCCTGGAGCACCCCAAGGTGTTCATGCTTGGGCATGCGGGTCGTTCGGGCGTGCCGTTCGATATCGATGAGGTGCTGTTGGCGGCCAAGGCCAAGCACAAGATCATCGAGATCAACAACCATAGTCTTGAACACGGTGTCGACACTGAGCATTGGGCCGTATGCCGCAAGATCGCCGAGCGCTGCGCCGAGCTGGGCGTGGGTATTGGCGTGTCGACCGATGCCCACATTGGCATGGCCATTGGCAAGCTCGATCACGCGCGCAAGATGCTCGATGAGATTCACTTCCCGCTGGATCTGATTGTGACGCGCGATCGCGAGACGCTGCTGCGTGAGATGGCAGCGGCTGGTGTGTGCGACCTGCGCAAGAGCATGTAACGGCGTTCGCATCGCTATGAAAAGGGGCGGTCCAGACGGGCCGCCCCTTTCTTGTGCTGGTGATTAGCGACGCTCGAGGACCGCGACGGTCTCGGTGTGGTCGGTATGGGGGAACATGTCGACCGGTGTGATTTTGAGTAGGCGGTAGCCGCCGTCGAGGAGCTGGTACAGGTCGCGCTCCTGGGTCACGGGGTTGCAACTGATGTAGGTGATGCGGCGCGGCTTGAGCGTGCAGGCGGCCTCAAGAAACTCGGGCGTAGAGCCGGCGCGCGGCGGGTCGATGGAGAGAACGTCAACGCGCTCGTTGTTGTCGGCGGCATCGAGGATATAGTCGGTCGCGTCGTCGGCCATAAACCATGCGTTGCGGGTTAGGCCGTTGAGCTCGGCGTTGCGACGCGCGTCGGCGATGCCGGCGGGATTGCGCTCCACGCCGAGCAGTATAATGCCTGCGCCCTTGTCCTGGGCATCTTTTGCGGCGCACAGACCGATGGTGCCGCTGCCGCAGTAAGCGTCCATAAGCACGTCGCCTTGCTGCAGGTCCATGCCGTCAATCGCGAGCTGATAGAGCAGCTCGGTCTGCTGCGGGTTGGTCTGGTAAAACGCGGTGGGGGAGATATCGAACTCGCAGCCGAGCAGCTGGTCACGCATACACTCGGCGCCATGGACGATGCGGGTCTCCTCGCCCAGGATGGCATTGCCGGGACGGCCGTTGATATTTTGGGCAACGGTGACGATATGCGGATCGAGTGCGGCGACGGCCTCAAAGAACTCCTGCGCATGCGGAAGATCGCGCTGGGCGGTCACGAGCGTAACCATGATCTGGTCGGTGCGCCAGCCACAACGAACGACGGCATAGCGAAGCAGCCCCAGATGCTTGTCCTCGTTAAAGGCAGGAATGTGCAGGCGTTCTGCCTCGCGTGCAATACCGTTGAGAATCTGACGAGCACCCGGCGCCTCGACAGGACACTCGGGCACGGCAACGATTCTATGCGTGCCACGCTCAAAGAAGCCGCAGCGAACGGCGCCCTCCTTGCCAGGAGCAAAAGGAGTGGCGGCCTTATGACGAAAGCCACGCGGCGCAGGATACTTGCCCGGATTGCCCAGGGTAACATCCATACCGCGAATAGGATCAACGACGATACCCTCGCGCTCACAAAGCGAGGCAAAAAGCTCCTCCATAGCAGCCTGCTTAGCAGCCAGCTGCTTTTTATACGGACGATTAAGCGCCGTACATCCGCCACAAGCCTTCATGATGGAACAAGGCGACTTGGAATCCACAGCCTTACGAGCAGGCTTGGCCGAGCCTTTATAAGAACGCTTAGAGCGAGCTTCGGAATCTTTGGTTCCAGCCTGACGAGCACCAGAACGCTCACCCTTTGTCTTGCCCTTGTTAGATTTAACCTTTGCATCCTTAGACGTCTTAGATTTCTTAGGAGCCTTTTTCTCCTCCGACCCCTCAGCCGCCTGGATTAAAGCACGCCGAGCCTTACGCTCAGCACGAGATTCTGCCATGAATTAACCCCACTAATTTATAAATTGAAAGCCACAAGCATTGTACCGTGCCAACCCAGCAGACGATACACAAGCGGTTTATCGGTGTCAGTGATAAGCACAACGACGTTTGCCCGCCGGG
The DNA here is from genome assembly GCA_963602135.1 of bacterium. Lineage (GTDB taxonomy): Bacteria > Actinomycetota > Coriobacteriia > Coriobacteriales > Coriobacteriaceae > Collinsella. The sequence continues at coordinate 25,854 of CAVCHM010000026.1, read as the reverse complement.
TGCCGGGGCAGGGGTTAAGTTTGTCGCGAGTTCCGCACGAACAGGAGAGCACTTAATGTGCTCTCCGTCGTGAGCAGGACTGTAGAGCAGCAAACTTAACCCCTGCCCCGGCACCCGGCGGGCAACCTCTCTTGTACTTTATCAAGGTAGAGTGTATGATTCTGAACGTTACATGACTCACTTTACCTAACTAAAGTGCTATCAAGGGGGATACCATGAATACCGATATGTCTCGTCGTCAGTTTGTTGGTCTAGCCGGTTCGCTTGCCACGGTGCTCGGCCTCGGCCTGGTAGGCTGCGGCGGTGCCGACAAGGGCTCCGCAGCTGGTTCTGCCGCAGCCAAGGATGTTAAGGGCGCTGCGGAGTCCAAGAAGCTCGTGGTGGGCTTTGACAAGTCCTATCCTCCGTATGGTTTTGTGGGCGACGACGGTGAGTACACCGGCTTTGACCTCGACCTTGCCAAGGCCGTTGCCGACAAGCAGGGCTGGGACGTTGAGTATGAGGCCATCGACTGGGATGCCAAGGACACGCTGCTCAACTCGGGCGCCATCAACTGCATCTGGAACGGCTTTACTATGGAGGGCCGCGAGGACGACTACACGTTCTCCGATCCGTACATGCTCAACGAGCAGGTGCTCGTGGTCAAGAAGGACGCGGGCATCAAGAGCTGGGACGACCTTGCCGGCAAGACCGTGATCACCCAGACCGATTCCGCCGCGCAGGACGTGCTCGAGGGCGACCAGAAGGATCTGGCTGCGACGTTTGCCACGCTCGACACCATCGGCGAGTACAACACGGCGTTTATGCAGCTCGAGAGCGGCGCTGTCGATGCTGTTGCCTGCGACCTCTCGATCGCTCAGTATCAGCTTGCCGCCAAGCCCGATGCCTATACGCAGCTTGATGAGCCGCTGTCCAGCGAGCACTACGCCGTCGGCTTTAAGAAGGGCGACACCAAGTCTGCCGACGCCGTGACCGAGTCGCTCAAGGCGCTCTACGAGGACGGCACGGTCAAGGACCTGTGCGACAAGTATTCAAGCTATGGTCTTTCCTTCGACAACTGGGTTTTGAAATAGCGGCTTTCCCAGGCACCCGATTTTGCCGTTCAAACCGTCGCTTGCGTACATTTAGTACGCGGCGCTCCTCTTTCACGGCAAACTCGGGCACCTGGAAAACCCGCTTTAGCATTGGGTTCGCTGTTCTGTTGTCGCGAAAGAGAGCATAGGTTGTCTATCCAAGTCATGATGCAGATGCTTGGCCAGGGGTTCCTGGTCAGCCTGCGGCTATTTGTGCTGACACTGCTGGGGTCGATTCCGCTGGGAATCCCCGTGGCGTTTATGCGCATGAGTAAGATCGCGCCGCTTCGTTGGATCGCGCGTATCTACATTTCGGTCATGCGCGGCACGCCGCTGATGCTGCAGATGTTTGCCATCTACTTTGCCCCATACTATGTGTTCGGCATTTCGCTCACGCCCGATTCCAAGTGGACGGCGTGCGTCGTGGCGTTCATCATCAACTACGCCGGCTATTTTGCCGAGATCTATCGCTCGGGCCTGCAGTCCATTCCGCGCGGCCAATATGAGGCAGCCGAGGTGCTGGGCTATTCGCGCGTGCAGACGTTTCTGTATATCGTGATGCCGCAGGTCGCCAAGCGCATTTTGCCGGCGATGGGCAACGAGATCATCACGCTGGTCAAGGACACGTCGCTGGCGTTCGCCATCGGTGTGGGCGAGATGTTCTCGACGGCCAAGGCACTGGTCGCCTCGCAGGTGAGCATGGTGCCGTTTGCGATTGCGGCACTCATCTACTGGGTCTTTAACTTCGTGATCGAGATGCTGCTGGGCGCTGCCGAAAAGAAGCTGGACTATTACCATGACTAATTCAGTGATGAAAATCGAAAGCGCCCGTAAGGCGTTTGGTGGCAATGAGGTGCTTAAGGATATCTCGCTCGAGGTGAAGCGTGGCGAGGTCGTGGCGATTATCGGGCCTTCGGGTGGCGGTAAGTCTACGCTGCTGCGCTGTGCCACGCTGCTCGAGACGCTCGACGGCGGCTCGCTCTCGTTTGGCGATCTTGCGGTCGCGACGGACGCGGGCTCGGGCGCGGTCTATGCGAAGGGCGATGTGCCCAAGCGGGCGCGCTCGCGCTTTGGCCTGGTGTTCCAGAACTACAATCTGTTCCCTCACTATACCGTGATGAAAAACATCACCGACGCACCGATCCGCGTACTCAAGCGCCCACGCGAGCAGGCGGAGGCCCGCGCGCACGAGCTAATTGCGCAGATGGGGCTTACGGGCAACGAGAACAAGGTGCCCTGTGAGCTTTCGGGCGGTCAGCAGCAGCGCGTGAGTATTGCCCGCGCCCTGGCGCTCGACCCGGAAATCCTGTTCTTTGACGAACCGACCTCGGCACTCGACCCCGAGCTGACGGCCGAGGTGCTGCGTGTCATCAAGGACCTCGCGGCGCAGAATATGACGATGGTGATCGTGACGCACGCGATGCAGTTCGCGCGTGATGTTGCCGACCGCGTGGTCTTTATGGATGGCGGCCGCATTGTCGAGGAGGGCCCTGCCGAGCAGGTGATCGACCATCCGCGCGAGCAGCGTACGCGCGAGTTCTTGAGCCGTATCGAGGGGTAAGCTCAGCTATTTACTCAACTGTTTAATGAGGCGAAACCGCCGCAGGTCTTTTGGTCTGCGGCGGTTTTTATTTACATCGGTGGGGCCCAACAATCGCCTTTCATGTCTGCTCCCTCCTCTCGCCGCCCGTATCTATACGCGTGCCGAAAGGTATGCATGGACAGGCGGCTGCAAGGGTAGGGTGGTGGCATAGGACATTTGGAGGGGGAGTCGGCTCGGTTGCCGACCATGCTGCTCACGGGACGGCATCGACCGCGAACTCTCCCCGTTGGCGTCGCGCATTGCGCGCGACCCTGCAAGGAGGTCATCATGGGTGCTCCCAAGACCGGCAACGTAAGGAACGTGGTGCTCGTAGGCCAAGGCGGGGTGGGCAAGACTTCACTCGCCGAGGCCATGCTCCACCTTTCCGGCAAGACCGCCCGCCTGGGTGGCCACGACGGCACCAAGCCCACGCTCGACTACGACCCCGAAGAGGTCAAGCGTGCGTTTTCCATCTCGACGACCATCGCGCCGATCGACTGGAAGGGCGCCCGCATCAACGTGCTCGATGCCCCGTGCTACCCCGATTTTATCGGCGACGCCTTCGCGGCGATGAGTGTTTGCGAGACGGCTCTGTTCGTGGTCGACGCCGAGGCAGGCCCGCAGCCGACGACCGTCAAGCTCTGGTATGCAGCCGAGGACCTTCGCCTGGCGCGCGCGGTGTTCGTGAACCGCCTGTCGCGTCCCGAGGCCAGTTTTGCGACCACCATGGAGCTGCTGCAGGAGCGCTTTGGCACGCGTCTGGGCGCCGTAACCCTTCCCTGGGGCGAGGGCGAGGACTTTGACGGCATCATCGACCTGGTGCGCATGAAGGCGCGCCACTGCAACGGCGCCGAGGCCGTTGAGTCGGAGATTCCCGATGAGTATCGTGCCCAGGCCGAGGAGGCACACGACCATCTGTGCGAACTGGTGGCCGAGGCCGACGACGAGCTGATGATGAAGTACCTGGAAGGCGAGGAGACGCTGACGCAGGAGGAGCTTGAGGGCTTGTTGTCCAAGGCGATCGCCGAGCGCATCTTTGTGCCGGTCTTTGCGGGCGATTGCATTAAGGAGCAGGGCGTCAACTCGCTGATGGACGACATCGCCACGTACTTCCCGGCACCGACCGACTACGGCGAGATGCCGCTCATCGACGGCGATTCGCTCAAGATCTCGAGCGATGACGACCGCCCGGTGGCGTTTGTGTTTAAGACGCTGGCCGATCCGCAACAGGGTCGCATCAGCTTTATCAAGGTGCTGACGGGTACGCTTGAGCCGGGTCTTGAGCTCGTCAACGCCCGCACGCGCAAGAGCGACCGTCTGGCTCACCTGTATGTGATGTGCGGCCGCGACATGACCGAGGTCGGTCACGCCTACGCCGGCGATATCATCGTGGCGCCCAAACTGGCGGCCGAGACGGGCGATACGCTCTCCATTACCGGTAAGGTCGAGGCAGCGGCGTTCAAGTTCCCCAACTCGCAGTACCGCATTGCCATCGAGGCCGAGAACCGAGGCGACGAGGAGAAGCTCTACACGTTTATCGAGAAGGCATGCAAGGCCGATCCGACCATGAGCATCGACCGCGACGAGGAGACGGGTCAGACCATCATTTCCGCAGTAGGCGAGGCACAGGTTTCGGTGCTGCTTAACCGCCTGGAGGACCGCACCAAGGTTGCGGCCAAGAGCGTGCCGATCCGCATTCCGTATCGCGAGACCATTCGCCGCACGGCGAGTGCTCAGGGCCGTCACAAGAAACAGACCGGTGGCGCCGGCCAGTACGGCGACTGCTGGCTGCGCGTGGAGCCGCTCATTGGGCCCGACGGCACGAGCGACGGCTATGAGTTTGTGGACGAGGTCGTGGGCGGCCGCATTCCGCGTTCGCTCATCCCCGCCGTGGACAAGGGCGTGCAGGAGACCATGAAGGACGGCATTATCGCCGGCTATCCGCTCACCGGAATTCGCGTTGCGGTGTACGACGGTTCGTATCACAGCGTCGACTCCAACGAGATGGCGTTCCGCGCGGCGGCTCGCATTGGCCTGCGCAAGGCGTGCGCCGATGCCGACCCAGTGGTGCTGGAGCCCATCGAGGAGATCACCGTGACCATTCCCGAGAGCTATGCCGGCGCCGTGATGGGCGACATCTCGGCCTCGCGCGGTCGCGTGACGGGCATGGAGACCGATGAGCGCGGCGACACCGTGGTCATCGCCCAGGCTCCGCTCGCCGAGCTGACGGATTACTCGACGCGTCTGCGCTCCATCACACGCGGTACGGGCGACTTTACCATGAAGCCCGCTGGCTACGAGCAGGTGCCCTACGACGTTCAGGCCAAGCTGGTCGAGCGCTATGAGGAGGACCGCGCTAAGTAGCGTGTGGTCTTGCCTGAAGTATAGGTGCTGACGAATGGGCCGCCCTGGGTAACCGGGGCGGCCCTTTTTGATCTGCATGCGACGGAGGAAAACGGATCATTTTTGCTTTGGGATGATGGGGCGGCGCGGTCGGCTCTAATCCCCCGATGCCTGGTTGCGGCCGGTGGCGTAGTCGATCTGCACGTGCGGCTGCAGGTTATAGCAGTACACGTGGAAGCAGAGCGTCTTGCCATGGTCCTCGACCGATTGCGCCTCCAGACGAACGCCGCGACAGACGAGTTCCTCTTCGTTGTACATGGGGGTGACGCGGTAGAGCACGTGGTTGCCCGTGTCGCGGATGTAGTCGAGGACCTGCTCCTCAAAAGGCAGCATGCCCGTCTCGTTGAGATAGCGCGTGCCGGTGAGGAGATTCTTGCGATTGGCGTTTTCGCCGCAGAGTGACCAGGCGATAAGGTGGCAGCGGTTGTAGAGGCTCTGGCCGGGGATGAAGTCGTAGCGCTGCTGATGCCAGCCGGCGGGATGAATGCGCGAGATGTCGCCGCGCTTGCCCTGGCCGAGCGACTCGGGGCCTACGCAGGCGAGTGCCTTGCGGGTGCGCCCCAGACTGTCGAGCTTGGAGAACTTCTTAAAGCAGCCTTCTTCGGTGGCGCGCTCGTACTCGTCGAGCGTGAACGACGGCGTGCCCAGCGGGTGCGTGCTATCGGCACGCAGGGCGACATAGGGGTTGCCGGCGTAATCGGGAATGCTGCTGAGGTATACACCGCGGGCGCGGTCGAGGTCGGGGTTTTCGACCTCGTCGATGGGGGTGACGGAGCCATCCGAGTCGGTGTCGCCGCCGGTGTCGGTTGTGGTGACCTCGGAGCCATCGCCGGTGTCCGGGCTGCCTTCGAAGTCCGCGGAGCTTGCCGTCCCCGATTCGAGCCGGGCGACCAGGTCCGCCTCGTCGTCGGTGCGGCTAGGGCTCTCGTCTTGTTTCTCGGCCAGAGCCGCCGCCTGCTCATCGCTTTGCGGCGACAGCAGCTTGGGCGCGCCGTCGAGCGATCCCGTAAACAGCGCAAACCCCAGCACCACGGCGGTGCCGATGGAAAGAGCTTGCTTGTAGACGGACTTGCGCGACATTGCGGCTCCTGGATAGTCGGTTGGGAATCTACCAGTCTAGCAGGTGCCGCTACGAGCCGTTCCATCGAACAAATACTTAAGATTTGGGACAAACACATCTGATTACCTTGTCCCACATAAAGTTGCGGTGGAATAGTTCCTAGATGGCCCTTCTGGCTGCATTTCAGGAACTATTTCACCGCAAGTTATGGGGTGGTTGGGATGTGTGGCCTCTAAAACTGAAAGCATAAGTTAGAGAGATTGCGCTCGTCTCTCTAAACGTCTCTCTAAAGCGAGAATCGATTAGAGAGACGTTTGCGGGCAGCCTACCAGCGAATTTGATATATCTCTCTAAATGTCTCTCTAAAATAAGGAACTTATCTCTCTAAAGTTAGAGAGATATACTAAACTTTAGAGAGATAAGTCTATTAATTTAGAGAGACGGAATGCCAATGTTGCTGGATGAACCTCTTGGTCTTATCGTCGAGCGTCTTCGCAGACGGGGGACCGATGACGCTTCGGTAGAAGTTAAAGCCTGCACGAATAAGCTGAGCGCAGATGTATGGGAGACGGTGAGCGCTTTCGCGAACACTGCGGGCGGGCTCATTATCTTAGGCCTGAACGAGGCCGAAGGGTTTGTTCCCTCAGCTAGCTTTGCTATCGACAGGGTGCGCGATCAGTTTGTTTCGGGTATCGGGGACGGGGGCTCAGCAGCAGTGGTGGCCCATGCGCCACGGTATGAGCTTGATCGGGGCGAGGTCGACGGGCTGCAAGTGCTGCTGGTACGCATCTTTGAACTTGAGCTCAAAGCGAAGCCCTGCTATATCGAGGCGCGCGGCGTGCAGAATGGTAGCTATAAACGCGTGGATGACAAAGATATCAAGATGTCACCCGCTGAACTATATGAGCTGCAGAGCGCATTGCTTCCGAGCGATGCGGACAGTACGGTGGTCCCAGAGGCGACGATTGAGGATTTGGATCCAGATGTCGTGCGGTCAATTATCGCGAATCGTCGGTTGCAGACCCCGCGCGTTTTGCGCGGGGCCGATACGCTGGAAAAGCAGATGGTCCGACTTAATATCGTTACAAAAGATGGTGCCGTGAAGCTTGCGGGGCTTCTGTCGGCAGGGATTTATCCCCAACAGTTCTATCCCAAGCTGATGATTGATGTTGCCGTTCATTCCGATGTGGAAAAATCTGCATCCGGACAGCCCCGGTTTATTGACCGCCAGTTGTGCGATGGTCCGATTCCGGCTTGTATCGAAGATGCTCTCGCCGCGATCGGGCGAAACTTGCGCAAGGCGGCGATAGTGCAAGGCGCTGGTAGAAGGGAGGATTGGGAAGTTCCGCAGGAGGTTTTGCGCGAGGCCTTGGCGAACGCTTGCATCCATCGAGAATATTCGCCCATGTTCGTGGGGCAGGCCGTGAGTGTCGATGTCTACCCAGACAGAATAGAGATCAAAAACCCCGGCGGGCTTTGGGGTGGAAAGACGGTTGACAATCTCGCGGACGGGGAATCGCGCTGTCGAAACCCAAAGCTCATGAGCCTGATGGGGGCGACGCCGTTAGAACATGCCGAGGGGGCTGTTGCGGAAAGCCAGGGATCTGGTATCCCGGCTATGATTCGCGAGATGGAGTCTCGTTCGTTGGGCAGGCCGAAGTTTATCGTTAAGCCCGATTCGTTTACGGTATTACTTGCCCGGCACGGGGCGGAGCTCGCTGAAAACCGCATGTGGATTCAGGGTCATGTGGGCACCGAATTGACGAATCGCGAGGAAACACTGCTCATGTTTATGCGGGACCATGGGTGCGTTTGCGATGTTCAAAAAATACGAGAGGTCTTGAAGTGGGATTCGGATGACATTCGTCTGATCTGCGGGGATCTTGTCGATAAACATGTCTTGTCAAAGTGCGGCAAAGACACGTTTGAGATTGTCGATATGAACAGAGAATCGTCTGCCTCCACGGCGGATAGGATCCTGGAGGCCCTCAATGCCGGAGTTGACATGACGGCGCGCGAAATAGCGGTGGCAGCGGGGGTCAAGGTTGCATCCGTCCGCTACCATTTGCCAAAAATGGCCGAGAAGGGGCTTATCGAAGTCATGGGTTCACCAACGAGTCGCAATCGCCGCTATCGGAAGAAATAGATGCAGTGACATTGCCTTTATACGGCTCTCCAAAAGGGGTAAACGTTTCTGGTTAATTTGTCCCATGAAGCTGCCAAAAGGGGTGGGCCCCGCCTGCGTTTCCCCAGATAAAACCGACCAAAATAAACCTGTCCCTTTTTGGCAGGTTTGCCAACGAAGTTGCGGTGGAATAGTTCCTGGATTGGCCTTTCTAGTTGCATTTCAGGAACTATTTCACCGCAACTTAGGGGTGGTTGGGATGCGTGAGGCGGTATTCTATGCTTTGTTGAGAACAATGTGAGAAAGAAGGCCCCATGCCCGATATGATCCGTATCAGCGATGCTCGGCTCGAGGAACTTATTGCCGAGGACGTTCCCTATATCGATCTGACGACGCATATTCTGGGCATCGGCGAGACGCCCGGTGCCATGGAGTATTACACGCGCGAGGACTGCGTGCTCTGCTGCACAGAGGAGGTTGCGCGCATGGCCGCCATGCTCAACCTGACGGTCGAGTGGTTTGAGCCCTCGGGTTCCAAAGTCAAAGCCGGCCAGTCCTTTATGCGCGTGAACGGCACGGCCGCCAATTTGCACCTGCTGTGGAAGGTCGGTCTGAATATGTTCGACCATTACTCGGCCGTGGCGACCAAGACGCGCAAGATGGTCGATGCGGCACACAGTGCCAATCCTCTGTGCGAGGTGCTCACCACACGCAAGAGCACGCCGGGCAACAAAGACCTGCTGACCAAGGCAATCGTTGCGGGCGGGGCATTCCCGCACCGCATGGGCCTTTCCGAGACCGTGCTTGTGTTCGACAACCACACCAAGTTTATGACGGCACCCTCGGGGGCGACGGGGCTCGACGCGTTTATCGAGCTGTTGCCGCAGATCCGTCGTCGCTGTATCGAGAAGAAACTGTTCGTTGAGGCAAACGCCGATGGCGCGCGTCGGCTGGTGAAGGCCGGTGTCGATGGCATTCAGTTTGACAAGGTTCCGGTCGCCGAGCTGGCGGCGCTCGTGGAAGAGCTGCACGGGGTCGACCCCCATGTCTCTCTGGTGGCGGCGGGCGGCATTCGCCCCGACAACGCGGCCGAGTATGCGGCAACCGGCGTTGATGGTCTGGTGACCACGTCGTGCTTTACCGCGAAACCTGTCGACATGAGCGTCAAAATGTTCGTCTAGCGTAACGGCTGGGGGTTCGTCAATAACCTGACGCCTGTATGCAGCTCTGCCGCTCGCGGAAATTATTTCTTTTGACCATTACAATCTGTTTTGAAAGTCTGATGTATCTACCTGCGAAAATAGATGCATCAGACTTTTTGTTTGAATTGATTCGTTCTGCCGTTGACGGAATCGGCCTTATATTCTTGCAAGAAATTATTCTCAGTAAAATATAATTCATCAGACTATCGCCATATTGGCGAGATGCTGGAGGAAGGAAGTGAGAGCATGGCTAGGTGCTCCGAGCGGGCCGGTGACGGTCCGATGAAATGGAATTGGAAGGGAAGGTTGAGCTGCTTTGGCAAGCTTGCAACGGTTGCGGCGTTAACAGTCACCATGACGACGCCGGCGCTTTTTGCGGGCGAGATTGCCTACGCAGAGACGCTGGGCCAAGACACGGTTGCGGCCCAAGCGGCTTCCAGCTCGACAAATGACGAGGATCAGTATCGTCACGGTACCGTCCAGATTGATGCCGATGCTGCCAAGGACGGCGTCATCACCCTTAAGAAGGGTCAGACGGCGACGATCAAGGTATCGCCGTATATCCACAAGCAGTACAAGGGTTGCGGTAAGCCCGGATGCCCCGAGGACTGCGAGGCGGCGCACGGTGTCGAGTGCTTTGTTAAGGGCATGGGCTGCAAGTGTGACCATGCTCCGGTCGACCGTCAGGCAAAGGTCACGACGACCATCGACAATCAGGGTGTTATCAAGGCGAGTGACGTCGTTGCCGATGAAAACTGGAGCAACACCAACACCGATCTCAAAAAAGACGACGCCTACGTCACCAAGAACGGCACTATCACGTTGACCGCCGAGTCCGTGGGCACCGCGCAGGTTACGGTTGCCGCCGAGACCGACGAGAACGGCGACATCAATAACGCATCCGGCAACACCTCGACCCTGCTCGAGCACTGGCACCCTGCGACCAAGACTTACACGGTCAGGGTTGAGAGCGATGAGCTCTCCCAGGATGAGAACGGCGTCTACGTCATCTCCAACCCTTCCGACTACACCAAGTTCGTTGCGAAGGTTAATGCCGGCGAGTATAACCTGAGCGCCAAGCTCACCGCCGACATCACGCTTGAGGATGGAAAGCTGCCGACCATCTGTACCGCCAAGGGCGAGACCAAGGCGTTTTCCGGCACGATTGACGGCCAAGGTCACAAGATCTCGGGTATTACATCGTTCTCTGCAACGACAGCCCCGGCTCTGGTGGGCTACCTTAACGGCGGCACCATCAAGAACCTGACGCTCGAGGGCACGGCCAAGGTCACATATATGACTGGCGCTTTCGTCGCCAACGCATATGCGGGCACCATTGAGAGCTGCACCAACGGGGTTGCCCTGACATCGACCAAGGACGTAGCCGGCATCTTGGGCGGCCAGGTGTTTAAATCAACGGGCGAGGTTAAGATCACCTCCTGCAAGAACAACGCTGCCGTTAAGACGACCGGTAATTCAAATGTCGCTGCAGGTATCGCGGCGGTCTCCAACAATGGCCCCTCTCTTACGATTTCGAATTGTGAGAACCTGGGTGCTGTAGAGTCCGCTAAGACTGCGGCGGGTGGTATGGTCGGCAAAACCGGCGGTAACGCTCTTACGGTTAAGGGCTGCTCTAACAAGGGCACGGTGACCGTTGGTGGCACTGGCGCGGCTGGCGGCCTTGTTGCCAAAATCGAGGGCGGCAATGGCGGCGTTGCAGTCTCGAATAGCTACAATGCCGGCGAGATTAAGAGCAGCAACACTGGCGCTACTGCTGGCGGTCTCGTTGGACAGTCGGCGACGAGCGCCAATAGTGTCAAGGTGAGCAACAGCTTCAACGCTGGCAAGATTACGGTTGCCGATGGCGAAAATGCCAAGGCCGGCGCTGTATTCGGTTACATCAGCGCGACCGGTGCGGGTGCCACTACTGCCGAGAACGTTTCCTATCTTAAGGGCGACCTTAAGGGTGTTGGCACTAACAAGAAGGATGACGTGACCGCTGCCGAGAAGACGGCTGACGAACTTGCCTCTGAGGATTTTGCCAAGTCTCTTGGTTCCGACTTTAAGATGGGCTATCAGTCCGGTCACCCGATTCTGTCTTGGGAACCCGACGAGCAGGCTCCGGTCAAAGATCCGGTGATTAAGGCCGACCAAAAGATTCAGCTGCGCCAGTCCGGCGATACGAGCAGTGTCGCTGTAGCGATCGAGGGCGGTACCGACGAGTGGGCTGCTGCGGTTACGTCGATGAAGGTTACGCCCGTTAAGGGCGACAAGCGTGGCGACACCACGGAGGTCTCCGGCGACCGCATCACCGCTGAAAGTAACTCGATTAAGGTTACGCGCGATGATTCGAATCCGGTCTTTATCATCGGTGACAACGACGAGTTCAACGCTGGCGCTATCAGCGTTCCCTCTCGCCGCGGTTCGAAGACCTACCCCAACTCCAAGCAGTATGAGGTTGTCATTTCCGCCGAGGGATACAACGATGTGACCGGAACGGTCAGCTTCTATTCCGGAACCTCGAAGACCTTTAAGATCATCGTCGACGAGGACGGCGACACGTCTACAACCGACGACCAGACGGTCAAGGGTGAGTGGACCGAGGACCAGCTCAAGGCTATGTCCGGCTACGGTTTCTACAATGGTTCTTCCCAGTGCGGCATGACCGGGTTCCGCACATTCTCCGGTCACGGTGTTCCGGTCGAGGACCTGATGGAGGCCGCCGGCGTGGAGCCGTCGGAGAAGGATTCCTACCTCATCGATACCGCCGATCACTATGGCAACAAGCAGACCTACGAGTCGCTCTTTGGTGTCGACCGCTACTTCCTGCAGTCGATTTATACCGATAAGGACGTCAAGGACACCTACGCCAAGCTCGTGAAGTCTGACGATGAGGCCGGCTCGACGATTGAGCTGCGCAAGCTGCTCGCATCCAAGGCGGTGGAGGAGAAGTCCACCGTTAAGCCGATGATCGCGGTCGACTACAACGAGGCCGTGCTGAGCGGCGATGACGTCGCGACCGCGACGCTGCCGGACGCCCTGAACACGAAGCTCAGCACCACGACGGCGCTCGAGAACCGCTATCGCTTTATCTACGGTATCAAACTCGCCAAGGATGACTGCACGGTCACGTTTAACGCGAACGGTGGCAGCGACGTCGCGAGCCAGACGGTTCAGTCGAACCTGATGACTTCGACCGAGAACACGACGTGGTCTTCTAGCTATTGGGTCTATGCGCTTTACGTCTTCCCGAACAAGGGCAAGGGCACCACGGAGGACGCCAACCCCGAGAAGCTGACGGTTCCTGAGAATCCGACGCGCGAGGGCTACACCTTTGCCGGTTGGTATACCAAGGACGGTACCGAGACCGGTGACTGGGGCACCAAGTTTGACTTCAATGCCAACAACGGCACCGTCGATCAAGACACCCAGCTCTACGCTAAGTGGCATGCCAACGGCGAGACCGTCTCGCAGACCGGCGAGACCGCTCACGCCTATCGTGAGGCCGACTACGGCGAGCCGCCCGCGGGTGACTCCAGCAACGCTGGCCAGCATGTCAAGGTGACGGTCGCTTTTGACGGTCCGGTTGCCGTTACCGACGAGGCCGCTCTTATCAACAGCCTCAAGTTCTCCGTCAACGGCGGCGACAATAGCACGCTGACCGCTACGGCCGATGGTAACAACCTGGTGCTCGATGTTCAGCTTGGCTTTGCGCTTATGGCGGGCACGCTTAATGTCTCCGCTGTGAGCGACGACGGCATCCTTGAGGGTGTCACCGTCGACGGCAAGCCCGTTAAGCTCGACAAGATCAAGACCTCGGTCGATACCGGCCTGACCTTTGAGGCCGTGAGCGTGGTCAAGGGAACCAAGGACACGCCTGCCAGCACCACCTACAAGGTGACCCATGGCGCCAACGTGCGTTCCATGAACCATATCGTGTGGCTGACCAACAACGGCAAGGGCGCTAAGGGCAGCTCTATCCTTGCCAACGCCGCCGATTACTCGCAGTCCACGACCGCGCATCACCACATGTGGTTTAAGTTCACCAACCTGGACTCTGCAAAGAGCATCGTAAGCAATGCGTCCGAGTCCCTTGATGCAGCCGGCTACACCGTGATCGACAACGGCGACGGCACCTTTACCATCACCGCCAAGGCTGCCAAGCAGGGCGAGATCTTGGGCGCCGCCAACTACACCGATTCGTTCTTTAACGCGACCGGCATCAAGCTGGGCGAAGACGTCAAGGACGCCGCTCTGCCCACCGATGCCCTCTCCTACAATCTTGGTATGAGCTTCCCCGAGGAGGCCGGTCAGGTCAGCACGTCCATGGGTCGTTACCATGGCGGCAAGACCACATTCTCGCTGAAGCCGTCTGCCGATACATTGGCCGACTATCAGGAGACGCACGAGGGCGCCGACACCAAGTCCATGCTCAACGACTGGATCTCTAACATCACGTCCGTGACCATCGACGGCACCACGCTCGAGGGCAAGGCCTTTGACGAGTGGAAGGACCAGCTCACCAACGCGACCGACGACGCCGGTAAGCTCAACTACTATGAGCTCACCGCCGGCAGCAAATCCGCAACGCTGACGCTGCCCATCGCCCTGTTCGACACGACGCAGGAGAAGAGCACCAAGAACATCGTTATCGAGTCCAAGGGCTTTAGCACCGTGTCCGGTGACGTGACCTTCCGCAGCCTCAACTCCAACGAGGTCGTCGTGCGCATCCTGAGCGCCGATGGCTCCAAGGTCGAAAAGACCACCACGCTCACCATGGACCAGCTTAAGAACCTGCCGGTCCAGAGCGGCTACACCACGGCCGCTAACTGCGGCATGGCCGGCCTGCGCACCTACTACAGTGAGGGCGTCCTGCTGACCGACGTGCTCAAGGCCGCCGGTGTGAACTTTAACTCCGGTATGACCCTCAAGGTCCGCGTGAACGACCAGCTCCAGAGCAACGGCAACGGCACTACGACCGAGGACGGTTATTGGAGCCAGTCCACTTGGACCTATGACGAGCTCATGGGTACCGCCCGCTATTATTACCCGGCTATGTGGGACAACACGACCAAGTATGACGAGCTGGGCGGCAAGACCATTTACGAGGTGCTCTCCGAGAACAAGAACGCTTGGAAGGGTGATGACGAGCAGGCGCAGTTCCTGCGCAAGAAGCTCGCCGAGACCGAGCAGCAGGTGAGCCCGATCCTCGCCTGGAGCTGGAACGAGAGCGTGCTCTACTTTGGTGGCACCAACCCCACGGGCTCCTACGATGGCTACAGCCAGCAGCTCGGCATGCGCTTCCTCTATGGCCTGAAGGCCGATGCGAACGGCATCCCCGTTGACGACAACACGACGTTTGCCAACACCTACGGCGTGTTCGGCATCGATATCCTCGGTGGCACCGAGGTCACCGAGCCCTCCGTCGACACCGACGTTGCGGTTAAGGGCAACGCCGCCGCCGACATTTCCGACGCTGCCAAGGACCAGGCCAAGCAGGCCGCCGGCGACATCTACAACGATGTTAAGAACGGCAATACCCCGAGCGGCATGTCCAAGGACGATGCAAAGAAGCTCGCCGATGTGGCTGCGGCCGCCGACGGCGATGCCGGCGATACGGTCAAGATGGAAATGACCCTTAAGGTCGATTCCAAGAAGGCCCAGGATGTTAAGGACGACGCTGCCAAGGTCGAAAATGCCGTCAAGGGTAGCGACTATGCATACTTTGACGTAACGCCCACGGTAAAGATGACGGTGTTCGATAAGAACGGTGCCGTTAAGCAGCAGTCCGAGGACGTTGAGCTTTCCGAGCTTCCGCAAAACGTGAGCATCGCCATCAAGGTCGATCCCGCCCTGCTTAAGAAGTTCGTGCGCATCGCTCACGTTCACGATGGCAAGGTGACGTTTGTGACGCCGCAGTCCATCGACCGCAAGAACGGCATCGTGACGATCTCGCTTAAGGACTTCTCGACCATCGCGGTCGTCGCGAGCGACAAGGCAAATGTCACTATCGATGGCGTGGGCAGCTTCGATGTGACCTACGGCGACAAGATTTCCAAGCCGGCCGATCCCACCAAGGACGGTTACACGTTTGGTGGCTGGTATGCCGACAAGGACTGCACGATTCCGTTTGACTTCGACAGCCCGGTGACCGAGGCGAACGGCGATATTCACATCTATGCCAAGTGGACCAAGAACGAGTCCACGACGCCCGATACGCCGAAGGGCGATAAGACGAAGGACGATAACGGCAAAAAGGCCGATGATGCGGCGGCAAAGAAGACCGCCGACAAGGGCGCCCTCGCCAATACGGGCGACCGCACCTTCGCCATTGCCGGTATGTGTGCTCTGGCCGGTATGGTTGTGATCGGCATCGCTGTGGCCCTGCGCCGCAAGAACGCCCGATAAGGGCACGACGATGTAATCGGGGCATTTGAGTGTGCCCCGATTGCGGGAAAGCCTGGGGGAGGTATGCCGTGTGGCATGCCTCCCTTTGGGCGTATATGAGAAGGAGAAGATTATGAGACGTATGGGACGAATCGGCCGCGTTCTGGCGGTGGCAATCGCCGGCGGCGCGCTGGTCGCCACGACGGTACCTTCGGTTCCGGCATTTGCCTATTTCAACTTTGGCACGGTTTCGGTTGCGCCGGGCGCAAGCTCGCTTTCCGTCGTTGCGGGCGGTACCGCGTCGACCAACGTCTCGGTCTCTCCCTCGAGCCATGCGCAAACGCAAGGATGCGGCATGGCACAGTGTCCCCAGGTCTGCAACGGCGATGGCGCCATCGAGGCTGGCTACAGCTGCTTTGACGCCAACGGCCAGTGCACGTGTGCGGGTACGACATACACGACGTACACGCCCAACGTGAGCTGCGTCTCGAGCAACGCCGGTGTTGCCAGCGCCTATATGAGCGGCAACACGTTAGTGGTAACTGGCAGATCTGCGGGCACTGCGACGATTTCCATTTCGGCCTCGCTGCGTCAGTGGTCGACGGGGTCGGCATATGTGACGGTTAACGTCTCTGCGCCTCAGCAGTCGAGCGGCGGCCAGCAGTCGAGTGGCAATCAGCAGTCCGGCGGCGCACAGGACAGCTCCGCCAAAAACGAAGGCACGGTCAAGGCCAACTCCGCGGGTATCCCCGAGGCGGCCAAGGCGACGGAGTCAAAGTCCGACGAGCTCAACGAGCAGACGGTTGAGTCCGAGGGCGGTACCGTTGTCATCGTCGAGAACAACTCTCATCTCAACACGGCCGAGGAGCTCAAAAAGATTGCGGGCAAGGAAAACACCCAGCTGGTGATTTGGTCGGGCGCATCGTCCGACCAGCCGGACTATTCCTGGACGTTCCGCGGCGAGGACGTGAGCGCCGACGACCCCAACCTCGACTTCGACCCCACCATTAAGGTGTCCGAGCAGGGCGAGGGCACGGCTGCGAATCTGACCAAGCAGGCCAAGGATTCGCGCGTGCTCGACTTTGCCTACAAGGGCAAGCTGCCGGCAAAGGCTTCGATTTATGTTAAGGCCGGCTCCAAGTATCCGGACGAGACCACGCTTTCGCTCTTTAGCTACAACGGCAAGGACCGCGTGTTTAAGAAAGCTCAAGACGACGGCTGCAAGGTCTCCAACGGCTATTTCTCTTTTGAGACCGATAAGGGCGCGACGTTTGCGGTCTCGACCGATGACCTCGCTTCGTATGAGGTGCGCCAGGAGAACACGCCTCAGGCCGCTAAGAAGCAGAAGGCCGCCGAAGATAGGGCGGCACAGTCCGCTTCGAGCAGCAATACGCTCGTATACGGTGCTGCCGCCGTGGTCGTAGCGGCTGTCGTTGCCGTTACGGCCGTAGTGCTGCACCGCAAGAAGAGCGCCGCTGCGAAGGCCGACCCCAAGGACGCTCCCGTTCAATCGGATACGGCGGATGAGGCAACGGATGAGAACGAAGAATCGGAGAAGGGCAGTTCGAATGACGAGTAATCGTCTTGCGGGTCCTTTCGCCCACGACATCTTTGAGGCGTTTCGCAGCGCCCTCCCGGTTTTGCTTGCGGGGCTTGTGACGTTTTGCGTGCTGGTGCCCGTATCGACCTCGATGGTCAACGCGTTCTCGATCTTCAACGTCAACTTTACGCACGACCAGCTCAAGTACCAATTTTATGCACAGTCGCTTGGCCCTGTGGTAGATGCGGCGTGCGTTGTGCTCGGCATGGCGCTCGCCCTTGCGCTCTTTCGCTTTGTGCTCGAGAAGCGCTCGACAACAGCGTATTTTTCGCTCGGCATCGACCGCCGCGGCCTGTTTTTCTCGCGCGCCCTGGTTGGACTTGTCGGCATTGTAGTTGTTATCGGTGTTCCGCTTGCGGTATCGCTGGCGCTCAACAACATGGCACTCGGTATCTACGAGGGGGAGCTTGCGGCCTTTGCCTATGTGGTGGCCGGTTATATCGCCGTGGCGCTGGTGTCGTTTGCCGTGACGGCGATCGCGACTATGTTTGCAGGCACGCTGTTTGAGGCGCTGGCGTTTAGCGTCATCCTTTTGGGCGGCGTGACCGTGGTTTTGTGGGGCATCGGCGCCGTGAGCAAGTTCTTGCTGGTGGGCGATGCCATGGGCATCACGCTGTACGACCAGGACGTGACGGTGGCACCGTCGCTTTTGGAGTCGCTGTCGTGGGCCAACCCTGTCGCGTTTTTCCTGACGGAGGGCGCGAGCAAACAGTTTTTCCAAGCGGTCGATCCGGTGTACTATCCCGAGCCCGGCTCCTGGCAGCTGGTAGCGGGCTGGGTTGTCGTATACCTCATACTGTCCGTGATTGGCGCCGTGGCGCTTGTGCGTCGCTCGGGCGAGCAGGCCGAGATGGCGGGAAAATCTCCTGTGCTGTCGCTTGCCGCCGTCTGCGTCATCGGGTTTGCCGTGGTCGCGGCGACGGTGACGGCGCTCGGCTCTGTCGATATTGCCGTTGCCCTCGTGGCCGCTGCGGCGCTTTTCGTGCTGGTTTCGCTGGCACTGCTCTTTGGGCCCTTCCGCGGGCGTGCGTCGCGTCGGGTGGTAGTTGCCTCCGTCGCCGCGGAGCTTGTCGTGATGGCCGCGGCGATCGGCGCGATTGCGGCGGGCGGCTTCGGGTACGCGAGCTGTATTCCGTCCACCGAGGACGTGGAAAGCGTCGAGATGTCGTATGACGGATCACCGAGCTATCTCTCGAGCAATTTCTCCGGCGTGTCCGGCGGTACGTCCTATTACTTCACGGCCACGCGAAGCTACGGCGAGGCGTCGACGGTCGACTCGATTCGCTCCATCCATCAGCAGCTCATCGCATCGGCCCGCGATGCATGGGAGACCGATACCGAGAGCTTTGAGCAGACGGTCGTACCCTACGACATCTCGATCACCTACCATCTTAAAGACGGCGGCACGGCCGTGCGCTATTACCGCCAGGCGACAGTCGGCGAGCTTTCGGCTCTTCGCGCCCTGGATAACGATGCGCATGCCAAGGTGCTGCGCCGGGCTGTCGTGACGGGGGATACCGCCGAGCTTACCAAGGACGAAGTGTCCGACCTGTGCGAGTCGCCTTCCTATGCGGCGTATCGAAGCGGTGCGCTATATGTTGCGGACGGCATTCTCAACCAGATTGTGCCGGTCGACCTTACCGCGGCCGATCGCGCTTCGCTCCAAAAGGCCATAGCCGACGACCTCGACCGCCTTTCGGCAAGCGACATCTATGCTCCCAAGTCGCAGACGCGTGCGGTGATTATGTTCACGACGGCATCCGAGGTCGATGTCGCCTCGTTTGGCTATTCGTTTAACAATGCCCTTTCGTATGTGACGGATAGCTGGACGAGCACGATGGCTTGGCTCGAGGACCACGGCGTGCTGGCACAGATCGGCAATGGCGAGATCGACCCTCGCGTCATTGAGGGTATGACGTTTGAGGCGGATGACCCCTATGCTTCCGTGAACGCCGTCACCTCGCCGCAGGCCCGTTACTTTATGGGCTATCGCAAGGAGAATGCGGGCAGTTTTTGGGTCACGCAGGACTTTGGCGCGCAAAAGACGGTGTCGGACCAGGAGGATATCGCAAAGATCGTGCCCAACCTCCGCATGGGGTATGGCATGGACGGCGGGTACCTGGTCCAGCTTAAGCTGCGCGGCCTCGAGGCGTATGTGTACTGCTATCTTCCGGCCGAGCTTGCGCCGGATGACCTGTAAGGCGGAGTGATGATCGAAGTCTCCCATATCTCTAAAAGCTTTGGGTCGTATCGGGCCCTGGACGATATTTCGTTTACCGTCGAGAACGGATCGGTGTATGGCCTGGTGGGCTACAACGGTGCCGGCAAGACGACGCTGCTCAAGATTATCGCTGGGGTCTATCGTGCCGATAGCGGTACGGTGACGATCGACGGCGTTGCGGCCGGGCAGAACCGTACGTCCGATCAGGCCCTGTTCATCGTGGCCGACGAGCCGTATTTTCTGCCGCAGGCGACACCGCTCACCATGCGTTCGTTTTATAAGGGCTATTATCCGGCTTGGTCGGATGAGGTTTTTGAACGCCTGCTCGACATCTTTCGGCTCGATGCGCGCGCGAAGGTCGCCGGCTTTTCGAAAGGCATGCAGCGTCAGCTGGGCATTTTGCTCGGCTTTGCGACGGGTGCCCAGTCGCTGTTGCTCGACGAGAGTTTTGATGGTCTGGACCTTGCCAAGCGAAACCTGCTTAAACGGCTGCTTAAGCAATATGCGGCAGAAAAAGGCGCCAGCGTAATCCTGTCCTCGCATAACCTGCGCGAGCTCGAGGACGCGGCGGACCATCTGGGCATGATCAAGGAGAACCGCCTGACATTTAACGGTAGTGTGGCCGAGGTCCATGCTCAGTATCCCGACGCCTCGCTGGAGGAGATCTTCCTTTCCGAGGGAACGGGCGGCGATATCGATACGACCGGGCTGTTTGCATAGGGATATTCACGGGGAAGGTGGCGCGATGACGCGCAAGAACATATGGAAGTCGATGGCCGCGATGGCACTGTGCCTCGCGCTGGCGAGTGCTGCGGGCCTTGTTGTCGCGACGCCGGCATTTGCCTATTTCAACCGCGGTGCGGTCAAGGTCGAGGCGGCGTCGACGTCGATGGAGCTCCAGGCCGGAAAGAAGGGGAGCCTCACCATTAAGGTGACGCCGTCTTCGGATAAGCAGACCGAGGGCTGCGGTATGCCCAAATGCCCGCAGGGATGCTCGGACAGCTGCTTTGACAAGAACGGGCAGTGTACGTGCGCCGGTAAGAAATACAAGACCTATCACGCGCAGGTGACGGCGACGTCGAGCAATCCTGGGGTTGCTGTCGCTACGGCCGATGCCAAGGGCGTGACAGTCTACGCCAAGACGGCGGGGGAGACGACCATCACCCTTAAGGCGTCGCTTCGCCAATATACGGATGCCACCTGCGAGATTAAGGTGCACGTGAGCGGGACCGCGTCCGAGGCGGGCGGTTCGTCAGATGCGTAT
Source organism: bacterium (assembly GCA_963602135.1). Lineage (GTDB taxonomy): Bacteria > Actinomycetota > Coriobacteriia > Coriobacteriales > Coriobacteriaceae > Collinsella. The sequence goes on along the minus strand of CAVCHM010000026.1, from coordinate 4,937 downwards.
ACCGAGATTCCCGCGGCAGCGGAGGTGTCGAGTGAGCCCGTCGAGGACGAGCTCGATATCAATAAGGCGACGATTATGGGGCGCGCGGTTTGGCAGGTGCGTATTAATGGGGCCACCGACCCCACGGCGCGCATGCGCGAGATGGCGGGCACCGATGGCGACCTGACCTTTTGGGCGGGAGACACCTACTTTCACCCCGACTATTCGCTGACGTTTGGCGGTAAGCATTTTAGTGCCGATGAGGTGACCGAGACCAACCCCACCATTACCGTCGAGCGTACCGCGACAGGCGAGCTGACGCAGCCACTTGCCGGGCTTGACAAGTTCTTGGTGCTGCGCTTTGCCCAGCAGGGCGCGTTTTGTTCCACGGGAAAGGCCTATGTGCTCGCCGACGACTTGTTTGGCGATAACGACGAGCTGGGGCTCTTTACCTATGATGCCGATACGCAGACGTTCTCGCGCGTCGACGATTCCGGCATCGCGATGGTCGGCGGCTATGTGGCGTTTTCGGTGAGCGAGGGCGGGACCTACGTGGTGTCGACGCGTGACCTGCAAAACGATGCGTCCCAGGCGGTGAAGCACTCGGACAGTGCCAAGAAGGATATGGCCGAGGGCTGCTCCGACATGATGGATATGGGAAGCATGGATATGCCTGATGCCGACGATGCGGATTCGACCGATAGCGGGATGCCGCTTGTCGTTCCTGCCGCCGTTGCCGTGATCGTTGTCGCAGGCGTTGCCGTGGCGCTGGTGCTGCGCCGTCGCAAGGGCGCTGATGGTGCGGTTGCATCGGGTGCAGATACCTCCAAGCGAAAGGAATAATTGGTGCCAGCTCGCCTTCGACATCTGGTGGGGCGCTTCGCTGTCATGGCGGCGTGCGTTGCGGCACTCGCTTTGGCGGGGGCTGCGGGTTTTGCTGTGCCTACGGCGTTTGCCGATGGCATGGTCAGCATGCAGGGTATGAGCGGCGGGGCGAGCTCGGACGCCGCTTCGGGTGGCGCGGCGACTCAGGCATCCTCTAAAAAGAAGTCAAAGGGCACCATGCATGTTGCGGTCAATTTGGACCGCCTGGTGGGCTCGAGTACCCCGGGCGGGGACTCCAAGATGGATCGCGAGACCATGGGCCGTGTCTTTCCCGGTTTGTTGGAAATCGAGACCGATCCCGTGTCGATTAACGTGGGCAAAGAATGCTCCATGAAGGACCTTTGCGGAATCGACCCTTGTACCTGCGGAAAACCCGATGCGTGGGGGCATTGTGCCTGCGCGGGCTTTGAGGAAGTCGCGCCGACCGTCTCGATTGCTTCGAGCGACGAGAGCGTGGCGAGCGTGGAGGAGTTTGCAGGGCGCTCGTGGATTGCCCCGCATGGCTCCGGCACCGCGGTCATCACCGTGCGCGCCTCGCTGGTCCATTACAAGACGGTGGAGTATCGGTTTGCGCTGACGATTGAGCCGTTCGGCTGTATCGACGCGCTGCTGATCGCCGCCGCGCTTGCGGTTGTCGTGCTTGCGGTGTTGGCAATATGGCTGGTCGGCGGCTGCCTGCTGCGGTGCATTCGCCGTGTGGCGCGCCGCTGGAGCGAGCGCAGACGTATGGTCGTGGAGCTTAAGCGCGACCATCCTGCCCGATGGCGCGAGCTTCTTGCCGAGCGGGATGACGCTCGGTGCGGCAGCGGGCGTCTTTTTGGGCGCCGTCGTCTGCGCCGCCCGAGGGTGATGTTGCACGAGTTTAAGTTTGCCTTGCGCGATGCCGCTTTGCCGTGTCTAGCGGCCGCGCTCGTGCTGATCGTCTTGGTGCCTGTTTCGACAACCGTTGTGCCGAGTATCTCTATCTTTAATATCGATTACACCCACGAGCAGCTCAAGTATCAGCTCTTTGCACAGGGTTTGGGTCCTGCGGTATCGGCCTGCTGCGTCGTTCTTGGCGCAACCCTGGGTTTTGCCCTCTTTGGATTTGTGCTGGTGCGTCAGGCCGTAACAGCGCACTTTTCGGTGGGAATTGCACGCGCGCGGATTTTCGCCGTGCGGTTTGCCGCCGGTATCGGCGCGTGTATTTTGGCCGTCGGGGTCCCCTTTGCCGCGTCACTCGTTTTGAACATAGCCGCGCTTGGCTTGTACCCCGGCGAGCTGAGAGCGTTTGCATACGTTGTGTGTGGTTATGCGCTCACGGCCGCCGTGTCGTTTGCCATCTCGTCCGCCGCGCTACTGCTCGCCGGGTCGCGCGCCGAGGCCGTGGCATTTGCCGCCACAGGCGTGCTCGGCGTGACCGTTGTGCTTTGGGCGGCAGGCGTGCTGCTGCAGCAGTTGTTGCCCGGATGCGCCTGGGGCGTCGCGGCGTACAACCAGACAACGCCGATCGAGCCTTCGCCGCTGTCGCTTCTTGCGTCCTTCAATCCCATATTGTTCTTTGCCCAGATGGGCGCCGAAAAGCAGTTCTTTGCGGCGCTGCATCCGGTGTACTACCCGGTGCCTGGCAATATGTTGCTGCTTGCGGCCTGGGGTGCCGTACTGGTAGCGCTTGCCCGCGCGGGGGCCTGGCTTATGGAGCACCGTCGTGGCGAGCAGGCTGAGATTGCGGGCCTGACGCCGTTTGCAACCTATACGGTTTCCGCGGTTGCCGGCCTGGTGGCGTTTGCCTGCGCGCTTTCGTTGCTCGCTCATGCGGGAGCTCTTACGGCGACGGCTGTGGCGATTATTGGTTTTGTGGGCATCGCGGCAGCGGTGTTGCTCGGCCCCTTGCGTGGCAAGGCGTCTCCGCGTCGTGTTGCGCGCGTCGTCGCTTTTGAGTCCGTGGCGCTTATTGCCGTGTGCGCGTTGGCCTGGACGGGCTTCTTCGGTCTCACCGAGCAGCAGCCTGCGGCGGCCGATGTTTCGACGGTTGAGGTTTCGTGCGTGGGGTCGCCGGCATATATGACCGGTGAGTATCAGGGTGTGACGCACGGCGGTGCATACTATACGACCGCGTCGCGCAGCTATCGCTCGGCCTCGTCTATAAAGACTATTGAGGCCGCCGAGCGCCTGCTGCTTTCGGACGCCCACGAACAGCTGGGAGACGATTGTCTGCCGCTTGACGTGACGATTCGCTATGCACGCAAGGACGGGCGGGTCATAACGCGCTATTACGCGAAGGTCTCGCGGGCGGCGTTCGATAAGCTCATCGAGCTTCAGGACGATTCCCATGCCCGCAAGCTCGAGGCGGCGGTTATTACGGCCGATACCACAGGGCTCCAGCGAGATGACCGCGCGACGGTCGAGGCATCGCCACTCTTTGAGGTCTACAAGACAGGCGACGTCGCGCTTGCCGGTGCCGATCTTTCGGGCGCTCATAAGCTTTCACTTTCGGGCGTTGACCGTGTTGAGCTCATGTCTGCACTGGCCGAAGACGTGCGCGCCATGTCGGCTGACGACCGCTACGATGCCGCGGCGCCAGTTCGGGCAACCCTTTTGGTCTCGACATCGATCGAACAGGATATGGGGACGTTCGGCTACTCGTTTAATTCCTCGGTCACCTATCTAACCGACGCGTACTCCAACGCGCTTGCATGGCTGCGGGGTCATGGCTATGTGGCTGATGATGGGGACGATGGTGCCGATGGCGTTGGCGCCGATTGGGCCTCTGTTACGCTTGAGCGCGATACGGCAAATCTAACAACACCTCTGAGCAGGTATTTTATGGGCTACCGTGCCGATGATCCCGATGAGTTTTGGTATGACGGCGTTACGGCGGCCGATCATGCGTCATCGTGCGTCGAGACCGACGATTCCGAGCTTATGGCACGTATCGCCCGGGCATCGCGCGCCGGCTGCCTTATGGACGGCGGCTATCTGGTGCGCGCGACGCGTGCCGATGGCGGGTACACGTATCTGTATCTGCCCGCCGCCAACGTGACCGAATCGCTGGAAGGGAGCATCGATGGCCTCTCAAACGAATGAGTCGACGCAAGTTGTCGGCACGGTTGACGTGTCGTCGATTTCGGTTGCCGGAACGTCACATACGGTGTCTGTCGATGGGCAGACCAAGCAGATCGAATCGGCGCGATTTGCTCCGCAGGAGCTCGACGCTGCCGTTTCCCCCGCGTCCATTGAGGTAGGGATAAGCTGCGGCATGCCCGACATGTGCGGCATCGACCCGTGCCTGTGCGGTACGCCCGACGCGTATGGGGCATGTGCCTGCAACGGCCTTAAGACCATCGCGCCTTCGGTGACCTACGCATCGTCCCATCCCGAGGTCGCGACCGTCGAGGAGGCGTTTGGTAAGGTGTGGCTTGTTCCGCACGGCGAGGGAAAGACGACGGTGACCATGACGGCAAAGCTCAAGCACTATCAGACGGCTTTGGTCGAGATGCCGGTGGAGGTTGCCGGACCCAAGGCGGCCGACGGGTTGCTTGCCGGGGGCATTCTGGTGATGCTGGCTGCCATAGTCGCTCTGGGGTGGGGCATTCGAAAGCTCGTGTCGCGTGGTGGCCATCGCCCTGGGCACGGGGCGGCTGCCTGCCTGTTGGCCGTGCTTTTGGCAACGGTGGTCGCCGGATCGCTTGCTGCGTGCGGCGGTACGTCGGTGCAGGTAACGGAAGACTCGCCGGTATTGTCTGCGGGCGAGTTTTCGGCCACCTCCGATGCGGCGGATGCCGAGGCATCTCAGGCCATCAAGATTGTTTTGAAGGCGAAGCGCAAACTTGCCGTGACGGGAGATGCCGAGGACCTGGCATCCGACTTTTTGTTCAAGCTCAACGGAAAAGAGCTGGATTCCGATGCCATTAAGCTGACGGTTGACGTGTCGGGCCGCGATGTGACGTTTACGTTGTCACCGGGCAGCAAGGCTACCAACGGTCCCGGAGCGGGCGGTGCGTATTTTGCCGTGTACCAGGGGCAATTCTCTATCGCTGCCGCGCGCGACGACGGGGCGCTGCCGCATCTGACCGATGCCAAGACGGGCGATA
>CAVCHM010000025.1:0-29811 GCA_963602135.1 bacterium | reverse complement strand
TAGGCCAAAATGGCGTCGACAAGGCCCCAACGATCAAAGTCGGGCCAATAGGTATCGGTGACATAGAACTCGGAATAGGCAACCTGCCACAGCAGATAGTTCGAAAGACGAAGCTCGCCAGAGGTGCGAATCACAAGCTCCGGATCGGGAAGACCGGCGGTGTACAGGTGCGAAGCAACCATATCATCGTCGATAGCGGCGGGATCGATCTTACCAGCGGCGGCATCAAGTGCAATCTGGCGGACAGCACGGGTGATCTCGGCACGGGCACCGTAGTTAACGGCCAGCGCCAGCGTCATACCGGTATGGTCGGCGCACTCGGCAAGGCCGCGCTCAAAGACGTCGCGGGTCTTCTTGGGCAGCGCGGAAATATCGCCCAAAAAGACAACGCGAACATTCTCGCGCTTAAGCAGCGGTAGCTCATCGATAAACGTCTTGGCAAACAGGTGCATCAGAACGTTGACTTCGTGCTGCGGGCGATTCCAGTTTTCGGTCGAAAACGCATAGGCCGAAAGCACGTCGACGCCCAGGCGAACGCAGGCGGTAATGATCTCGCGCAGCGAGACGATGCCGGCCTTGTGGCCTTCCGTGCGGGCAAGACCGCGCGCCGTGGCCCAACGGCCGTTGCCGTCCATGATGCACGAGATATGGTGCGGAATGTTATTGAGGTCAAGGTCGGAAAAACCGACGCCCGCAGGGGCGTCGGCAAAGTACTCGACCAGTTTATGCTCGTCGTATTGCACCTTAGATCTCCATGACCTCGGCTTCTTTTTCCTTCAGAAGCTCCTCGACCTTGGCAACATACTCGTCGGTATGCTTCTGAACCTTGGCCTGCTCGCGACGGACATCGTCCTCGGTGAGCTCCTCGTCGCGCTCGAGCTTGTTATTAAAGTCGCGGCGGATGTTGCGGATGGAGACCTTGGCCTGCTCGGCGTACTCGCGGCACTCCTTAACGAGCTCGCGACGACGCTCCTCGGTGGGAGCCGGGAACGGCAGACGCACGACGGTACCATCGGAGTTGGGGGTAATGCCCAGGTCGGAGGCACTGATGGCCTTGACGATGGCATTGATGAGCGCCTTATCCCACGGCTCGATAAGCAGCATATGGGCCTCGGGGGTCTTAACGGCGGCAACCTGCGTGACGGGCGTGGGAACACCGTAGTAGTCGACGGTGATATCGGACAGGATGTTGGCGTTAGCGCGGCCAGTGCGGACCTTGGAGAAGTTATGCTTGAGGGACTCGAGCGACTTGTCCATGTGGGCGGTGATGTTCTCTGCCATGCTTAATCCTCCTGATAGACGAGCGTGCCGACGGGCTCACCCGCGAGCGCGCGCTTGACGGTGTCCTCGCCATCGATGTTGAGGACCAAAATGGGCATACGGTTGTCCTGGCAAAGAGCCGTTGCCGTGGAATCCATAACCTGCAGGCCGCGAACGAGCACCTCGTGATAGGTGATCTTGTCAAAGCGGACGGCGTCAGCGCACTTGACGGGATCCTTGTCGTAGATGCCATCAACCTTGGTGGCTTTAATCAGAATCTCGGCACCGATCTCACAGGCGCGAAGGGCCGCGGCGGTGTCAGTCGTAAAGTACGGATTACCCGATCCGGCGGCAAAGATAACGACGTTGCCCTTGGACAGGTGGTTGATGGCGCGACGGCGAATATAGGGCTCGCAGATCTCGTTCATCTGGATAGCGCTCATCACGCGGCAGGGAACATCGTTGTGCTCGAAGGCATCCTGCAGGGCAAGCGCGTTCATAACGGTAGCGAGCATGCCCATGTAATCGGCCTGGGCGCGGTCCATACCACCGGCGGCGCCGGCCATGCCGCGGAAAATATTGCCGCCGCCGACAACGACGCCGACCTCATGACCAACGGCGAGCAGCTCCTTGACCTGCTTGGCAAGATGATCGGTAACCTTGGGGTCGATGCCGTAGTTGCCATCGCCCATCAGCGCTTCGCCGGAGAGCTTCAGAAGCACGCGTTTATATCGGATGTCGGACAAAGCGATCCTCCTTTAATTAGACTCATAACATAATATCAAAGGCTTAACGGGGAGCCATGAAAAAGCAGGCTGTGAGTAAAACCCACAGCCTGCTCATTACCAGCTACAAGAGCTTATTTACTCGCCACGGACCAGACGGTCAAAGGCAACGACGGTAATGGTGTCGCCGAGCTCCTTGGAGACCTGCTCAGCGTACTTCTTGATGGTGAGGGAGCTGTCCTTGATGAACTCCTGCTCGGTGAGCACGGACTGCTTGTAGAACTTCTCCAGACGGCCAACAGCCATCTTCTCCTGGATAGCCTCGGGCTTGCCGGACTCGGCAGCCTGAGCCATGTAGATCTGCTTCTCGTGCTCGACGGTCTCAGCCGGAACCTGATCGCGGGTAGCGCAGATCGGGGCGACGGCGGCAACCTGAAGGGCAACGTCGTGAGCAAAGGTCTTGAAGGACTCAGCCTGAGCGGTCTCGGCCTTCTCGAAAGCGAACTCGACGAGAACGCCGATCTTACCACCCATGTGGATGTAAGAAGCGAGAGCGCCGTTCTCAGCCTTGCGGGCGGCGAAACGGGAGATCTTCATGTTCTCGCCCATGATGTGAATCATCTCGGTGAGCTCGGAGGAAACGGTCTCCTCGCCCATCGGCTTCTCGAGCAGAGCGTCGACGTCAGCAGGCTCGGTGGTAGCGACAACCTCAGCGACCTTGGAAGCAAAGCCGGTGAACTTGGCGTTGGAGCCGACGAAGTCGGTCTCGCAGGAGAGCTCGAGCAGAGCGCCGGTCTTGCCGTCCTCGGAGACGAACGCGGCGACAGCGCCCTCGTTGGTCTCACGGCCAGCCTTCTTGGCAGCCTTGGCGAGGCCGTTCTTGCGTAGAACGTCGACAGCGGCGTCCATGTCGCCGTCAGCCTCGACGAGAGCCTTCTTGCACTCCATCATCGGGGAGTCGGTCGTCTCGCGGAGCTGCTTGACCATAGCGGCGGTAATCTGGGCCATTGTGGTTCCTTTCAAAGAGATGAAAAAGAATTAACTAAGACTGATTTACTCGGCCTTGGGCTCAGCGGCCATCTCGGCCTCGGAGACCTGCTCCTTGCCGGAGCCAGCGAGGCAGGCGTCAGCCATGAGCTCGCACATAAGGGTGACAGCGGAGATAGCGTCATCGTTGCAGGGGATGCCGTACTCGACCTCATCGGGATCGGAGTTGGTGTCGATCAGAGCGACGACGGGGATGTTCAGGCGCTGGGCCTCCTTGATGGCGTTCTCCTCGCGCTTGGTGTCGATAACGAAGAGAGCCTGGGGCAGACCCTTCATGTCGCGGGCGCCACCGAGGTTGGTCTGGAGCTTGGTGAGCTCCTTACCGAGCACAGCCTGCTCCTTCTTGGGGAGCACTGCCATGCGGCCGTCCTCGACCATGGCCTCGAGCTCCTCCATGCGGTTGATGCGGGAACGGATGGTGACGAAGTTGGTCAGCATGCCGCCGAGCCAGCGCTGGTTGATGTAAGGCATGTTGGCGCGCTCAGCGGCGTTCTTGACGGCCTCCTGAGCCTGCTTCTTGGTGCCGACGAACAGCACGTTGCCACCCTTGGCGACGTTCTTGACGAAGGTATAGGCCTGGTCGGCGTCGAGGATGGTCTGCTTGAGGTCGAGGATGTAGATGCCGTTGCGCTCACCGAAGATGAACGGCTTCATCTTGGGGTTCCAGCGACGGGTCTGGTGACCGAAGTGGCAGCCGGCCTCGAGCAGGGTGCGGATATTAATCTTGGTAGCCATGTTAAACCTCCTGTGGTTTGCCTCCGCGCGGGGTCATCCTCCAAAACCAACCCGGACATGTGCTACCAAAGCCCGGGCACCACGGTATGAAGTAGCCGCGCGTGCGTGATAAAAACCTGTTGCCGTGAAGCAACCCGATGAATGATAGCAGGATTGCCTCTTTCTGCCAACCCGCAATCAAAACCACACACCTAAGCGCAACGTGAGCCGTCCAGCTTACGCGCCCCGGGGATGGGCCTGGGTCACGGCGCGCTTAAGCCGATCGGGCGTGAGATGCGTGTAGATCTGTGTCGTGGACAGGCTCGCATGCCCCAGCAGCTCTTGAACCGAACGCAGATCCGCGCCACCCTCGAGCAGATCGGTCGCAAAGGTGTGGCGCATCGCATGAGGCGCGATGTCGGCCGGAATACCGGCGCACGTTGCCAGCATATGAAACCGTCGCCTGAGCATAGCGGCACTCATGCGATTACCGCGCGCAGAAATAAACAGCGGATGCAGACCGGCTGCGGCGTCGCGGTGCTTTGCCTGGGCGAGCAGCTCCAGTCTCCCCTGCTCGACATAGCATCGAGCGGCCTCGAGTGCGCGACGATACAGAGGAACGATGCGCTCCTTGCTCCCCTTGCCCCATAGCCGCAGCGTGCGCTCTGACCATGAGATGGATTCCACATTGAGCGCCGCAAGCTCTGAGATGCGGGCACCCGAGGCATAGAGCAGCTCGAGCATCGCCGCATCGCGCAGTCCCGCGGGCTTCAAGGTATCAGGCGTCTTGAGCAGCGCCTCGACCTGCTGAGTCGTAAGGACGCCCGGCAGGTCGCGCGGCAGCTTGGGCGACGCGATCGCCGAGACCGCATCGCCCTCGACAATCCCCTCGGCAGCCATCCAACGATAGAGCGACCGAATAGCCGACAAATGCGCAGCAATGGTGCGAGGCGCCACCTGCTCGCGCGAAAACTCGGCCAAATACGCGCGGACGGTACGCACATCGGCCATACGCGCATCGACACCCGTACGCTCGCACCAGGCAGCAAAGCGCTCCAACCGCGATCCATAGGCAGTCACCGTATTGGGAGAGAGCCCCTCGACACGTGCGATGTAGGCGATAAACGAGTCGACGGTATCGTACAGGTCAAAGGCTATGACCGGTCGCCCCCAAACAAGTCGGAACGCGTGGCCAAGTAGGCATCGAGGGCCTCGAGCGCGCGATCCGCATATGCCTGGTAGCGGTCGCGTTTACTGCGGCGCCTGCCGTCCTCGAGCGGCGGCACCAGGCCAAAATTGACATGCATGGGCTGGTAGCCAACGGTTGCCGGATCGGTCGCATAGCCCACGAGCGCACCTAGGGCGCCCACGCGAGGAAGCTCCACAGGAGCCGCACCGATAGCCTCGGCATAGGTGTTAAGCGCAGCGAGCAGACCGGTCGCCACGGCCTCCATGTACCCCTCGGTGCCGGTGATCTGACCGGCGAGGCGCACACCCGTGCCAGGCACGGCAAAGGTGCCGTCAAGTACGTGCGGCGCATCGACGAAGGTATTGCGGTGCATGACGCCATAACGGAAGAACTCGGCATGCTCCAGACCGGGAACCATATGGAAGACGCGCTTCTGCTCGCCAAAGGTCAGGTTGGTCTGGAAGCCCACCAGGTTATAGGCAGTCTTCTCCTTGTTCTCGGAACGCAACTGAATGGCCGCCCAGGGGCGACGTCCGGTACGCGGGTCGGTAAGGCCGACGGGCTTCATGGCGCCAAAGCGGATAGCATCCTTGCCGGTACGGGCGACCTCCTCGGCGGGTTGACAGGCCTGGAAGAGGTCGCCGCCCTCAAAGTCCTTGAGTACCACGCGGTCTGCCGTGGTGAGCGCCTCGATAAAGGCCTCGTACTCCTCCTTATTGAGTGGAGCGTTGAGATAGTCTCCGCTCCCCTGCTCCTCGTAGCGCGACTGCGAGAACAGCACGTCCATATCGAGCGTAGAGGCATCGACGATCGGCGCAGCAGCGTCAAAGAATGCCAAGGCGTCGCCACCGACGAGTTTCATGACCTCCTCGCTCAGAGCCGGCGAGCACAGCGGTCCCGCGGCAATGACCACGTGACCCTCGGGAATCTGCGTGACCTCGCCGTGCACGACCTCGATATTGGGCCGGGCGGCAACCTCAGCCTCTACAAGCTCGGAAAACTTAACACGGTCGACTGCCAGGGCACCGCCGGCGGGAACGGCCGCGCGATGGGCGCAATCGAGCAGCACCGAGCCCATGCGCTCGAGCTCGGCCTTTAGCAGGCCAGCAGCAGAATCCGGACGGGTCGACTTAAACGAATTTGAGCAGACGAGCTCGGCCAAGTGATCGGTATGGTGGGCCGGAGAGCTCACCTGGGGGCGCATCTCGCACAGCTTTACGGCAAACCCGCGATCTGCCAGCTGGATCGCACATTCCGAACCCGCCAGACCGCCACCGATAACCGTCACCTGATCGAACTGCATCTGCAAACACCTTTCTAATTGACACGCTTTCCATTGTGACCGAAGGGCGTCTGGGCGTGAAGCGCAAACTTTGAGGGCGCATACCTTCCATCCATCATGCGCTCGATAAGACCCTCGAGCTCGAGCGAGCCCAAGAGCTTGAGCACGCCGACGGCATCGAGCGAGACGAGCGCGGCAATGTCGTCGACCTTGAGCGGTGAGGCGATAAGCGCATGCATCACGGCCTGCTGCGTGGGGTCCAGATCGGCAATACCGGGTGCATCGGGACGCGAGTAGCGCAGCGTGCCGTAGATGCGCGAGATGGCCATCTCGATTGATTCCTCGTCGATGATGCAGCAGGCACCATTCGCAATGAGGTAATTCGTGCCACGCGACTCGGGCGATAGGATGGAGCCCGGCACGGCAAGAAGTTCGCGCCCCAAATCCATAGCAGCCTCGGCTGTAGAAAACGTCCCGGAAGGCATGCCCGCCTCGGAAACAAAGAGCGCCTGCGACAAGGCGGCAATAACGCGATTGCGCCGCGGAAAGGCGAACTTACGCGGTCCCATACCCCACGGCGAAATCGAAACGACCGCGCCGCCCGTATCGAGTGTACGCGTGATGAGGCCGGCGCTCGAGCGCGGATAGACAACATCGGCGCCGGTCCCCAGTACCACGACGTGTTTGCCCCCGGCGTTGACCGCAGCCCAACCCGACGCCTGGTCGCAGCCGACCGCACCGCCCGAGACTACCGTCACTCCCGCCTCAACCGCCACCTTGGCCGCAAGTTCTGCCACGGCGAGACCGTACGGCGATGCCTTGCGTGCACCGATGATGGATAGCGCAGGCGTCGAAAGCACCTCGGCGTTGCCGCGCACATAAAGCGTCTGGGGTACATCAGAAAGCTCTAAAACGGTCTCGGGATACAACGCATCACCTGGATGCAGCTCGAAGGTCCCCTCGGTCATCATTGGTCCCTCCTTCCCTGGTACATCGCCGCCTCGAGCACGTGATCCTGCGACACCCGTTCGCTTTCGGCAACATCGGCGATCGTGCGCGCGATGCGTACCAGGCGCACGATGCCGCGGCCCGTGAGATGCGTGCGCTTCGACAGGCCAAGCACGCATTTCTCGGCGGCCTCATCAAGCCCAAAGGTCGAAACAACGCCGTCAATGGACCGCGACTCATCTTCCTCGGCCTCGGAGTCCGCATCGTCCATACGGGATTCACGCCAGGCGCGAAAGGCGCGCCCTCGCACGACGTAATCGCGCAGCTCGGCCGATGACATACCTTCCGCGCCCTCGATGATCACCTGAGGATCGGGGCGGGTCACATCGATCATCATGTCGACACGATCAGCCAAGGGACCGCGCAACTTGCTCCGATAGCGCTCGACCATCGACGCGGAACAGCGACACGGCACTTCGCGATCGCCCAAAAACCCGCAGGGGCAGGGATTACTCGCGGCTAGCAGCTGAAAGCGCGACGGGAACGTAAAGGCCCCGTCAACACGCACGATCCTCACGTAACCGCGCTCGATGGGCTGACGCAGCGTCTGCAGCACGCCGGTGGGAAACTCGGCGAGCTCGTCCAAAAAGAGCACGCCGCCATGAGCAAGGCTAATTTCGCCCGGATGCACCGGACGCCCGCCGCCGATGAGTCCCGCAGTCGAAATGCTGTGATGCGGGCTGCGGAAGGGCCGATGCCCCGCAAGCAGTCCATCGATGTTCTCGCCCAAGACCGAATGGATGCACAGCGCCTCTTGCTGATCCTCGAGAGAAAGCTCGGGCAAAATGCCCGTCATGCGCCGCGCAAGCATGGTCTTGCCCGAACCGGGCGAGCCGATCATGAGCAGGCCGAGCTCACCGGCGGCCGCAAGCGCCATGCCACGTTTGGCGACCTCCTGCCCCAGAACGTCGGCATAATCGAGCTCGGGCTCAAAGGTCGCCTCGAGCACTTCAGAATCCAGGTAATGCCGTGCGGCATCGCCCATGCCATGGGCAAGCTGAGATAGATGGTCGATAAACCCGCAGTCAACGCCCGCAAGCGGGACATGCTGATCGGACCTACCGGCGATAAAGGAAAGCCCCATATCGCGCGCCAACAGCTGAAACGCCACCTCGCCCTTGACGGGCAACACGGTGCCGTCCAGACCAAGCTCACCTGCGATAAGGCAGCGATCGAGGTTGTCACGGGGAATTTGCCCATCGGCCGCCAGAACCGCGATGGCAACCGGCAGGTCAAAACCGCTGCCAGTTTTACGGATATCGCCGGGTGCCAGGTTGACGGTAATGCCAGAGCGCGGGATCTCGAAGCCGGCCGAGCGCATGGCGCACCGGATACGCCCGCGCGACTCCATCACCTCCATACTCGGAATGCCGAGCATCTGGATGCCCGGAACGCCACCGGCAAGCGAGACCTCGACGGTGACGGGAATTGCCTCGACGCCGCGGATACAGGCCGCGTGTACGGCAAACGTCTCGAACGCCATCACGACACCTGCCAATCGAACGCATTGTACTGGTGCTCGATCTCGGCGATATGCCCACCGCGGATGGTGACGCCCACGGCATCGAAGCGAATCGACCTGAGCGGATAGTGCTCCATGAGATAGCAACTTGCGATACGGCGATACCGACGCTGCTTTTGGGCGTCCACGGCCTCCTCGGGAAAGACCCGTGTGGTGCAATCCAGGGCGACGCGTCTCGTCTTGACCTCGGCCATCACCACGACATCGTCGAGCTCATCGAGCAGCACCAGATCGGCTTCGCCCTCAATGCAACGATAGCCCTGCTCCAACAAGGTGTAACCACGCTCGTTAAAGTAATCGATGGTGATCAGCTCGCCCAGCATGCCAAGCTCGCGGGGACTGAGCCCCTTGATAAACTCGGGCGTAATCGCCCCGCAGTCGAGCTCGCCGTCTTCCCAGCGCTCCTTGAGTTGCTGCGTCTTGCTCTTTTTGCTTGCGGCACACATGGGGTCTCCTTTCCCGCACACTGCATTGCCCCGATGATGAGGGCACCTTTCATGCGGGTAAGTACCGGAAGCAAACCAAAAGCTGACCAAATGCCGACAAAAAACGGGCCGTACGCAACAATCACGTTGCAAACGGCCCGCTACCAGCAGGTTTATAAAACGCCAGAGGTCCCTGTCTCCACAATTGACCTAGAAAAGGCGCTCAGTCTGCAGAAAGTTTCCGCAAAAGCTCACACGATGCAGCGGACAAAGTCCATGTTTGCGAATCGCCTCGATGTGCTCGGGGCTTGCGTAGCCCTTCGACTCGGCCAAATGATACTCGGGGTACTCGGCGTCGTACTCGACCATCATCTCGTCACGCGTAACCTTGGCCATGATGGACGCCGCGGCGATACAGGCGATTTTGGCATCACCCTTCACCACGTCGCGCTCGTTGGGAACGGCGCCCAAGGGGTTACCGTCCATAAGCACGCAATCGGGCTCGAGCCCCGTATCGGCCACGGCGCCCGCAACGGCAGCGCGAATGGCGCGGGCCATGCCCATATCATCGATATCCGCAGGCGCGATATGGCAAAAACCAATCGCCGTCGCGACCTCGGCGATCTTCACCGAGAGCAGCTCGCGACGCGCCGGCGTGAGCTTTTTGGAATCATTGATGCCCCAGACGCGCGGCTCCATGGGAAGGCACACGGCGCACACCGTCAAAGGACCGGCCACCGAGCCGCGACCCACCTCGTCGACACCCACGACCACGCCATCCCCACCGAGCTCGTGCATCAGCTCGTACATACCGTTGACGCGCTCGCGCTCGGCAAGTTCCTTGGCATGGCGCTTAAGGGCGCGCTCGCAAGCCTTGATCACCTGCTGGCGTGGATCCTCGCGATAATGCTCCACGAGGGCGGGAATCTCCTCAAACGTGGCGCTCGCCAGCTCGCCGGCAACCTGCGATGCCGAAACCGAGCTCGTCATGTTGGCCATATCGGGGCCTCCTTGCATGCAAATCAGATAAAAAGAAGGGCCACCCGAAGGTGACCCTTTTGTCCAAACGAGTGGACAGACGCTGCGATCTTCTTAGCGCTTCTCGGGGATGCGAGCAGCCTTGCCCACCTTGTCGCGGAGGTAGTACAGCTTGGCGCGACGGACGCGACCATGACGGACGACCTCGAGCTTGGCGATCTTGGGGCTGTGAAGCGGGAAGGTACGCTCAACACCGACACCGAAGGAAATCTTGCGGACGGTGAAGGTCTCACGGGCACCGGCGCCGGCCATGCGGATGACGTCGCCCTGGAAAACCTGGATGCGCTCGCGGTCGCCTTCCTTAATGCGGTAGTGAACCTTGACGTTGTCGGCAACGCGGACCTGCGGGATGTCCTCGCGGATCTGCTGACGCTCGATTGCGCGGATGTAATCCATGTGCAATTCCTTACTCTTCTAGAGGTGCCGTACCACCTTGGCCGGCACGTAGTTGAACAAACGTATTCGAGTATACACGCCACGACCTTGGCTGCAAGAACTATTTTGCCCGTACGCAAAAAGACAAAAACACGCACTCTTTCTGCACTTATGCGCCGTCCGCAGCATCAGTCGTCGGCGTCGCCACGGTCGTTCCGGGCGCGATATAGCCGTATTCGAGCAGCACCGAAAGCGCATGCTGCTTCCAGGTGGCAAGCTCGTCGTCATTATAGTTGTCATGGACCCATTCGCTCATCGCGTCCTCGGCGTCTTGGGGCACCAGGTCCTGGCTGTCCGCCATCAGGTACAGGATGCCCAAGATGTCGAAGTCCTGCTTGGTCATCTCTTCCTTGTTTGATGTGCTGATGAGGCCGTGATCGATGCCGTAGCGGCAGATATCGGTCAAAACGGTAACGAGGCCCGTAGGAATCGGCGAGGCGTCCTTCGCGGCAGCGGGCGCGGTGCCATCAGTCACTGCAGCGGCATCGTCGCTCGCCGGAGCAGACTCGGCCACGTTCGCATCGGAACCTGTCTGCTCTCCAGGGGCAGGAGCCGCGCTATCCATCGTTGCCGAAGAATCCCCCGAAGAAACGGACACAACACTCACCGGTATCTCGACCACGGTCGTCATCGGGTCGACCAGTGCGGGCGCGGCGATGACCTCGGCCCAATCGGAATACACGCCGTCAATAAAGGCACGAACATGGAAGGTACCCGGTTGCGAGATGGTCATCGTGCCGTCTGTCGCGACCGAAATGCCCTTGCTCTCGAGCTCCTGGGCCTCCCAGCTGCAGACTCTATCGACTTCCTTGCCCGTCGTGTCATAGACCGTAGCTGTCAGGCCGTCGATGCCGTTAAGGTTCTCCTCAACGCCGACGACGGTCTGCGCCGAGCCCTCGAGTTTGATACTGCCGTTAAACGGCTCGGGCGCCACGTCACTTACCTTATATTTGTAGGCCGCGGCGTCGATCTCGTCATTGGTCGAGACATGCCCGTTCACGTCCACATAGGTATCCTCGGGGATAAAGTACTTTACGTAGGCGGTGCCGGCCTTTTTACCCACCACGACTTGTTCGTGGGTGACAGGGTCGGTCTGGATCTCGATGACGTCGGACTTGCATTCCTTGCCCTTTTTATCAACCACGCGCCAGTCGCCCGACGACTTCACAAAGCCGTAGTAGTCAACATCGTCCTCGTCCCTTGCACGCACGCGATAGGAAGAGATGGGGTCTTCGTCTCCAACCGTAAGCCTTCGGGTCTTATCGGTCTGCAGCGACACGAGAATCTTGGAGATGGGCTTAATAGGCTGCGGCGTGCCCAACTGCGTATCGACCGTCACCGACTCAAACGACAGATTGGAACCCGTAATGGACATGGGGTAGGTCGCGGCCATGTCGTTGAGCACGTTGCACGTGCGCGGGGCGCCACCGTTGCGCGAAGGCACCTCGCGATCGGCCAGGACCGAATTCCAATCGATGGCGCGCACCATGTGGTTGTTGGTGCGATACGACCAGCTCGTGACGTTTCCGGCGGTGGTATCGTAACCGTCGTCGCCACGATGGGCGATTGAGCGCAGGAACAGGTTCTGCACGGCGTCGGTCGACTGGTCGCCAAAGGTGGTGTAGAACGAGCGCTGGTCATAACCGGCGGTATGGAACTCCTGCACGGCGGCGTTATCGTCGTAGCACTCGCCGTTCATGTTAAAGATGATCACGTCGAATGTCACGCCCACCGGCTGGTCATAGTCCTCGGACAGCGTCGTGGTAGAACTCGTCTGCTTGCTATTGACCTGCGTGTGCGCCGGGATCGTCATATTGACGGTGACCGACTGATTGTCCGTCGTGGTGATCGACTGTTCCTCGGTCTTACTCGCCTCCCACAACTGGGACATCGTGGTTTCGGCCGAAAACGAGGTCTCGATTTCCTCGCTCGCCGTTCCGGGCACGCCCAGCGACTCCTTGAGGCTTACCGATGCGCCCCACGAGCCGCCTTTGGAAAACGATGTGGATTCAGAAGTGCTCGTGCCGACCGTCTCCTCGGTACCGCGGGCGAGCGTGATGCTCTGCGAGGCGTCCTCATAGCCGACGTTAAGTGCCGAGGTAACGAGCTCCTGCTCAGTCTTTGAATCGACAAAGGAATAGCCCGGCGCGTCCTCGGGCGCACAGTTGAGCTTGTTCACGCTGTTGAGCTGCTGAACTCTAAAGTTATAGAACGCGATGCCAAAGCCATTGAAATCGTACTGATAGGTGCCGCCGAGCTTGTCCACGCACGCGATGGTGGCATAGATCACATCTTGCTCGCTCGTGTCTTGCGACAGACCGTCGAGTGGCACGTATTTACGGAAATCGGAGCCCTTCAGCTTGTGACCGATACAGCCGGCGATATCGTCGGTCAAGCGCTCGTAGACCGCGTTCAGGCCTTTCGCCGACGTCAGGCCACTTTGAATGGACTTGTCGGCACCATCGGAATGCTCGCCGTTGCCGCCCGAAAGCGCATCATACAGATAGATGTAGTGACCCTTACCGAAGTCCTTCTCAAAGCCCTTGCCGGCGTGGTCCCAGTACAAAAAGTCCTTGGAGTCGTCACCTCCGCCATAGCCAAGGATGTTATAGGCAAGCGATGCCCAGTTGGGCAGCACCTTTTTGACGGCGGCCGTATAGAACGAGACGTTGTCGTACATCGAGGTACGGCCCTCGAGCTTGCCGTCATCGATATCTACAAACGTGCAGTCGCGATCGTTGACCGTAATGGTGAGCGGGTTGACCACGTCACCATAGAGCTCGTCGCGCGATTCATCTTGAAGGGCAAAACCGGCTGTCGGCATCCCGCAAAGCGCCGTGACCGCAACGACCACCCAGCACAGGGTCATCTGCGCTCCCCGACGCGCTCGTTGCAAATACCTGGTGAGGTTTTTCATCGCAGTCCTCCCGTCAGTTGCCAATGTATTGGACCAACGTAAAACGCCGCCGCGTCCACAGGGGGCGCGACGGCGCGAAGGGGGGCATAAAAGGCGCAAATGGAACGCGACTCAGTTAAGCGGAACGCTTGGCCTCCAGCTTGGCCTGAGCGGCAGCCAGACGCGCCAGGGGCACGCGGTAAGGCGAGCAGGACACATAGTCCACATCGGCCACGTTAAACAGGGCCTTGATGGACTTGGGGTCGCCGCCGTGCTCGCCGCACACGCCAAAGTGCATACCAGGGTTGGTGGCGCGACCCTTCTCGACGGCCATGCGCACGAGCTCCAGCACCGCCGAGTCGATGGTCTCGAAGGGGTTGTCCTTCAAGATCTTCTTATGCAGGTACAGCGGGATGAACTTAGCCTCGGCGTCGTCACGCGAGAAACCGAAAGTCGTCTGCGTGAGGTCGTTGGTGCCAAAGCAGAAGAAGTCGGCATGCTGCGCGATCTCGTCGGCGACCATGCAAGCGCGCGGCAGCTCGAGCATCGTGCCCACGGGAATGTTGAGCTCGACACCCTCCTTGGAGGAAACCTCCGCAATCACGCGCTCGATGACCTCGCGGGTCTGAACGTGCTCGGCCGTAATGGAAACGAGCGGAACCATAATCTCGGGACGCGGGTCGACGCCTTCCTTGATAAGGCGGGCGGCAGCCGTTGCCACGGCGCGGACCTGCATGAGCGGCAGGTCACCGAAGACGACGGACAGGCGCACGCCGCGCAGGCCGAGCATCGGGTTGGACTCGACCATGCCGTCGATACGACGCAGGCGGGCACGCAGGGCGGCGAGTTCGTCCTCGCTGGCGCCGGCGGCCTCCTTCTTGGTGATGGCGACCTCAAGCTCGCGAGGATCATCCAAGAACTCATGCAGCGGCGGATCGAGCAGGCGAACGACCACATCGCGACCGGACATGGTCTTGAACATCGCCAAGAAGTCCTCGGTCTGAACCTTGAGCAGATCGGCCAGGGCCTGCTGCTTCACGGCCTCATCGTCAGAAAGGATAAAGCTCTGGATGATGTTCTTGCGATCGCCCAGGAACATGTGCTCGGTGCGGCACAGGCCGATGGCCTCGGCGCCAAACTCGAGCGCGAGCTCGGCATCCTCGGGGTTGTCGGCGTTGACGCGCACGTGGTTGGCGTGGCCTGCGGTCTCGTCCAGGCGGATCTCGTCGGCCCAGGACAGGATGGTGTCCAGGTCGCCGGTGAGCTCAGCGGAAACCAAATCGACAGCGCCATCAACGACGATGCCTTGGGTTCCGTCGATGGAGATGATGTCGCCCTCGTGCAGCACGCGATCGCTACCCTCGATACGCACGACCTTCTCGGCCGCGTCGATATGGAAACGCTCGACACCGCAGACGCATGGGGTACCCATACCACGGGCGATAACGGCGGCGTGGCTCGTCTTGCCACCGTGGCTCGTCAAGATACCCCCGGCGGCGACCATACCCTTCAGGTCGTCGGGGTTGGTCTCCCAGCGGACCAGAATGACCTTATGGCCCTCGGCAGAACGCGCGACGGCGTCGTCACTCGAGAACACGACCTCGCCCACGGCGGCACCGGGGCTGGCGTTAAGGCCGCGTGCGAGCGCCTCGTACTTCTTGGAAGAGTCGAACTGCGGGTGCAGGAGCTGGTCGAGCTGCGCGGGGTCAATGCGGCTCACGGCCTCCTCACGGGTGATCAGACCCTCTTCGACCATCTCGATAGCGATGCGCAGGGCGGCGGTTGCGGTACGCTTGCCCACGCGGGTCTGGAGCATCCAGAGCTTACCCTGTTCGATGGTGAACTCGATATCGCACATGTCGCGGTAGTGATCCTCAAGCGTCAGGAAGACACGCTCAAGCTCCTCACCTGCGGACTCGAGGCCCGGGGCGGTCTTGAGGTCGGCAATAGGCTCGGTGTTGCGGATGCCGGCAACAACGTCCTCGCCCTGGGCGTTGACCAGAAAGTCACCGTAGAACTCCTTGGTGCCGTCGGCCGGATTACGCGTAAAGGCGACACCGGTCGCCGAGGTCTCGCCCTTATTACCAAAGGCCATAGCCTGGACGTTGACGGCGGTGCCAAGGTCATCGGAAATGCCGTGCTGTCTGCGGTAGATGCAGGCGCGCTCGTTCATCCAACTGCCAAAGACGGCCTGGATAGCGAGGCGCAGCTGGAGCTCCGGATCGTGTGGGAAGACGGGTTTGCCGTCTGCGACCTCGAGCTCGGGGTACAGGGCAGCCTCGACGTTGTCGGAGAAAATGCCCTTGAAAGTCTCGACGAGCTCCTGCAGGTCCTCGGCCGAAAGCTCGGAGTCGACGCGAACGCCGGCGACCAGGCGGGCCTGGGTCAGGGCATTCTCGAACAAGTCGGCATCGACACCCATGACGACGTTGGAGAACATCTGGATAAAGCGACGATAGCTGTCCCAGGCAAAGCGCGGATTCTGCGTCTGGGCGATAAGGCCCTGGACCGAATCGTCGTTGAGGCCCAGGTTGAGGACTGTGTCCATCATGCCGGGCATGGAGAACGGAGCGCCCGAGCGCACCGACACGAGCAGCGGATCGGAGGCATCGCCGAGCTTCTTGCCGCAGCGGGCCTCGAGGTCGGCCTCGGCGGCAACGATCTCGTCGAGCGCGCCCTCCGGCCACACGTTGCCGGCGCCAGAGTACTCAACGCAGGTCTGGCAGGTAATGGTAAAGCCACCGGGAACCGGCAGGCCGATACGGCTCATCTCGGCAAGGTTCGCGCCTTTGCCGCCAAGCACGAAGTTCATGGACTTGTCGCCCTCGGTGACACAAGTGCCCTGGGCATCGGTTCCAAAACGGTAAACTCTCTTGCAATCGCTCACGATACTTCCCCTTCCATGCGCTCTCGCGCACGACCGTGGTAACGAATCGACCCGCCGGATGCGGGCCGTGAGGGAACTATACGGCGGGATTTGAACGGGCTTGAGCAGAGGATACGCGGTTTGGTAAACGTGCTAAAACTTGCGGTAAACGGTAGGTAAAGTTGGTTACCTTATGAAGATACCACTACAATAGATTCGCAGGTCAAATGTAGGTTTTTTGCTAAATCGCTTTATCAAAACCAGTCAATTTGAGACGGGACATTTTAATCCACCTAGTCATCTGGGATGACTTATTAATCCCCGTCCCAGAATAATCATCCCAGAAAGAACTACTGCTTTTGAGCGCGGCGGGCGGCACGGCGGGCTCTTGCCTCTTGAATCTCTTCGAGGTGAGCGATGATCTCGGAAGCACTCTCCTCAATCGCCTTGCCGTCGGTGCGCACCACAAAGCAACCCAGACGTTTCATGAGGGCACGAGCCTCCTCAAGCTCACTGCGTACACTCTCGGGCTCGGCATAGGAGCCGGCAACGGCACGGGCATAGTCGTCGCCCAGGCGGCTATCGCGAATCTCGGAAATCACATTGACGGTCGAAATCAGACCGAAAAGACGCATCGGATCGACCTCGTAAATCGACTTGGGCGGCTCCATACCGTGCGCCAACGGCACGTTGGCGACCTTGTAGCCCTGATAGGCCAAATACATCGACAGCGGCGTCTTGGACGTGCGCGACACGCCCAGCAGCACGATATCGGCACCCGACAGATCGTCGCAGCCACGCCCGTCATCGTGCTCGACAAAATACTCCATGGCCTCGATACGATGGAAATACCGGTCATCGGTCTTGTGAATCACGCCCGCAACGCCCTTGGGCGGCGTACCGATAAGGGACGATAGCACCGCAAGCGTCGGGCCGATCAGGTCGACCGAGCGAATGTGCAGCATGCCCAAGTAGTCGAGCACGCGAGCACGAAGCGCCGGGTCGACAATGGTATGGAACACGGCGATATCGCGATGGTCGGCATCGACTCGCGGGCCCACAAACGACTTGACCTGCTCCACCGAGGTCACCTTAGGCAGACGTAAAACACGAAAAGCCCCTTCATCAAATTGCCCGGACGCCGCAAGCACCACCTCACAAGCGGTATCACCGAGCGAGTCGGAGATAACGATAACGGTGGGACGAGCGGTGACCGGGCAATCCATGCGGGGCTCCTTTTGCGCTTATGCGCAGGCTAGCTTACTTTTTGCGGGCAAGCTCACCAATGTTGGCGATGCCGGAGAATACGGCCTCGAAGCGGTTGAGCAGCTTAAGGCGATTATCGCGAAGCTGCTCGTCCTTGTCCATGACCATAACCTCGTCAAAGAAGCGGTCGATGGGGGCACGCAGGGCGGCCAGAGCGGCAAATGCGGCAGGGTAATCCTCGGCAGCAAGGGCGGCATCGACGGCGGTCTGAGCGGCCTCGGAGGCGTCGGCAAGCGCAAGCTCGACCTCGCCCATCAGGCTGCGGTCGTACCCCGCACCAAGCTCGGGCTTGGAGATATGCGCGGCGCGGGCATAGGCAGTCGCCAGGTTGTCGAAGGTCTCGGCGTCGTTCTTGCGGGCCTCGTCGAGGGCGGCGCAGCGGGCGAAGAAGACCGACGGGGCAATGATGTGCACCGCGGATACGGCGGCGACGGTATCGGCCGGGATCTTCTCGTCGCGGGCCATGCTCACCAGACGGCCGTGGAAGAAGTCGCGAACCTGCTGGGCGACCGCGGCGGCGTCGAACTCAATGCCCTGCTCGCTGTAGAGCTCGAGTGCAAAGTCGATGAGCGACGTGGGGTCGATCGGCAGACGATCGCGCAGGATGTTGATGATGCCGATGGCGGCGCGACGCAGCGCGTACGGGTCGGAAGAGCCGGTCGGGGGCTCGCCGATGGAAAAAATACCGGCAATGGTATCGAGTTTGTCGGCGCAGGCCACGATGCAGCCAGCGGTGCCCTCGGGCAGCTCGTCGCCGGCAAAGCGGGGACGATAGTGATCGCGAATGGCGTGGGCGACCTCGTCGTTCTCCCCCATCGCGGAGGCATAATAACCGCCCATCACGCCCTGCTGGCTCGTGAACTCGACGACGGCGTTGGACACCAGGTCGGCCTTGCACAGATGTGCGGCGCGGCCGGCATCAGCGGCCAGATGGGCACCCAGGTGAGCCTCGCGGGCAATAGCGAGCGCGAGCTGCTCAATACGCTCGGACTTGGCAAGCACGCTGCCGAGCTTCTCCTGGAAGGCGACCTTGGCCAGGCGCTCACGGAACTCGTCGAGGGAAATCTTCAGATCCTCCTCGTAGAAGAACTTGGCGTCGTCCAGACGGGCGCGCACGACGCGCTCGTTGCCGTCAATCACGCGCTCGGCATTCTCGGGCTTGCTGTTGGAGACGATTACGAACTCACGCGTCAGCTTGCCCTCGCCGTCATAAATCGGGAAGTAGCGCTGGTTGGTGAGCATAGACTCGCAGATGATCTCGTGCGGGACCTTGAGGAACTCCTCATCGAAGGTACCGACGAGCACCGTCGGCCACTCGCAGAGGTTGATGACCTCCTCAAAGACCTTCTTGGGCGTATCGACGTGGCAGCCGGGGCGCGCAGCCTCGACCTCGGCAATACCGGCAAGGATGGCCTCGCGACGGCGCTCGGCAGAAAGCACGCCGGCGTCCTCGAGCACCTGCTCGTAAACAGCGGGGCTGGCGACCACATGGTCACCGGGGCCCAGGACGCGATGGCCGCGCGTGGTGTTGCCGCTCGTCACGTCGGCAAACGACACGGGCACGACGTCCTCGCCCAAAAGGCAGCAGATCCAGCGGACCGGACGCACGAACGTGGCGTGCTCGTGGCCCCAGCGCTGAGAACGGTAGTTGGGCCACTGCAGGCCGGCGATGGTCTTCTCGCACAGGGCCGTCAGGATCGGGGTGGCCGGAGCGGAAGGAATGTTCTTCTCGGCAAAGACGTACTCTCGGCCGTCGGTGTCCTCGCGACGAACCAGATTCTCGGCAGCCACACCGCACTTGCGGGCGAAGCCCTGGGCGGCCTTGGTGGCGTTACCGTCAGCGTCGAAGGCGATGTTGGCCGCGGGGCCGCGCTTGACCTCGTGGACCTCATCAGTCGCGGTGGCGACGTCGGCAACGAGCGCAGCCAGGCGACGCGGGCTCGAGATCACACGGACCTCGCCGTGGGCCAGACCGGCCTCGTCGAGACCCTTGGCGATCATGGTGCCAAGCTGCTTGACGGCATTGTTCAACGGTGCGGAGGGCATTTCCTCCGTACCGATCTCAAACAGGAAATCCTTAGCGTCTGCCATGGCTTACGCCACCTCGCCTTCCTGATCGGCATTCTCGTTGATTCCGGCGACCTCGGCCATATAGGCCTCGCAGCACGCCTTGGCGACGGCGCGGACGCGCAAGATGTAGTTGGCGCGCTCGACTGCGGACAGCGCACCGCGGGCATCGAGCAGGTTGAAGGCATGGCTGCACTTCATGACGCAGTCATATGCCGGCAGCGGCAGCTTGCGCTCCAGGCAAGAGTGGCACTCGGCCTCGTAGTCGTCAAACTTCTGACGCATCATCTCGACGTTGGCGACCTCAAAGTTGTAAGCGCTGAACTCGCGCTCGTTCTCCAGGAACACGTCGCCATAGGTCATGGGCGTGCCATCGGGCAGGTAGCTCCACACCAGGTCGTAGACCGAGTTGACGCCCTGGGCGTACATGGCGATGCGCTCCAGGCCATAGGTGATCTCGACGGGCACGGGGTCGACCTCGATGCCGCCCACCTGCTGGAAGTACGTAAACTGCGTGACCTCCATGCCGTTGAGCCAGACCTCCCAGCCAAGGCCCCAGGCGCCGAGCGTCGGGCTCTCCCAGTCGTCCTCGACAAAGCGGACGTCATGGTCGTTGGGGTCCAGGCCAATGGCGGCCAGCGAACCCAGGTAGAGCTCCTGGGCGTTGACCGGCGAGGGCTTGATGAGCACCTGGAACTGATAGTAGTGCTGCATGCGGTTGGGGTTCTCGCCGTAGCGGCCGTCGGCGGGACGGCGGCAGGGCTGTGCATAGCAGGTGCGCCACTCGGCGGGACCGAGCGAGCGCAGCGTGGTCGCGGTATGGAAGGTACCGGCACCGACCTCGGAGTCATAGGGCTGCATAATGACGCAGCCCTGCTCGCCCCAGTACTGCTGGAGGCGCAGGATGATGTCTTGGAAGGAAAGCGATGAAGCGTTCATGCCTCTAATATCCCCTCGTCGAAACGATTACACGGTTAGGTACTGTACTATAGCGGTTTTTAGTCGATAGCGCCGATACGGTTGAGCGGCCAGTAGCGCACAAGTGCAACGGCTATCAAGTCGGAGCGGTCGACCGGGCCAAAGTAGCGGGAGTCGGCAGAGTTCTCGCGGTTGTCGCCCATCACCCACACACAGTCGTCAGGGACGGTGTAGGGATAGCTCACCTGAGCGCCGGGGGCTTGGACCGAAAGCGGCCAGCTCATGCCGGTCGTATAGTCTTCGTCGAGCGCCTGGCCGTCGACGACAACCTTGCCGTCCTGCAGGTCGACCGTCTGACCGGCCGTGGCGATGACGCGCTTTACCAGCACGTCATGCTCGGACGTGGCATCGGGGTTGTGGAACACCACGATATCGCCTTGCTTGACGGGCTGCCCAAGCTCGAGGCTGACCTTCTGCGCCAGGATCTGGTCGCCAATCTCGATCGTGGACTCCATGGAACCGGTAGGCACCACAAAGGGTTCGACCACAAACGAGCGAATCAAAAAGGTGGCGACCAGTGCGATCGCGACGACCACGATCCACTCAAACGCACCCTTTAGCACGGAATGCTGCGATGGAACCATTCTCACTCCTCGCTCTGTGAATACGAAGCGTCCAGGATCTCCTGCGCGTACGCGCGCTCCTCTACCGTAAGTCGTGCCGTCTCGATAAGATCGGGACGCCAACGACAGGTACGCTCGATGGCGTTTTTGCGACGCCAGGCATCGACCTTGGCATGGTCGCCGCTTACGAGCACTGGAGGCACGCCCTCGCCATTGAACTCGGCGGGGCGAGTGTACTGCGCGTACTCGAGCAGGCCACCGTCCTCGGCGGTCGAGAAAGACTCGTCCACGTTGCTCATCTCGTCGCCCAAGGCTCCGGGAATGAGCCGTACGACGGCATCGACCACGACCATAGCGGGCAGCTCGCCGCCTGTGAGCACGTAGTCGCCGATCGACAGGCGCTCATCGGCATACGCATATGCGCGCTCGTCAACGCCCTCGTAACGGCTGCACACAAACAGCAGGCGCTCGCTTTTGAGCAGGCGCTCGGCCACATGCTGCGTAAAGGGCTCCCCGCAGGGGGTGAAGAACACCACGGTGGGCTTGGGACCCTCGGAGCTGATGGCCTCGATTGCCTCGGCAATGGGCTCGACCTTCATGAGCATGCCCTGCCCGCCGCCATACGGCTCGTCATCGACGGTGCGATGGCGGTCGTGCGTCCAGTCGCGCAGGTTATACGCCTTAAAATCAAAAAGGCCGGCCTTGCGGGCGCGGCCCAAAATCGACGTGGACATGACGGGCTCAAACATCTCGGGAAAGACCGAAAGGGTCTCAATCAGCATGTTGTCCTCCCTACTTGTCCATATCGATCAAGCCATCCATAACGTGGACGGAAATTGTTCCTGTGTCGGGAAGATCGAGCACAACCTGCTCGATCACGGGAATCAGCACCTCGCCGTACCGATCGCCCTCGACAACCCAAACATCGTTGGCGGGCGTCGACATGATCTCGACAATCGTACCGAGCGAGCCAAAGCGCTCATCGACCACCTCGCGACCCATAAGGTCGATATAGGCGGCGTCGAGCGAATCGAGCTCGAAGTCGTCACGATTGGCCAGCACATAGCATCCGGTGATGCCCTCAGCGGCCGTCAAGTCATCTATGCCCTCAAACGAGACCAGATCGCCATCGCCCGTATCGGTGACGGACACGACCGTGCAAAAACGGTCGCGCTTGAGCGCCGGCGGCGTCAAGGCGACACGCATACCCGGCTCCAATACAGAAGGAAGCCCCCGCAGCGGCTGCGCGAGGACCTCCCCCTTCCTTCCGTGCGGCTTGACCACACGGGCGATGTTTTTGTACTGGGACCTCAAGGTCCTAGCCCAGAACCTCTACCTCGACAGCGGTGTCGAGGCGAGCGGCCAGTGCACGGGCGAGCGTGCGAATGGCCTTGATGGTACGGCCACGACGGCCGATGACCTTAGCGACGTCATCCTCGGCAACCGAAACCTCAATCGTAGAGGCGTCGTCACCATCGATGACCTCGAGGCTCACGGAATCCGGGTCGTCGACGATCTGAACAACGAGATATTCGACGAGATCGGCGATGCGATCTGAGAGCATTGCCTCACCCTCGAGCTGTGCAGCGTCAACCTCAGGCACGATTTACTCCTCGGCGCCCTCAGCGGCCTCAGCGGCAGCCTTAGCGGCCTCGGCCTCTTTGGCGAGCTGCTTCTTGGACTTCTTGACGACGGTCTCGGTCTTCTCGCCCTCGTTAGCGGCCTTGACCAGAGCGGCGACGGCGTCGGTGAGCTGAGCGCCCTTGGACTGCCAGTCAGCAATCTTCTCGAGGTCGAGGTTGATGGTCTTGGGGGCGGTCATCGGGTTGTAGCGGCCAACCTCCTCGATGATACGACCGTCACGCGGGGCGCGGGAATCGGCGACGACGACACGGTAGTACGGACGCTTCTTAGCGCCGTGACGAGCAAGGCGAATCTTGACTGCCAAAGGAAACTCCTCCAACCAAGCAGCTTTAGGCTGCAACTACAAACAAACAGTTGAACATAATACGCCATCGACGCGGGCAGGTGAAGTCCGTGAGACCAACTTCTTCGGTGTAGTCGAGGGCAAATCCATATCTTAGACAAGAATTCGCGATTTGCAAGCACATACACGCACCCCACATGAGCTGCGCGGTATACTCATGACATGGAAAGACGCGAACATACATACGGTTATGAGGATGCTGCGGGCGTCACGCCGCCGCCCTGGACGGGTCCGGCGGTGGGCCTGATGGACCTCGATGCATTTTTTGCGAGCGTGGAGATGCTCGATCATCCCGAATGGCGCGGCAAACCGCTC
This sequence comes from bacterium, assembly GCA_963602135.1. Classification (GTDB taxonomy): domain Bacteria; phylum Actinomycetota; class Coriobacteriia; order Coriobacteriales; family Coriobacteriaceae; genus Collinsella. The sequence goes on along the minus strand of CAVCHM010000025.1, from coordinate 6,228 downwards.
ATCGTGGGCGGAGACGCCGATTCGCGTGGTGTCGTATCGACCTGCTCCTACGAGGCACGTCGCTTTGGCGTGCATTCTGCCATGGCCTCGGCCGAGGCGCGGCGCCTGTGCCCGCAGGCCATTTGGACGCACGGACACTTTGATCGCTACCGTGAGGTGAGCGCACAGGTCATGGCGATCCTTGCCGATGAGACACCGCGCGTGGAGCGCGTGTCCATCGACGAGGCCTTTATCGATATAACGCCGGGCCGGTTTGCGCCCGAAGACCCGCTGCTGGTAGCGCGGCGTATAAGCGACCGCGTTGCGGCGCTAGGGGTGACGTGCTCCATCGGCGTTGGGTGCAACAAGACCGTGGCCAAAATCGCAAGCGAGCGCGACAAGCCGTTTGGGCTGACTATCGTGCGCCCCGGAACCGAGCAGCGCTTTTTGGCTGTGCTGCCGGTATCTGCCATGAGCGGAATCGGGCGTTCGGCCGAGGAGCGACTGCGTCGCATGCGCATCTATACGCTCGGCGAACTTTCACGCGCGCCAGAGTCCACCCTGGCTGCAATCTTTGGCGTGAATGGCGAGCGCATGCGTCAACGCGCTTTGGGGCTCGAAGTATCCGAGGTCACCAGCCTGGATGACGAACGTGAAGTTAAATCGGTGAGCAATGAGCGCACCTTTGCGAAGGATTTGACTGAGCGTGGGGATATCGAGGCGGCGATTACGCTGCTCGGCGAGTCGGTTGGGCGCCGCCTGCGCCGTCAGGGGCTGACAGGCGGAACCGTAACGCTCAAGCTCAAGTATTCGTATGGCAATGGACGCACGGCACAGCGCCGCTTGCCCCACCCCACCGACGACGAGAATATCTTTGTGGCCGTAGCGCTCGAGCTGCTCGACAATATCTGGCAAGAAGGCATGCACGTGCGTCTGGCGGGTATCGGCATGAGCGACTTCAACCACCAAGGCGGTATCCAAACCGACCTGTTCTGCGAGATCGATGACCGCGGAGCCCAATCCAGCGACCGCCGCGACCTCTCCGTCGCCATCGACGCCGTCCGAGACAAATTCGGCGACACCGCCCTATCCTTCGGCCGCCAATCCCGCTTCAACGATTAACCGCCTTTGGGCAAAAAGAAAGCCGGACAGCTGCAGGTAGTGCAAGTGCCCGGCGAACGGTAAAGGGTAGTTCAAGAGAAGCCCCGGCCCAAATAAGGTCCTAGAGGAGGTTGAGGGGGAGCTGGGGAGCGTCGCCCCAGAGCTTCTCGAGACGATAGAAGTCGCGTGCCTCGGGGGTGAAAACGTGGACGACGACCGAGCCGTAGTCCATGAGCATCCAGGTCTTCTGCTCGCGGCCCTCGATGGAGAACGGGTGCTCACCGCAAGCCTCGGCGACCTTCTCCTCGATCTCGTCGACGATCGAATCGACCTGACGGTTATTGGTACCGGTGGCAAGCACAAAGTAGTCGCACACGTCGGAGAGCTCGGTCAGATCGAGCACTTGCACGTCCTCGCCCTTCTTGTCGTAGGCGGCCTGCGCGGCGGCGCGGGCGACATCCTCGGCGGCGACACCGCTCGCGGACAGCGAGGCAGCGGTGCGGTCGGACGTGGCGACGAAGCTCTTGTGCTCCACACCTTCAAGAATCTGCTCGTCGGTCATGGTCTCGTCGGCCATGGAATACCTCTTTCTAGACGCACCCGAGCTATCGTAGCTGGGCGTAATGGTTGTAAATCGTAATAGCCGTGGGATAAAGATAGCGCCCGGACTGGATCACATAGACCAGACCCTGCGCAAAACAGGAGAAGAACAACTCGTCAAGTGTCGACTCCCCCACCATCTTGCGCAGCGCGTGGGCATAATCACCATGGCGGTTGGGCTCGATGGCATCGGCCACAAAGACCACCATATCGAGCGGCGTCATGTCGCAGGCGCCCACGGTGTGACGGTCGACAGCCTGAAAGACCGCCGGCGACAGCTCGGGAAATAGCTGCGGAAGCTCATAGGCGGCGACCGGGCCATGCAAAAGCGGCGTCGCGGCAGACGGAGAGCCGGCAATCTTAATGCCGTAATGCAGAGCGCGCGTGACCAGCTCGTCGTCGGAGAGCACCTTGTCCCAGTCGTGAATCAGGCCGGCGGCGGCGGCATCAAAGCGGTCGACGCCATACACCTCAGCCAGATGGAGTGCGGTCTCGGCAACACCCAGCGAATGCATGTAGCGCTTGCGCTTATCCTTCATACGCACATCGAGCAGCTCTTGAATGCGCTTGAGCAGCGCGCGCTCATCGCCCTCAAACTGATCCTCTACCGACAACGTAGACCCCCATCACTCAAAATCTTCTTGACCCAGATCGGCATACAGCCCGCGCTTGCGAATATAGCCGAGCACGGACTCGCTCGTAAGATAGCGCACGCTCATGCCACGGGCAACTCGCTTACGAATGTTGGTCGAGCTAATCGCCAGCGCCGGAATCTGGATATACCGCACGTCAAACGGCAGGCCCGACTCTTTGATTCGCGCGCGAGCAGTATCGATGTCAAAGCCCGGTCGCGTCGCCGCAATAAACGTGGCAAGTTCGGCGATTCGGTCGGCATCATGCCAGGTCACAATATCGATAATCGCGTCAGCGCCCGTAATAAAGTAGAGCTTTACCTGAGGCGGGTAAAAGTCGCGAAGGGCATGAAGCGTATCGGCCGTATAGGTCACGCCCGGACGGTCGATCTCGAAACGGCTCGCCAAAAAGGCCGGATTCGCAGCGGTGGCAAGGACCGTCATGGCATAACGGTCCTCGGCAGGCGTCACCGGTTTGTCGAGCTTAAAGGCGGGAGAGCCGGCCGGCATAAAGAGCACGGCGTCCAAGTCGAGCGACTCGCGCGCCTGCTCGGCGGTAACCAAGTGCCCGTAATGAATCGGGTCGAAGGTGCCACCCATAACGCCAAGCCGAAACTCCTGCCCATCCTTGATAGGCAGCTCAGGCAGACCAATTCCACCGCGCAGCGACATTGCTTACTCGCCCTCCGGGGTCTCGACATCGTCCGCGACTTCTGCCGCATCGACAACCTTGACGCCCTCGTCCGCAGCGTCGGCTACGTCAATAACCTCAACGCCTTCGTCCTCAAGCTCTTCCTCGTACTCCGAGAAGTCCTCGGCGCCCTCAAAGTCAAAGGCGCGCTGGCAAATGCGAACCTCGTCGCCCGCACGACAGCCGGCCTTCTCGAGTGCGTCGTCAACACCCATGCGCGCAAACTTGTGCTGCAGGTAGATGACAGCCTCCTCGTTTTCCCAGTCGGTCTGGATAACCATGCGCTCGATGGCGCGACCGACCACGCGGAAGGCATGGGGCTCTTCCTGAACAATGCGGAAACGCTTCTCACGCTGCAGGCGACGGCGCTCCCACTCATCGTCGCGCAGATCGACCGGCTCATCGGAGACAGCCAACTCGGCGCGAAGCTTGGCCACCTGCTCGCCCACGGCAAGCATCAGCGTATTGAGGCCGGCGCCCGTCACAGCAGACACGGCAAAGAACATATGTCCATCGTCGAGCGCAGCGCGTTTGAGGTCGGCGATCTTGTCAGCCGTGCCCGGCGCATCGCACTTGTTAGCGACGACGATCTGCGGGCGCTCCGAAAGCTCGGCGCCATATTGCTCGAGCTCGCGGTTGATAATGCGGTAGTCCTCAACCGGATCGCGATCCTCAAAACCGCCTGTCATATCGACGACATGCATGATGAGTGCCGTGCGCTCGATGTGGCGTAGGAACTGATGGCCCAGGCCCTTGCCCTCGCTCGCACCCTCGATGAGGCCAGGAACGTCGGCAACGACATAGGAGTACTCGCCGGCACGCACCATACCCAGGTTGGGTACGAGCGTGGTAAATGGATAGTCGGCGATCTTGGGTCGGGCGGCACTCATGCGCGCGATAAGCGAGGATTTACCCACCGAGGGGAAGCCCACGAGCGCGGCATCGGCCATGAGCTTCATCTCGAGCTCAATCCAGTGTTCCTCGGCCGGCTCACCCAGCTGGGCGAACGCGGGCGCGCGGCGCACCGACGTCACAAAGTGCGTATTGCCCAGACCACCGGCGCCACCAGGGGCCACGACAACGCGCTCGCCATCATGCACCAAGTCGGCAATCTCGAACATCGGGGTCTGCGTCTCGGGGTCGAGCTCGCGCACCACGGTGCCCATGGGAACCTTAAGAATCAGATCCTCGCCGCTCTTGCCGTTGCGGCGGGCGCCCTGACCGTGCGTTCCGCGCTCGGCGCGGAAGTGATGCTTAAAGCGGTAATCGATCAGCGAAGACAGCTGAGCATCGGCCTGGATGACGACATTGCCGCCACGACCGCCGTCGCCGCCATCGGGGCCACCCTTGGGGACAAAGGCCTCGCGCCTAAACGACATGCATCCGGCACCGCCGTCGCCGCCGCACACGTTAATGCGGCTGATATCGGTGAACTGTGACAACAGAATCGCCTCCTACAAAAAAGAGGGAGACCCTTGAATCCTAAAACTCAAGTGCCTCCCACATATGTGCTCTATGAAGGGTGAATTACGCGTTCGCGAGCGGGCGTACGCTGACCCTGTGCTTGATACCCTTGTGGAACTCAACGGTACCGTCGACCAGCGCGAACAGCGTGTCGTCCTTGCCACGGCCAACGTTCTCACCCGGGTGGATGTGCGTGCCGTGCTGACGGACGAGAATCGTGCCCGTGGTTACCGTCTGGCCGGCGAAGCGCTTCGTGCCAAGGCGCTGACCGCGGGAGTCACGGCCATTACGGGAGGAACCGAGTCCTTTTTTGTGTGCCATTGTGTATACCTACTCTTTCGTTACGAGTGTAATCTACTCGGCGACGGGAGCCTCGGCAACAGCCTCGGCCTCTGCCTTGACAGCCTTCTTGGCGCGGGACGTAGCCTGGACCTTCACGATCTTCAGCTTGGTGAGCTGCTGACGGTGACCCTTCAGACGACGATAGCGCTTACGCTTGTGGAACTTGAAGACCAGCTGCTTCTCGCCCTTGAACTGCTCAACGATCTGAGCGGTAACCTTGGCCTTGGCCAGCTTGTCGGGATCGGTGACGATCTTCTTACCATCGTTGAGGAAGATGACCGGCAGGGTGACCTTGTCGCCCTCATTGCCCTCGATCTTCTCGACGGTGATGACATCGTCGGTGGCGACCTTGTACTGCTTGCCGCCCGTGTTAACGATTGCGTACATGTTTACTTGCCCTTCATGCATCAGTTAGTGCAACAGCCGAATATAGTAGCAGGCGATAATACCCCCGTCAACGAGTATGTGGAGCAAATCCACAAGTTCGCACAGGTATGGGGCTGACGAGTCGGCCCTCGTCGTCCTCGCATGCTTGATTCTGACGCTCGACATCGTAGGAGCAGATGGTCACGAGGTCTTGCATACCGGTGGAAACAATAGGTGCATCCACGCCCGGGGTCAAGCCCTGCAACAAAACATCAGCAGCAGAAAGCAAAATTTCCGGACGCATGGAGCCCTCGTTGTCGGCATGGGTGTCGAGCATGAGTACCAAATGGTTCGGGCGCTCCCCCGCCGTGAGCTCATAGCCAACGAGCGTGTGATCCAAATCCAAGCGCTTGCTCTTTTTTCCGCGCGCGTAGTCGATGCCATGGTCCGCGCGCAACGTGTCGATCGCACGACGCACCTCGTCGGCGCTTACGGGCGCCTCGGGATCCAAGTGCAGGTCGATGCGGTACGACAGACGCGTAAGCTGAGCCGTCAGCGCCGGCGTGCGCACGTCGATGTAGGCGGCCTCGATAGGCGACAGATCGGCAGGCGATGCAGCGGCCAGGCGCTCAAAGGCCTCATCGAGAGCGACGAACTCGGTCAAAAACAGGTCATACCACTCGCAGGTCGACGACGTGCCCACGGGCAGCGCCGACGAAAAGCCCACGCGCATATGCGGCGAGAAACCCTGCGTCACGGCATAGGGCAGGCCCGCACGGCGCACGATGCGCTCAATGGTATGGATTAGTTCCAGATGGCCCAGGTACTTAAGGCGACCACGCTTGCCGTAGCGAACGCGCAACCTAAAGAGCGTGGGATTGTCGGTCAAGCGCTCACTCATGCGCGATCACCCATCAATACGTTCTTGGCGTGGAGCGTGGGACAGATTCCGCAGCCGGTGCACGACGTGCGGGTGCAATCGGGCGTCGTGACACCCTCGAGCGAGCGACGGTACTCGCGCTCGAGGAAGCCGCGCGTGCAGCCGGGGCTCAC
>CAVCHM010000024.1:1683-31790 GCA_963602135.1 bacterium | reverse complement strand
AGGAGTACGAGCAGGTGCTCGACCATGCCGACGACCTGGGCTTTACGACGATGTTCTGGCAAGAGGGCGGCGCCGTGGACGAGAGCTTCACCCCAGCCTTCGACACCACCGGCGTCCTCACCAGTGCGCAAAGTAGCTAATTTAGCCGCGTCCCAAAAAGACTGGGTATTGGGCGTTGACAGTTGGCGTGCCGTAGGTAAAATATCAACTTGTCCTGGGGACGTAGCTCAGTTGGGAGAGCGCTGCCGTCGCATGGCAGAGGCCGAGGGTTCGACTCCCTTCGTCTCCACCCTTGGATTTGATAAGCCGCTGACATTGTGTCGGCGGCTTTTTTTGAAAGAAAGGGCTGCACCATGGCCGAGCTTGAGTCCCAACCACTGTCTGCCGAGGAGCGCGCCGAGTTGGAAGAGCTCCGCGCTGAGAAGGCCCGCCGCGAGGCCCAAGAAGAGGCCCGTCGCGAGCGTGAAGAGCTGGCTGCCCTGCGTGCCGAGCGCGCGAAGGCCGAGGAGGCCGCTGCGAAGGCCGCGCCCGCGCCTGCGCCCAAGCCCGCCGCCGCGAAGCCCGCGCCCACCGCACCCAAACCTCAGCCCAAAAATGCCGCTCACCCCAAGCCCGCCGAGCCCAAACCGAGCCGTGACGAGATGACCTTTGCCCAGCGCATGGTCACCTCCAAGGAGCCTACGGGCGAGAATGAGATCCCCGGCATGGCTCCGGCTCAAAAAATCATCATCGTGCTCGCCCTCATCGCGTTTATCGTCTTTATGGTTTACACGATCACGGGCAGCATGGGCCTGCACTAACCTGTTCGCGCCGGGCTCCATGCCCGCACGTCCGCCTCGCCCAACCCTCAACCTCTGCACAACACATCCGAAAGGTCGCCCCATGGCTTTGACCGACATCTCGCATCCCACCGACATTGCAATGCTCACCGATCTGTACGAACTCACTATGGCCCAGGGCCTGTGGGAGAGCGGCAAGGCCAATGAGCAGGGTTGTTTTACCGCGTTTTACCGCGACCATCCCTTTGGCAGCGCGTATGCCGTCATGTGCGGCACCGCCGAGCTGCCCGAGCTTGTCGAGAACCTGCGCTTTACGCCCGAGGACATCGACTACCTTGCGTCGCTTGAGGCCCCGGCCGGCGGCGCGATGTTTAAGCCTGCATTCCTCGACTACCTGCGCAACTTCCGTGCGCACGTGAATATCGACGCCGTGCCCGAGGGAGAGCTCGTGTTTCCGCGCGAGCCCATGGTGCGTGTCACCGGCCCGTCGCTTGAGTGTCAGCTGCTCGAGACCGCGCTGCTTAACATCGTCGGCTTCCAGACGCTCGTCGCCACCAAGACGGCGCGCGTGGTACTGGCGGCTGATGGTCGCCCCGTCGCCGAGTTTGGCCTGCGCCGTGCCCAGGGTCCCGATGGCGGCCTGGCTGTTGCGCGCGCGAGCTACGTTGCCGGCTGTTCCTCTACGTCTAATGTGCTCGCCGGTCGCCGCTACGGTATTCCCGTCTTTGGCACGCATGCGCACAGCTGGGTGATGAGTTTCGATTCCGAGCTCGAGGCCTTCCGTGCCTTTGCCAAGTCGAGCCCCAAGAACTGCACGCTGCTTATCGACACGTACGACGTGCGCGAGGGCTGCGAACATGCCATTACGGTTGCCAAGGAGATGGAGGCGGCGGGTGAGCGCCTGTCGGCCATTCGCATCGACTCGGGCGACCTGGCTAAACTCTCCAAGTATGTCCGCGGCCGTTTTGATGCCGAGGGCCTGCCTTATGTGGGGATCTCGGTTTCCAACGATCTGGACGAGTACACGATTCAGTCGCTGCTCGACCAGGGCGCGCCCATCGATAGCTTTGGCGTGGGCACCAAGCTCGCGACCTGCTACGATCAGCCGGCGCTGGGCGGCGTGTACAAGCTTTCGGCCCGCCGCGCGAGCGAGACGGACCCGTGGACGCCGGTGGTGAAGCTTTCCGAGCAGCCCTACAAGCGCACGATTCCCGGCGTGCAGCGCGTGCGCCGTTATTACGATGGCTTTGGCGGCCCGGTCTGCGACATGATCTATGACGAGGACCATCTGGCAGGTGAGGGCGCCGCGCGCGGCAATACCCTCGTGGCCGTGAACGATGCTGCCTTGGTGACCGATGTGTCCGAGCTTGAGTATCGTGAGCTGCTGATGCCGATTGTGCGCGACGGCAGCGCGGTGGCTCCTCGCGAGAGCATCCAGGACGCGCGCGAGCGTTGCGCCTGGGCGCTCGATCATCTGGACGCTGCCTACAAGCGCTTCCTGTATCCGCAGACCTACGTGGTGGGCATGGAGCAGGGCCTGGCCCAGGTGCGCGACGAGCTCGTACGCAAGAACATGGCCGCGGCATCCGCCTTCCCCTGGGCAAAATAATCCGAAGGGGACGGAGGAAAACGGATCATTTTCGTCCGTCCCGCCCCAGGTGCCCCGGCTGCCCCAGCTCGCCCGAACGCTCGACATTCGATTGGTTTGACGTATGACGACTTCTTATAAAACGATGGTGGTAAAGATCGGCTCGTCCACGGTGGTGGGTGCCGACGGTAAGGTCAACCGTGCGTTTATCGGTGGCCTGGCCGATCAGGCTGCTGCCCTGCGCAAACTCGGCTGGCGTCTGGTCGTGGTGAGTTCGGGTGCCATTGCCTGTGGCTATCCCGTGCTGGGCTTCGACCGCAAGCCGGTCGGTGACCTGCCGAGCCTGCAGGCCTGCGCCTCGGCCGGTCAGTGCATCATCTCGTCGGCCTACGACGAGGAGTTCCATGCACGGGATCTGCTTACCTCGCTCGTGCTGCTCACGCGCCACGACACGGCGCGCCGTACGTCCTACCTGCACGCGCGCGACGCTTTGCTGCGCCTGGTGGAGCTGGGCGTGGTGCCGGTTGTCAACGAAAACGACACCGTCACTGTCGACGAGATCAAGTTCGGCGACAACGACACGCTGGCGGCGCTCGTGAGCTGCTTGGTTTCGGCGGACCTGTGCGTGACGCTTTCGGACATCGACGGCCTCTACACCGCCAATCCGCATGAGGACCCTACGGCCGAGTTTATCCCGGTCGTGCGCAAAATCGATGCTAAGATCATCGCCTCGGCGGGCGATTCTTCAACGTCGGTGGGCACCGGCGGCATGATCACCAAGATCCGCGCGAGTCGCATTTTGATGACGGCTGGTATTCAGAGCGTTATCTGCTCGGGCGAGGAGCCCGATGCGCTCGTGCGTCTGGCCCGTGGCGAGAGCGTGGGCACCCTGTTCGATCCGCCGGCGGAGCGCCTGGACATTGCGCCGCGCAAGCTGTGGATTGCGCTGGGCGACAAGGCACATGGCTCGGTAACGGTTGACGACGGTGCCGCGAAAGCTCTGGTCAGCCGTGGCTCGTCCCTGCTCGCGGTGGGTATTCGCCAGGTCGATGGGGAGTTTGCCGAGGGCGATGTGCTCGATGTGTGCGACCCGAGTGGTATGGTTGTCGCTCGCGGAATCGCCGAGGCCGATTCAGACGTGCTGGAGCTTGCAGCCGGACGCCGTCAGGACCAGATTGCCAGCAACCGTCTGCTGGCAGACCTGGCCGAGAAGCCCGCGATTCATCGAGACAACTTAATTGTCTTCGCCTAACGGGTCGACGCTGCGCGCCGCCCAGAGCGACAATTTGTCATTCAAAAGGCGAGGCATGACCATCAGGTCTATGCCTCGCCTTTTTCATGCCAACTTGTTCGCTCTGGGCGGCGCTCGCTTCTTTTGTTCGACCTACGATACAAAGCCACTCGCTTAGGGGCGTTTTCGCTTTCCGTCCTCTTTCTGCAATGACTTCATGAACCTGGCACTTGGGGACGTTCCTATTGTGCCGGCAGGCGGGGACACTCCTTTGCTAGAAGATTCGGCGCAGGTCTCCGCGGTTGAGGGCTTCGTCGAAGAGGTGCTTGAATACCACGCTTCCGTGCAGGCCGTCGTGCTCGAACTCGTTGGTCACCCAGGCGTGCGAGTTGCCCACGCGGCTGAGCGTGTCGAGCTGCATGCCCGAGTCCACGTACATGTCATCGAAGTACACCGCGGCCTGGAGCGGCACCTCGTTGCAGGCCAGGCGCTGCGGGTCGTAGATCTTGTCCCAGCTGGTGTCCTCCATCAGCAGGTCCATCGCCGGCTTGAAGGGCTTAAGTTCGGGCATCTGCTCAAACATCCACGGGAACATGGCCTCGCCGGTAAACATGAGCGGGCGCGCGAGCGTGCCGAACTCGGCACGATGGGCCTTCTCCTCGGCCGCGGCCCAACGAATCGGCATGGTATCGCCGTCGGCGTAGATGAACTCCTGCAGTGTCCAGTACAGCGGGTTCGTGCGCGTGTTGGTGCGCTCAAAGGCTCGCATCAAAAAACTGTCGGACACCGAGGCACCGCAGCTCAGCGTGCCATCGCCGTCAACAAAAGCGTGATCGATAATCCAGTGCATGCGCTCGAAGCTCGGCTTCATGCCAAAGTCGCTGCCCATGAGCTGCAGGCGCTCGACCGTCATCGGCGAGCCGTCGGGCAGCACGGGCTTTTGCTCTTCGAGCGCATCGGCAAGAGCCGCCACGCGCTCGACGTCGGCAGGGTAGCGGTCGTAGTACCGCTGTGTCTTGTCTGCCATGCGTGGGAATGTGTGCGCATAGACTTCGCTGGCGCTCGCCGGGACGTGGGGGATGCCGCCGCAGGTAAAGCTCGCCGCCACACCCTCGGGGAAGAGCGACAGGTAGCTCAGCGTCAAAAAGCCGCCGTAGCTCTGGCCGAGCGTGACCCACGGCTTTCCGCCAAAGCCCACTAGACGCAGGTACTCAAAATCGCGCACGATGGAGCTGGCGAGGTGGCGCTTGAGGAAGTCCGCCTGCGAGCGCACCGTGTCGGCGCCGGCTGCCGTCGCGCGCTCACCCAGAGCCGCGATCGTGCGCCCGTCCACGCAGCTGCTGCGCCCGGTGCCGCGCTGGTCGGGCAGGACCACGCGGAAATGCTTGACAGCCTCCTCGATCCATCCGTCGCTCGTGGGCGACAGCGGGCGCGGGCTCTCGCCGCCGGGGCCGCCCTGCAAAAACAGGAGCAGCGGCAGGTCGTCGTTGATGCGGTCGGGCGCGCAGACCACGCGGTAGAAGAGTTTGATGCTCTCGGGCGCGCCGGCGATGGGCGCCGGCATAGCGCCGCGGCGCATGGTGCTGCCGACGGCCAGCAGCATCGGCTCCAGGCCTCGCCAATCCAAGGGGACGTCGATGCTGTGATCCTCGACATACAGGCCGGGGACGTGGTACGAAGTGATGAGGGCCATACGGTACTTCCGTTCGTCGCGGTGTTTCGTGTTGACCAATTCTACCGCCGCGCGCGAGGGCATGCGCAAATCGGCTACCATGGTTGGCAAACTTCTAGGAGAAAGGGCCGTCCATGTTGGTCGATATAGCCACGTATGTCCACGATCTTGCTGTTGAGGCCAAGGCCGCCTCGGGCGCGCTTGCCACGGCGAGCGACGAGCAGCGCCAGGAGGCCGTGCGCGCCATGGCCGCAGCGCTGCGCGACGGTGTCGATTCCATCGTTGCCGCCAACGAGCTCGATATGTCCGCCGCGCGCGATGCGGGGACCTCGGCGGGGCTCCTCGATCGCCTGTTGCTGACGCCCGAGCGCGTCGAGGGCATGGCCGCCGGCCTGGAGAAGCTCGCCGAGCTGCCCGATCCTGTCGGCCGCGTGCTCGACCACCGCGTGCTTGCAAGCGGCGTGGACCTCACCCGCGTGAGCGTGCCGCTGGGCCTGGTCGCCATGGTCTATGAGGCGCGCCCCAACGTGACGGCCGATGCCGCGGGCATCTGCATCCGCACCGGCAACGCCTGCATTCTGCGCGGCGGTTCGCTGGCCTATCACTCGTGCGCCATGATTTCCGAGTTGCTGGCCGATGCGCTCGAGGCCAAGGGTTTCCCGCGCGAGGCTATCTCGATGATCGAGTCCACCGACCGCGAGGCCACCGGCGAGCTCATGAAGCTCCGCGGCATCGTCGACGTGCTCATTCCGCGCGGCGGTGCGGGCCTGATCCAGCGCTGCGTGCGCGAGTCGCTTGTGCCGGTGATCGAGACGGGCACGGGCAACTGCCATATCTACGTGCATGAATCCGCCGACTTTGACAAGGCGCTCAACATTATCGTCAATGCCAAGACCCAGCGCGTGGGCGTGTGCAATGCCGCCGAGTCGCTGCTGGTCGACCGTGCCGTGGCCGACGCGTTTTTGCCCGCAGTCGTGGCCGTGCTGCACGACCACGGCGTGCTGATTCACGGCGACGAGGCCACGTGCGCCGCATGCGCCGACGCTGGGCTTGCCGAGGGCGACAACTATGTTGCCGCGACTGAGGAGGACTGGGGCCGTGAGTACCTGGCGCTCGAGATGAGCGTGAAGGTCGTGGCGAACGAGGACGAGGCCATCGCACACATCAACCGCTACGGCACCATGCACTCCGAGGCCATCGTTGCCGAGGACGAGGATGCCTGTGAGCGCTTCCTGGATGCGGTCGATGCCTCGGCCGTGTACGCCAACGCCAGCACGCGTTTCACTGACGGCGGTGAGTTTGGGCTGGGTGCCGAGATCGGTATCTCGACCCAAAAGCTCCACGCCCGCGGCCCCTTTGCCGCCGAGGCCCTCACCACCTACAAATACAAGCTCCGCGGCACCGGCCAGGTTCGCCCCTAAACCCCTCGCAAACGAAAAACCACCGCAAAGGGGACAAGCATCTTTGCGGTGGTATTGCGCTTTGGGCGAAGCGGATTAGGCCTGGAAGGTGTCGCGGTCGGGGGCGAAGGACTGCATTGCTGCGATGGTGCGGTCGAAGAGCTCGGGAAGCTCCCAGCCCAGCATCTCGGCGCCCTGCGAAATTACATCGCGCGAGCAGCCGGCGGCAAAGCGCTTGTCCTTGAATTTCTTTTTGAGCGATTTGGTCGTAAAGTCCATGACGCTTTTGCTCGGGCGCATGATGACGGCGGCGCCGATCAGGCCGGTGAGCTCGTCGCACGCAAACAGGATCTTCTCCATCTGCAGCTCGGGTTTGGGCAGCGAGGAGTTGAAGTCGGACGTGTGCGTCTGGATGGCGCGGATAAGCTCGGGCGATGCGCCCTCGCCCTCGAGGATCTCGGCCGCATAGATGGTGTGGTTCATGGGGTCGTCCTCATGCTCCTCCCAATCCAAGTCATGCAGCAGGCCGACGATGCCCCAAAACTCCTCGTTCTCGGGGTCGAACTCGCGCGCAAAGTAGCGCATGGTGCCCTCGACGGTCTCGCCGTGCGTGATGTGGAACGGATCCTTGTTGTGCTCATTGAGCAGTTCGAACGCGCGGTCGCGGGTGATTCCGGCGGTAAGCGGCTCTGCCATAAGAGACTCCTTGTGTTCGTGGGTATTGCTAAGATTGAATACTACTAGAACAAGAAAACCGCCACAAAGGTGCCTGTCCCCTTTGTGGCGGTTTTTGGCGGGTTAGTTGAGGGCGGCTTGGGCTAGGCGGGCTTCGGCGTCCTCCTCGGTGACGCCCAGGGCCACAGCGAACTCCTCGATGGAGCGGCGCTTGGCTTCCTTGAGTACGCGCATGTAGTAGGAGCTGGGCTTTTTATCTGCTTCCTCGGCCTGGCGAATACGGTGCATCATGGTTTTTGCCACGCGGACCGTCTCGGGCGCACCCAGCTTGAGCTGCTGCTTAAAGTGCGTTTCCTCGAGCGAGCTGTTGCGCTCGGTAAAGGTGTCACACTCTAGCTCGTCATAGTGGCTCAGCAGGTGCTCGGCATCTTGCTGCGAGATAGCGGCGTGCAAACGGTCGGCCTGCGCCACGGGGTACATAAGGATTGTCTGCGCATGTCCCTGTTTGGTCTCGAGCAACAACATGGGCTGCGGTGTGTCGTCCCTAAAACCGACGACGGTGCAGACTCCCTGGCCCGGATGAATGACGTGTTGACCGATTGAGAACATGCTACCTCCAACTTATACGAATTTACGTATGTTAAGAATACCACGCTGACGTGCGCAAACCATTACTTTATGCAGGAAAAGCACACAACTCCGATAGGTAAAAGTATTCGATAAACCGCACCGCTCATTCACGTGTTTATGCAGTTCCAACGCGTGCATAATCTGCAGGCAGACCGGCATCTTTGAGTGACTCCATACAAGCTGTAGTCAATTTTGTGCATATGCAATTTCGATTGGCTTTACCCTGCGACAGTGTGCGTCGCTTGTGATAGAGTGCTACAAACTCTGGCTTTTGCCCTACGAGTGACCAAGAGCTCGGGGGCTTTAACACAAGGAGGATCTATGCCCGAGAAGATTGAAGAGCTGGTACGCGCTGCGCTTGCTGCGGCCCAGGAGGCCGGCGACCTTTCCGCATTTGAACTTGACGATTGCGCCATCGAGCGACCGGCTGACACTTCTCATGGCGAGTGGACCTCCACCATGGCCCTGAAGTCTGCCAAGCTGGCTCACTGCGCCCCGCGCAAGATTGCTGAGGCCGTCGTTGCCCATATGCCCGAGGACCCCGCGATCGAGAAGGTCGAGATTGCCGGCCCCGGTTTCATCAACTTCTACCTCTCCGTCGCCGTCAAGAACGCCATCTTCGGCGAGGCCCGCGAGAAGGGCATGGACTTCGCTAAGTCCAACGTCGGCGGCGGCCTGAAGACTCAGGTTGAGTTCGTTTCCGCCAACCCCGTCGGACCCATGCACATCGGCCACGGTCGCTGGGCCGCGCTGGGCGATTCTCTCTGCCGCGTCATGGACCACGCCGGCTACGAGATTCAGCGTGAGTTCTACATCAACGACCACGGCTCGCAGATGAACACCTTCGGCAACTCCATCAGCACGCGCTATATGCAGCTTGCCGACATCATTGCCAAGCAGGGCGTGGATATCGACGAGGCTCACAAGCTGCTGATCGCCGACCGCGACGCCTTTGTTGCCGACGAGAACGACGAGCATCCCGAGACCCATCCCTACCAGGACAACTTTGCCGAGACCCTGGGCAAGGATTCCTATGGCGGCGACTACATCATCGACGAGGCTGCCGAGTTCTGGCGCACCGACGGCGACAAGTGGGTCGACGCCGATCCGCAGGAGCGCATGGAGAGCTTCCGTGAGCGTGGCTATGTGAAGATGGTCGACAACATGCGCGACCTCTGCCACGCCGTCAACTGCGACTTCGACCGCTGGTACTCCGAGCGCTCGCTGTACGTGAAGGACACCGAGGGCGAGACCGCCGGTACTTCTGCCGTCGACCGCGCTTTTGAGAAGCTCGACAAGATGGGCTACCTCTACACCAAGGACGGCGCCCTGTGGTTCCGCTCCACCGATTTGGGCGACGACAAGGACCGCGTCCTGATCAAGTCCGACGGCGAGTACACCTACTTCGCCTCCGACGTTGCCTATCACTGGGACAAGTTCCAACGCGTCGACCACGTCATTGACATCTGGGGCGCCGACCACCACGGCTACATCGAGCGCGTCCGCTGCGTCTGCGACGCTCTCGGTTACCCCGGCAAGTTCGAGGTTCTGCTGGGCCAGCTCGTCAACCTGCTGCGTAATGGCAAGCCCGTCCGTATGTCCAAGCGCAAGGGCACCATGGTGACCCTGCAGGAGCTCGTCGACGAGGTCGGCTCTGACGCCGCTCGTTACACGCTCATCTCCAAGAGCTCCAACCAGATGGTCGACTTCGACATCGAGGCCGTCAAGAAGCGCGACAACTCCAACCCGGTGTATTACGTGCAGTACGCTCACGCCCGCGTGTGCTCCATCCTGCGTCGCGCCGCCGACGTTACCGCCGAGCAGGCCGCCGAGATGGGCATGAAGGCCGTCGCCGAGAAGGCCATTGGCGAGAACGTCGATTACTCGCTGCTGACCGACCCGACCGAGCTTGCCCTTTCGCGCAAGCTCAACGAGCTCACCGACCTTATCGGTAGCTGCGCTCGCGACCGCGCCCCGTTCCGTCTGACTCACTTTGCCGAGGAGCTCGCCGGCGACTTCCACAGCTTCTACGCTGCCTGCCAGGTTCTGCCGAGCGAGGGCCGTCCCGTCGACCCCGAGCTTTCGCGCGCCCGTCTGGCCGCTTGCGACGCTGTCCGCGTGACGCTCGCCCTGGTGCTTACCCTCGTTGGCGTGACTGCCCCCGAGCAGATGTAATCTACGGGTCGTTTGACCGTGTAGGTTCGGCTTTGCTGAGCTCTATATGCCCGATCTCCCATGCGGAGGTCGGGCTTTTTGCGTTTGGCGGGGCTTTTTGGCGTGTTGGAAAATGCTACAAAAACGAAACTACACCACTTTACGGGGCTGAATCGCCGCCTGGCCATCATAGCGACAGCAGTGAAAATAAAACAGCAGGTAGACGGCTTGCCGAATATTAAAAACGCAGGGTATGGTTGGCTTGCGCCGTTCTTGCACCGTAATCCGCCATAGTATTGAAAATGACCCCTAGGGGACGGAGGAAAACGGACCATTTTTGTCCCGGGGGAGAGCAGCGCGAAACCGTCCGCCACGAATCGGGCCTATCTACTACGTTTAGTCGCATACCCCGAACCGTGCCGAAAGGTGTGATATTAAAACCGCAGGTAGCGGGCTTGCGATTATAGGAAGATCAAGGGAATGGTCAGGGGTCGCGGGTCAAACGTAGTAGATGGGCGCGTTTCGTGGCGCGGCTATTCCGGATGCCACGGCTTCACTCCTCTAGCGCGACATTTCAAGGCGCTTTTGATTAAGACACTTTTGAGGAGGAGTGTCCCTGATGACTGATGACTAGGCGTTTAAGAACGTCCGATGACTAAGTTGCAGGTGGTTGCGGTTGTGTTACACTAACGCTGCGTATATGACGCAATCATCTCGATACAGATCAATGATGTCCGTCGTTTTTGTACGGAGCTAGACTGTTTAGCCGCCTTGAAGGTATATGCAGGGAGCATGTGATCACAGGGCTTGAAAAGAAAGTTGAGCAAACACTGTGTCTGATCAACAGCAAGAAAACGAAATAACGACGGCGCAAACCGCTCCCGCTGCACCGGTTGCGTCGGACCAGGTCGTGATGCCTGCGCCGGTGCAGGCCTCGGTTCCTGAGGCCTCCAAGGCCGCTTCGACGCCTGCGCCCGCATCGGCTGAGAAGGTCGCGCCTGCTGCTGGCGAGGGAGTTGCCCCTGCGGCCGAAGAGGATGCCGCGCCCGTAAAGCCCAAGCGCACACGCCGTGCGCCTAAGCCCGCCGCTGACGGCGAGGAGGCTGCCAAGCCCAAGCGCCGTGCCACGCGCGTGACGCGGACCAAGCGCACCGTCGCCGATCCTTCCGCGCCGATTTCCGATGAGGTCGCGCAGGCCCGCGCGCTGGCACAAATCAGCGAGGCTCAGGTTGTGCGCGCCCGTCGCCGTGCCGCCGAGCGCGAGGCCGCGGCACTGACCGAGCTTGCAGCGCCGGTCGTCTTTGAGGCGCCTGCGGCCACCGAGGCCCCTGACGCGGGGCAGCCGACCGAGAAGCCGGCTCCGCGCACGCGTCGTCGTGCGGCCAAGTCTCAGCTGGATGCTGAGCAGGCGGCTCAAGAGTCCGGTGAAGCTCCGGCTTGTTCTGCGGTAGGGGAGGGTGTGCAGCCTTCTGAGTCTGCAACACCCGCCGAGGCCAACGAGGTTCCCGTCGTCGATCCCGTTCTTCGCCCGCATCGCCGCGGCCGCAAGCCCAAGGCCTTCGTCGAGGCCGAGAGGGCTGCCGCCGCCGCTGCAGCAGCCGCAGCTCAGGACGCTGCGATGACCGCCGCGCCCGCGCCCGTCGCCGATGCTCCTGCCCAGGGAGCCACTGCCACCGAAGCCGGAGCACCCGCAGAGGGCGAGCCCGCCGATGTTCGCCCCGGTCGCAGCCGTCGCACGGCCGCTAAGCGCTCGTCCAAGGTCAAGGGTTCGAAAAAGGACGCGTTCGAGGATTCTGGCAACGAGGTCGCCGAGGCAACCGTCGACTCCGCTTCCGATGCCGAGAACGCCGGTCAGCCGGCAGCCGAGAAGCCCAAGCGTACGCGCAAGAAGTCTGCAAAGGCTAAGGCCGTCGAGCAGCAGGCCGATGCTGAGCCCAATGCCGATGCCGATACCAAGGCCGATAACGAAGTCCCGGCCGGCACCGACGCCGCAACTCCGGCGGCCGAGGGCGCCACGACCGCCGAGGCCGACGAGAACGTCCGCCCCAACCGTCGTCAGCACAAGCGCAACGACGAGCGCAACGAGCGCAAAGATGAGCGCAACAACGACCGCCGCAACCGTCAGCGCGATCGCAAGCAGCGCAACAAGGAGCGCAACGCCGCCCCGACCGAGCCTACGCTTTCGCGCGAGGAACTCGCGGCCATGAAGGTCGCCGAGCTGCGCGAAAAGGCCAAGGAGTTCGAGATCGAGACGACCGGCAAGAAGAAGGCCGAGCTCGTCGAGGAAATTTACACCACCGCTGCGAAGGCCGAGGGCTTCCGTGACATCAAGGGCATTCTGCAGATTCGCCCGGATAGCTCCGGCATCATCCATGCCCACGGCTACATGAAGTCCAGCGACGACGCCTTTGTTCCTGCATATCTCATCCGCTCCGCACGCCTGCGTACGGGTGATGTGATCGAGGGCTCGCTGCGCCCCTCACGCGGCGGCGACAAGCGCGCCGGCCTTGCCAAGATCACGACCGTCAACGGTCTTGATCCCGAGCAGGCCCGTAACCGCCCCAAGTTTGGCGACCTGACCCCGGTCTATCCCAATGAGCCGCTGCGCATGGAGCACGGTAAGGATTCCATCACCGGTCGCGCTATCGATATCGTTTCGCCGATCGGCAAGGGCCAGCGTGGCCTGATCGTGTCGCCGCCCAAGGCCGGCAAGACCACGATCCTCAAGAAGATCTGCCAGTCTATCTCGATTAACAATCCCGAGGTGCACCTCATCTGCCTGCTCGTCGACGAGCGCCCCGAAGAGGTCACTGACATGCAGCGCTCCATCAAGGGCGAGGTCGTGGCCTCTACCTTCGATATGCCCGCCGACAACCATACTCGCGTGGCGGAGCTCGTGATCGAGCGTGCCAAACGCATCGTGGAGCTGGGTGGCGACGTCGTGGTGGTGCTCGACTCCATCACGCGCCTTGCCCGTGCCTACAATCTGGCCGCTCCCGCCTCGGGTCGTATCTTGTCGGGCGGCGTCGATTCGGCTGCCCTGTATCCGCCCAAGCGTTTCTTGGGCGCAGCCCGCAACATCGAGAACGGCGGCTCGCTCACCATCTTGGCTTCCGCCCTCATCGATACCGGCTCCAAGATGGACGAGGTCATCTTTGAGGAGTTCAAGGGTACCGGCAACATGGAGCTCAAGCTCGACCGCGACCTGGCCGACCGCCGTATCTTCCCGGCCATCGATCCCGTTGCCTCGGGCACGCGCAACGAGGACCTGCTGGTCGACGAGCAGATGCGCCCGTTTGTCTTTGGCCTGCGCCGTATCCTCGCCGGCATGAACAATACCGAGCGCGCGGCCGCGTCGTTTATCAAGGGCCTCAAGGGCACCAATACCAACCAGGAGTTCCTGGTGCGTTCGGCAAAAAAGCATAGCGATTACGAGCAGACGTTCTAAGTCGCTCGCCGCACGCGACAACAGCCATAGACATGCCAGAAGGGCCGGGGTTTAGATCCTGGCCCTTTTCGTATAGCCGCTCGCCAACGATTATTGACCTCACGACCGGCAAGCAGCGATTTTCCCGTTTCAATCCCGCTTCGTCGCTTGCAATCCCCAAGGGGGTTTCGCATAATAGCTGTTAAGCTTCGCGACGGAAAACGCAGATGAAACGAACCATATACCGTTGCTTTGGGGCATAGCCCCGCTTCATCTTCTCTCGCGCAGCCAACTGAATGATGCGATTTGGGTGCTGGAAGATGGGGAGAGCTCATGGCTTCTTCTGATGCAACACAACGAGCAGTCCTTGCTGGACTTTCCTGCGGAATCGGCCTTGCCGCTCCCGTGGTGATGTATGCTGCCACGCTGCCGTTTTCGTCGGTGAACGAGACGGTCGTCGCGGGCGCTGTTCCCTTTGCCGTGGGTGCGGTTGCGGGCGTGGGTATCTATGCCGCCTCGCTCGGTATTTCTGAATATCGCGCGCAGCATGCCGAGCGCCTGTTCGAGCCCGACGCCATGGGTGGCGCTGCGAACGTCAACCAGCATCAAGATGAGTTCCAGACCGCTTCGATGCCTGCCCAACAGCAGTGGGCTGCCCCTCAGGGCGTTGCTACTGCGGCTCCTGCCGTTCAGGCAAACGCCGCGCAGCCCTCTTCGGTTTTCTCCGGCCTGACCGGTGCCTTCCAGCGCCGTCGTGCCGACGATGGCGTCCCCACCATCGCTCGCGCCGCAGACGCCATGAGCGAGGCCGATGCCTGGTCCATGATCGACAGCATGCTCGACGATGACTCGCCGGTCAGCTGCGATCCTGCGCGCTCACGCGACGTTTACCAGGTCGCTATCGACGAACTCACCTACGGCGGGCAGACCGGCTCCTATAACCGCGATGACATCGCTGCCGCTGCGCGCGCCGTCTCGGGCTCTCATGCCGCCCCTGCGGGCAGCACGGCCGCCTTTGTGGCGCTCGTGGCTAACGCCGCCAACAACGCCGCCACGGCTCAATCCGTTACGTATGACACTGCCGTGCCCGTGACTTCGGCTGCCGCCACCGCCGTTGACCCCTACGCCGATGAGCCGCTGGCCGTCGACGAGGAGACTATTGCCGCCCGCCGCGCTGCCGAAAGCTCGCTGTGGGGCGCTCCTGCGCAGCAGCAGGCGGCGGAGGCGGTGCCGTACAACGCGAACCTTGCCAACATGCCGATCATCAGCGACGCCTCTGCTGCGGCTATCGATCTCGATGACCTTGACGAGCCGGTCATCTCGAACGACATGCCGTATGTAGTCGCTGTCCCGGTCGATGTCCCGGCCTCCGCGTCCCAGTCCGTCGCTGCCGATGAGCCTGTCGATGCGACTTCCGAGGAAGACGTCCCCATGGCTGATTATTCGGGCCACGAGGGCATGTGGGCAGCCGCTGCCGCAATTTTGGACGAGGTCGTCGAGCCTGCTCCCATTGCCGCTCCGGTGTTTACGCCTGCTCCTCAGCCCGCTGCCCCCGCGTACGTTGGTCGACACAGCGCCGTGTTCCCCGAGGATACCGCCCGCATCTCGCGCGAAGGTATCGAGCGCGCCGAGGCCATCGCTGCCGGCGTTATGGAGAATCGCCGCCACGAGCGTGTCAATCAGATTCTCGAGGAGGAGATCGACCGCCTGCAGTCTGCAGCGGTGAGGCGCACGGGCCGTGCCTATCTGAGCGTTATCGAGGGTGGTACCGCCAGCTTTGAGCCGCTCTGTGCGGAGGCATAACTCCCGCATGCTTAAACTCGATCGAAAATGGGCGGTCGCGACCTGCCTGATGGTGCTGCTCATCTGGGGCAATTCGATGGTTCCCGGCACGGGGTCCGGTTCATTGAGCCTGTCGATTATGGAGGCCGTTCGCGGCTTTCTGCACGGCATGGGGCTTCCGTATGAGTGGGTGACCAACTTCGTCGTTCGCAAGTGCGCGCATTTTACCGAGTACATGGTGCTCGGCATTCTGGCGACGCACGCTTTCGATGTCGATGGCCGTCGCACCTTTGACGTACTGCTTCCCACGGCGGTGTTCTTGCTGCTGATTCCCTCGATTGACGAGACGATTCAGCTCTTTGTGCCCGGTCGCGCCGGTATGATCACCGACGTGATGATCGACTGCTGCGGGGCGATGACGGGCGTTGTGCTTCGATATCTTCTACGATCGCTCATATGTGCCAAAAAGGCCGCCTAGGACACATTGCTTGGTCCTAGGCGGCCTTTCTTTGTTTGGGGGCTTATACGGGGCGTGACGGCGTTATCCCGTAGGATGGGATCGCTGGACGAGGTGGCGCCCCTTTGGCGCGCCTACTGCTGAAGCGCGGCGGCACCCAGGGCCAGGCAGCCCATGATGCCCTGCTTGCCCTCAAGGCTATTGTTGACGATGTAGGTGTCGATATCGTTGACCTCGGGCGTGACGATATAGCCGTTGAGCATCTCGGCGCACTTTTTGCGTGCGAGCGGCACGATGGGGCTGTGGTCGGCCACGCCGCCGCCGATGATGATCTTTTGCGGCGCGTAGCACAGCGTGTAGGTCATGAGCGCCTGTGCCAGATAGCCCGCGAGCAGATCCATGGCCTCCGGGTCATCGGCCATGTCTCCGGCGCTCTTGCCATCCCAGCGCTTTTTGACGCCGGGACCGGCGATGAGGCCCTCGAGGCAGTTGTCATGGAAGGGGCAGGCACTGTGCTCGCCGATGGTGTCACGCGGGTCGCGTGTGACCAGGATGTGACCGGCCTCGGGGTGCATCATGCCGTGGACGAGCTGACCGCCCGAGAGCACGCCGGCGCCCACACCGGTGCCGATGGTCAGGTAGACAACGTCGCTGAGGCCCTGAGCGCAACCAAAGGTGACCTCGCCCAAGCAGGCGACGTTGACGTCGGTATCGTAGCCACAGGGGATATTGAGCTCGTTTTGGATGGTGCCCAGCAGGTCGAAGTAGCGCCATGCGGTCTTGGGCGTCTCTAAGATCTTGCCGTACTGGGGCGAGGCGGGGTTGACCGCGGTGGGGCCAAAGGCGCCGATGCCCATGGCGGCGATGCCCTTGTCGGCAAACCATGCGTTGACGGCCTCAACGGTCTCCTGCGGGGTCGTGGTCGCGATCTGCTCACGCTCCAGGACCGTACCGTCTGCGTAGCCCGTGGCGCACACCATCTTGGTGCCGCCGGCCTCGAGCGCTCCGATAAGCTGTTGCTCTGCCATAGCGTCCCTCTCTCTTGGGCGAGTTGCTCCGTGACTAAAATATAGTGCTCTAAATAAATTAAAAAAGCGCTATAAAAAGAAGCCCTGCAACGCGGTGGGCGATACGGGGCTTCTTTGGTTGCTTTAGTTGCCGGGCCGCCCTTACCCGCGCGGCTTGATTTTATCACGTAGCGACTTGAGGTTCTCCAGCGCCGCGTTAAGCGTTTCGTCTCGCTTGGCAAAGTGGAAGCGAATCAGATGGTTAACGGGCTCGCGGAAGAAGCTCGAGCCGGGCACGGCGCCCACGCCAACCTTGGAGGCGAGATCCTCGCAGAAGTCGAGGTCACTGTCATAGCCAAACTCAGAGATGTCCATCATGACGTAGTAAGCGCCCTGCGGCACGTTATGCTCAAGACCGATACTGTCGAGCCCTTGGCAGAACAGGTCGCGCTTGGCGGTGTAGAGGTCGAGGACCTCATCGTAATAGCTGTCGTCGAAGTTGAGGGCGGTGACGACGGCCTCCTGCAGGGGAGCGGCGGCGCCCACCGTGAGGAAGTCGTGGACCTTCTTGATGCGCTCGGTAATCTCGGCCGGGGCAATGGTGTAGCCCAGACGCCAACCGGTGATGGAGTAGGTCTTGGACAGCGAGCTGCAGCTGATGGTGCGCTCGAACATGCCGGGCAGCGTGGCCATATAGACGTGCTCGTGGGGCGCGTAGACGATGTGCTCGTATACCTCGTCGGTGATGCAGTAGGCGTCGTACTTTTTGCACAGGTCGGCGATAAAGGTGAGCTCCTCGCGCGTAAAGACCTTGCCGCAGGGGTTGGAAGGGTTGCACAGGACGATGGCCTTGGGATCGTTGTCGCGGAAGGCCGCCTTGAGGACCTCGCGATCGAAGTCGAACGTGGGCGGGTTGAGCGGCACATAGATGGGCTCAGCGCCCGAGAGAATCGTGTCGGCGCCGTAGTTCTCGTAGAACGGCGAGAAGATGACGACCTTGTCCCCGGGGTTCGTAACCGTCATCATGGCAGCCATCATGGCCTCGGTGGAGCCGCAGGTGACTACGATGTTCTCGTTGGGGTTGATCGGCATGCCCATAAAGTGCTCCTGCTTGGCCGCGAGCGCCTCGCGCATGGCCTGGGAGCCCCAGGTGATGGAGTACTGGTGATAGAGCGGCTTGGGGTCGGTCGCGATGGCGCTGAGGCTCTCGAGCAGCTGCGCCGGAGGATCGAAGTCGGGGAAGCCCTGCGAGAGGTTGACGGCGCCATACTTATTGGAGATGCGCGTCATGCGGCGGATGACCGAATCGGTAAATGTCGCCGTGCGGTTGGAGAGTTCTTTCATGCTTGTCCTTTCGAGCATTTGCAGTGGGGCAAGTTTACTCCTATGAAACCGGTGGGAATTGCTCGAAACGCGCTCGAAAAACTCTTTTCAAAATTCTTGAAAATTGGGGCTTGCATCGCGTGGCTTTCCTTGCAATAATAGTCGAGCGCGAAGCGCACAGGACACGGTGGGTGTAGCTCAGTTGGCTAGAGCGACGGGTTGTGGTCCCGTAGGTCGAGGGTTCGAGTCCCTTTACCCACCCCAGTTCTTGCTTCGTGTTGATATCGGGTCGTTAGCTCAGTTGGTAGAGCAGGGGACTCTTAATCCCAAGGTCCAGGGTTCGACCCCCTGACGGCCCACCACACGATATCTCCTCTAAAGTCCGCCACAACGGACTTTAGCTTTGGGTCGTTAGCTCAGTTGGTAGAGCAGGGGACTCTTAATCCCAAGGTCCAGGGTTCGACCCCCTGACGGCCCACCACACGATATCTCCTCTAAAGTCCGCCACAACGGACTTTAGCTTTGGGTCGTTAGCTCAGTTGGTAGAGCAGGGGACTCTTAATCCCAAGGTCCAGGGTTCGACCCCCTGACGGCCCACCAAAGCATGTTAAAGCGACTGGCTTCGGCTGGTCGCTTTTTTGTTGACCTCACATGGGGTCGAACCCGAAAGGGCGCAGACACATTAAAAGTCGAGCCTGCCCTGGGGGTCGGTAAAACCGGCGCGTCTGCACGGCAAAGTATGCCTGGGCGAGCGCTATCTCTGGCTTGCTTGAATCTCCGTTTTGGGCGATTAAATAGCATGCATAGCGCGTAAGCTTGTAGTCTTTAACCGCGCGAGCGGCGACACCGGCAGTTACCATTTTCGTGGTGTCACGAAAATGGGAATCAACTGGAGTTTTATTTGTTTCGCACGAGACTTTTGCCCTCTTAACAACTTCGGCGAAGTTCTCCCATCGAGTGTATCCCATGGGTTCCATTAAATCGCGTGCGAGCCAATACTCAACGCCGTCTTCCACATTGGCGTAGCTATCAAGTTTGACACGCCACTTCTCGATATCTCTACTGTCCATATCTCCCCCTCGCTGATCTATTGTCTATGCGGGCTTTGCCCGCTCTGTATTCGGAATAAGGATACGCTGCCGTGCGGACACGTATGGGCCCCGTGCCACTTCGAGTTCACGGGGCCCATAGATATCGAATAGTTGTGTTCTGCTTTAGATAGGTGTCCAGTTTAGTCCGCTCGATAATGGGAACCGAGACTTTCGGTTCGGTTGCGCATGGCTTTGACCATTTCCTGTGCTAGCTGAATCTGCGATTCCAAGCGGGCAAGGGCTGCGACTTGGCTGTCATGAGCGTTTCGCATGCTCAGAGTCGTTGCTTCCGCCTTCAGGCTCTCAATCTCCTGCAGCGCTGTGTAGAGGCCCGTCTCGGTGCGGTTGATCATGCAATAGGTGCTCATCGTATGCTTAAGGCTGCGTGTCAGGCGTTCGGCATCTGTCGTGGCAATGCCGTACTGGGGGAGGGCGATATCCGCCTTCAGGGCTGCCTCAGGTGCATTCTGTGCTGCCTGGGCTGCCGATGCGCCCGCGATGCGCCCGAATACGATGCCGTTGGCACTCGACAAGCCGCCGATGCGGTCGGCCCCGTGCATGCCGCCTGTTGCCTCGCCGCAGGCGTAGAGGCCCTCAACGCCCGTGTACGCGGTCTTGTCGATCTTGATGCCGCCGTTGGCAGCATGGGCATACATCGCCACGCGCATCTCGTCGGTCGGCGCGATGCCGTGCTCGTCCTGTAGCCAGGTGGCAAAGGTCTGCACAAACTCAGGGACGTCCTCGCGGGGGAAGTCGTAGTGGAGCGCCAGGCCTTCGGCGCCTGCTTGATCGATGGCAAGATCGATGGCGCGGGAAGCCAGGCGCGAAGTGAAGGGACCGTATCCGGAGCGCTGTTCAAGCAGATCGTCCAACTTTTCATCGGCAATATCGGCCGGATGGTCGAACTTGACGTAACGCCAGGTCTTCTCGTTAAAGACAAGGTTGCGCTTGGGCTCGATGAAACCGGGCATCATCTGCATGAACTCTATATTAGTAAGGGACGCACCGTGTGCCAGGGTGATGGCCTGCGAGGAGCTGAGCACATCGGCCGAAGTGAGGCTGCGCTCGAACAGTCCGCCCGTGCCTCCGGCGGCGATGATGGTGGCCTTAGCTGCCATGGGCACGAGATGCTCGTTTGCGCGATCGTAGAACGTGGCGCCGATAATCTTTCCGTCCGTATCTTCAACAAGGTCTATAAGCTCGTGACGGGGGAGCAGGCGAATGCCGAGAGACTCGATCTGGGCCGCACACGCGTCCTCAAGGGGTTTGCGGGTGAGGCCGCGCCACATACGCGTCTTGTGGTCGAAGCAGGGGATAAATTGCTTTTGCTGGGCGCTCTCGGTGCTTTGCGGACGTTGGAGCTGGACACCCAGATCTTGCTCGAGCCATTGGATGGCCTGAGGAATGCCGTTGACAAACGTCTGGACGAGTTCGGGGTCGGTAACGCCGCCGCCGACGGCCTGGATGGTGTCGATGAGATCCTGTTCGTCGTCTTCGTCGACGGGGCCAATAAGGCCGAGACCCCAGGTTCCCGGGAAAAAGCTCGATCCGCTCATAGTTTTGCCGGCGCTTGCCACAGTGACGGTCGCGCCCGCGCGCGCCGCTTCGATGGCGGCGCAAAGGCCCGCAATGCCAGATCCAATTACCAGTACATCAGTCGATTCCATCGGATTCCTTTCTCGTCCGGCGCATTGTCGCATGGGTGATCGGCAAAGGTATCGCAAAGACTCGGCAAATCGGTAAAGGGCAAATATGGCTGGTGGACGTTAGGGCTGCTTGGTGGCTCCATCTCATTACATCTCGTATTTCACCCCAACTGATATATCGGCATTAGCCACCCTGCGACAACGCAAACAAAAAGAGCCGCTACCTCGAAAGGTAGCGGCTCCAAAGCTCAACTATATGAGCATCGCGCGGGCGCGATTAGGCCTTGAGGGCCTCCTCGACGGCGACAGCGCAGGCGACGGTGGCACCGACCATGGGGTTGTTGCCCATGCCGATGAGACCCATCATGTCGACGTGCGCAGGCACGGAGGAAGAACCGGCGAACTGGGCGTCGGAGTGCATACGGCCCATGGTGTCGGTCATGCCGTAAGAGGCAGGGCCGGCGCCCATGTTGTCCGGGTGCAGGGTACGGCCAGTGCCGCCACCAGAAGCGACCGAGAAGTACTTCTTGCCAGCCTCGATGCGCTCCTTCTTGTAGGTGCCAGCGACGGGGTGCTGGAAGCGCGTGGGGTTGGTGGAGTTACCGGTGATCGAGATGTCGACGTTCTCGTGCCACATGATGGCAACGCCCTCGCGGACGTCGTCGGAGCCGTAGCAGTTAACGGCAGCGCGGGGACCATCGGAGTAGGGGATGGTCTCGACGACCTTGAGCTCGCCCGTGTAGTAGTCGAACTGAGTCTTCACATAGGTGAAGCCGTTGATGCGGGCGATGATCTGAGCAGCGTCCTTGCCCAGACCGTTGAGGATAACGCGCAGCGGCTTCTTACGAGCCTTGTTGGCGTTCAGAGCCAGGCCGATAGCGCCCTCAGCGGCAGCGAAGGACTCGTGGCCGGCCAGGAAGGCGAAGCACTCGGTGTCGTCGGAGAGCAACATAGCGCCCAGGTTGCCGTGGCCCAGACCGACCTTGCGGTCCTCGGCGACGGAGCCGGGAACGGTGAAGGCCTGGATGCCCTCGCCGATGATGGCAGCAGCCTCAGAAGCGGACTTGGCGCCACGCTTGACAGCGAGAGCGCAGCCGAGGGTGTAGGCCCACTCAGCGTTCTGGAAGGCGATGGACTGGGTGTTGTTGACGATCTCACGCGGGTTGAAGCCCTTGTCGGTGCAAATCTGCAGAGCTTCCTCGAGGGAGGCGATGCCGTTGTCGGCGAGGCACTTGTTGATCTTGTCAGCGCGGCGCTCGTAACCTTCGAACGTAACAGTCATAGTTATTTCCCTCCCTTTCTACTCGTGAACCGGGAACACGCTGGCGACGGAGTGAGTCTCCTCGTCGGTGCGCGGGTCGATGTACTTGGCAGCGTTCTCCCACTGACCATAGTGGCCCATAGCGCCAGCGATGGCCTCCTCGGGGGTCTTGCCGGCCTTGACGGCGTCGGTGAACTTACCGAGGTTCAGGAACTCGAACGCGATGATCTCGTTCTTGTCGTTGAGAGCCATGCGGGTGACGTAGCCCTGGGCGAGCTCGAGGTAACGAGCGCCCTTGGCCTTGGTGCCGAACATGGTGCCGACCTGAGAGCGAAGGCCCTTGCCGAGGTCGTCGAGGGAGGCGCCCACGGGCAGGCCGCCCTCGGAGAACGCGGTCTGGCTGCGGCCGTAAACGATCTGCAGGAAGATCTCGCGCATAGCAACGTTGATGGCGTCGCAGACGAGGTCGGTGTTGAGGGCCTCGAGGATGGTCTTACCGGGAAGGATCTCGGAAGCCATGGCGGCAGAGTGGGTCATGCCCGAGCAGCCGATGGTCTCAACGAGGGCCTCCTCGATGATGCCGTCCTTGACGTTCAGCGTGAGCTTGCAGGCGCCCTGCTGAGGTGCGCACCAACCCACACCGTGCGTAAGACCGGAGATGTCGGAAATCTCCTTAGCCTGGACCCACTTGCCCTCCTCGGGGATGGGTGCGGGGCCGTGGTATGCACCCTTGGCAACGGGGCACATGTTCTCCACTTCCTGTGAGTACTGCATGCCTCTCCTCTCTATCGTGTTGGCGTCCCGTCTGGGGGTCGTGGCTGGCGATTGCCGGGCGACCCTTCGAAAGGGACATGACATGCAGCCCCTATAATACCGCGAAATGCACGGAATATTCGGCGAACGGCTCAGTTTTCGCATCGAGAAGCGCGGAACTTTCAATTGAAACGATTTAACAAAGCTGTTTGCGGCTGTGCGGTTCGCTGAAGGGGGTCGGTTCTGTTCAAGCTTTTGACTATGTCGCGTTGTCTGGCCTGTAGCTATGATGCCGTTCGCCGCCTGTATACTGCCTTTTGCCGTGTGGCGTAGTTGTTTTGCGTGAATGTTTTGATGGCACGCTTCAATCGTGCTGTATTGAATGGCAAACAGATCCTGGCGAAGGGGGGGCGTCATGCAGCGCGTTTGGAGAACGGTTACCGGCTTTTACCATGTCTGTGCCCGCGGTACAGGCAAGCAACTGATCTTTGAGACCGATGGTGACCGCTGGGAGTTTCTGGAGCTGATGCGCGACTGCTGCCGGGAGGCGGGGGTGACAATCGTGGCGTGGTGCCTTATGGACGACCACGTGGATCTGGTGCTTTTGGATTATGAGGACGAAATGAGCGCAGCCATGCAGCGGTTGCTGCTGACGTATGCCCGTCGGTTCAATAAACGTACCGGGCGCACGGGCTGCCTGTTTCGTGAGCGTTTTGAGCGCCGCTCGCTCGATACCGACTGGCAGGTGATGGAGGCTATTCGCTCCGTACACGCCGATCCGCAGGAGGCGGGTATTGCTCTGATTGAGCGCTATCCGTGGAGCAGCTTTGCCGAGTATCTACGGGCCTATGACAACGATATGACGAGGGGATTTTCCGACCTTTCATGCGTGCTTGAGCTTTTCGGTTCTGCTAAGGCTTTTATTGCCTATTCGCTTTCGACGCCCGACAGCGGCGAGCCAGCGCTGTGCGATATGAAAGAGACGGAGTGGGAACGCCACGCCTTTGCCGAAAAGTTGGCGAAGGGGCTCGGGGTTCCGCTCCACGTGGTTAAAGCCGCACCGTTGGCGCAACGCAATGTCGTTATTCTTGGATTGCACGATGCTGGTTTTACGGTGCGTCAGATTGAGCGGTATACGGGGATTGGCAAAAGTACCGTTTCTCGTATTGTGCGCGCCCGTGCGCGAGCGGCGGTGCGGACTGGCGGAAACGTGGTGTAGGGCCGCCGGTGCGCCGCAGCTGGGGTCGCCCATACGCCACAGCTATTGTTCTAAAAGCTCGGGTACGGTAACTGCACTTCTTAATTTGCATAGAACAGACGCCGTTATGCATAAAATAACGCCTCAGCTCGGTTTTGCCCGTACCTACCCCCGTCTGCGCCGTGCAAAAAGCGGAGTTTTCTGCATCGTGGTACTGTCGGCACCGCCGCAATTTTGCAACATACGGGCTCTGAAGCTATTTATGCCTGCCGATGCGCTCCCGAAGTTCATGTTTGCGCCCCTGAGACCACGATTCTTGTTCTAAAACGCAATATAAAGGCCACTGGAGATGTTGATTAACGCTTCCAATGCGTATACACACGGCTTGGCGTGCTGAATATTCGCAAAAATGCACGCCGCACCCTATGGGACCCATCTGCGGCAGGCGTGAGGCGAGCCGGAGCCCAGTAAGACGAGGCTTGACACTTTGCTTGGTGTGCTTGTGGCCCTGTCGCAAGCCTCCGGTACGGTGGAAAACGCTCGTGTTCGCGGTTGGCCGTGCGATAAATGACAGACGGGGCGCCGCACGCATGAGCTGCGTGTGCGCTCGTTATGAAAAAACCGGGCCGCCCGTATCGGGCGGCCCGGCAATCAAAATCCTTGGATTTGGAGCATCCGCTACTGGTTAGCTTGCCCCTCGAGCATGCCGTCGAGGGTGCGCCAGGCGAGCTCAGCGCACTTGACGCGGGCGGGCATGTGCGAGATGTCCTGGAGCTGGGCGGCTTCGTCCAGGTCTTCCAGGTCCTCCTCGGAGAGCTGCTCGCCGCGGATCATAGCCAGGAAGAGCCCGGCCAGGCGGCGGGCCTCCTCGACCGTCTCGCCGGTGATGAGGTCGGCCATGATGTCGGCGCTGGCCTGGCTGATGGCGCAGCCGTGACCGGTAAAGGCGGCCTCCTCGATCACACCGTTCTCGACGCGCAACTGCAAGGTGAGCTCGTCGCCGCAGCTGGGGTTGATGCCGTCGTGCTCGTGCGTGGGAGCGTCCATCTCGTACTTGTAGTCGGGGTGCGAGTTGTGTTCCATAAACGTGGTGGAGGTGTACAGATTACCCATTGAACGTGCTCCAAACGTGATGCAGGCCGGCGATGAACTTGTCGATATCGGCCTTGTCGTTGTAGAAGGCTACGCTGGCGCGGCAGCAGGCGAGGTTCTCGACGCCCAGCCAGGTGAGCAGCGGCTGCGCGCAGTGGTGACCGGCGCGGATGCAGACGCCGTCCATGTCCATGATGCTCGCGACATCGTGCGGGTGGATGCCCTTGACGTTAAAGCTGACGACGCCGTGATGGTTGTCCCAGTAGATCGAGCCGATGATCTGGACAAAGTCGAGCTGCATAAGCTCGCCCATCAGGTAGTGGACGAGCGCCTGCTCGCGTGCCTGAATGTTTTCGTAGCCAACCGTGTTGACCAGGTAGTCAAGCGCCGCGCCTGTGGCGAAGATGCCGGCGGCGTCCTGCGTGCCGGCCTCGAACTTCTCGGGGACGGGCGCCCAGACGGCGTCCTGCTCGGTGACCGAATCGATCATCTCGCCGCCGGTAAGCATGGGCGGCATGGCCTTGAGCAGGTCCATCTTGCCCCACAGCACACCGATGCCCATGGGACCCATGGCCTTGTGCGCGCTAAAGGCAAAGAAGTCGGCGCCAAGATCGGCCACGTTGACCGGCATGTGCGGCAGCGACTGCGCGCCGTCGACGACCAGATATCCGCCGTACTTGTGCACGAGCTTGCCGAGGTTCTTGACCGGGTTCTCAACGCCCAGGACGTTAGAGACCTGACCCACGGCCAGGATCTTGGTCTTGGGGCCCACCTTGGCAAGCACTTCCTCGGTGGTGAGCTGGCCGGTCTTGGTGGGATAGAGGTAGACGAGCTTGGCGCCGGTCTCGCGGCAGACCTGCTGCCACGGGATCAGGTTGGAGTGGTGCTCCATGATGGTGATGACGACCTCGTCGCCGGGCTCCAGCGCCGTGGGTGCAAAGCTCTTGGCGACCAGGTTGAGCGATTCGCTCGTGTTGCGGGTGAAGACGACTTCGTTGGCCTGGGCGGCGCCGATGAGGTCGGCGATCTGCTGGCGGACCTTTGCGATGGCGTCGGTGGCCTCGACGGACAGCGAGTACAGACCGCGCAGGGGGTTGGCGTTCATGCGCTGGTAGAAGTCGCGCTCGGCGTCGAGCACGCAGGCGGGGCGCTGCGCGGTGGCGGCGCTATCGAGGAAGGCGATCTCGGGGTGCTGCTGGAACAGCGGGAACTGGCCCTTGTAGGGGTTGGTCTCGATGTCCACGGTAGGCCAGCCGCGCGAAGCCTCGTCGCTGGCGTCGAGCTCCATGGGCTCGGGGGCGGTGCAGGTATCGCATTTAACGTGCTCGGTGTCGATCATGCGAGCTCCTCTTCAAAGTTATCGATCAGGTTGTTGCCCAGGCGGACGACGGCGGCGCGGGTGCGCTCGTCGGCGGCGGTAAGTGCTGCGTCCTCCAGCTTGGCGCGGATGAACAGGTCCTCGGCGGCATTTTGGTCGAGGCCGCGGCAGGCGAGGTAGAACAGCTGCTCGTCGCGGACATGGCCGATGGTGGCGCCGTGGTTGCCGGCGACGTCGTCCTCGTCGCACAGGATGACGGGGACGGTCTTGTTGTCGACGCCCTTGTTGGCCAAGAGCACCGTCTCGCGCTCGGTGCCGGTTGCGCCCTTGCAGCCGTGCACGAGGTCGATGGTGCCGCGGTAGACCTTCTTGGACGTGCCAGTCAGCACGCCGTTGGCGTCGATCTCGCACTCGGTCTTGCGGCCGCGGTGGCGCAGCTCGTAGTTAAAGTCGCGCACCTGCTCGCGGGCGCCCAGGTAATCGGTATCGATCGTCACCTTGGCGGTGTCGCCCAGCAGGTCTCCGGCAAGTCCGGTGGCGCTGGCGCCGGCACCCAGGACGGTGTGCTGTACGTTGACGCGCGCGCCCTCGTCCAGGAACAGACCGGTGTCGTCGAGCGCGATCCAGCTGTCGTCGAGCGTCTGCGTGCAGGTCACGTTGACGGTGGCGTACTCGTGGGCGCACACGCGCAGCACGGAGCCCACGACGCCCTCGCCGGCAACGGGGGAGTCCAGGGCGATCTGC
Source organism: bacterium (assembly GCA_963602135.1). Lineage (GTDB taxonomy): Bacteria > Actinomycetota > Coriobacteriia > Coriobacteriales > Coriobacteriaceae > Collinsella. The sequence goes on along the minus strand of CAVCHM010000024.1, from coordinate 4,562 downwards.
AGGTCGAGCGTTGCCTGCGGGTGGGCGACGACGTCGATGGCGGCAATCGCAGCCGCTGCGTCGACGCCACTCACGCGCACGGTAACCGTGGCATGCTGATAGGCGGGCACATCGATAACGATGCGCTTGACGGCGCGCTCGGCCAGGTAGGTGTAGGCTGCTTCACCCATGCCGGTCTCGAAGGCCTCGGCGGGGGAGAGTTCCTCTTCGAGTTTGATGGCGCCGGCCTGGTAGACGGAGGTGGCGGGCACGTCGAGCTCGGTCTCGGGCGTGATGCGGGCGCGATCGGCGGCATCACCGGGGGCGGTGGCACGGCGCTCGGGGAAGCGCTCGGCCATGGCTTCCATGGCGGCGTCGAAGGCGTCGGCCGAGCCGGCGAACTGCTCGTCCAGGCCCTCGACCTCAACGGCCTCGGCGGGAGCGGTGGTAAGCTCGTCGGAAAGCTCGAGCTTGGTCTGGTTCATCTTGAGCCAACCCCAAGTTGCTGCGGGCATCGCGTTAACCTGCTCGAGCGTGGTTGCAGCGGTGTTGGTTTCCTGTTTCATTATCCGATCGCTCCTTCCATCTCGAGCTTGATCAGGTTGTTCATCTCGACGGCGTACTCAAGCGGCAGCTCCTTGGAGACCGGGTTGGCAAAGCCGTTGACGATCATGGTGCGGGCCTCTTCCTCCGAGATACCGCGGCTCATCAGGTAGAACACCTTGTCGTCGCCGATGCGGCCGATGGTGGCCTCGTGGCCGATGTCGACGTTCTTGGCGCGGATGTCCATGGCGGGGATGGTATCGGAGCGGCTCTGGTCGTCGAGCATGAGCGACTGGCAGCTCACGGTTGCCTTGGAGCCCTCGGCCTTGGGCGTGGCCACGATGGAGCTGCGGAAGGTCTGGATGCCTCCGCTCTTGGAGATGCCCTTGGTCTCGACGGTCGCCGAGGTCTCGGGCGCGTTGAGCACGACCTTGCAGCCGGTATCGAGGTTTTGGCCGGCGCCGGCAAAGGTAATGCCGGTAAAGCTCGAGCGGGCGCGGCGGCCGTTGAGCACGCTCATGGGGTAGAGGTAGCCCACGTGGCTGCCGAAGGAGCCGCTGATCCACTCGATGTCGCCGTCCTCGTCCACGCGCGCACGCTTGGTGTTGAGGTTGTACATGTTCTTGGACCAGTTCTCGATGGTCGAGTAGCGCAGGTGCGCACGCTTGCCCACAAAGAGCTCGACAGCGCCGGCGTGGAGGTTGGCCACGTTGTACTTGGGCGCGGAGCAGCCCTCGATAAAGTGCAGGTCGGCGTCATCCTCGACGATGATGAGCGTGTGCTCAAACTGGCCGGCGCCCTTGGCGTTAAGGCGGAAGTAGCTCTGCAGCGGGAAGTCCAACTTGGTGCCCTTGGGCACGTAGACAAACGAGCCGCCCGACCACACGGCGCCGTGCAGGGCTGCAAACTTGTGGTCGGTGGGCGGGATGAGCGTCATGAACTTCTCGTGGATGAGCGGCTCCCACTGCGGGTCGTGCAGGGCCTCCTCAATGCCGGAGTAGACGATACCCATCTTGGACGCGGTGTCCTGCATGTTGTGGTAGACGAGCTCGGAGTCGTACTGCGCGCCGACGCCTGCCAGATAGCTGCGTTCGGCCTCGGGAATGCCCAGGCGCTCAAAGGTGTTCTTGATGTCGTCGGGCACCGACTCCCAGTCGTGCTTTTGGTCGGTGTTGGGCTTGACGTAGGTGACGATGTTGTCCATGTCCAGGCCCTCGATGGATGGGCCCCACGTCGGATCCGGGAAACGATTAAAGATCTCGAGGGACTTGAGGCGCAGGTCGAGCATCCATTGCGGCTCGTCCTTCTTGGCGCTGATCTCGCGCACGATGTCGGGCGTGATGCCGGCGTCGAGTCGCTCGAAACCCTCCTCGCCATAGGTGAAGTCGTAGAGGCTGCGGTCGATGTCCGCGACCTCGGTGCGGTTCTTGGTCATTGCGTCGCCCCTTTACGCCTGCTGCTCGGCAGCGGCGGTCTCGGCCTGGGCGCGCTGCTCGGCGGCCTCGCGCTCGAAGGTCTCAAAACCGTTCTTATCGATCCAGGGGATGAGCGAGGCGTCGTCCTCGCGCACGATATGGCCCTTGACCATAACGTGGACGCGGTCGACATCCAGGTGCTCCAGGATGCGCGTGTTGTGCGTGATGATGAGCATGGAGCCGTCGCAGCTCTTGCGGTAGGCGTCCATGCCGTGGCTGACGGTGGAAAGCGCGTCAACGTCCAGGCCCGAGTCGGTCTCGTCCAGGATGGCGAGCTTGGGATGCAGCAGCAGGAGTTGGAGCATCTCGACCTTCTTTTTCTCGCCGCCCGAAAAGCCCACGCCCAGCTCACGGTTGAGGTAGGCGGTATCCATGTTAAGCTCGGCCGCGAGCTCCTTGACGCGACGGCGGAACTCCTTGCCCTTCATCTCCAGGCCGGGGCGGCCGGCGATGCTGGCGCGCAAAAAGCTCGACAGCGGCACGCCCGGGATCTCGACCGGGGCCTGGAAGCTCAGGAACAGGCCGGCGCGCGAACGCTTGTCGGTGGTGAGCTCGGTGATGTCCTGGCCGTCAAAGACAATGCGGCCGTCGTTGACCGTGTAGACGGGGTCGCCCATGACCAGGTGGCCGAGGGTGGACTTGCCTGCGCCGTTGGGGCCCATCAGCACATGGGTCTCGCCGGCGGCGACGTTGAGGTTGACGTTGTGGAGGATGGTCTTCTCGTCCACGGAGGCGGTCAGACCATCGATGGAAAGCAGCGGATTTGCACTCATGCTGTCCCTCTCTGTATATGGTGTACTCATAGGTGTACTAAACCCTAGGAATCTTCTCGGAATAAAGTTACTATGGGTTCGGCGTTAGTCAAGGGAAAACCCGACTAAT
>CAVCHM010000024.1:0-1553 GCA_963602135.1 bacterium | reverse complement strand
AAGGGCCGCTATGCCCTCCGACTGATGATTTATATCGCGGCGTTGGGCGACGCCGAAGGCAAGATTGCCCTGCGCGAGGTCGCCGATCGCGAGCATATCTCACAAAAGTATCTGGAGCAGCTGGTGCGTCCGCTTATGAAGGCCGGCCTGCTCAAGAGCGTGCGCGGCAAGGGCGGCGGCTACATGATGGCCAAGGACCCGGCCGAGGTGCGTGCCGGCGACATCTTGCGTGCCGTCGAGGGCAGCACTGCCCCGGTAGCGTGCGATGGCATCGACAACAGCTGCACCCGCAGCGATCTGTGCTCAACGGTCAAGTTCTGGCGCGGTCTGGACGACGTGATCGAAAAGTACGTCGACGGCGTGACCCTGGCAGACCTGGCCGCCGTCCCCGAGATTAACTTTGACATTAAGCTGTAGGGCTGAAGATGGTATCTCTCGACAAGGTGTACAAGCAAATTGAGATTTTTGCTCGGGAATGTGACGCCGAGAGGGTTGTGCTGTTTGGTTCTCGCGCTCGAGGTGACAACTTGCCTAAGAGCGATATTGACATCGCCGTAGCAGGTTGCCGGGATTTCGGCCGGTTGTCATATTTGATCGAGGAGCGTCTTGATACTCTTTTAGATGTAGATGTCGTCAATCTCGACGAGTCCTTATCGCGGCAACTGCTCGATGAGATTGCCAGGGATGGTGTGATTCTGTATGAAAAAATATGAGAACTTTGTCAGCGCCTTGGCGAATCTTGAGGATGCGCCCAATCAGGATCTCAACAATGATTTTGTTCAGAGTGGATTGATTAATAAGTTCAACCTTCAGTTTGAACTGAGCTGGAAGCTCCTTAAGCGTCTGCTCGAGTATGAGGGCGCCACGCTTGCCGCGTCGGGGTCTCCTCGTGCCATCTTGAAGGAGTCCTACCGATTCTACGACTTTATTGATGAGGCGGCCTGGCTAGATATGCTCAGAGACCGCAATACGAACGTCCATATCTATGACAACAAGCTCGCTCAAGATTTGATTCAGCGCATCTTGAGCGTCTATATTCCCGCTTTCTGTCAGTTGCGAGACGGGCTGATGGAGCGTTACGGCGAGCTTCTTCTGGTGCCCGACGACCAGTTTGTTTAATTCCTTAAGATTTCGCGGAGGGTTGTTGCCGTTTACCGATGGGTTGTTGTGCAACAAACGGGGAGCTGTAATACTGAATCCATCTTTGCAAACTGTACTTTAACCACACCAATGCAGGGAGGATGTATGCAACCCAAGCATTCCGCGATTGTTGCGGGCCTGACGTTGGCGCTTTCGTTTGGCGCCGTTGCCGCACCCGCAACCGCTATAGCCGAGGAGCCCACGCCGGGCGTTGCCTCGGATGCCACCGATATCGATAAGGGCCTCTACACCCAGCAGTCTCTCTCGGGCGTGCTGAGGTCGGTTCAGGGTGTTTCGTTTGTCAATGTGACCGACGAGATGAAGTATTTTACCAAGTACGAGAGCCACGGCAACTATAACCAGGGCTTTTCGTATGGCGACGGATACAACGCGCTGGGTTATTACCAGTTCGA
>CAVCHM010000023.1:0-32835 GCA_963602135.1 bacterium | reverse complement strand
CGGCCATAAACTGGGACGCCGTTTCCCGTTGAGCTTGTTCGGGAAAGCGTGTCCCAGAATCGGCGTCCAAAACGGGATGCAGTTTCCCGTTGAGCCTGTTTGGGAAAGCAGGTCCGGAATTCGCTCTCAAAGTGGGACGCAGTTTCCCGTTGGCCCTCAAAGTGGAAAGCGCATCCCAGAATGGTCGACCAAACTGGGATGCGCTTTCCGTTGCTGAAGATATGAGGCTGCGAAGCAGTCGCTCGGCCTAGGCTTATGCCTGCTGCCAGGTGTCAACGAGCTCCTTGGCCGCAGCGTAGGGGTCCTTTGCGCTGCAGACGGCGCTCACTACAAAGAAGCCGTCGACGCCGGTGGCCTTGAGCTGCGGCAGGTCGGCCGTCTTGACGCCGCCGCCAACCACGATGGGCACGGGGCTTGCCGCATGGAGCGCGGCCAAGTCCTCAAAGCTCTTGGTGATGATAGAGCCGTCGGCAGCGCGTCCGCAATCGCGCTTGGTCTCGGTCTCGTGGAGCGGGCCGATGCCCAAGTAATCGACCAGACTCATGTCGGCAGTTTTAACGTACTCGAGCATTTCCTCGCAACGGGCCGAGAGGCCCACGATGGCGTCGGGGCCCAGCAGCTTGCGGCAGACCTCGACGGGGATGTCGCTTTGGCCCACGTGCACGCCGTCGACGGCGATGCCCTGCTCACGCGCGGCGAGCACGCAGTCCAGGCGGTCATCGATCAACAGGGCGACCTGGCCGGTCTTGCCGGCACGCTCGATAGCCTGCGCGGCGTCGCCGGTCAGCGCGATAATCTCGCGGGCACTTGCCACCTTGGAGCGCACCTGGATGCAGGTAAAGCCGGCGTCGAGCGCCTGGGTCACCACGTCGCCCACGGGGCGACCGAGCGTGTTTTCGGGGCCGAGCACCAGATAGGCCGAGATATCAAGGTTGTCGCGGATGCTCATCGTTCTTCCTCCTGCTTTTTGATCTGCGCTTCCATGCGCTCGAGTTTACCGTTCATGGTGTCAGTAAACCCGGGGCGAATATCTGCCTTGAGCACAACTTCGGTGCGGATGCCCTTGTTTGCCAGGACAAAGGTGGCGTCGCGCACGACTTGCATGACCTCGTCCCAGTCGCCTTCGATCTCGGTGAACATCGAGCTGGTGCGGTTGGGAAGGCCGCTTTCGCGGATGACGCGTACGACTTCGGCGACCTCGGCGGAGAGCTCGTCGCCCGTACCGCACGGGGCGATGGCCACGGCGACCAGCGTGTTCATGCCGGTTTTGGCTGCGGACTCGGACATGGCCCTATGCCTCCTCGAGCTCGAGCTGGTTGACGGCGATGTCCTGGGCAGTTGCACGGTAGAGCTCGTCGATAAAGGCGACCTTAAAGCTCGCCGGGGCATCGGCGACGGCGGCGGAACGCGTGCCGGCCACGTTGTAGACGGCGGTGCCGCAGACGGCTGCCGTAAACGGATCGGCGGCGCAGGCATATACGGCCAGCACGCCGCCCTGCGAACAGCCGCAGCCGGTGATCTTGGACATGAGCGGACTGCCGCCGTGGGACTTGGCCACGGTTGTGCCGTCGGTGATCAGGTCGACCTCGCCCGAGACCACCACGGCGCCGCCGGTGTAGCGGGCGAGTGCCACGGCGGCATCGCGGGCGGCGTCAACCGTATCGGTCGTGTCGACGCCTCGTACACGGCTCAGGTCTGCGGCCTCGCCCTCAAGACCCCACAGGCCGGCGAGCGCGATGATCTCGGAAGCGTTGCCGCGCACGATGGCGGGCTTGTACTGCTTGAGCTCGTTTACCAGCTGAGTACGCAGGCTGCCGATGCCCAGGCCCACCGGGTCGAGCACCCAGGGCTTGCCGGCGTCGTGTGCCGCCTTGGCTGCGCGGGGAATCGTCTCCTCGTAGATGGGGAAGAGCGTGCCCATGTTCAGATAGATAGCGCCACCGCCGGCGACGAGCGCCTCGCCCTCGTCGGGCAGGTAGACCATGGCGGCCGAGCCGCCCACGGCGAGCTGCGCGTTGGCGACAAAGTCGATCGTCACCGTGTTGGTGATGGAGCCCGCCATTGGGTTTGTGGCGCGAATCTCGTCCACGGCCTTGACTACACGTTGTTTAAGCTGTTCCGAATCAATCACTGCACATGCCTCCTTGGCATAGAAAAGGGGCGCTATGCATAGACAGCGTCCCTGTAAAGGCGGCATGCTCCCTACGCCAGCATTAACTGACAGGTTCAAAGGATTGGGCCCATTGCCCTCTCAGCCTTGTGGTTTGCACCGCCGGCACTCCCGCATCGAATCTGTTGTCCCCTATACTAGCGCACCTGCCAAAAAGGGACAGGTTTATTTTGGCAGGTAACAACTGGGCAAACGCATTTTCCCAGATAAAACCTGCCAAAATAAACCTGTCCCTTTTTGGCAGGTCGGTACAATAGACGGGATAAAGAATGACTGAGGGGACCCTATGATCAAACTCGTGCTGACCGATATGGACGATACGCTGATTCCCGCTGGGCAAGACGGCGCCAGCGACTATGCCATCGAGGGCATTCATGCCATGCAGGCGGCGGGGCTGCACTTTGGCCCGGTTTCGGGCCGTCAGCCGTCCGCGATGGGCTGGATGTTCCGCAACCGTTCCGAGTGCTTTTCGACCGGCGCCTTCTGCAACGGGCAGGTGATGTTTGTGGACGGCGCGGTGGTCGCATCGCGCGCGACCGACAACGATGCTCTGATGCGTCTGGCCGACTACCTCGAGCAAGAGACCGACGATACGTATCTCAAGGTCTACAGCCTGGGTGATGACTTTTGGGATAACGATGCCTATTGCGTGACGAGCGACCCCGAGCGCGTGCGTCGTGCCATGGAGTCGGGCGGCAACGCGTGGCTCAAGGGCGAAGAGGCCCCGTGCCGTCCTGTCGTCGATGACGCTCCGGTATACAAGGCGAATATCTGGAGCGCCCGCTCGCGCGAGGAGCTCGCCGAGCTACGTGAGCGCGTTGCTGCCGAGGTGCCAGAGCTTTCGCTTGTGTTTCCCAACAATCGCGTGCGCCTGTTCGACATCCTTCCGGCCGGTTGGGACAAGGGCTGCGCTGCGCTGGAACTGGCGCGCGCTCTGGGCCTGACGCCCGACGAGGTGGCCGTGTTCGGCGACTCTGATAACGACCTGCCCATGATTGATGCCGTCCCCAACTCCGTTGCAGTCGCGAATGCCAATGAGGCCGTCACGGCCGCCGCGCGCTGGCATATCGGCGCCGCGGCAGACGATGCGGTTGCCGCGGCCCTACACCAGATTGCCGCCTGCGCTGCTACGGGGGAGATGCCGTCGTTTATGCGCCAGGCAGATGCGGCGGAGCCGCACGTCGCGAACGCCTAGGGAGGCCACTATGAAGCTCCAGCAGCTCAGATATGTCGTCAAGGTTGCCGAGTGCGGCAGCATCACCGAGGCCTCGCGCCGACTCTTTGTGTCGCAGCCCTCGATTACCGCGTCGATTCGCGACCTCGAGAACGAGATGGGCGTGCATATTTTTGAGCGCACCAACAAGGGCGTCATTGTGTCCGAGGAGGGCGAGACCTTCTTGGGCTACGCGCGCCAGGTGCTCGATCAGGCCGACCTGCTCGAAGACAAGTACAAAGGCGCGTCCGAGCAGGTGCCGCATTTTAGCGTGAGCTGCCAGCACTACTCCTTTGCCGTCAATGCGTTTGTCGACGTGATTCGCGAGTTCGATGCCGCGCGCTACGACTTTACCCTGCGCGAGGAGCAGACCCACGAGATTATCGAGGATGTCGCGCACATGAAAAGCGAGCTGGGCATCCTGTATCTGTCTGAGCACAACCGCGAGGTCATTGAGCGCATGCTGGCGGCCAACGAGCTCGTATTCGAAGGGCTCTTCTGCGCCGCACCGCATATCTTTGTGTGTGCCGAGCATCCGCTGGCGGGCCGCTCCAGCGTAACGCTCGAGGATCTGGAAGACTACCCCTTCCTGTCCTATGAGCAGGGCAGCTACAATTCGTTTTACTATTCCGAGGAGCTGACCTCGACGTTTGAGCGCCGCAAGAACATCCGCGTGCGCGACCGTGCGACGCTGTTCAATTTGGCCATGGGACTCAACGGCTACACGGTGTGCTCGGGCGTGATCAGCCATGAGCTCAACGGCCCCGGCATTATCTCGATCCCGCTCGATGTGGACGAGTATATGGAGATCGGCATTATCACGCGCAAGAACACGACGCTCACGCGCTATGGGCAGGCCTATATCGACGCGATTCGTCAGCATATCTAACCCGTGCGGACCGCGCGTGCGAGCCGCATCCCTATTGTTTGTTATATAGATAATACCTATGGCGAACAGAAACAAACGCGTATTTTACGATAGCGATGCGGACGCTCATACTCTGTCTGGGTAAAGCAACCAAGACAAAGGGAGACACCTTATGAGCACTTCGACCACACTGAACGCGCCGTTTCGCGCCGATATCGTCGGCAGCTTTCTGCGCCCGCAGACCGTAAAGGACGCCCGTGCCGCCCATGCCGCGGGTACGCTCGACGGCGCCGGCCTTAAGGCCGTCGAGGACGAGGCCATTCGCGACTTGGTGGCCAAGCAGAAGGCCGCCGGCCTGCAGGTGATCACGGATGGCGAATTCCGCCGCAGCTACTGGCACCTCGACTTTATGTGGGGTCTCAACGGCATCGAGCGCCGCACCTCGCGCACCGGCTATATGTTCCACGACGAGGAGACCACGGCCGATACTGCCGTGGTGACCGGTCCTATCAGCGGCGAGAATCACCCGTTCGTTGCACACTTTAAGTTTGTCAAAGCCCTCGAGGGCGAGGGCCAGGTCACGCGCCAGACAATTCCGGCGCCGATACAGACCTTCTCCGAGGTCACGCTCGATCGTTGCGACGGTCAGCAGGAGAGCCTGCGCGCCGTCTATAAGACCGATGAGGAACTCGCCGATGCCATCGCCGCTGCCTATCGCACCGTGATTGCCGACCTGTACGCCGCGGGCTGCCGCAATATCCAGTTTGATGACTGTACCTGGGGCATCTACTGCGATACCGACTTTGTCGCCAAGACCGGTATGAGCCCGGTCGACCTGCAGAAGGTAAGCGAGCTGGGCGTGGCGCTCAACAACGCCGCCATTGAGGGCAAGCCTGACGACCTGGTCATCAACACGCACGTGTGCCGCGGCAACTATCACTCTACCTATGCCTTCGAGGGTGGCTATGATCCCATCGCGCCGTACTTGTTCGCCAACGAGGACGTCGACGCGTTCTATCTCGAGTTCGACACGCCGCGCGCCGGCGGTTTTGAGCCGCTCAAGTACGTTGCCCCCGGAAAGAAGGTCGTGCTGGGCCTGGTGACCACCAAGGCGGCTGAGCTCGAGGACGAGGACGTTATCGTCGAGCGTATCAACGAAGCCGCGAAGTATGTGCCGCTCGAGAATCTGTACCTGTCGCCCCAGTGCGGCTTTGCGAGCTGCGAGATTGGCAACAAGCTGACCGAAGAGGAGCAGTGGGCAAAGATTGCGCTGGTCAAGCGCATCGCCGAGCGCGTTTGGAAGTAGGCGTCGACAACGCGGTTGACAGCATTGGTTAAATCGAGAGCCGCCACGGGATCCATGCTCGTGGCGGCTATTTTATTGCGTCAGTATCCAGTGGATGCCGCGGGCCATGCGCAAGTCGGTTTGCGCGAAATGATTGCCGGGGTTGATCTCCAGCGTTGTTGGAATGCCACGCTCGACGAGTAACTCTTCCATCGCGCGCGTGTCGTCGAGCACGTGCCGCATCATGCGGTTGGGCGTCTTGGTCTCTTTTTTGCCGAGCGACAGATAGACGGCTTGCGGGCTGCCGGCAAAAGGGGCCGTGCTGGCACGGTCGACAAAGTCGGGAAACCATAGCGACCCCGATGCGCTCGCGGCGCGGTCAAAGGCGTCGGTTTGCCAGAGGGACCAGAGTGCGAAGAGGCCCGCGAGCGAGTAACCGGCAATGCCGCGCCAGGTGGGCGGCTGAGGAAGCGACGACTCGACCTGGGGGATTATCTGATTCAGCAGCTCATCAAGAAAATCGGCAGCTTGGCCGCCGAAAGGCTCGGCATCGCGTACGGTCCCGTCGCATGCCCAGGGGCTCAGCTCGCGATTCCAATCGAGCCCGCCAATGGCAACGAGCGTAAACGGCGGACAGTCGAGCTCTCGACAGCGGTCATAAACCTCGCTGCCGTTGCCCACGACCACAGGAAGGTAGATGACAGGCGCGCTTTCCGTATGATTCGAATAAACGGTTATCTGCTTTTGATGTGCTTCCATGACGGGCTTCTCTCAGTGTTGTGATATCGGCAGCCTCAATTGTCGCACGCCAGCGTATGCCGGTTGGACAGCATCAAGAACATTCGCGTGCGCCGCGCGGGCGCAAATGAAAAACGCCACCGCCGGAGGGGAGCTTGGCGGTGGCGTTGCTAAACGGTGTGCGGGCTAGCACTTCTGTGGGTGCCGTCCCGTGCGTTAAAGGTCAAAGCTGTCTATGAGCGCTTGCGGCTCACCACGGCGCCTGCGGCGATAGCGGCTGTTCCCGCAAGGACGGTTGCCACGATGGCCGCACCCGAGGTGTCGCCGGTTGCCGCGAGCACGCCGGTAGTCTTGGCTTTCGTGGTTGAAGCCGCAACGGCCTTGGTCGGCTTTGAGCCCTCAGGCTTGGGGTTCTGCTTGGACTCCGCGGGCTTGCTTTCTGCGGGCTTGGTCTCGTCGGGCTTGGGGTCTTCCGGCTTGGCTACCTCGGGAGGTGCGATGGTCGTGCTTTTGGCGACTGCTTTGATATAGAGGGAGTCGACCGTGGCGTCGCCCGTGCCGATGGCTTGGCCTGCCTCGTAGATGCCGTCACGGAGCTTGCGATAGTCAATGACCTTGCCGCCTTCGGGCGTCTGGATGGCGGCGTTCTCAATCTTGATGGTGCCGATTGTTTTGCCGTCAGCGCTCATGGCACGGGCAAAGATTGCCGCTGTATCTCCTTCGGCCGTTACCTTGCTGCGGATGATCGAGATGACTGCGGGTGTGACGCCCTCGCTGGTCTGGGCGATGATGCCGATGTTCTCGCCTTGGGGTTCGCGCCTCGTCTCGCCATCTTGGTTTTCGCTGTAGGGGATGGGGCCGTCGCCGTTCTCGACATAGCGGGCTATGGCCTTGACAACGGAGTCGCTGATGTAGATGTGGCCGCCCTTCTCGTTGGGCCGATCGTTTCTGGTGGAGAATGCAGCCGAAACCTCGCCTTCCGCAAACGCGTCCACGGTGGAGCCGTTCTTGACGACGATGTCGTCCTGGTAGGTGAAGAGGGCGTTGGCGCCACCGTATCTGCCTTTACTTGCACGGACCGTCACGTTTGCATGATCGAGGGTGATGCCCTTGTGGGCATAGACGCCATATTCAACACCGTTTACGTTGAGGGAGGCGTTTGTGGCTGCGAGGCTGCCCTTGGCCTCGACGGCAGCGTCTTTCTCGGAGCTTGCCTTGACCTGGCTGTCGTCCGAGATGTTGATATTGCCGCCGCTCCAAAGGGCCTCACCATCGGCTGAGCTTGCCTCGACCGTCCCGCCACCCTTGATGGTGAGGTTCTTGTCGGTTCCAATACCCTTGTCCTTGGTAGCCGTGGCGGTAACGGCTCCGCTGTCGTCAATCGTGATATTGCCGTTTGCCCTGATGCCATCCGATGCACCCGTGGCGTTGACGTTGCCCGAACCTTTGATAGTGAGATCACCCCCGGCATTGATGGCATCAAACCCAGTGCTCGTGGCGTTGACGGATCCGGCTCCGTCGATGTTGATATTACCCGTGGAGAGGATAGCGTCCTCAGTAGATGTCACGCTGAGCGTGCCGCCCTCGTCGCCTTGGATATTGAGCTCGGCATTCTCGTTAGTGCCATGAGAAACGTTGATGCTTTCGATCCATTCGGCAGTGACGATGTTGGTTCCCGAGTAATTCACGTTGAGCTTGCCTGCGGCCTGGATCTCGCCGCCGTTATAGTTGTTGAGCTTCAAGTCGTCGGCGCCGTCCCACGACCAGGTACCGGCCTCGTCGCTCGCCGCGGTGCTGTACTTGTTGCCGCCGACCTTGACCCATTCCGCTGCGAGCGAGACGCTCGGCATGAGAAGCGAGCTTACCGTGAGCGCGCATACGGCTCCCAAGACGATGCGGCGCGTCACACGGCGCCAGCTGCCGTGTGCGAGCAGCGTGCGACGGCGCACGTCGGGCTCGACAAAATGGGCTCCTGAGGTATTGTCATTGCGCTTGGGGGTCGTGAACAAGGCTGCCATGGTTGCTCCCATCCTCATAGGGCCTATGCGACTGTATCCAGCGTATCTGCAGGATGCGGCGGGCGGTAGTGCCGTTTGGAGGGCAAAATGGCCAAAATGGGGGAGAAATAGGCCGCACGCCGGCGCAGGGACCGGCGCTAAAAGAAAAGCGCGGGGCCGCATGGCGACTCCGCGCTTTATTGTTCAGCTTTTGCAGCCTTGCCCTTACGCTACGAAGAAGTAGACGAGGAAGGCAAGGGCCGCGGTCCACCCGTCCTGTGCGAAAAAGTGTTTACGAGCGTTTGCGACTCGCCAGGGCGCCTGTGACGATGGTTGCCGTTCCTGCAAGGGCGGTCGCTATGATGGCCGCGCTCGAGACGTCGCCGGTTGCCGCGAGCTTGCCGGTGGTCTTGGCTCCCGTGGTTGCAACTGCAACGGTCTTGGTAGTCTTCGTGCCCTCGGACTTGGAACCCTCGGGCTTGGTCTCGCCGGGCTTTTCCTCGGGCTTGGTCTCCTCGGGAGGCGCGATGGCCGTGATCTTGGCAACGGCTGCATCGTAGGGGGAGTCGATCGTGGCGTCGCCCGTGCCGATGGTCTGGCCCGCATCATAGAAAACGCCGCCGTCGTCGAACTCTCCTTTGCTGCGATAGTCAATGACCTTGCCGCCTGCGGGCGTCTGGATGGTGGCGTCCTTGATCTCGATGGTGCCGATCGCCTTGCCGTCCTCGCTTGTGACGAGGGCGAAGATCGCCGCCGTGTCTCCCTCGGCCGTGACCTTGCTGCGGACGATCGAGATGGTCGCGGGCGTGATGCCCTCGTAGGTCGAGGCGTAGATGCCGAGGTTCACGCCTTTGTGCTCGGGGATGGCCTCGCCACCTTGGTCGTTGCTGTAGTGGTCGGGGCCGCCATCGGTCTCAACATAACGGGCTATAGCCTTGACAACAGAGTCGCTGATGTAGATGTGGCCGCCCGCGCCGTTGGACGAGGTGTTTCTGGTGGAGATTGCAACCGAGAACCTGCCTTCTGCGAGTGCGTCCACGGTCGAGGCGTTCTTGATGACGATGTCATCCTCGTCGGTGTAGAGGGCGAGGACGTCGCCGCCGTCTGAGCTTGCTCGGACTGTCGCGTTCGCGCCATCGAGCGTGATGCCCTCGTAGACATAGATACCATATCCAATGCCGGTTGCGTTGAGGGATGCGTTCGTGACCGTGAGGCTGCCTTTACCGTAAACGGCGGCGTCTTCCTCGGAAGACGCCTTGACCTGGCTGCCACCCGAAATCTCGATGTTGCCTTTGGCCTTAATTGCCTCGTTCTCGACAGAGCTCGCTTCTACCTTCCCACCACCTTTAATGATCAGGTCACTACCTGCGGCGATGCCGTAGCCATCGCTTCCTTTAGCGATCACCGTGCCAGAGGAATCGATCGTGGTCTTGCCCTTGGATTGGATGCCTTCGGTACCGCCCGTTGCATTCACGGTGCCCGACCCCGTGATGGAGAGGTCGCCCTTTGCCTCAATTCCGTCGGAAGTGGTACTTGTGGTGTTAACGGTGCCTGGACCTGAAATGGAGAGATCGCCCGTGGATTTAATCGCGTCTGCCTCGGCTGTCACATTGAGCTCATCCGTGCTATTCGAGCTCGTTATGTTCAACTCTGCTTTCTGGTTAGTGCCGTCCTTCGCCTTGATGGCGGCACCGGTGTAATCGGGCTCTGTTTCCACGGTGTTGGTACCCTCGTAGGCAATGTTGAGCTTGCCTGCAGCCGTAATCGCGCCGCCGTTATAGTTGTTGAGCTTCATGTCGTCGGTGCCGTCCCAGGACCAGGTGCCGGCCTCGTCGCCCACTGCGGCGCCAGCTTCGTACCGGCTGTCGCCGACCTTGACCCACTCGGCTGCGAGCGAGACGCTCGGCATGAGCAACGAGCTCACTGTGAGTGCGCATACGGCGCCCACAACGATGCGGCGCGTCACGCGGCGCCAACTGCCGTGTGCGAGCAGCGTGCGACGGCGCACGTCGGGCTCGACAAAATGGGCTCCTGAGGTATTGTCATTGCGCTTGGGGGTCGTGAACAAGGCTGCCATGGTTGCTCCCATCCTCATAGGGCCTATGCGACTGTATCCAGCGTATCTGCAGGATGCGGCGGGCGGTAGTGCCGTTTGGAGGGCAAAATGTCCAAAAACCTGGGAAGAATTAAATCGCGCGCCTACACGTGACTCGGCTTTAAATAGACAAGCGCGGAGCCGTCCAATGCAGCTCCGTTCGCGTACGTGCCCGGCGGCCGCAAACAGGAAACGCCACCGCCGGATGGGAGCTTGGCGGTGGCGTTGCTAGACGGTGTGCAGGCTAGCACTTCTGTGGGTGCTGTCTTGTGTACGAAAGGCGCTATGAACGCTTGCGACTCACCACGGCGCCGGCGGCGATGGCGGCTGTTCCCGCAAGGGTGGTCGCTACGATGACGGCGACCGAGGCATCGCCGGTTGCCGCGAGCTTGCCGGTGGTCTTGGCTCCCGTGGTTGCAACTGCAACGGTCTTGGTCGTCTTCGTGCCCTCGGACTTGGAACCCTCGGGCTTGGTCTCGCCGGGCTTCTCCTCGGGTTTGGTTTCCTCGGGAGGCACGATGACCGTGCTCTTGGCGACAGCGGCGTCATAGGGGGAGTCGATCGTGGCGTCACCCGTGCCGATGGTTTGACCTGCCTCGTAGGAGATGCTGGGGCCGTACTCTTCTTCGTAGCGATAGTTAATGATCTTGCCGCCTGCGGGCGCCTGGATGGGAGCGCCTTCGATCTTGATGGTGCCGATCGCCTTGCCATCTTCGCTTATGGCAAGAGCGAAGATTGCCGCCGTGTCTCCCTCAGCCGTGAGCTTGCTGCGGACGATCGAGATACTCGCGGGCGTGATGCCCTCGTAGGTCTGGGCGAAGATACCGATGTTCAGACCCCTAGGCTCAGGGATGACCCCGCCGCTTTGGTCGTTGCTGTAGTGATCGGGGCCATCGCCACCGGACTCGACATAGCGGGCTATAGCCTTGACAACGGAGTCGCTGATGTAGATGTGTCCGCCAGCGACGTTTGGCTGGTGGTTTCTGGTAGAGATTGCAACCGAGAATTTGCCTTCCGCGAACGCGTCCACGATGGAACCATTCTTGATGACGATGTCGTCCCCGTCAGTGATGAGGGCGATGGCCTGGCCGCCGCTCGCGCTTGTACGGACCGTCACGGTCGCGTGATCGAGCGTAACGCCCTTGTAGGCATAGACACCATATTCAACACCGCTTGCGTTAAGGGAGGCGTTCGTGACCGTGAGACTGCCCTCAGCGTCGACGGCAAGGATTTCCTTGGAACTCGCCTCGACCTGGCTGCCGCCCGAGATCTCGCCGTTGCCGCCGGCCCCAATCGCGCTGTTCTCGACAGAGCTTGCCTTTACCTTGCCGCCGCCCTTGATGGTGAGGTTCTCGTAAGCAGCGATACCCTTATCATCCGTGGCCTTGGCGGTGACGGTTCCGCTACTGTCGATCGTGATGTTGCCGTTGGCCCTGATGCCATACGAATCGCCCGTGGCGTTGACGTTGCCCGAACCCTTGATGGTAAGATCGCCCTCGGCATTGATAGCATCGAATTCGGTGCTCGTGGCGTTGACGGTGCCAGCGCCGTCGATTGTGATGTCGCCACGGGACTTGATGGCGTCGCTATAAGATTTTACGTTGAGCGTACTAGATGCATCACCTTGAATGTTGAGCTCGGCGTTCTCGGCATTGCCATCCGTAACGTAGACGCCACGGCCGTTGTCGTTGGTGATGGTGTTGTTGCCCTCGTAGCTCACGTTGAGCTTGCCTGCGGCCTCGATCGCGCCGCCGTTGTAGCCGTTGAGCTTCATGTCGTCGGCGCCGTTCCAGGCCCAGGTGCCGGCCTCGTCGCCCGCCGCGACACCGGCGTAGTACTGGGTGCCGCCGACCTTGACCCACTCGGCTGCGAGCGAGACGCTCGGCATGAGCAACGAGCTCACTGTGAGTGCGCATACGGCGCCCACAACGATGCGGCGCGTCACGCGGCGCCAACTGCCGTGTGCGAGCAGCGTGCGACGGCGCACGTCGGGCTCGACAAAATGGGCTCCTGAGGTATTGTCATTGCGCTTGGGGGTCGTGAACAAGGCTGCCATGGTTGCTCCCATCCTCATAGGGCCTATGCGACTGTATCCAGCGTATCTGCAGGATGCGGCGGGCGGTAGTGCCGTTTGGAGGGCAAAATGTCCAAAAAATCGGGAAGGCTTAAATCGCGTGCCTACGCGTTGCCTTGCTTTAAAAGAAAGGCGCGGAGCCGCTCGTTGCGACTCCGCGCCTTGTTGTTTTGCTTTAGCAGGCTA
Source organism: bacterium (assembly GCA_963602135.1). Classification (GTDB taxonomy): domain Bacteria; phylum Actinomycetota; class Coriobacteriia; order Coriobacteriales; family Coriobacteriaceae; genus Collinsella. The sequence goes on along the minus strand of CAVCHM010000023.1, from coordinate 20,209 downwards.
TGTCGTTACGCCACGAAGAAGTAGACGAGGAAGGCGAGGGCGGCAATCCACATGAGCGGCTTGATCTTGGAGGCCTCGCCCTTAAAGAGCGCGACGACCACGTAGGCGATGAAGCCCAGGCCGATGCCGGCGGAGATGGAGTAGGTGAAGGGCACGCCGGCGACGATCATAAACGCCGGGAAGCCCTGCGAGACATCGGACCAGTCGATCTCGGAGGCCTCGCTCATCATGAGGTAGCCGACGTAGACCAGGGCGCCGCAGGTGGCGGCGCTGGAAACGATGGAGACGATGGGGGAGAAGAATGCGGCGAGGATAAACAGCACGCCGGTGGTGACGGAGGTGAGGCCCGTGCGGCCACCGTCGGCGGCACCAGAGGTGGACTCGACGAAGGTGGTGATGGAGGAGACGCCCATAAAGCCACCGGCAGCGGCGGCCACGGAGTCAACGACCAGGATGGGGCGGATATCCTCGACATTGCCGTCCTCGGTCAGGAACTCGCCCTGCTTGGCGACGGCCATGGCAGTGCCCATGGTGTCGAAGAAGTCGCTCATGAGCAGCGAGAAGGCAACGACGAGCAGCATCGGGTCGGTCAGGACCTTTACGATGGCAAGGTTGCCGTCGGCGGTGCTGGCAAATGGAGCGCCAAAGGTCGAGAAGTTAAGCGGGGCGATGAGACCCTCGGGGGCGTGGGTGACGCCCAGCGGGATACCGGCGATAACGGCGACGATGATGCCGATGAGCAACGAGCCCGGCACGTTGCGGGAAGCCAGGGCAACCGTCACGATGATGGAGATGATGCCGACGATAAAGGTGGGGGAGGTGATGTCGCCCAGGCCGACGAGCGTACCGGCGCCAGCGGTGATGATGCCAGCGTCGCACAGGCCGATCATGGCGATGAACAAGCCCAGGCCAACCGAGATGGCGTGGCGCAGGACCACGGGGATGGCGTCCATAATGGCCTCGCGCAGGCCGCACAGGACGAGCAGCAAGATGACGACACCCTCGAGGAAGATAACGCTCATGGCCACGTGCCAGTCACCGCCGCACATGGTGGTGGTGATGCCCGCGATCATGGCGTTGATGCCCAGGCCCGACGCGCAGGCGAGCGGGCGGTTAGCGAAGATGCCCATGCAGATGGTCATGATGCCAGCGCCCAGGCAGGTGGCGCAGGCGAGCGCTCCCGCATCGATGCCGGCGCCCGAGAGCACCGCGGGGTTGACGGCAATGATGTAGGCCATCGCCAGGAATGTTGTCAGTCCAGCGCGAAGTTCGGTCCCGATTGTGGACTTGCGCTCACTGACGTGAAAAAGTTCGTCCATGCATACCCTTTCCTTGTTCGGCCCCGAGTTTAGGCCGATTGACACGAACTTACTTACTATATCGCCTTTACGACCTTGCTGTTCCCCACATGTTGATGTTCGGCGCAATGTAGCAGACGGGCGGTATTTTCCGTATGAAAATGTGTAGGTACCGTATACTTAAACAGTTACAACGACCCCTATGGAGGAACGTATGATTAAAGAGCTCTGCCACGACGAGGCTATTCTGTCTCAGCGTTGTGAGGTTGCGACCGTCGAGGACGAGTCGGTGGCCCAGGATCTGATCGATACCATCAAGTCGCTCGACGATGCTGGCTGCCTTGCCGCCAACCAGATCGGCGTCACCAAGAAGGTCTGCGTCTACCTGGACGATGCCGGCGAGCCCCACGTGCTCTACAACCCCCGTCTGGTGTTTGGCCTGGGCGCCAGCAAGATGGAGGAGAGCTGCCTGACGCACGAGGAGGTCACCAAGTCCACGCGCTATATCAAGTGCAAGGTTGCTTTTGACGTGATCGTCGACGGCAAGATGCGCGAGCGCAAGCAGGACTTCGTAGGCTTCGAGGCGCAGATGGTCCAACATATGATTGATCACTGTCTCGGCAAACTTGTCTAGAGTGATTTGATCAGGGATCGAACCAGTGTCTTTTGGCCCGGGCGTGACATTGTTGTCATGCCCGGGCTTTGTTGTTTAGCGCCTCTTTGTTTGGTGACAATGAACCTAGCAAGAACGTATAGCTAGGAGGCGCTATGTGCACGAGCATTCGATTTACCGATAATTCCGGCCACATGTATTTGGGTCGCAACCTCGACTGGAGCTTTGGCTATGGCCAGCAGGTCCGCGTTATGCCGCGCGGGTTCCACATTCCGTATTCGTTTATGGATGACGTGACGGCCGCGCATGCGGTGATTGGCATGTGCATCGATTACAAGAACTACCCCATGTATTTCGACTGTGGCAACGATGCGGGCCTCGCCGTGGCGGGCCTTAACTTTCCCGGCTATGCCGAGTATGCCGAAGGCCCTATCGACGGCAAGACCAATATCGCGGCCTATGAGTTTCCCCTGTGGGTGGCAGCGACGTTCTCGACGGTCGACGAGGTCGAGGCCGCGCTGCACGACACGGTGATTATCGCCAAATCTGCCGGAGAGGGGCTGGGCGTGTCGCTGCTGCATTGGATTATCGGCGACAGCCAACGCAGCATCGTGGTCGAGATGATGGCTGACGGCCTGCATGTATACGACGATCCGGTCGACACCCTTGCCAACCAGCCGACCTTCCCGTGGCACATGGAAAACCTGCGCACCTATATCACTGCCACAAGCGATTTTCCGCAGACGGCGACATGGCGTGGCGCCGAGCTCAAGCCCTATGGCGCGGGTGCCGGCATGCGCGGTATTCCGGGTGACTGCTATTCGCCGAGCCGTTTTGTAAAGGCGGCGTACCTCAATGCCAATTACCCGCAAAAGGAGAGCGAGACCGAAAACGTCGTCCGCATGTTCCGCTCGCTCGAGGGCGTGGTGATGATTGAGGGGGCGTCCAGGATGGGCGATGGCAAGTTCGAGAAGACTATCTACACCGGATGCTTTAGCGCGCGCACGGGCAATTATTACTACGCGATGTATGAGGATCCGTCGATTCGCTACGTGAGCCTGACAGATGCCGAGGGCGCGAGCCCCGATAGGCTCGTGGTTCCCGAGCCGCGTCGTTCGTAGCCGTTAGCTTTACTGCAATGCAAAGCGACCCTACGTCTCTCGTGAGGTGCAGGGCCGCTGTCGTTGATTTGTGACGTCACTAGAAGTTGACGTCGTTGAGTTGTTCGCTCTCGAGTCCGTCGAGTTGCTGTTGCTCGGGCGTATCGGCGACGCTCTCGAGCAACTCGGTGGGATCGACGTTCATGTCCTTACCGGCTTCGTTGCCGTTGACCAGGTCGTCCGAGAAGATGTCGACTTCCATTTCCTCGGCCTCTTCGATCAGGATCTCGAGCGGCACCTGGGTGCGTACGAGCTTGACTGCCGGACGCATGCGGGCAAAGAGCGGTACGTACTCAATGATGATGGCCGAGTTCTCGAGACCATACCAACGTGCCGGGCTTCCGCAGGCGCGGCGGACGGCGTACTTGATGGCCATCACACGGTGGTCGTTGCGGTTGATGTCCGTTTCGGGGGCAAGCATCTTGCGCAGCATGCAAAAACGGAAGTCGCCCACGTTGCCGCGTGTCTCGTAGATAGAGTAGGTGTGATGCTGCGGCGGCAACTCACCCGATGCCATCAGGTCGCCAACGATCTGGCGCAGGTAGGCATTAACGCGCTGGTTGACCTTAAAGCCCAGGTCCAGGCGCACGCGGAACAAAAAGTCCGCGCCAAAGGTCTCAACGGAATACTCGTGCGTATAGGGCTCATCGGTGACATGCACGTTGATGAACCAATATGCCTTGGCGCGCTTGGGGTGCTTGTCCAGGATGGAATAGAGCACGTCGCGGTCGAGCGTGAGCGGGTCGGGGCTGTTGGTGAGGAACACCAGATTGTCGGCGAGCACGGGGTAGGTCTCGTCATTGCGCAGGCGGCCGAGCTGGTCGATGTACTTGGAGACGGGCAACAGGATCGTTTGCGTGCGCTCGATGGCGGTGCCGCGGCGCCACACATACATAAGGCCAAACAGCAGCGCGGCCAGGAAGATCATGACGTAGCCGCCGTCAAAGAACATAGTGAGGCACGAAGCGAAGAAGCACAGCTCAATGGCACCAAAGAGCAGGGCGAAGACGCAGGCACCCAGCTTGTGCTTGAGGATGCCGGCGATATAGCTCGTCAGCAGTGTGGTGGTCATGAGCATGGTCACGGTAATGGCGAGGCCGTAGGCGCTCTCCATGCGCTCGGAGTTTTGGAACAGCAGCACGATGAAGATACAGCCGACCCACATGATGTTGTTGACGAGCGGAATATAGAGCTGGCCCTTGGTGTCGCTGGGGTAGTGGATGCGCAGGTGCGGCATAAGGTTGAGGCGCGTGGCCTCGGATACCAGCGAGAACGAGCCGGTGATGAGCGCCTGCGAGGCGATGATGGCCGCCACGGCCGAAAGCACGATGGCAAAGGGGCGCAGGGGCTCGGGAAGCATCATGTAGAACGGGTTGACGATGTCCATCGCGAGCATCTGGGGATTGGAGTTGTTGGCGAGCAGCCAAGCGCCCTGACCCAGATAGTTAAGGATGAGCGCTGCCTTTACGAACGGCCAGGATGCGTAAATGTTAGCCTTGCCCACGTGACCCATGTCCGAGTAGAGCGCCTCGGCGCCGGTCGTCGACAGGAAGACAAAGCCGAGCACCATGATGCCCGAATGGTTGATGGGCGAGAACAGGAACATGATGCCGCGGATGGGGTTGAGCGCGCGCAGGATGGACAGGTTGCCGAGCGTGTTGAACAGGCCGGCGCCCGCCAGGAACAGGAACCATAGCGTCATAAGCGGGCCGAACAGTTTGCCGATTGACGAGGTGCCGGCGCGCTGCATGGCAAACAGACCGCAGATAATGATGATGGTAATGATGATGACGTTGGTCTGGCCGTCGCCCAGCAGCGCATGGCCCCATTCGATGGTGCGCAGACCCTCGATGGCTGTGGTGACCGTGACGGCGGGGGTGAGGATGCCGTCGGCAAGCAGTGCCGCACCGCCGATCATGGCGGGCAGAATCAGCCACGGTGCCACCTTGCGTACGAGGCTGAACAGGGCGAAGATACCGCCCTCGTTGTGGTTGTCGGCCCTCATGGCGATTAGCACGTACTTGACCGTGGTTACGAGCGTCATGGTCCAGATGACGAGCGAAAGCGCGCCCAGGATCATGTCCTCGCTGACGGTACCGATGCCGCCGTTGTTGGCGACGATTGATTTCATGGTGTACATAGGGCTCGTGCCGATGTCGCCATAGACGACGCCGAGCGTTACGAGCAACATACCAGCAGAAAGGGGAATGGCTCCATGCCCGCTCTGTCCGTGCTGGTCTTGGAGGTTTGCCTCCAGTTTGTTGTGTGCCACGTGGACTCCCTTAGACATCCGGTTATCTGTCTAGGGCAGATAACCTTTATGCCATCTTTATACATATAAGAGCAGTTTGGCACATCGGGGTGTTTTAGACAATAATCTCCATCTGGGGATTATTCATGTACGCAGGTAGCATTTCAAAACAGGGGCGCACCGGCTGTATGGTCTTGCTGCAATGTGATAACCACGGACGCGCCCCTGCTTTGAAACTGAAGAGGGGCTTTTAGGCGCGTGCTGCTTGGGCGATGCTTGCTTTGGTGTCTGCGCGTTTGCCGGCGACTTCGCAAAAGATCGCGCCGCCGATGATCAACGCGGCGCCCATGAGGCGGATGGGCGTCATGGTCTCTCCCAAAAGGGCAACGGAGAACACGACGGCCGAAAGCGGCTCGAGGTAGCCGACGACCGCGACGGTCTGGACGGGCAGCTTGGCGACGGCACTAAAGTAGAGCAGGCAACCGATGCCGGTGTTGACGACGCCGAGCATGGCGACGGCGCCCCAATCGATGCCGGCGGCAATGCTGGGGGAGAGGAACGAGGGGGCACCTTGCGTGAAGAGCGTAAGGATCAACGCGGTTACAAAGGCGGCGCTCACCTGGAGCGTGGAGTTCTCGAGGCCTTCGATGTGTGGCGCACCCTTGCTAGCGATGACCATCAAGGCGTAGCAGAAGGCCGAGGCGATGCCGCAAGCGATACCCGCAATGGGCAAATTGCCGCCTAGACCTTGCGCCGCAATGAGAAAGGCGCCACAGGCAACGGCGATAAACCCGGCGATTTTGCCGCCGGTCAGCTTTTCGCCAAAAATGAGCGGGGAGAGGGCCATAACGATGATGGGGCCGCAGTAATACAACAGCGAGGAGATGCCAACGCCGATCGTCTGATAGGCGCGGAACAGGAAAATCCAGCTGGCGCCCAGCGCGGCGCCCGAGACGATGAGCGCTGCGGCCTCGCGGGGGCGAGACGGAGCCTGCAGGTTATGGCGCTTGGTTATGAAGAGGATGGCGGCAAGGGTGAGAGCGCCCAAAAACGTGCGCAACAGTACGATATCGGAGCTCGGCAGCGCGATGGCAGCGGCGATGATGCCGTTGGAGCCAAACAATAGCAATGCTGCTAAGTACGTAAACAGTCCGTTGTTCATGTGCTGACATCTCCTCTATATCCGAGCATGTTCACTATGGGTGAGGTGGCTTTAGAAGAAAAGCGAATATAATGCATGGATAACATGACAAAAACTCATGTAAAGGTGGAGGGATGCCGTGGAAACGAATATTCAAAAGATGCAAGTGCTGCTCGAGACGGTGCGTGCCGGCAGCTTTACGCATGCTGCAGAGCGGCTGAGCTATTCGCAGTCGGGCGTGAGCCGCATGGTGGGCGACCTTGAGGCAGACTGGGGTTTTAAGGTGCTTGATCGCAGCCGCGAGGGCGTGGTGCTTTCTGCCGACGGGCGGCAGGTCATGCCGGCAGTCGAGGCGTTATGCGAAGAGTTTGGCCGCCTGCAGCGACGCGTGGACGAGATGCGGGGGCTCATGCGTGGCAAGATCTGTATCGGTACATTCTCGAGTGTGGCGACCCATGTACTGCCGCCGGTGATCGCGCGGTTTCGCGCTGATCACCCGGAAGTCGATTACGAGCTGCTGATGGGTGATTACTCCGAGATTGAGCAATGGGTGGCGGAAGGCCGCTGCGACCTGGGCTTTATTCCGCGCGAGCCACGCGGCGCCGGTATGGCGTCGCGGCCGTTGGTGCAAGACGAGCTGATGGCCGTGGTGCCAGCGGACTCCTCGCTTGCCACCGCGGAGGTCGTTTGCCTTGCCGATTTGGCCAACGAGCAGTTTATTCTGCTGGAACGCGGTAGCGACGACGAGATTACGCCGCTGTTTCGCCGCGCGGGTCTGGCGGTGCGTTCTAAGCTATCGACCTGGGATGATTATGCGATTATGGCCATGGTCGAGGACGGTCTGGGCGTGAGTATTCTTCCGGCGCTCATCTTGCGCCGCTGTCAGTTCGATGTCGCCGTGCGTCCGCTCGAGGGACATCCCCATCGGCAGATCAACGCGATATATCGCACGGCTGACGTTTCGCTTGCCGCCGCTCGATTCCTTGAATATCTCTAAACGCGTGCGCGTCATTGTCCGCCTTGGGCAAATCTCGGAGTTCGGTACGTTTTCTTGTGAAATTGAACTTCCGAATAAGGTACGGCGCTATACTGCTGCCTAAATTGAACTTAGGTTCAATTCGTGTTCTATAAATTGAACTTTGCCAGCAAGGAGGTTCTAATGGCCCAAGAGACGTTTAGCGATCGCCTGCGACAGACCATGTCCGATCGCGACGTTCGCCAGTCGGACGTAATCCGCGCATCGGAGATGCTCGGAAAAAAACTCGGCAAGAGTCAGATGAGCCAATATGTGAGCGGCAAGACGATCCCGCGGCGCGATGTGGCAGAGCTGCTCGCTCGTATTTTGGAGGTCGATGTTTCCTGGCTGCTCGCCGGTGACGCCGATCAAGGCGAGGCATCATCGACCCGTAACGTTTCCAAGCCCGAACCCCATCCCTCAGCTCAAATTCCAAGGAGCACCAGCATGCGTACTTTTTCTAAATCCACCAAGCTCGATAACGTCCTGTATGACGTGCGCGGTCCAGTCGTCGACGAGGCTGCCCGTATGGAGGACGAGGGCGAGCGCATCCTCAAGCTCAATATCGGCAATCCGGCGCCCTTCGGTTTCCGCACGCCCGACGAGGTTATCAAGGACATGCGCCAGCAGCTGCCCGACTGCGAAGGCTATTCCAACTCGCGCGGCCTGTTCTCTGCACGCAAGGCGATTATGCAGTACTCGCAGATCAAGGGCCTGCCCAATGTTCAGATGGAGCACATCTACACGGGCAACGGCGTGTCCGAACTCATTCAGCTTTCGATGAACGCGCTGCTCGACAATGGCGACGAGATTCTGATCCCCAGCCCCGACTATCCGCTCTGGACGGCGTGCGCAACCCTTGCCGGCGGTCATCCCGTTCACTATCTGTGTGATGAGCAAGCGGATTGGTATCCCGACCTGGAGGATATGGAGTCCAAGATCACGAGCGCGACCAAGGCCCTCGTCATCATCAACCCCAACAACCCCACGGGTTCGGTCTATCCGCGCGAGGTACTCGAGGGCATCGTTGAGATCGCGCGCAGGCACCAGCTCATGATTTTTGCCGATGAGATCTACGACCGCCTGTGCATGGACGGCTACGAGCACGTCTCGATTGCCTCGCTCGCTCCCGACCTGCCCTGCGTCACCTTTAGCGGCCTTTCCAAGTCGCACATGATCGCGGGCTATCGTATTGGCTGGATGGTGCTTTCGGGTAACCAGCGCTGCATGAGCGACTTTATTATGGGCATCAACATGCTCTCGAACATGCGCCTGTGCTCCAACGTGCCGGCTCAGTCAATCGTCCAGACGGCGCTCGGCGGCCATCAGTCTGTTAACAACTACATCCGCCCCGGCGGTCGTGTCTACGAACAGCGCAACTTCGTGTATGAGGCACTCAACAAGATCGACGGCATCTCGGTGGTCAAGCCGCGTGCGGCGTTCTATATCTTCCCCAAGATGGATGTGAAGAAGTTCAACATCACTGACGACGAGCAGTTCGCCCTTGACCTGCTGCACGAGAAGAAGATCCTGATCACGCGCGGCGGCGGCTTTAATTGGGGTGAGCCCGACCACTTCCGCATCGTGTACCTGCCGCGCATGGAAGTGCTCAAAGAGTCGCTCGAAGACCTCGCCGACTTCTTCGACCATTATCGTCAGAACTAGTGGGATAGAAGCTCCGCACTATGAAAAGCTCCCTGCAGTTGTTTTGCTGCAGGGAGCTTTCTTGAATCGGCGGAACTATATAACGATTCCTCGGCAGTGGTCGATTTCGTGTTGGATGATCTCGGCGGTGTAGCCCGAGAAGTTTTTGATGCGGTGGACGAAGTTCTCGTCCAAATACTCAACCTTAATGCGGCGATAGCGGGTACAGGGACGCTCGCCGATCAGCGAGAGGCATCCTTCGCTCGTCTGATAGGCATTGACCTGCTCAAGAATTTGCGGGTTGTACATCAGGAGTGTCCTGTTGCCGTCTTTTACGCAGATGATGCGTTTGCGCACGCCGATCATGTTGGCAGCGAGGCCCACGCACTCGTGCTCATGCTCGTGGAGCGTATCCAGGAGGTCTTGCCCGATCACGGCGTCGTCGGGTCCCGCGTCTTCGGAAGGCAGGCGTAAAAAGAACTCGGATTTCATGATGGGCTTAATCATGGCGGGCTCCTTAGGGTGGACACGTTTGGTTCAGGCCATGATACCGCGACATGTCGCATTAATGTGTGCACATAGATTCTGCAGCTAGATTGGATGGCGACACCATAAACTAATGGACGTTTTGCCGAGAGGCATGAATGTTTAAAGCGCAAAGAGTGCGCGACGGGCCCCGCGAATGGGGCGATGATGCCCGAGAGGGCCAAGAAGGAGTCTCATGTCTGAGAACGAAGAGATCATGAACGAGACCGAGAACGAGACCATGGCTGCTGAGGTTGAGGCAGTCGAGACCGTGGAGACCGAAGCTACCGAGGTTGAGGCTGCTGACGAGGTTTCCGCCGAGGAGGAGGCCGAGGTTGTCGAGGCCGCCGCTGATTACGATGACGAAGAGCTGATGGACAGGATGCAGAAGGCCGCCCGCCTGCTGCGCAGCCGTCGCTTTGCTATTTCCAAGGAGGAGGAGGCCAAGGCCGAGCGCATGGCGAACATTGAGCGCGCCATTAAGCTCCTTGACCTCAAGCCCAAGATGGAGCAGAAGGAGATGTCCGACCTGCTGGGCATGCGCCTTCGTGAGCTCGATGGCCTGATGGCCGAGGCCGAGGCTGCCGACCTGGTCGGCCGTATCGACGACGCTGAGGGCGACATGCGCAAGATCGTCGTCTTCGCTGCTGAGGATGCTGCCGAGGGCCTGACCGAGCTTGCCAACAAGAAGGAGAAGCTCCTGCCCGAGCTTTCTTACGAGGAGGCCACCGAGCTGATGGCCGCTCTCGATAAGGTTATTGCTCCGCTCGTCGCCATGGGCCTGGACGAGGACCGCGGTCCTCGCGGCGGCCGTGACGATCGCGGTGGTCGTGGCGGCGACCGTGGCGGTCGCGGCGGCTTTGGCGATCGCGGTGGCCGTGGCGGCGACCGTGGCGGTCGCGGTGGCGACCGTGGTGGCCGTGGCGGCTTTGGTGACCGTGGCGGCGACCGTGGTGGTCGCGGCGGCTTCGGCGGCAACCGTGGTGGCTATGGCGACCGCGGTGGCAACCGTGGCGGCTTCGGCGGCAACCGTGGTAACGACCGCGGCGGTCGCGGTGGCGATCGTGGCGGCCGCAACGGCGGCGGCTTCCGCGGCAACCGCTTCTAATTAGTTACGCGGTTTTACCAAACCGCGTAACCAGTTGACGCTGCGCGCCCACCAGAGCGACAACTTGTCATTCAAAGAGGACGGCATGACCAGAAGGTCTATGCCGTCCTCTTTTCATGCCAATTTGTTCGCTCTGGCGGGCGCTCGCTGTCCGTCCTCTACCTGCGGTGTTGTCACGGTCCAAGGTAGTCATTGGGGACGTTCTTAAATGACTAGTCGATGGGGACGTTCTTGTTTGACTAGTCGTTTAAGAACGTCCATTGACTAGTCAGAATGAGAGTGGATAATCTCCCGGTTTTGGCCTGAATGTTGGCTCAAAGTGGGAGATTATCCACTCTCAATTTCTATGTGTCCGAAAATCCACGCTCGTTTTATCTGCCTACATTTGCAGGAATAGTTCGTGGAGGCGGGTGTCTTCGTCGAGTTCTGGGTGGAAGGTTACGCCGAGCTGGTTGCCCTGACGGGCTGCGACGATGCGGCCGTCGACTTCCGCTAAGGCTTTGGCGTCACCGTGGACCTCGACGATGCGGGGCGCGCGGATAAACGTCAGCGGCACTTCACCGTCGATGCCGTCTACCTGCCCCTTGGTTCGAAAACTGCCGAGCTGTCTGCCATAGGCATTGCGCTCGACGAGTACATCCATGGTCGCCAGGCGCGGGGTGCCCTTATCGTCATGGGCGGCAAGATCGTGCGCCAGCAGAATCAAGCCGGCGCAGGTGCCCAGCACGGGCATACCTTCAGTAATGCGGGCGCGAAGCTCGTTGAGCATGCCCAACTCATCGAGCAACTTCCCTTGAACGGTGGACTCGCCGCCAGGGAGAACCAGGCGGTCAAAGTTCTGCTCCAAATCGGTCGCCTGTCTCAACTCAATACAACGTGCGCCCAGCTCGGACAGCCTTATCTCGTGTTCGGCAAAGGCGCCTTGGACCGCCAGCACGGCGACCGTCTGGCCTGCATAATCGCTCATGTGCGATCCTTTCTGCCGGGCTAGCGTCCGCGCTCCTCCATGATGATCTCGATCTCGTCGGCGTTGATGCCCACCATGGCCTCGCCTAGGTCCTCCGAAAGCTCGGCAATGAGCTTGGCATCGGTGAAGTTGGCCACGGCCTTGACGATGGCGGCGGCGCGCTTGGCGGGGTCGCCGCTCTTAAAGATGCCCGAGCCCACAAAAACGCCCTCGGCGCCCAGCTGCATCATCAGTGCGGCATCGGCAGGAGTCGCCACGCCGCCGGCGGCAAAGTTCACGACGGGGAGCTTGCCCGTGGCGTGGACCTCGCGTACCAGCTCGACCGGAACCTGCAGCTGCTTGGCTGCCTCAAAGAGCTCGTCGTCGCGCAAGGCGACAACGTCGCGGATCTGCTTTTGGATCTTGCGCATGTGGCGCACGGCCTGAACGACGTCGCCCGTGCCCGGCTCGCCCTTGGTGCGGATCATCGTGGCGCCCTCGGCGACGCGGCGCAGCGCCTCGCCCAGGTCGCGGGCACCGCAGACAAACGGGACGTCAAACTGGGTCTTGTCGATGTGGTAGACATCGTCGGCGGGGGAGAGAACCTCGGACTCATCGATGTAGTCGATCTCGATAGCCTGCAGGACCTGGGCCTCGACGATGTGGCCGATACGGCACTTGGCCATAACGGGGATGGAGACGGCCTCCTGAATGCCCTTGATCATCTTGGGGTCGCTCATGCGCGACACGCCACCGGCGGCACGGATATCGGCTGGAATGCGCTCGAGTGCCATGACGGCGCAGGCGCCCGCCTCCTCGGCGATGCGTGCCTGCTCGGGCGTGGTGACGTCCATGATGACGCCGCCCTTGAGCATCTGCGCGAGCTCGCGGTTGAGTTTGACGCGATCGGCCTTGCTGGTCTGTTCTGCCATGGTTGCTCCCTTGGTTGGCATGTGCATTGCTTGACGGAACATCCTATAGGGGAGCTGGGTATGGCGGAATACTCAGTTTTCGAGATAATAACAAGGTCAGACTAATACCAGATTGAATGACACGCTAAGGTCAGGTGGCAAACTCATGCTTGACTACAATTTGGAACAACGTGGCGAAGCATCGCTCTATGAGTATATTTACCAGCAAATTCGAGATGATATTGTTGCTGGTCGCATTGCGGCGGGGGAGCATCTGCCCTCCAAGCGTGCCTTTGCCAGTCATCTTGGAATTAGTGTCATTACGATCGAAAATGCATATAGCCAGTTGCTCGCCGAGGGTTATATTTGCTCAAAGCCGCGTCGTGGCTACTACGCGTGCGAGCTTCCGGATGCGCCGGTTTTGGCTTCGGCTGCGGAGGGCATCGATCGAGATGCCGCCTCTGTGGGCCCCAGCGCGCATGATGTCAACGGACAGGTCGAGCGATTCGATGCGCTTTCTCCTTCCGCCTTGGAGGCGGCGCGGCTTTGGCAAAGCGCGCTACGGGCGACACTGACGTCCGAAGACGAACGTGAAATCTTTTCGCCCGCGCCGGCGCAGGGCACCGCTCGGCTGCGACGTGCGATTGCGCACCATCTACGCGGGACGAGGGGCATGAATGTCGACCCCAACAACATTGTTATCGGTGCGGGCGCCCAGCTGCTCGATACCATGTTGGTTCAGTTGCTTGGGGCCGACAAGGTGTATGCCGTTGAGGATCCGGGCTATCTGCGCCTGACGCGCATCTATCAGGCTATGGGTTGCGAAGTGCGTCATATCCCGTTGGATGATGAGGGCGTGATCCTGAGTGACCTGCTGAATACCGGGGCCGATGTCCTTCACCTGATGCCGTCCCATCAGTATCCGACCGGCCTTGTGACGAGCATTGCGCGTCGCTATGCCCTGCTGAGCTGGGCTGCCGAGCAGTCGGACCGGTATCTCATCGAAGATGACTTTGATTGTGAGTTTCGCCTTGCCGGCAAGCCGATTCCCGCGCTCGCGTCGATTGATGCCGCTCAATCGGTCATCTACACCAACACCTTTTCAAAAAGTCTGTCGTCGGCCCTGCGTTTGGCGTATATGGTCCTGCCTGATGAGCTGATGGAACGGTTTAGGTGCAACCTTGGTTTTTACGCCTCGTCGGTCAGCTCTGTTGACCAGGCCGCTTTAGCGCGCTTGCTGGAATCGGGTGATTATGAGCGGCATGTGAACCGGGTCCGCGTTCGCGCTCGCGAGACACGCGATGGCCTGGCGTCGCTTGTGCGGAAAGCGTTTCCAGCAGGGGAGGTCTCGATCGAGCATGCAGACGCGGGCCTTTACTGCACCGTGGTTGCGGAGTGCGAAGCGGGCGGAAGCTCTTTTGCACGGGCCCTCATGCACTCGAGTATCCCTTTTATCGATATCAGTGACTGTTATTGGTGTGCCGATGGCGCATCTGCCCCTGAAAACTCAAGTCAAATTCTTGTTCAGTATGACGACCTGAGTCCAAAAGTGCTAACAACCTTGGAATTGCAGCTAATGGGGGCACTCTGCAACCTAAGTGAGTAGGCTTTTGGAACTTTGGCGACCAGACGGTTTTGTAGCAAGTTGTCTACCTGCGGTTTTGAAAAGCAAGATGACCGGTCTGCTCGGGATGTTCCAAAAAGTCTACTCACTTGCCGCGCAAAGCTTCCGCACGAGAAAAAAATGGGGTTTTCAACAGAGCTTCGTCCAGTTCTTGGCAAGCTTTTGGCCAGTTGGGGAGGGCTGTTGAAAACTTAGCGGTCCGTTCGGCGCCATTTTCGGTGCGTTCGCGCCATAGCGAGACCGGCTGGGTTGAAATTCGTGTTTTCCTGTGCCTATGAAGGATCTACTTTGTGACATATCGGCTTTTAGGTACTGGCGTTTGCCCCCTCAAGTGCGTGCTTTGTGTCCGCCGCTTCCGCGACCGGAAGAAGACCGGCAGCGATATGAACTCGCCCGTAACCCGACGGCTGCGGTTGCGCTCGGTTTTCCGTTGTATACATTGGTTCGGACGAGAAACAAACGGACTTGCCCTGCCAGCATTAGGCAGCGGCTGTTCCTTGGTGAGCTCCCCAGGGAATCCGTGCTGGAAACGGAGCATGGATTTTTGGTTACGTCTCCTCTGCTGACGGCATTCATCATGTCGCGGCATCTGACGGATCTTCAGCTTCTTTTGGTATTGGCGGAGATGTGTGGCTTGTTTGCGGTGTGCGCTCTGCCGGCGGCGCTTGAGGCGGAGCTTGCGCGCGCAATTGATTCGGGCGCGATTTCGACAACGTTCGGTTGGGTGCGCTGCCCGTCCGAGGACGGCACTGCCTCAAATTTATGGCGTCGAGACGCTTTGGTTTTGGGCAGAGACCTTGACCGTTTTTGTTCAGATGTTTGCGGGATGCGTTACGGCAATAGATTTATGGCGGTATCGCAACTCGTTCCATTGGGCGCCGCGTCGCCTTTTGAGGTCGAGGCGTATTTGTTGCTTGGACTGCCGCGAGCCCTGGGAGGCGAAGGGTTCTGCGGCATAGAGCTCAATGTCGAAGTGACGCTAAGCACAAGTGCTCGAGCGATTGTGGGAAAGTCCCGTGTATATATCGACCTACTTCTGTCTTCGCCGGACGGCAGGCGACAGGTGGCCATTGAATGTCAGGGAAAGGCCTCGCACGGAGGCGCAGGGGATGGCTTGCGTGACGCTGATCGCATGACGGCCCTTCAGGCCATGGGCTACGATGTACTTCTCCTGACACACAGACAGATATCCGATGAGGATAGATTCCGCGCGATCGTTAAGGCCGTATGCAGGATGCTCGATGCTGAATATCGTGATAAAAGCTCAGATGAGCAAAGGGCTGAGACATTACTCCGGTCTGAGCTATTCGTTGACTGGACAAAATTGGGAGTAATCGACGGAAAGATGCCCGTTAGACACAAAACAGCTCGATCGTGGACGGCTGCGGTTCTAAGTGAGTAGACTTTTAGCACTTTGGCGACCAGGCTGTTTTGCAACAAGTCATTTACCTGCGGCTTTATAAAGCAATATGGATGGCGTGCTCGGCAAGTTCCAAAAAGTCTACTCACTTAGTTTTTGACGAGATGCCAATGCCTAAGGCGGTCCTATTTCAGAGCGTTAACGAGTCCTCGAGACACAAAAAGGCCCGAACCATGCGGTCCGGGCCTTATCGAGCTAAAGATTATCTCTCAGGCAGCTGGCTTAGCCAAAGTAACGCTTGAGCAGGCCGGCGAAAGCCTTGCCGTGGCGAGCCTCGTCGCGAGCCATCTCGTGCACGGTGTCGTGGATGGCATCGAGGCCAGCGGCCTTGGCGCGCTTGGCAAGATCGGTCTTACCGGCGGTGGCGCCGTTCTCGGCCTCAACACGCATCTCGAGGTTCTTCTTGGTGGAGTCGGTCACGACCTCGCCCAGGAGCTCAGCGAACTTGGCGGCATGCTCGGCCTCCTCGTAGGCAGCCTTCTCCCAGTACAGGCCGATCTCGGGATAGCCCTCGCGATGAGCGACACGAGCCATGGCCAGGTACATACCGACCTCGGAGCACTCGCCCTCAAAGTTGGCGCGCAGGTCGGCAACGATGTCCTCGGAGACGCCCTCCATCTTGGCGACGCCCACGACGTGCTCGGCAGCCCACTCGAGCTGGCCCTCCTCCTGCTTCAGGAAACGAGAACCGGGGACGCCGCACTGGGGGCACTTGAAGTCCTCGGGCAGCTGGTCGCCGTCGAACTCTTCCACATAACCGCAAACGGGGCAAACAAACTTCATGATTCGATCCTTTCGATCGATGGCGATGGGGCGCTTGTCCGGTCCCGTAAGGGCCCTCTCCGGACGCGCGTCTTGACGAGTTCTATTATCCATAAATGAGACTGAATGTGAAGCCTATTAGGAATGATTTTTAATAAAACAATTTTGACGCTGTCATCTAACAGCGTCCACATAGTCCGCAGCGGACGCAGCCGTTGCAGATAAGCTTGCTTCCGCAGGTTTCGCACCACTCATAATACGGTGGATCCCAAAGCTCTGAGCTGGGGATTTCTAAACCAAGCGGGTCCCTTAGGTCCCATTCGATTTGGCGGCCGCGGTGCTGGAGGCCTGATTTCCATGCCTGCTCGCTTTGCAGATTTTTGCCACGAAGGTGATATGTTCGCCCGTCCTTAACGAAGGTGCTTCCGGTTTCGATGAAAGCAAACGTTGCATCTGCCGCCACGCATTCGGCATGCAGCTGGCGCACCCATTCGTAATGGCAGGGGCGTGCTCCCGCGTAGTTTTCTCCGCCCGCGATAACCTGCTCAATCCCATCTGGCTTTCCAAGGCTACCGGGGGCGACTTTCTCGACCGACACGCTTCCGATAAACGGCGCACACATGATGCCGCGGTGTGCTGCCGGCGTGGCGAGTAGAAGGGGAATCCGCTCATCTGCCCGGCGCTGGTTTTCGCAGGTTACGTTGAGCATAACGTTTCGCCAGCCATCGCCCCAGTCGCTGGGAAGGCACTTGCTAAAGCGCTCGGGACGTTTGGTCAGAATGAAAAACTTTACGTCAGGCCTCTGGCGGATGATATCCCATGCCTCTGGTCGCCAGGGATCGGCTTCGGGCAACAGGAAATCGCTTGTCATGCAGATGCGGATAAGCTCGCCGGCGCGAACTTTGTAGCTGCCGTCTCGTCGGCGTTGGAGGGGATAGGTAAAGCCCGACTTGCTTTTGCTAATCACGGAGGGGTCGATACCGCGTTGTCCGTCCATGTAATACATGTAGCAGTTGTCGCATCCCTCGCTGACGCGCGTGCAGCCATGCCAGGGGTTCCAGATGTCATGCATCTTTATTCCTCCTTTGCGGTAGATGCGCGTCTGATGGACTCTGAAAGATTAACACCGGCAGATGAGCGCGATGGCCCCGAACAATATGAAGATGTTGATTGATTAACGATTACCGTGCTGCCCGCGTCCCACGATGAGTACAATCGGTCGAGCAAATGTTGACCCATCAACAAATGAAGGAGTTTCCTTTATGCATCTAGCCCGTCGTGCCTGGTGCCGAACATATCAGACGGTTTTTCGTATCGCATTGCCGATTCTGCCCTATACCGAGCCGCGCATTTTGGAGCATGCCGAGGATGTGCCCGCGGTGCTTCAAAAGCGTTCGATTCGGCGTGTGCTCATCGTGACAGACCCTGGTATCGCCCGTCTGGGGCTTACGGCATCACTCGAGCGCGCGCTCGCGTCCAAGGGGATTGGCGTTACGGTCTATGCCGAAACGCGTGCGAACCCTACGGTCTCGAATGTGGAGGAAGCGGCGGCGCTGTATCGCGAGAACGACTGCCGGGCCATTATCGGCTTTGGTGGAGGCTCGGCCATGGACTGCGCCAAGGGCGTGGGCGCGCGCATTGCGCAGCCCAACAAGCCCATCAACAAGATGCGCGGCCTGCTGCGCGTCCACCGTCTCCTGCCGCTGCTTATCGCGGTTCCCACTACCGCCGGTACGGGAAGCGAAGTCACGCTCGCGGCGGTTATCACCGATGACGAGACGCACTATAAGTACCCTATTAACGACTTTGTGCTCATTCCGCGCTTTGCGGTGCACGACCCCGAGTTTACGCGTGGGCTGCCGGCGTCCATTACGGGGCAGACGGGTATGGATGCTCTGACGCATGCCGTCGAGGCGTTTATCGGCCGCAGCACCACTCCCTACACGCGCAAGATGGCGCGCCAAGCGGTTCAGCTCATCCACGACAATTTGCTCGAGGCCTATGAGCATGGCGACAACATGCGTGCGCGCCGCAATGTGCTTTCGGCGGCGTATAAGGCGGGCGTCGCATTTACGCGCTCCTATGTCGGATACGTTCATGCCATCGCGCACAGTCTGGGCGGCCGATACGGCATTCCGCACGGTTTAGCCAACGCCATCATCCTGCCGCACATGCTTCGCGCTTATGGCGAAGCTGCCGCTCCCGAGCTTGCCGATCTTGCTCGCATGGCGGGCATTGCGCCGGCTAACGCGCAGGACGGTTTGGCTGCCGAGGCCTTTATCGATTGGGTCGATCGCATGAACGAGGCCCTGGGAATCCCCAAATATGTCTCGGGTATTCGCCGCTCCGATATTCCGCAAATGGCGGCCCATGCCGATGCCGAGGCCAATCCGCTATACCCCGTTCCGCTTTTGATGGACCGTTTGGAGCTCGAGCATATGTACGAGGTCGTCGCGGGTGGTATGTTTGAGGACGAGAACTAGGAGGGTCCATGAACACCGAGGAAATCGCGCGCATCGTTAGCAGCCAGCGCGCCTATTTTAAGACGCATGCCACGTTTGATGTCGATGCTCGCCGCCGCGCGCTCATGCACCTGCGCGATGCGGTGCGGGCACACGAGACCGATATCGCCCATGCGCTCAAGACCGATTTGGGAAAGTCGCATGACGAGGCGTATATGTGCGAGATCGGCACCTCGCTTTCCGAGATTCGTCATCAGATTGCGCATGTGGCTCGATGGAGCCGTCCGCGCCTGCGTCCGTGTGACCTCGCCAACGCCGTGAGTGTGTGCAAAACGCAAGCCGTGCCCTATGGCGTCACGCTCATTATGGCGCCCTGGAACTACCCGTTTTTGCTAACGCTCGAGCCGCTTGCCGGCGCCCTTGCCGCGGGCAATACCGTGGTCATCAAGCCGAGTGCCTATGCGCCGGCTTCGAGCGCGGTGCTCAGGCAGATTTGCGAGGAAGCATTTGATCCGCGCCTGGTAACGGTCGTCGAAGGCGGGCGTGCCGAGAACGAGGCGCTGCTCGATGAATGCTGGGACAAAATCTTCTTTACCGGTAGCGTTCCGGTCGGCAAGCTCGTCATGGAGCGCGCGAGCAAAAACCTCACGCCCGTGACGCTTGAGCTGGGCGGAAAGAGTCCCTGCATCGTGGATGCGACGGCAAACTTGAAGGTTGCGGCACGGCGTATCGCCTTTGGTAAATGGCTCAACGTGGGGCAGACCTGCGTGGCGCCCGACTACCTGCTGGTCGATGCGCACGTGCACGACGAGCTGCTGGATCTCATCAGGGAGGAGGTCCGTCGCATGTTTGGCGAGCACCCGCTCGACAACGAGGACTACGGTCATATTGTCAACGCCAAGCATTTCGCGCGCGTATGCGGGCTGATCGACCCCGACAAGGTTGTGCTGGGAGGCACGGCGCGCGAGTCGTCGCTCAAGATTGAGCCGACGATCCTAGACGGCGTGGCGCCTGAGGACGCCGTGATGCAGGAAGAGATTTTCGGTCCCATCTTGCCGGTGCTGACGTTTGAGAGCCTGGATGAGGCCGAGGCGTTTATTGCAGATCGTCCGACGCCGCTGGCCCTGTATATCTTTAGCCAGGATCGCGCAGTTCAGGAGCGCTTTGTGCGCTACGTGCCCTTTGGCGGCGGCTGCGTTAACGACACGATCATGCACTTGGCTACGAGCCATATGGGCTTCGGCGGCATGGGTGCGAGCGGTATGGGCCAGTACCATGGCCGCGAGAGCTTCGATACGTTTAGCCACAAGAAGAGCATCGTGAACAAGG
>CAVCHM010000022.1:0-33631 GCA_963602135.1 bacterium | reverse complement strand
AGCGCCAGATGGCGGTGCTGGCGGACAACGACCGTATGCGCCGCGAGTTCACGGCCAATATCACCCATGAGCTCAAGACCCCGCTTACGGCAATCTCAGGCTATGCTGAGCTCATTGCGAACGGCATGGTCGAGGGTGAGGACGATCTGCGCACCTTTGGCGGCCGCATCTACCGTGAGGCAGGCCGGTTGGCGGCGCTCGTCAACGATATCCTCACGCTTTCGAACTTGGATGAGGCCGAGCGTGCGAGCGATGGCGAGGCGGTGCCCATTGGCTCAACGGAGCCCATTGAGCTTTCGCGTGCTATCTACGCGGTCGAGCAGCGTCTTGAGCAGGTCGCTCGCCAGGCAAATGTGACGATAGGCCATGAGACCAAGCCTGTGGTCGTCGAAGGCGTATCGCGTCTGATCGATGAGCTCATCTATAACCTGGCGAGCAACGCCATTCGCTACAACCGGCCCGGCGGTACGGTGACGTTGCGGTGCGGAACCAACGACGACGGGCGCCCGTATCTGTCGGTTGCCGATACTGGCATTGGCATTGCGCCCGAGGAGCAGGGCAAGGTATTCGAGCGTTTCTATCGCGTTGACAAGAGCCGTTCTAAAGCGCGCGGTGGAACGGGTCTGGGTCTGGCCATCGTCAAGCATGCCGCCCTGTATCATCACGCCTCGCTCGATCTGTCAAGCGAGTTGGGGGTGGGGACCACCATCACGGTGACGTTTCCCGTGCAACAGGACGAGCAGTTCGTGTAGCGGTTCTGCAAACATGTGAATTTCACGCCGCATCGGGGCTGCCGGTGCGGCGTTAATGTTGCGCAACAATGGTGTAAGCGCTGTATCTTATGTATAGAGTTCGGACATGGCAAAAAGATGCGATACCATACGAGCAGTTTTGTCGATATGAACTAGGGAAATGAAAGGCAAGCTGCATGACCCTTCTCGAACTGTTCCAGCTGCTTAAAAAGCACCTTAAGCTGGTCATCGCCCTCCCGGTGGTCTGCGCGATCGCCATGGGCGTCGTCTCCTTCACTATGATGGACAACACCTACACCGCCACGACGAGCATGTACATTCTCGCCAAGACCGATGGCAGCCAGACGAGCTACTACAACGACCTGTCGGCGAGCCAGATGCTCTCCAACGATATCGCGACGCTGCTCGATAGCGACAGCGTCAAGAGCGGTGCTGCTAAGGAGCTGGGTCTTTCCAACTTGGATGATTACAAGGTGAGCGTTACGAGCGAGACCACGACTCGTGTCATTTCGCTGTCCGTGACCGGCGACAGCCCCGACGGTGCCGCCGCTGTCGCTAACGCCATTGCCAATTCGGTGTCTACCGTGGCTCAGGACGTTGACGCCGCTCAGGCCGTTAACGTGATCGATAAGGCAAAGATTCCCAACCAGCCCAGCGGCCCCAACCGCAAGCTCTACATCGCGGTCGCCGCTCTGGCCGGCCTGTTCGTCGCCGTTGCAATTGTCGTGTTGCTCGACATGCTCAATACCCGCGTCCGCTCCGTTGACGATGCCGTCGAGCTGCTCGGTGTACCCGTTATCGGCCGTTTCCCCGTTGTGAAGGGCGGTAAGTAATTCATGGCCCGTAAAAAGAAAACCAGCGATACCCTCGCCTTTAGCAACGCAGCCAAGACGCTGCTGGCAAACATTCGCTTTGCGAGTGTCGATACGCCGATCAAGTCCATTACCGTGACGTCCTCCATCCCTAACGAGGGCAAGTCCACCATTGCGGTCAACCTGGCTCAGGCCATTGCGACCAGCGGCAAGAGCGTCCTTCTCGTCGAGTGCGACATGCGTCACCGTACGCTTGCCAACCTGCTGGGCCTCCGTCATTCCGGTGGCCTGTACGCTGTCCTTTCCGACCAGATGTCGATTGACGAGGCTGTCGTCGAAACCGGTCAGCCCAACTTCTTCTTCCTCGATGCCGAGCCGCGCATTCCCAACCCGGCTGACATTATCGCCTCGCGCCGCTTTGCCAAGCTGGTTGCCGCGCTGGAGGAGAAGTACCAGTACGTCATTTTCGATACGCCGCCCGTGGGCACCTTTGTCGATGCCGCCGAGGTCGCCGCGATTACCGACGGCACCATCTACGTTATCCGTGAGGACTTCGCCAAGCGCAACGAGATCCTTGCCGCCTTTGACCAGCTCAACAAGGCCGAGGTTAACGTAATTGGCACGGTCATGAACTGCTGTGAGACCTCGAGCCATGACTACTATTACTCTTACTATGGCGAGGACAAGGGCCAGAACAACGCTGTTGCCGGAGTTAACCCTGCTGTTGGCGGTGCCGCTGCAACGGGTACCCCTGCGAAGGCGAAGCGTTTTAAGAAATAGCAACGACGCAGATAAGAGGGCGATATGAGAGACATCCACTGCCATATCCTGCCCGGTGTTGACGACGGCGCGGCGAACCTCGAGCAAAGCTTGGCGATGCTCGAGGCGGCCCGCGCCGTCGGCGTTACGCACATGGTGTGTACGCCACACTGCCGGGACCCGTATTTTGACTTCGAAAAAATGTGGGAGGCGTATCGACTGCTTTGCGCGCATGCGGGCGATATGCATTTGCAGATGGGCTTTGAGGTCAATCATGCCAAGCTCATGGATTTGGGCATCGAATGGGCCGATCGCCTGCATTTCGATGGCTCAAACGAGTTTTTGCTTGAGCTCTCGACGCGTGCTGATTCGTATGACTTTGAGGAATACGAGAACACGATCTACGACTTGCAGTGTCGCGGTTACCAGGTGATTATTGCCCATCCCGAGCGCTATCGTGCGATTCAAAAGGATGTGGGCGTGGCTGAACGCCTGGTCGACCTGGGCTGCAAACTGCAGGCTTCGGCGGACTTTATCGCAGGCGGACGATTCGGTCACGAAAAGAAGCCGGCGCAGCGCCTGTTTAAGCAGGGCCTGTACAGCTATATCGCGAGCGATGCCCACAACGTGGGCCACTACGATTGCCTGGCAAAAGCACGCGCGAGGTTTAGCGTGGGAGCTCATTTCCGCTAAAATTTTCCCCCAACGTTCGCATCGAATGAAGGGGCTGCTATGGATATCCAACTTAAGACGGGTTGCTTTGATGACGCGGCGCTGGTGCGCCGCGCCGTTTTTATGGACGAGCAAGGCTACGAGAGCGAATTCGACGCTATCGATGAGGCGCAGACTTGCATCCATGTGACGCTTTACGTGGACGGCGAGCTCACCGGCTGCTCGCGCGTGTTTCCCGAGGAACTGGAGCGCGCGGCAGATGCAGAGGCTCCGGTTTCGCCGGCGTGCGATATGGACAAAGGCGTCGCAGCGGGGGAGACCTATATTATGGGTCGCGTCGCCGTGCTGTCCACTATGCGCCGTCGCGGTCTGGCAAGCAAGATTGTCGAAGCCAGCGAAGCTGCTGCGCGCGATGCCGGCGCCAAGCTCATAAAGTTGCATGCACAGGAGTACGTGCTGCCGCTCTACACCAAGGCGGGCTACACGCAGATCGCGCCGGTGGACTATGAGGACGAAGGCCAGCCCCATGCCTGGATGGCCAAACTGCTGGGCGACAGATAGGGACGTTCCTTTTCTGCCGGCAGCTGGGGACACTCCTTGGCAATCGACGCATGGGTGTTCCAACATACAGTTTTTCGATTCCGTATGTATATATGCGCGCTAATAGGTTATAAAATCTAAGTCTGAACATAGCAGGTCTGCGATGCGGCTCGGGCAACCGGGCCGTTTTTGCGGGCAGGGGTAGCGCGAAAGGACTGCACATGCGTCAATTTAAGACCGAGAGCAAAAAACTGCTCGACCTCATGATCAACTCCATCTATACCAATAAGGAAATCTTCCTGCGCGAGCTTATCTCCAACGCGAGCGATGCCGTCGACAAGCTCAACTTTAAGAGCCTGCAGGATTCGAGTGTCAAGCTCGACCAGAGCGACTTGGCCATCCGTGTTTCCTTTGATAAGGACGCCCGTACCATCACGATTTCGGATAACGGTATCGGCATGACCGCTGAGGAGCTCGAGCGCAATCTGGGCACCATCGCCCATTCCGGCTCCGAGGAGTTTAAGACCGAGAACGCCGAGCAACAGGGCTCCGATGTCGACATCATCGGTCAGTTTGGCGTGGGTTTCTACTCCGCCTTTATGGTCGCCAGCCACGTGAAGGTCGTCAGCCGCGCTTATGGCGAGGATACCGCCCACGTATGGGAGTCCGACGGTCTTGAGGGCTACACCATCGAGGATGGCGAGCGTGCTGAGCACGGTACCGATGTCATCCTCACGCTGCGCGAGAACGAGAAGCTCGACGCCGACGGCGAGGCCGAGACCTACGATCGCTTCCTGACCGAGTGGGGCCTCAAGAGCCTGATTCAGCAGTACAGCAACTATGTGCGCTACCCGATTCAAATGATGGTGAGCAAGAGCCGCCAGAAACCCAAGCCCGAGGACGCCGGCGACGACTACAAGCCCGAGTACGAGGACTACCAGGAGCTCGAGACCATCAACTCCATGACGCCGATCTGGAAAAAGCGCAGCTCCGACGTCGAGCAGAAGGATTACAACGAGTTCTACAAGTCCACGTTCCACGACTTTGACGATCCCGCGCGCACTATCAGCTTCCATGCCGAGGGTACGCTTGAGTACGACGCCCTGCTGTTTGTGCCGGGTCGCGCCCCGTTCGATCTGTACAGCAAGGACTACGAGAAGGGCCTGGCGCTCTATAGCTCCAACGTGCTGATTATGGAGAAGTGCGACGACCTGCTGCCCGACTACTACAACTTTGTGCGCGGTGTCGTGGACTCTGCCGACGTGACGCTCAATATTTCGCGTGAGACGCTGCAGCAGAATCGTCAGCTCAAGGCCATTGCCAAGCGTGTCGAGAAGAAGATCACCGCCGATCTCGAGGACATGCGCGACAACGACCGCGAGGCATACGAGAAGTTCTTTGAGAACTTTGGTCGCGGTCTTAAGTACGGCATCTACTCGAGCTATGGCATGAAGGCCGATGAGCTCGCCGACCTGCTGCTGTTCTGGTCTGCCAAGGAGCAGAAGATGATCACCCTTGCCGAGTATGCCAAGGGCATGCCCGAGGGCCAGAAGGCAATCTACTATGCCGCCGGCGATTCGCGCGAGCGTTTGGCCAAGATGCCCGTCGTGAAGGGCGTGCTCGACCGCGGCTACGATGTACTGCTGCTGACGCAGGACGTGGATGAGTTCACCTTCCAGGCCATGCGTGAGTACGTGGCTGCCGATATGCCCAAGGTCTACGAGGATGACGCTGCTCGCGAGGCTGCCGAGAAGGCAGTTGCCGATGGTGCCGAGCCTGAGGTCGAGGATCGTCACCTGGAGCTTAAGAACGTCGCGACCGGCGATCTTGACTTGGCGACCGACGACGAGAAGAAGGAGGCCGAGGACGCCACCAAGGAGAACGAGGACCTCTTTAACGCCATGAAGGAGGCGCTCGGCGACAAGGTCGAGAAGGTTGCCGTCTCCGCGCGCCTGACCGATGCCCCCGCCTGCATCACCACCGAGGGCCCGCTTTCGCTCGAGATGGAGAAGGTGCTTCAGAAGGGTCCCGAGGGCGCGCCCGACGGTATGCCCAAGAGCCAGCGCGTGCTCGAGCTCAACGCTAAGCACCCGGTCTTCGCCAAGCTCGTCGCTGCCCAGAAGGCGGGCGACGCCGACAAGATTAAGCAGTACTCCGGTCTGCTCTACGACCAGGCCCTGTTGGTCGAAGGCATCCTCCCCGAGGACCCCGTAGCCTTCGCAGCAGCTGTTTGCGATCTACTTTAGTTACGCGGTTTTACCAAACCGCGTAACGGGCCGACGCTGCCCTTCGTTCCGCCGTTCTAACGAACGGCGGACCAGCCGACGCTGCGCGGGCACCAGAGCGACAACTTGTCATTCAAAGAGGACGGCATGACCAGAAGGTCTATGCCGTCCTCTTTTCATGCCAATTTGTTCGCTCTGGTGCCCGCTCGCTGGCATTACCAAAACATCGGCGGTCCAATAATGATCCCCTGGGGACGGAGGAAAAGTAGTCGTTGGGGACGTTCTTGTTTGACTAGTCGTTTAAGAACGTCCCCAATGACTAGTCGAACTGCTAGTTTGTGCGGGTTGTGGTTTTGTGAGCTGCGGGAATTTAAGATACTGTACAACTGTACGCTAACTCATCTTCGTAGTATATTGCTACCCGCAAAACTCCGCACCATTGTGCTGTGAGACGCTAAAGTGCCTTCGTACAATGGTTGTTAATAGCACGATTCGGCTAAACGATAGGATGGATGGTCCAAGCGTGAGTCTCGGCAGCAAACTATCCGATGCAAAGGTTTCCTTTGCAATCTTTAAACGCGACATCAAGCGATTGATCGTGAATCCCGTCGCCCTGGTGGTTACCCTGGGCGTGTGCGTCATTCCCTCGCTGTATGCCTGGTACAACATCGTTGCCAACTGGGATCCGTACGGAAATACCCAGGGCATTAAAATCGCCATCGCCAACAACGATCAGGGCACCCAGAACGACCTAGTGGGCGAGCTTAACGCAGGCGATAAGGTGGTCGACCAGCTCAAGGAGAACGACCAGCTTGGCTGGACTTTCGTCGACTCGGCGGCAGATGCCAAAGAGGGCGTCGAAAGTGGCGAGTACTATGCTGCCATCGTGATTCCCAAGAACTTCTCCGACAATCTCGTCTCGATGCTCGACGGCAATTACCATCAGCCGAAGCTCACCTATTACGTCAACGAGAAAAAGAGCGCCATTGCGCCCAAGGTCACCGATACCGGTGCCAACACCATCGAGGAGCAGATCAACTCGGAATTTGTCTCCACGGTGGGCGAGACCGTCGCGGGCATTGCCAAAGATGCTGGCATCGACCTTAAAGACAAGGCAACCCAGACCCAGGATTCGCTGGCGGGCTCGGTGTCCGAGGCGTCTGATACCCTGGGCGAAGTACGTGATTCCATCGGCGACATGAACGCCGCCATCGACAAGACAAGCAGCTCGATTGCTTCGGCCGATGCTGCGTTGGCGGGCCTGCAGGGACAGGCGCCTTCGCTAACGCAGGCAATCGCTCAGGGTAATGACCTGCTGAGCGAAGCTCGCACCACGGCTGGTAAGTCCATCACCTCGCTCTCCAAGGCACTTTCGGAGGGCAGCATCGTGCTGAGTAAGACATCGGCTTCTGCGAACGCCGCGATTGGCAGGCTTGCCGGTACGGTTACGTCCACGACCACCCGAATCGACAACTCGCTCGAATCCCTTCAGGCGACGATTGACCACAACAGCGCTGTCATCGAGCGCCTGCAGATTCTCGTTAACGATACGTCGACGGGATCGGAGAACGCCGATGCGCTCATCGCGTCGACCATCAATTCGCTTCGCGAGCAAAACCAGAAGCTGCAGAGCATTAAGGATGGCCTTTCTGCACAGTCGAGCGCCATGGCAAACGACGCTACGGCAATCTCGAACGCGAGCAACGCGCTTAACGCGGCAATTCAGACCGGTACGGCTAACCTCGGTCAGGCTCAGACCGATCTGGGGCAGAACGCACTTCCGAAGGCTTCGAGCGCGCTTGACTCCTTTGCCGCCGTTTCGGGCGATTTGACCGGCATTGTGTCGGGTATGACCCCCACGATAGCGAGCGCGCGCGGCACGCTAGCGCAGCTCGACGCCACGCTCAAGCAGGCAAAGACCACGCTATCCCAAACCGACGCCTCCCTTGCCAAGGTTCAGGACAAGCTCGCGACCGCCGCCAATGACATTGCGGCGCTGCAGACCTCTGAGTCTATGGGCGAGTTAGCCGACCTCATGGACGTCGACGTCAATGACGTGGCAGATTTCATGGCATCTCCGGTTGAGCTGACGTCCAAGTCAATCTATCCGGTCAAGAGCTTTGGCTCGGGCATCGCGCCCTTCTACACCAATCTGGCGCTGTGGGTGGGCGGCTATGTGCTCATCGCTATCTATAAACTCGAGGTCGACCGCGAGGGCATCGGTAGCTTTACGGCGCGTCAGGGCTACTTTGGCCGCTGGCTGCTGCTGGTGATCCTGGGCGCGTTCCAGGCCATTATCGTTACGGTGGGCGACCTGGTCATTGGCGTTCAGTGCGTCAATCCGCTGCTCTTTGTACTGGGCGGCATCGCTATTTCGTTCACCTACGTCAACATCATCTATGCGCTGTCCACCACGTTTAAGCATATCGGTAAAGCCATTGGCGTCATCCTCGTCATTGTGCAGATCCCCGGCTCGTCGGGCATGTATCCCATCGAGATGATGCCCGGATTCTTCCAATGGCTGCATCCGCTGCTGCCCTTCACTTATGGCATCAACCTGCTGCGCGAGACCGTCGGTGGCATGTATTCGTTCAACTACCTGTTCAACCTGTGCGTCCTGGGCGTGTTCCTTGCCATCGCGCTCTTTATCGGTCTGCAGCTGCGCCCGTTGCTGCTCAACCTCAATCTGCTCTTTGATAAGCAGCTTTTCACGACGGGCCTCATGATCTGCGAGTCCAACGACCTACCGCGCCAGCGCTATTCGCTGCGCACGGCCATGCGCGTCATGCTCGATTCGGATTCGTACCGTCGCGAGCTGCTCGATCATGCCGTGGCGTTTGAGCATCGCTACCCGTACTACATCAAGGGCGGTTTTGCCGCCGTGGTAGGCGTGCAGGTTCTGCTCTTTGTGCTTTCGACGGTGCTCGATATCGACAATAACGGCAAGATCATCCTGCTCGTTATCTGGATCATTTCGGTTATCGCCATCTGCGGCTGGCTCATCAACATCGAATACATCCGTGCGAGCCTCAATACCCAGATGCGTATCTCGGCGCTTTCGGACGAGGACCTTCGCCGCGAGATGCGCGAGCACACGGCGGCGATCCCTGCCGCCCGTCGCATGTTTGGTCTCAACGCCAGCGAGCGTGGCGCCAAGGGAGGCGAACAGCCTACGAGCCGTCTGCCGCATATCGGTGCGCATCGTAAGGCTCAAGATGCCGACGGCGCTGACAACGTAAACGGAAACGACGGGGACACCACCTCGCTTGGCAAGCACTCTAAAGGAGGTGAGGCATAAATGAAAAACATCCTGCACCTGTTTAAGCGCGATGTCCAAAACGTGTCTCGCTCCGTGATCGGCATGGTCGTCGTGATGGGCCTGATCATCGTGCCATGTCTCTATGCATGGTTTAACATCGCCGGAAGCTGGGATCCCTACGGCAATACCGGCAACCTTAAGATTGCAGTGGTCAACACCGATGAGGGTTACGAGAGCGATCTGATTCCCGTCGAGGTCAACGTGGGCGAAAACGTAACCGCCACCCTGCGCGGCAACGAGAACTTCGACTGGGTCGTCCTCAACGACCGCGATAAGGCGATTGAGGGCGTTAAGTCGGGCGCGTACTACGCTGCCGTCGTTATCCCTAAAACGTTTAGCGCTGACATGATGACGCTTTTCTCGACCGAGGTGAAGCACGCCGATATCGAGTTCTATGAGAACCAGAAGGCCAACGCCATCGCACAGATCGTGACTGAAAAGGGTTCGAGCGCCGTCCAGAGTCAGGTCAACGAGACCTTTACCAAGACCATCACGACCATCGGCCTTAAGACCGTGTCCAGCCTGCTCGACTATATGAGTACCGACCAGGTGAGCAACTTTATCGCCAATCTGTCCTCGACGCTGGGCGATTCGGTCGAGGACCTGCAGGACGTTCAGGCGAGTGCGACGTCGCTCGCGGGCATTTTGAGCTCCACGTCCGATTCACTGACATCGGCGGGCGGCATGCTCAAGCAGACGGGCACCGTTGATGAGTCGACGAAGCAGCTGATGGAGCACGCCAAGAGCGGCATCAATGATTCCAAGGAAGCGCTCAAGGCCGCCAACGATGCCGTTGACGCAGCGATTGACGGAAGCGCGGGCTCGTTCGACAACGTGTCCGCCGAGCTTGCGAAGGCATTCGATGCCGCGAATCAGCATGTTGACCTTACGGTGTCTCAGCTCAACGAAGCCGCAGCGGCGCTCAATACGCGTACTGACGATATCGATGCGATGGCCGATCAGCTCCGCAACCTTGCCGACCAGGTGAGTGATGACAAGCTCAAAGACGGTCTCGAGTCCGCTGCGACGTCGCTGGGCAGAATTGCCGTGGAGTACCGCAACAATGCGAAGGACCTGACGGCGACCGCAAAGTCCCTTTCGGACGGCATGGCGGAGGTCAACAACTCGCGTGCCGAGGTCGACCAGGCCATCGCCGATGCCAAGGCGGGTATCTCGGGAGCCAAGTCCGACTACGATTCCACGTTCTCGGTTAAGGCCAAGGAGCTCAAGAAGACCATTTCGGGCGTTCTGGATTCCCTGAACGGTATCTCGGGTGACTTGGATAGCGCCGTGAGCGGTCTGACCGACGCCTCTGGCTCGCTCGCAAAGGGCCTCTCCAAGGCTGCGACGCTGGTCAACAAGGCTTCTGATCAGTTGGGCAAGGCGTCGGACAAGATCAGCGCTTTTAAGGACGAGCTTGATAGCGCTCTGATGTCGGGTGACCTGGCCATGATTAAGACAATGATTGGCAACGACCCCGAGGGCCTCGCCGTGTCGCTTTCTGGCCCCGTTGCGCTCGATCGCAAGCCGGTCTATCCGATCCGCAACTACGGTTCGGCCATGGCGCCGTTCTACACGATTTTGTCGCTGTGGGTGGGCTCGATTGTTCTGGCGGCCATGATGAAGGTCTCGGTTGACGATGAGCTTATCAACGAGCTCATTCCCGTGCGCCTGCACGAGATCTACCTGGGCCGTTATCTGTTCTTTGGCGGTCTGGCCTTGCTGCAGGCAACGCTCGTGTGCGCGGGCGACATTCTGTTCTTTGGCATCCAGTGCGACAACCCGTTGCAGTTTGTGCTGGCGGGCTGGGTTGCGAGTCTCGTGTTCTCCAATATCGTCTACACGCTTACGGTTTCGTTTGGCGATATCGGCAAGGCCCTCGCTGTCGTGCTGCTGGTCATGCAGGTCGGCGGTTCGGGTGGCACGTTCCCCATCGAGATGACCGGTCCCGTGTTCCAGGCGATCTATCCGTTCCTGCCGTTTACCCACGGCATCAACGCCATGCACGCCGCCATGGCCGGTGCCTACCATATGGAGTACTGGGTTGAGCTGGGTATTCTGGCGAGCTATCTGATTCCGTCGCTGGCCCTGGGCGTCGTCTTCCGCCGCCCGGTCATCAAAGCCAACGACTGGATTATCGAAAAGCTGGAATCAACCAAATTGATTTAATATAGCAACGTAAACGCCGTCGGAACATCGAGGTCTTCCAACCCGATGCTTTAGCGTAGTGAATTGCACGGGCTGCTTGGTTATTGCTACAGTAGCGGGGCGTGCCGGGGGTCCGGTGCGTCCCGTTTTTATTTGACCATGAGGCGGCACGCAGCCATACGCGTGCGGACACCACGCCCAGATTGAGTGCGAGGATGTTCCATGGCCCAATACGCTGCCAACGAAATCGAAAACTTGCCCGATAGCCCAGTAGCCCGTGAGGATTTGGGCGCGGGCGGTATTCCCCGGGGCGCCGGCGCACGCTCTCCGCTGTTCTGGAAGGTTCTGCTCCTTTCGGTGGCGGTCATCTGGGGCTACTCCTTTACCACTATGAAGGACGCACTCGGCACCATTCCGGTGTTCGCGCTGCTCTATGTACGCTTTCTGCCCGCAGCGTTGGTCATGTTTGCCGTCTTCCACAAACGCATCATCGCGCACCTCAACGCTCGCAACCTGATCGTTGGCCTGAGTATGGGCGTGCTCATGTGGGCGGCCTATGCGTTGCAGACGGTCGGTCTGGCACATACTACGGCGGGCAAGAATGCTTTTTTGACGGGCACGTATTGCATCCTTGTGCCGTTCGCGAGCTATTTTCTGAGCGGCGAAAAGCTCACGCGCTACAACTTGGGTGCCGCGCTGCTGTGCCTAGCGGGCATTGGCCTCGTCGCACTCGATAGCGTTGAATTCAACATTGGTGACGTCATTACGCTGGCGGGTGCGGCCTTTTTCGCCATCCAGATGGCGGTGACTGCCAAGTACGGTCGCAAAATGGACATCAACGTCATCACGTTTTGGATGTTTGTGGGCAACGGCGTGCTGAGCCTGGCAACGTCGCTGCTATTCGAGACCCAAGCGCCTCTGTCCGTGTGGACGCCGAGCTTTATCAGTGCGATGGCGTTTCTCTCGGTGGGCTGCACATGCGCGGCTCTGCTCATCCAAAACGTCGGCCTGGCGCATGTCCCGGCCTCGACGGGCTCGCTGCTCCTTTCGATGGAGTCGCCTTCGGGTGTGCTGTTCTCGGTGCTGCTGATGGGGGAGGCGCTCACCTCGCGCCTGCTCGCCGGCTTCGCGCTCATCTTCCTGTCGATTATCTTGAGCGAGACTCACTTCGATTTTTTGCGTCGAAAGCCGCGCCCGCAATTGTAAACAACTTGTTGCGCCGCCCTCCCGGGGCGGCATTTTTTATGCCTCGCCCTTAAAGTAATACCTTGCACTTTACGCTATCAAAGTGCTTGCTGCAAAAACGTTACTGGGGGGCATCTATGGCACCAGCACTGTCCGATCTTCAACCGCAATCAGCGCCCAAGGCCACCGCGGCGGCGCAGGCCGCTATCGGTGACGGTCTTGTTGCAGAAGCTCAGGCTTTTGCAGACGAGCTCGCTGCGTGGCGACACGATTTACACCAGATGCCCGAGCTGGGTAATAGCCTCCCACAGACCTCTGCGTATATCCAAGCGCGCCTGACCGAGATGGACATCCCATTTGCCACGCTCGTCGATGGTTCCTGTGTTGTGGGCCTTGTCGGCGCCGGTGCCGCCGCGGCCCAGGGCAATGGCGTCTGCACGGACGAACAGGCCGGTACGGTCATCATGCTGCGTGGCGACATGGATGCCTTGCCCGTTGCCGAGGAATCCGGCGAGCCCTTTGCATCCACCAACGGCTGCATGCACGCTTGCGGTCACGATATGCACGCGACGGCGCTGCTTGGTGCGGCTCGTATGCTCAAAGCGCGCGAGGCAGAGCTTGTTGATGCCAACGCCACGGTTAAGTTGCTGTTCCAGCCGGGCGAGGAAACCTTTGAGGGTGCCCGCGCCGCCATCGCCGACGGTCTGCTACAGAACCCGCGTCCTCAGGTCGCCTTTGCCATGCATGTCAATAGCCAGTCGCCGCTTGGCCTGGTGCTTTACGGCAGTCCGGCGCTCTCGGGCGTGTACGGTTTCCGCGTCACGCTGCAGGGCAAGGGCGGTCATGGCTCGAGCCCCGAGATCTGCATCGACCCCATTACGGCGGGTGTGCACGTGCATCTGGCACTTCAGGAGCTCATTGCTCGCGAAGTGCCGGCGGCCAAGGAGGTCGCACTGACCGTGGGTAAGTTCGCCGGCGGTCAGGCCGCAAATGTCATCCCCGACACTTGTGTGCTCGAGGGAACGCTGCGTGGCTTCGATGTCGATCTCATGGCTCATCTCAAGGAACGTATCGCCGAGGTCGTCAACGGCGTGGCCGCAACGTATCGCACGCCGGCGACCCTCGAGACGCTTTCGGATGTTCCCCCGCTCGTACTCGATGACGACATGACCCAGGCGTCGCTTGGCTACGTGGGCGCGGTGCTGCCCAAGGCCGCCTTCTTGCCGCTGTTCCACGCCATGGCGAGTGAGGACTTCGCGTTGATCTCTAGCGAGATCCCGAGTGCGTACTTTACCGTGGGCGCTGCCGTGACTGATGCGGACGAGCATTTTGCTCAGCATCATCCCAAGGCACGTTTTAGCGATGCCGAGCTGCCACTTGGCGCCGCGGCTTACACGGCGGTCGCTTTGGGCTATATCGCCGACCACCGGTAGCACCCAATCTTGCCTTTCAAGCCTGCGGGCATGGCCATAAGGCCTATGCCCTTGTCTTTCAAGGCAATCTTGGGCACTACCGGCGCCATCGTCTCGGGCGTGCTGTTCGATGCCACGGGCTCCTTTGCGAGTGCCTGGATTGTGTGCCTGGCGTGCTCCGTGGTCATGCTCGTGTTTCTGCTGGCATCCGAGCCCATCGCCGCCAAGCTGCGCGCGAGCGTGGCGGGGGAGTAGACTCCGTCGCTCTTTTCTGTTCGCCCCGTTCTGTCCGTGGCTGCCTTGGAAGCCGAATGGATGCTCGTACCATCATTCGGTTTCCAAGGCGGCCACGGGCCTACGAAATGATCCGTTTTCCTCCGTCCCCAACAGATCACGTGATCCGAAGGGGACGGAGGAAAGCGGATCATAAACAGCGGCGGCGCGTCTGGCCGAACGAGCCCCCATACCCTCGTTCGGTCAGACGCGCCGCCGCGCTTTGTTTTTGTGCCGTATAATGACCACTACCTATGACGCGATACAAAAGAAAGGTGTTTGCCCATGCAGGCACAGAAGGCGGAGGGAACCCGCGACCTTATCGGCGCCGAGATGCGCGCCTGGCAAAAGATGCAGCAGATCGCTGCCGGCGTGTTCGAGCCGTTTGGCTTTAAGCCCATCGAGACGCCCGCCATCGAGCAGGTGGACGTGTTTGTCCACGGTATCGGCCAGTCGACCGACGTCGTGCGCAAGGAGATGTTCCGCGTGTTTAGCGGCGCCAACCTGGAGCGCGTCTTTACCGAGGGTACCGACACCAAGCTCAAGCCCAAGCAGCGCCTGGCCCTTCGTCCCGAGGGCACAGCCGGTGTGGTGCGCGCCGTCGTGGAGAACAACCTGGTGCCCCAGGGCTCCACGCCGTTTAAGGCCTATTACGCCGAGGCCATGTTCCGCGGCGAGCGTCCTCAGAAGGGTCGCCTGCGCCAGTTCCACCAGGTGGGCATCGAGTGGCTCGGCGCTCCCGATCCGGCTGCCGACGCCGAGTGCATCATCATGCTCATGGAGTTCTACAAGCGCCTGGGCTTCGATCTTTCCAAGCTCCGTCTGCTTATTAACTCAATGGGCGATGCCCAGTGCCGTCCGGCCTATCGCGAGCAGGTTAAGCAGTTCATTCTCGACCACGCCGACGAGATGTGCGACGAGTGCCGCGAGCGCGCCGAGCTCAACCCGCTGCGCGCCTTCGACTGCAAGAACGACCATTGCCGCGAGATCATGGCCGACGCACCGCTGATGGGCGACAACCTGTGCGATGAGTGCCGCGAGCACTACGAGCAGGTCAAGCGCTATTTGGATGCGGCGGGTATCGAGTATGTCGAGGATCCCACCTTGGTGCGTGGCCTGGACTACTACACCCGTACTGTCTTTGAGGTCGAGGCTCCCGGCGCCGGTGTCGGCTCCATCGGTGGCGGCGGTCGCTATGACGGCTTGGTCGAGCTCGAGGGCGGCAAGCCCACGGCGGGCGTCGGCTTTGCCGTCGGCTTTGAGCGCGCCCTGCTGGCCCTGCAGGCCTTTGGCAGCGACCTGGGTGCCGAGGAGGTCCCGTGCGTCTACGTTGCCAACGCCGGCAAGGAGCTGCGTCAGAACGTCTTTACCATTACGCAGCAGCTTCGCGCTGCAGGGATTGTGACCGAGGCCGACTATCAGGGCCGTTCGCTCAAGGCCCAGTTTAAGCAGGCCGACAAGGTGGGTGCCAAGCTCATTTTGGTCTTGGGCGGCGACGAGCTTGCCGCCGGCAAGGTCAAGGTGCGCGATATGCAGAGCCACGACGAGGTACTGGTCGATTTGGCCAACGTGGTCGAGGCGGTTCGCGAGCGCCTGTAGCGCATGTTTTTTGAGCTGCGGGCCTGCTAACGTGCCCTGCTCATGGAGAGCGATTGTTACGGGGGTGTTTCGCATTTATGCGGAATGCCCCCGTTTGTATATGCCGTCCACCGAGAAATACGACCATTTGGGGCAAAAAGCCTTGCAATGCAGAAAATACTTTTGTGTGGTAAAGCGCAATCAGCTTCGAAAGTTTTTGCCGAGTGCCTATAATGAATACCGCATGTTACGTGCATAGAAGGAGGAATGGGAGGAAACGTGGCTGAGAACCTAAGCAACCAGTCTGTACCCGAAGCCGCGGCGCGCGTCGCTGCCGTGGTCAACCGCCTCGTTAACCGAATCGGCTCGAATGCCGAATCCAAGGAGCGTCTCGCCGAGATCGAGATCCCCGAGGAGCTGCGCGACAATCTGGCGCTGTTCTTGCGCCTGGAGCGCCGTGTGCTTAGCGAGTATGATCCCGAGATCGCGGACCTGTTCGACAAGATTTTGACAGCCGAGATTGTGGCCAACGCCGGAAACCCCGGCACCCGTGCTGCCGACGAGTCCGTCGACGAGCAGGGCGTGCCCACTGCCGACGAGCCCACCGCCGTGGCGTTTCGCGAGGTCGTTGATCTGATCGACAGTCTGCCGCTCGATAAGCAGCAGGTTATCGTCCGCGCCTTTACGAGCTTCTTCCATCTGGCAAACCTGTCGGAGGAGAACTACCGCGTGGCGCAGCTGCGCGAGCGCGAGGCCGGCGCATCGACCGATACCGAGGTCGATCCCGCCAACGAACTCACCGTCGCCTATCACCAGTTGGTAAACGAGATGGGTGTCGAGGGCGCCAACGAGCTGCTCGACAAGCTGGAGTTCCACCCTGTCTTTACCGCACATCCCACCGAGGCCCGTCGTAAGGCCGTCGAGGGCAAGATTCGCCGTATTTCCAACCTGCTGGAGGAGCGCCCGCGCCTGGGCGGCTCCGACCTGGTGGAGAACGAGCGCCATATGCTGCAGGAAATCGACGCCCTGGTACGCACGAGCCCCATCGCGTTGAAGAAGCCCACGCCGGTCGAGGAAGCCGATACCATCATCGACATCTTCGATAACACGCTGTTCGACGTCATCCCCGTTATCTATCGTCGTTTTGACGACTGGGTGCTGGGCGACAAGGCCGGTACCGTGCCGCCGCTGTGCCCGGCGTTCTTCCATCCCGGCAGCTGGATCGGTTCCGACCGCGACGGTAATCCCAACGTCACCGCCAAGGTGAGCCGCGAGGTCGCCGCCAAGTACTTCACTCACATGGTGCTCAAGCTCGAGGACAAGTGCCGCCGCATCGGCCGCAACCTGACGCTCGAGGCCACCTACAGCAAGCCGTCTGCCGAGCTCATCAACCTGTGGAACCATCAGGTCGAGATGAGCACCCAGTACACGGCCCGCGCCGAGCTGATCTCCGAGCACGAGCCGCATCGCGCCGTCATGCTCGTCATGGCCGATCGTCTGAATGCCACCGTTCGTCGCATCACCGACACCATGTATCACAGCGCAGACGAGTTCCTGGATGACCTGCGTGTCGTTCAGCGCTCCCTGGCCGCCTGCGGTGCCGTTCGTGCTGCCTACGGCCCGGTCCAGACCATCATCTGGCAGGTCGAGTCCTTCGGCTTCCATATGGTCGAGATGGAGTTCCGTCAGCACTCCGTGGTGCACGCCCGCGCCCTCAAGGATATCCACGAGAACGGTATCCACGGCGATCTGCAGCCCATGACGCGCGAGGTCATCGATACCTTCCGCGCCATCGGCTCCATCCAAAAGCGCTACGGCAAGAAGATGGCGCACCGCTACATCATCTCGTTCACCAAGAGCGCCCAGCATGTGGCCGACGTCTTTGAGCTTGCCCACCTGTCCTTTGCACACGAGGAGGATGTCCCCGAGCTCGACGTGATCCCGCTGTTCGAGCAGCTCGAGGACCTCGAGGGCTGCGTCGACGTGCTCGACCAGATGCTTACGCTGCCCGTGGTGCAAAAGCGCCTTGCCCAGACCAACCGCCGCATGGAGGTCATGCTGGGCTATTCCGACTCCTCCAAGGATGCCGGTCCTACCACGGCCATGCTCGCGCTGCACTCCGCGCAGGAGCGCATTGCCAAGTGGGCCGAGAAGAACGATATCGACCTGGTGCTCATGCACGGTCGCGGCGGTGCCGTGGGCCGTGGCGGCGGCCCGGCCAACAAGGCCGTGCTGGCGCAGCCCAAGGGTTCGGTCAACTGCTTCTTTAAGCTCACCGAGCAGGGTGAGGTCATCTTTGCCCGTTACGGCAACCGCACGCTGGCTCAGCGCCATGTTGAGTCCGTTGCCGCCGCAACGCTTTTGCAGTCGGCCCCGAGTGTCGAGAAGACCAACACCGAGACCACGCAGAAGTTCTGGGATATGGCCGAGAAGCTTAACGCCGCAAGCCACGAGCGCTATCTGGACCTGCTCAACACCGAGGACTTTACACCGTGGTTCTCGACCGTGACGCCGCTGACCGAGGTCGGTCTGCTGCCGATCGGCTCGCGCCCGGCCAAGCGCGGCCTGGGTGCCAAGTCGCTCGACGACCTGCGTACCATTCCGTGGATCTTCAGCTGGAGCCAGGCGCGCATCAATCTGGCCGCTTGGTACGGCCTGGGTACCGCCTGCGAGCAGTTTGGCGATCTGGACCAGCTTAAGGCTGCCTACCAGGAGTGGCCGTTCTTCCGCACCTTTATCGACAACATCGAGATGTCGATCGCCAAGACTGACCAGCGCATCGCCAAGATGTAT
Source organism: bacterium (assembly GCA_963602135.1). Taxonomy (GTDB): domain Bacteria; phylum Actinomycetota; class Coriobacteriia; order Coriobacteriales; family Coriobacteriaceae; genus Collinsella. The sequence goes on along the minus strand of CAVCHM010000022.1, from coordinate 15,163 downwards.
CTGCACCTGGGCGACCGCCAGGATCTGTCCAAGAAGGTCTTCACCGAGATGCAGCTCACGCGTAAGTGGGTCCTTGCCATCGTCGGTGACGAGTGGCCGTTGCAGCGTCGCCGCGTGCTCGGCTGCGCCGTCCGCGTGCGTAACCCCTACGTCGACGCCCTGTCCATCGCCCAGGTCCGCGCCCTTCGCGAGGTGCGCATGAACCAGGACGAGATGGCCGAGGAGAAGAAGGCCGAGTACATGAGCCTGATTCTTTCGACTGTGACCGGCGTCTCGGCAGGACTGCAAAACACGGGGTAATCGATAGCCCTGTGGCTCTCACCGGGACCCGATGGGTCTCCCTCTGAATGCGTCCTCGCACTTGAAGCCCCCTTATCCTGCTCCTTCGGAGCTGCGGATAAGGGGGCTTCGTGCTGCGGAATGCATTCAGAGGGAAACCCGTCGGGCCCCTTTGTCCTCGGTCTTCTGGGATTGGGGCTGAAGGGAAGAAAGGCGCGCTTCTCGACTTACGACTGTAGCGGCCGCGGTCTCGTTTGGGATCGCGGTTGTTTTGTTGTGGGTCAAATATGAACGTTGTGTTAATGAGTCGGTGGACGGTGGTGTTTTTCGGTGAGCGGCGTATCCTTCCAACGGTTTATCTAGTGTGTCAGTTGAAAGGAAGAGGGCGCTCATCATTGTTTGAATGTGAACTGCCGTTTGACCACAAAACGTTGCATCTGGAGCTCGAGGATAAGAACTTCGCGGGTGTGATGGAAGGTCATCAAAACGAGTTTAAGACTACAAAATCTCAGGAAGAGCTGGTAGAGGAGTCACTTGCCAACCCTTATGGCTCGCCTTCGCTCGAGGAGCTTTGTGCTGGCAAGAAGGATATCGTCATCATTAGCTCCGACCATACGCGTCCCGTTCCCTCGCGTGTGACGATGCCTATTCTGCTGCATCACATCCACGCTGCCGCTCCTGAGGCACGTGTGCGCATCCTGGTCGCGACCGGCATGCATCGCCCCTCGACGCACGAGGAACTCGTTAACAAGTACGGCGAGGAGATCGTCGCTAACGAGGAGATCGTCATGCATGTCGCGACTGACGACAGCATGATGAAAAAGATCGGCACCCTGCCTTCTGGTGGCGAGTGCATCATCAACAAGATTGCCGCCGATTGCGATCTGCTGCTTGCCGAGGGCTTTATTGAGCCGCACTTCTTTGCCGGTTTCTCTGGCAGCCGCAAGTCCGTGCTGCCCGGCATCGCCAGCTACAAGACCATCATGTACAACCACAACGGTCAGTTTGTGAACGATTCCCATTCGCGTGCCGGCAACCTGTGCCACAACCACGTGAGCGAGGACATGTTCGCCGCCGCCGAGATGGCTCACCTTGCTTTTGTGCTCAACGTGGTGCTTAACGGCAAGCACGAGGTCATCGGCTCCTTTGCCGGCGACATCCACAAGGCGCACGAGGCTGGCTGCGAGTTCGTGAAGAGCCTTGCCGGCGTTGAGCCCGTTGAGTGCGAGATCGCCATCACCACCAACGGTGGCTACCCGCTCGATCAGAACATCTATCAGGCCGTGAAGGGCATGTGCGCTGCCGAGGCCACGCTTCCCGAGGGCGGCGTGATCATCGACGTCGCCGGTTGTGCCGACGGTCACGGTGGCGAGGGCTTCTATCACAACATCGCCGATAACGATCCGGCAGAGTTTGAGCGCGCCTGCATCGACCGTCCTAAGGACGAGACCCTGCCCGATCAGTGGACGAGCCAGATCTTTGCCCGCATCCTGGCGCATCACCCCGTGATCATGGTCACCGACCTGTGCGATCACCAGATGCTCAAGGATATGCACATGACGCCGGTCAACACTATCGAGGAGGCGCTCAAGCTCGCCTTTGAGATGAAGGGTGCCGATGCCAAGGTTGCCGTTATTCCCGATGGCCTGGGCGTTGTCGTCGCGCAGCACTAGCACGCGGCCTAAACGAATCGTTTTTAACCGACAAGAAAGATAAGGTTTTATGCTTACCAAACTCCTCTGCGAATTCGGCGCAACTGCCCTTATGATCGTCTTTGGCGTGGGTGTTCACTGCGATACCGTGCTCAAGGGCACCAAGTATCAGGGCTCCGGCCATATGTTTGCCATCACCACTTGGTCTTTTGGCATCTCGGTCTGCCTGTTTGTCTTTGGCGGCGCCGTGTGCATGAACCCGGCTATGGTGCTTGCCCAGTGCATCGTAGGCCTGGTGCCGTGGAGCAGCTGCATCCCCTTCATGATTGCCGATATGCTCGGCGGCTTTGTGGGCGCCGTAATCGCTTGGTTGATGTATGCTGATGAGTTCAAGGCTTCCGAGGGCGTCGTCGACCCCATTGCCCAGCGCAACATCTTCTCGACCAACCCCACTACCGAGGGTACGAACTATGTCCGTAACTTCTTCTGCGAGGCTATCTGCACCTTTGTGTTCATTAGTGCCATCCTTGCTGCCGCTAGCCGCGCCGGCGAGAACGTTCTGATGCTCGCCATCTGCGTCGGTCTGATTGTTTGGGCTGTTGGCATGGGCATGGGCGGCATCACCGGCTTCGCCATGAACCAGGCTCGTGACCTTGGTCCTCGCATGGCTTATCAGGTGCTGCCGATCAAGAACAAGGCTGACAACAACTGGAAGTACGGTCTGCTCGTTCCTGGCATCGCTCCGTTTATCGGTGCCGCTCTGGCCGCGCTGTTTGTGCACGGTTTCTTGGGCATGTTCTAGTCCAAAACAATTGATATAACGCCCGGGTCCGGCATAGGTTAACTTTCCGCCGCGTCCTCGGACATGCAAGAAGCTCCCGCTGCGCACTTCGTGCGGCGGGAGCTTCTTGCGTCCTGCGGAGTGCGGCGGAAAGTTAACCTATGCCGGACCCTGCGGGAATCCAGTTGCGTTCGAACAAGCAACCAACATATATATCTGAATTTGGATGTGGTGGGCACTTTGTTGTTAGGCGCTTTGAGGTGCGAGTGACACTTTGGGATGCGTGGCGGCCTGGGTTGGGGCGATGCTTTGGGAGGAGTTTCTTACTTAGTTGAAAAGGGGTTTTATGGCTGATAGGTAGTCTTTGGCTACGTCGGCCTTATCTGCTTGGAAGTTGTGCCAGGCCCACCATTGGACCATTCCTACGAAGCTTGAGGCTATGTGGTGTAGTAGGAAGCTTCGGTCCATGGTGGCGGCGGGGCCGTTTGGGTCGGTGGGGACGGTTCCGGCTGCTCGTGACATGATGGTCTTGCGTAAGCAGTCGGCGAAGACGCGTGAGCCGGCGCCGGCTACGAGGGCTCGTACGCCCTGGCGGCGTTCCCAGAGGTTGTTGAGGATATGCTCGACTTGTACGAGCGGATCATCGAGCGGTGTGCCATCGTCGTCGAGGGCGTGGGTGCAGATGTCGCTCACGAGTTCGGACAGTAGGTCATCCTTGCTCTTGAAGAGGCCGTAGAATGTCGCGCGGCCTACGTGAGCGCGCGCGATGATGTCGCCGACGGTGATCTTGCCGTAGTCCTCCTCGCGAAGGAGCTCGGAAAATGCCGTGACAATAGCGGCGCGGCTTTTGGTTTTGCGGGCATCCATGGCTATGCATCCACATGAACAAGCAGGCAACGGAGCGTGCCGGAGCAGCCCTCGTAGGGGCGCTTACCGGCGCCGTAGCCGACGGCCTCGATGCGGTAGCGGGCCGGCAGGTGCTCGGACGTGCGCAGTGCGGCGACGATGGCGGCACCCGTGGGCGTCACGAGCTCGCCGGCGACCGGTGCGGGCGTGAGGGCGATATTGTCCGCCTGGCACAGGTTGACGACAGCGGGGACGGGAATGGGCATGAGACCGTGGGCACAGCGGATGGTACCGTGACCCTCAGAGAGCGACTCGACCACGATATCCTCAATACCCAGGTCATCGAGGCAGATGGCGACAGAGCAGACGTCGACGATGGAGTCGACGGCGCCCACCTCGTGGAACATGACGGTCTCGGGCGTTTTGCCGTGGGCCTTGGCCTCGGCGGCGGCGAGCGCGGTAAAGATGGCGAGCGCGCGACGCTTGGCGCCATCGCTTAGCTGCGAGCCATCGATGATGGCGGTGGCGTCAGCCAAAGAACGGTGGTGATGGTGGTGGGCGTGATGGTGGCCCTCGTGGTCGTGGTCATGCTCGTGGCAGTGCTCGTGTTCGTGCTCGCCATGATCATGATGGTGGTGCTCATGCTCGTGCGTGTGCTCGGCAGCTGCTTCGTTGCCGTAGAGCCAGGCCATATCGTGATCGTGGTTCTCGAGTTCCTCTGCAAGCTGGACGTCAAAGTCGCAGGCGTCGATGCCATGCTTGCTTACGCGTGTGACGCCGATCGTAAAGCCGTCGACCGGCAGCGTGGCGAGCTGCTCGCGCAGGTGCTCCTCGCTGGCGCCTAGGTCGAGCAGGGCCGCGACGGTCATATCGCCGCTGATGCCCGAGGTGCCGTCGATGATAAGCGTGTGCTGATGATTGGACATGGAATGCTCCTTAACGGGCGCAGGGCGTGCCGGCGCTCAGATGATTGATAAGACTTGCCTGGTAGGCGGCACCAAAGCCGTTGTCGATGTTGACGACCGAAACGCCGCTGGCGCAGGAGTTGAGCATGGCGAGCAGCGCGGCTACGCCACCAAAGCTCGCGCCGTAACCCACACTGGTGGGAACGGCTATGACCGGACAGCTTACCAGGCCGCCGACAACGCTCGCCAGTGCGCCCTCCATGCCGGCAATGGCGATGACCACCTGTGCCTGGGCGAGTTCCTCGGCATGCGCGAGCAGACGGTGCAGGCCGGCGACACCCACGTCGTAGAGGCGGTCGACCTCGTTGCCATAGAACTCGGCCGTCAACGCGGCTTCTTCGGCGACGGGCAGGTCGCTCGTGCCGGCGCAGGCGACGACGATGCGTCCGTTGCCGGTAGGGGAGGGCTTGCCTCCCACGAGGGCGAGCTGTGCGTCCGGGACATATCCCAGGTCGATGCCGTTGTCGAGGAGCTCCGAGGTGCGGTCTGCCTTTTCGGCGTCCAGGCGCGTGACCAGGATGCGCTCCTGGCCGGCATCGTGCAGCGCTTCGATAATGGCGGCAATCTGCTCGGCGGTTTTACCGGCGCCGTAGACAACCTCGCCGGCTCCCTGGCGCACCCCGCGCGAAAGATCGAGCTGCGCAAAACCCAGATCGGCGGTCGGAGCCGTCTGGATGCGCGTAAGCGCGTCGGCAGGGGCGACTGATCCGCCGGCAACATCGCTCAGCAGCTGCTCAAGATCTCGCTTATCCATATATGTTCCCTTCGACGGCGCAAAGTCTAGCACTCAAAAGGTATTTTTCCGAACACTAAGACAAAATTGTTCGGAAACTATAGGACAGACTGATTCAATTGTTAGATGGATCGGCTAGTCGCGCAGGATGATGTCCATGGCGAGCATCAGGTTGCGCTCGTCGATGGCAAACGGGGCGGCCTCGCGCGTCTTGGGCTTGGCGCAAAACGCGATGCCCGTGCCCGCGGCCTGAATCATGGGGATGTCGTTGGCGCCGTCGCCGATCGCGACGGTGTGGGCCATGTCGACACCGCACTCAACCGCCCAATCCAGCAGCTGGATGAGCTTGGACTCCTTGGTCACAATGTCTGCCGCCAGCTTACCGGTGAGCTTGCCGTCCACGACCTCCAGGCGGTTAGCGAGGCAAAAGTCGATGCCCGCGGCGGCCACGATCTTGTCGGCGATTTCGTGAAAGCCACCACTTACCACGCCGACCTTCCAGCCCTTGCTGTGCGCCGATTGCACAAGCTCCAGCGCGCCAGGGGTAAACGTCACGCGCTCAAAGGTGCGCTCGAACACATTCTCATCCAAGCCGGCAAGCAGCCCCACGCGTTCCTCGAGCGCCTGCTTAAAGTCAAGCTCGCCGCGCATGGCGCGTTCGGTGATCTGTGCAACTTGCTCGCCCACGCCGGCATCTTCGCCCAACAGGTCGATGACTTCCTGGTTGATGAGCGTGGAGTCGATATCCATAACGATGAGGCGTGTGGTCATGACGGGCCTTTCCGAGTGCGGTTGTATTGGGGCACATTGTCGCACGCGGCGCGCCTTGGCGACGGCCAGGCCGCGTCAATTGTTTCGTCTCCGTCAAGTCTTTGAACAAGAGCTACTTTTTCGCGGCACATCGACACGGGTGCGATAAGATAGAACGCCATGTCCGGCTGCGCGGTTTACGCAGGCTGGGCAAATCTGTACGACGCCGCCCGGAACGACACGGGGCGGCACAGATCCATAAAGGAGGATCACTGGTATGAGCCAGACCCGTCCCATCGACGAGCATTCCATGCACACCCGTACCTGCGGCGAGCTTCGCCGCGAGAACGTGGGCGAAGAGGTTACCCTCACCGGTTGGGTGAGCCGTCGCCGCGATCACGGCGGCCTCATCTTCTGCGACCTTCGTGACCGCGAGGGCATTACGCAGCTTACCTTCGACCCCGAGCACTCCGACGGCGATGCCTTTAAGATCGCCGAGACCATGCGTCCCGAGTGGCCTATCAAGATTCACGGTGTCGTGCGCGCCCGTGGTGAGGAGACCACTAACGCCAAGCTCGCGACCGGCGAGATCGAGGTCCTGACCGACCACGCCGAGGTGCTCAACACATCCGTCACCCCGCCGTTCCAGATCGAGGACGGCATCGAGACCAGCGAGGACACCCGTCTGCGCTATCGCTATCTGGACCTCCGTCGTCCCGAGATGATGGCCAACCTCAAGCTGCGCTCCGACTTTACCTTTGCCATTCGCGAGGCGCTGCACAACCGTGAGTTCATGGAGGTCGAGACGCCCTCCCTGTTCAAGTCTACGCCCGAGGGCGCCCGCGACTTCATCGTCCCCAGCCGTATTCAGCCGGGCAACTTCTACGCCCTGCCGCAGTCCCCGCAGCTTCTGAAGCAGCTGCTTATGGTCGGTGGCGTCGAGCGCTACTACCAGGTTGCCAAGTGCTTCCGCGACGAGGATCTGCGCGCCGACCGTCAGCCCGAGTTCACTCAGGTCGATATCGAGATGTCCTTCGTGGACCAGAACGATGTCATGAGCGCGCTCGAAGAAGTCCTGTCCGATGCCTTCGGCCGCATGGGTGTCGAGATGCCCACGCCGCTGCGTCGCATGAACTACTGGGAGGCCATGGACACCTATGGCTCCGACAAGCCCGATACCCGCTATGGCATGCACCTGGTCGACCTGACCGACATCTTTGCTAACTCCAAGTTCAAGGTCTTTGCGACTGCCGCAAACGAGGAGGGCTCTGTCGTCAAGGCCATCAACGCCAAGGGCGCCGGTGCCTGGGCACGTGCCAAGATCGATAAGCTCGCCGGCGTGGCCTCCACGTTTGGCGCCAAGGGCCTGGCCTGGATCGCTTTCCGCGAGGACGGCTCCATTAACAGCCCCATCGTCAAGTTCTTCTCGGACGAGGAGATGGCGGCTCTGCGCGAGCGCATGGACGTCGAGCCCGGCGACCTTGTGATGTTCGCCGCCGGCCCGCGTCTGCTCTCTGACGAGATCCTGGGCGGCATGCGTTCTCATATGGCCAACGCACTCGAGATCAAGCGCGAGGGTCACGACTTCCTGTGGGTCGTCAACTTCCCGCTGTTCCATTGGGACGAGGATCGCAAGGCCTATGCTGCCGAGCACCAGCCCTTTACCCTGCCGACCGAGACCGACATCGCCAAGATCGAGGCCGACCCGCTGGCAGCCGGTTCTTGCACCTACGACTTTGTCATGGACGGCTTTGAGGCCGGCGGCGGCGGTATGCGTATCCACAACGCCGAGATGCAGATGTCCATGCTTAAGCTTCTGGGCTTTACCGAGGAGCGCGCCGAGTCTCAGTTTGGCTTCCTCATGGAGGCCCTCAAGTTTGGTGCGCCCCCGATGGGCGGTTTCGCTCTGGGCCTGGACCGCGTGTGCATGCTGCTCACCGGTTCCGATTCCATCCGCGACGTCATGGCGTTCCCCAAGACGGCCAGCGGCTCCGACCTCATGTCGGGCGCCCCGAGTGCCGTTTCCGGCGCCCAGCTCAAGGACGTCAGCCTGCGCCTGATGTAGGCGAGCGACTTACATATTGCTTGCAACGAGGGAAGGACGCGCGCCTTCCCTCGTTTTTTATACGCCGAGATTGTGAGGGCATGGGATGACCGGGCGTCGCGGAAAGTGCGTCCCGGAATCTGCGTCTGGAATGGGATGAGCTTTCCGCTAGGGTCGTTCCGCGGAAACTGAAACCCGGAATTTGCGTTCAGAGCGGGTCGCGGTTTCCCAAACAGAGCCCTTTGGGAAACCGCGACCCAGACTCCAGCCAAATAACGGGACGCACTTTCCGGTTGAGCTGTCTAACGGAAACTGTGCCCCAGAATGAGCGCTCAAACGGGGCAGTCTTTCCGCAACAATTGTCTGGCGGAAAGCCTGCCCCAGTTTCTTATAGCGAGTCTCTCTGGATCAGCTGCATGTGCATCACGGAGGTGGTGGGCTCGGCACCCTTGATCATGTCGAGCGCAATGTTGGCGGCCATGTGGCCTTCTTCGCGCAGGGGCTGGCGGACGGTCGTGAGCGCGGGGACGCAGCGCGTCGCAATCTCGTGATCGTCGAAGCCGACGACAGAAATATCCGCCGGAACGGATAGGCCTGCCTCGTTGAGTGCGGTGATGACGCCAGCCGCGATACGGTCCGATCCGCAGAGCACGCCATCGAAAGCAATCTCGCGCGCGAGGATCTGGTGCATGGCCTGATAGCCGTCTCCGTTGTTCCAGCCGGTATAGATAACGTTTGCGTCTGGGAGGTCTTCGCCCAAGACGGCGCGGTAGCCGCGCAGGCGGTCGACAACGGCGGGGTTGTCTTGCGGTCCCAACACGGCGACGATATCTTTGCGCCCTCGCTCCTTCATAGCGAGCGCTGCAAAGCGTCCGCCCTCTTCGTCGTCAGAGTAGACCGTCGAGAACACATCGCGATAGGGGTGGCCCTCGAGCTGGCCGCACAACACGGTAGGTACGCCCAGCTCGCGCAGCACCTCGAGCAGCTCGCTGCCCTTGTAGGGGGAGACGTCGATCACGGCGTCGAACGAGCGGCGCTCAAAGTGCTCGCGTGCGCGGTTGCGCTCATGCGTAGAAGACGCCTGCAAGATAACGGGCAGATAGGACGACTCCGACAGTTCCTCGGTAATGCCGCTCAAAAACTCGCTATAGGTGGGGTCGCTGAAGAGTTCACTCAGGGGCTCGGTCACGAGCACGGCGATGATTTCCGTGCGCCCGACAGCGAGCGCTCGGCCACGAGCGTTGGGGACAAAATTGACTTCCTTGGCCGCCGCGCGGACGCGCTTTTTGGTTTCCTCGCTAATGCGGGGCGAATCGTTGAGAGCGCGCGATGCCGTGGAGCGCGATACGCCGGCAGCTGCGGCAACCTCGGCAAGCGTAGGTGCGGTGCGAACTGGTTGGGTCATGGCGTCTCCTGGAGAATGCGGTCGATGTTGTCGCTGATACGGGTTGGTGCGGATACAGCTTACTATAGTGCGCCTGAACAGCGTTCATGGTATCCGGTGACCGGTGTCGTTTTGCAACCAAGCCACAATCGAATACGTCTCGTGTGGGTGAGATATCAGCGGGCGTGGTGGTTGCCTACGAGCTTAAGAACGATGTCTTGCGCTGAGTGTCGATACTCAGGGTGACATAAGTGTCCCGGTTGTACAACCGGTTGCACCGTTAACCCGACCAAATCGACCGTTCAGCGGACAACCGGTTGCACAGTTTTTTGCATCGACCGTAAGATAAGGACAACCGGTTGCACAAGAATCACTACGATGACGAAGGAGCATCACCATGGACGCCATTAACGATTGGGAAAACCAAGCGCTCACCCACAGGAACCGCCTGGCACCCCATGCGTACTTCATGGGTTACGAGACCGCCGATCTCGCCGCTACGTACAGCCGCGAGCTGTCGCGCGGGTTTGTCCAGCTGTCCGGCTCGTGGCAGTTCCGCCTCTTTGAGGGGCCTGCTGCCGTCTCTAACGAGGAGCTTTCCACGTACGAGCCCGAGTGGGATCACGTGGAGGTTCCGCACCTGTGGCAGGTGGATGGTTATGGCAACCTTGCCTACACCGACGAGGGTTTCCCGTTCCCGGTGGATCAGCCGTTCGTTCCCTCTGACGATCCCACGGGCGTGTACCAGCGCATCGTCAATCTTCCCGCCGTGCCTGCCGGCGCTCGCGAGATCATTCGCTTTGACGGCATCGAGAGCTATGGCGAGCTGTACGTCAACGGCAAGTTTATCGGCATGACCAAGGGCTCGCGCCTGTCTGCCGAGTTCGACGTGACCGACGCGCTTGTCGAGGGCGACAACCTGTTTGCGGTCAAGGTTCTGCAGTACAGCGATGGTAGCTATATCGAGGACCAAGACATGTGGTGGGCATCGGGCATCTTCCGCGATGTGTACCTTATGCAGCGTCCCGCCGCACACCTGGTCGACTTTAGGTTCCGCACGCACCGCGAGGGCGATGCCGCTCTGATTACGCTCGATACGGTGGCCGAGGGCGCTTCCCGCGTCGTGTTTGCGCTCAGCGATGGCGAGAACGTGGTGGCTACGGGCGAGTGCGTCGACGGCCATGCCGAGTGCAGCGTGACCGATGCCCACTTCTGGAATCCCGAGGACCCCTTCCTCTATGACCTTACGTTTGAGGTCTACGACGGTGACCAGGTCAGCGAGTACGTCCCGCATCGCCAGGGTCTTGCCGAGGTGACGGTCGAGGGCAATCATATCTACCTCAACGGCACTTACTTTAAGATGCATGGCGTCAACCGCCACGATCACGACGATCACAAGGGCCGCGCCGTGGGCCTCGATCGCATGCGCCGCGACCTGGAGCTCATGAAGCAGCACAACATCAACGCGGTGCGCACGTCCCATTACGCCAACGACCCGCGCTTTTACGAGCTGTGCGACGAGTATGGCATCATGCTGGTCGCCGAGACCGATATGGAGAGCCACGGCTTCGAGAATATCGGCAATATCGCCCTGGTCACTGACGACCCGGCATGGGAGCCGGCCTACGTCGACCGCATCGAGCGCCTGGTGATGCAGGAGCGCAACCACGCCTGCATCATTATGTGGTCGATGGGCAACGAGAGCGGCTATGGCTGCAACATCCGCGCGATGTACGCCAAGGCTCACGAGCTCGATGGTCGCCCGGTCCATTACGAGGAGGACCGCAACGCCGATACCGTCGACGTCATTTCCACCATGTACTCCCGTGTGTCGCAGATGAACGACTTTGGCGAGCATCCGTTCCCCAAGCCGCGCATCAACTGCGAGTACGGTCACTCCATGGGCAATGGCCCCGGAGGCCTGTCCGAGTACCAGGAGGTCTTCGATCGCTGGGATTGCATCCAAGGCCAGTTTATCTGGGAATGGTGCGACCACGGTTTGGCTGCTGTGACCGAGGACGGCGTTGCCTACGATATGTATGGTGGCGACAACGGCGATTACCCCAACAACAGCAACTTCTGCATCGATGGCATGGTGTTCCCCTGGCAGCAGCCGAGTCCGGGCCTCACTGAGTATGGCCAGGTCATCTGCCCGGTTCGCATGGCTTATGACGCCGAGGCAGGCGAGCTGACCGTCACCAACAAGCGTTGGTTTACCACCCTCGAGGATGTCTGCCTGTCGGCCGAGACCCTGGTGGACGGCGACGTTGTGTGCCGCAAGACGCTCATGCCCGGTGCGGTTGCCCCCGGCGAGTCCGTCCAGCTGCCGCTGGTGATTCGCGAGGCCGCAGTGGGGGAGACCCTGCTGACCGTGCACGCCTACACCATGGCCGCTCACGTCTGGTGCGAGCCGATGTTCCAACTGGGTGCAAGCCAGTTTGCCATCGCCAACCATCCGGCGCCAGCCATCGCGGCTCCCACTCGTCCTGAGCTTACGGTCGAGGAGACCGAGCAGGAAATCCGCATTCACTCCCTCAACGGTGAGCTGACCTTCAGCAAGGTCAACGGTACCGTGAGCGAGTGGAAGGCATCCGGCCGCGACGTCATGGCCTCTGGTCCCCAGGTTGGTTTTTGGCATCCGCTCGTCGATAACCATGCGCAGGAGTATGACTCACTGTGGAAGGACAACTTCATCGATGTGATGCAGACGTCTACCCGCAAGGTTTCTTGGAAGCAGGATGGCAATGCGGTCGTCGTGACCGTGAGCCAGCGTATCGCTCCTCCCGTCCGCGCGTTCGGCATGCGCGTCGAGCTCGTCTACACCGTGCTTCCGAGCGGTCGTGTCGACCTCAAGGTTTCCGGCGAGCCCTATGGCGATTACTCGGATATCATCCCGCGCATCGGCATCTCCTTCGAAGTCCCCGGTTGCGATCGTGCCGTCGAGTGGTATGGCCACGGCCCGGGCGAGAACTATCCGGACTCGCTGCGCGCCAACCCGGTCGGTCATTACCGCACCACAGTCGACGACATGTTTACGCCCTACGTTATGCCTCAGGACTGTGCCAACCGCGAGGGTACCCGCTGGGTTGCCCTGCGCTCTAGCCACGGTGACGGTCTGGTCGTGACACGTCCGAGCGACGCCGCTTCCAACCCGTTCTCGTTCTCGGCATGGCCCTATAGCTGCGAGGCCATCGATAACGCCAAGCACGTCTACGACCTTGTTCCGGGCGACACGGTCACGGTCAACATCAACGACCAGTTGCTCGGCCTTGGCTCGAACTCTTGGGGTTCCGAGGTGCTCGATTCCTATCGCACCCGTTTTGAGAGCTTCAGCTTTGAGGTGTCCCTGCGACCGCTGACGTCTGCCGATCTGGCTCAGGCGCTGGCACCCATTAAGGAGGCATAAGTCATGCATGTCTTTAACTCGCGTGCCGACTTCGATGCTCAGATGAAGTCCGTCAAGAAGTGGATGCGCACCGGCCAGGCGCTCGATGGTGTTGCCGACCTGCAGCACGACGTGGCGTACTCTATCGGCGACTCGCTGGTGTATTGGTGGGTGAACGCCCACGAGGCGGCTACTGCCGATCTGGTCGGTCACCGTCGCTACCATGCCGTGCTCGCTCCGCTCGACGGCGCCCTGACCGTCGAGGTTGCCCCCAAGGCAGGCCTCACCTGCGCCCGCGCTTACAGCGATATCGATGATCGCGAGCGCTTTGAGGGTGCGGGGGAGACCGTGACGATTCCCGCCGGCGGCGTTGCCGTCGTCGAAATTGACGAGGCCTACCGTGTCGTGGCCAATGCCGCGGATTCCCGCGTCGTGGTATTGCACGTGACGGTCGAAGGTTATTCCTTCCCCAACAAGTAGTATTCGTCCGTTTGGACGTTTGCTTCGCGCCGTTAAGGGGGATGGCTTTGTTGACTCCCTTTTCCCCATTCCCCTTAGCAGGTGCGCCGTCCGTGTTTGCACTTGCAGCTCGGACGGGTTTAGATGACATTTAATAGATGATTGGGAGGGCTTATGAGCTCTGAAAAACGAGGAACGATCGGTTCGTTCGCTCTGCTGGGCATGACGGTTGCCGCCGTGTTCGGTATCAAGAACATCATCAACAACAACGCGGCCATCGGCTTGGCAGCTGCGCCGTCGTTCTTCTTCGCCACGCTTTTGTACTTTGTCCCCTATACCCTGGTTACCGCCGAGTTCGTCGGCCTTAACAAGGACTCCGAGCCGGGTGTGTACGCATGGGTTAAGACCTCGATGGGCGGCCGCTGGGCGTTTCTGACGGCATTTAGCTACTGGTTCGTTAACCTGTTCTACTTTGCGTCCGTCCTGCCCAACGTCATCATCTACGCGAGCTACGTGTTCTTTGGTGCCAATGCCGAGCTTTCGCAGCTGTGGATCACCATTATCGAGATCGTCGTCTTTGCTATCGCCACGTGGGTTTCGACCAAGGGCGCTAAGTGGATCGGCTCTATTTCCTCCTTCGGTTCGACCGCGGCTCTCGGCCTGACTGCCGTGTTCATCCTGCTGTCCCTGGCTGCTGCCTTTGGCGGCGTTGAGTTCGCTACGGCTCCCACGCCCGCCAACATGGCTCCCGACATGAGCAACTTCGCCACTATGTGGGGCTTCTTCGGTACGCTTGCCTGGATCATCCAGGGCGTTGGCGGCGCTGAGTCTGTCGGCGTGTTCCTTAACGACCTTAAGGGTGGCGTCAAGGCCTTCGTGCGCACCGTCGTTATCGCCGGCCTGACCATCGGCCTTCTGTATGCAGGCGCTTCGCTGCTGGTTAACCTGTTCATCCCCGAGGGCGGCGTTGCCATCTCCACCGGCATCTTCGACGTGTTCGGCGCTGTCTTTGCCCACTTTGGCATTCCCATGGAAGTGTCTACGCGCGTCATCGGCCTGATCCTTCTCGCCGCTACGCTGGGCTCCCTCATGATGTGGACCTCCGCTCCCATCAAGGTGTTCTTCACCGAGATCCCCAAGGGCGTCTTTGGTAGCAAGATCGTCGAGCTCAACGAGCATGGCATTCCTGCCCGCGCCGCTTGGCTGCAGTTCGCCATCGTCGTCCCCATCCTGATCATCCCGGCCCTGGGCTCTGGTAACCTCGACGACCTGCTCATGATTGTCACCAACATGACGGCTGCCACCGCTCTGCTCCCGCCGCTGCTGATCCTGCTTGCCTACTTTATGCTGCGTAAGAACTTCGACGCTGCTCCCCGTGGCTTCCGCATGGGTTCGCGTACCTTTGGCCTGGTCATTGCTGCATTCCTGCTTGTGGTCTTCTGCTTCGTGCTTATCTGCGGCACCATTCCGCTCGATCAGCCTCTGTGGCTGACGCTGGTCTACAACGTTGGCGGCGTGGTTGTCTTCCTGGGCCTTGCCGTGATGTGGTACAACCGCTACATTAACCGCCTGCGCGAGACCGATCCCGAGGCCGCCGAGAACGAGCTTCGCCCCTCCGTCCTCGACATGATGGAGTAGCGGCTAGGATTAATCTACGGCTGTGGAATAAATCGATTCCCTTTCCTAAGGAGGGGCCTTACGAGGCCCCTTCTTTTGTGTTTTGGGGCATGGTTTTGGACCCCGTGTTCAAAAAATGCCAAATATGAGTACTGTTGCAAAAGAGGTGTCATATTTTTTGGCCTGTTCTGAGCGAAAATGGGCTCATAATCAGGTAGCGCGCAGAGATGTGGTGTAAGAGGCGGGGCATGCCCCGCATCTTCTCTTT
>CAVCHM010000021.1:0-38381 GCA_963602135.1 bacterium | reverse complement strand
CTTACGCTGTTCCCAAGGGTCCGTAAAACCGGCAAAACGAATTTCGGGTACATTAGTCTTTTCTGTCACGCTATTCACCTCCCAACAGTTTCCGCAGTTCAGCAATGCCCGCCATATCGAATTCATTGCCCGTGAGCTGGCCCAACATCGCTGCCAACTCGTTTTCCGCCTCATTAATCTGATTGCACACGTCCGAATAGGTTGTCGCGTACTTTGCATTCAACGCCACAATCTTCGCAATGAAGTCGCCTATAACGGCATTGGGCAGTTCGAGCAAATCAGACTGCAGCGGCTCAATCCATTTCGCAGCCAGCAATTCGTCACACTGGACATCAGTCAAGCCCTCAATAACCTTTTTTGTCGTCTCTTCGAGCGCGACAAGCGCCTTTTTGCTTGCCTTTTTGAGGTCTTTCTCCTCATCGAGCAGAGTCTGAGCGCGAACAAGCGACATCTCAAAGTCGCCATTCGGATGCTTGCCGATGCTCTTCACGGCTTTCTTGAGGGATGCCGCCACAAGCATGCCGTCATTGTCAAAAACATCGCTCGAGCCTTTCTCCTCCTCATCAAGATTCTCAAGAATCTCGTCAAGCTCTTGAGATATTTCATTCAAACGGGATTCGCGCGCGGTAATTTCCTTGACATCATCAGCGAGCAGCTGCTCTTGGACAAGCGCAAACGGCAAAATGCGGCCTGTCCAGCCATCCTGCGCCTCAACGTCTTTGCCACTCTTCTTCTTAATCACCATATTTGGGTCGACTTTACGCACGGCTTCCCTGCCCTCGGCTTGAATAACCTCGAGGTCACCGGAAATGCCCGTCCATGCATCATCAAGAGCCTGATAGGCATCGTATTCGTCAACAAGCGCGATACCGGAAAGGGCATCGTGAAGTTGCGCCGCAATATGTTCTTCTTCGGCCACGGAATCGACCTGCAATGCGCCATCAACCAATCGCTTTCGCAATTCCTCAGGCAGATGGGCCAGCGTATCCCGATAGCCGCTCAGAAATGAGACGACGTCGGCGTTGGCCTTCACCGTTGCCGCCACGTCGTCCGTCACGGAGGCAAGGCACGACCCACCGTCCTCACCGTACAGTTGGCCCTTCAGACTCGGCCACACCTTCCAGTAGCGGTCGAGAGCGTCGATCTCGGTCTTCGGAACTCCGCCGAACATAGTGGCGTACACGTCCCAGCTTTCAGCAGCTTTGGACGAATCAACATAGCGCGGAATGTTGAGGTTGTAATCGTTGGCGCGTATCTCGTCGATGGTCACCAGGCGACTGAACTTGTCGATGGTCGCTCCAGTCGTGACTGCGTCCACGATGCGGCGTATATCGCTCGCGCGCAGTTTGTTGTTTTTGCCTTCCTTCACAGAGTGCTTCGACGCATCCACGACCAGCACGTCGCTGCTCTTGCGCTGCTTGCGGAGTACCATGACGATTGTCGGGATGCCGGTGCCGAAGAAAATGTTGGCGGGAAGCCCGATAATTGCCTGAATATGGCGGTTCTCCACCAGGTTCTTGCGGATGGTGCCTTCCTCGCCGCCGCGGAACAGCACGCCATGGGGCAGAACGATGCACATGATGCCGTCGGGGCGCAAGTGGTACAAATCATGCAAGAGGAAGGCATAGTCGGCTTTGGATTTGGGGGCAACGCCGAACTTGAAGCGCGGATCGAGTTCTTTGTCTTCCGGATCCCAGTTTTGGGAGTAGGGCGGATTCGACACCACGGCATCGACGAACAGTGGATTGTAGGTCTCATCCTTGTTCTCGACCGTATCGAACCAGGGCCAATCGTCTTCGAGCGTGTCGCCATTGCGCGCCACGATGTTGTCGGGGAGTATTCCGCGCATGACCAGATTCATGCGTGTGAGGTTGTACGTGTTCTCCTTAAGTTCCTGCGCATAATACTTGATGGAGTCGGGGTCGCCGTTGCGTCGCGCCACTGCCTTGCCGATATTGATAAGCAGCGAGCCAGATCCACTCGTGGGGTCGTAGATGGTGATGTTTTCGCGTTCAGCTAGGTGCCACGAGACTATCTCGCTCATGAGCATGGACACTTCGTGCGGCGTGTAGAACTCGCCGGCTTTCTTACCGGCGTTGGCGGCGAAGTTGCTGATGAGGTACTCGTAGATGAAGCCGAGCACGTCGTAGTCCTGGCGACCGTCCATCGGGATGTCCTTGATGAGGTAGATGAGGTCGCGAGCGGCCTTGGACTGGCTCCGTGCGTCGGTGCCGAGCTTGGAGAGGCCGGTCTGCAGCGTGTCGAAGATGCCGTCAAAGACGCGCTTGCGGGCAGGGTCGATGTTGCGGCTAAAGGCAGAGAGGGCGTCGCGAACGTTCGAAATCTCGAAGTCGCCGCCTTTGGCGACCCAGGTGGAGAAGAGGTTCTCGTAGGCGATGAAGTAGCCGCACTCGCCCTTGACGAACTCGACCGTTTCTTCGTCGTCTTCCACGAGGCTCGGCAAATCCTCCTCGGCGAAATCACGTGCCTTCAGGCGGGTGATTTCGGTCTCGGAGAGGAACTTGTAGAAGATAAAGCCCAGGATGTAATCCTTGTATTCATTTGCCTCGATTTTCGAGCGCATCTTGTTGGCGGATTCCCATATCTTTGATGCCAGTTGCTGCTTGTTCATCTAGTTTTCCTCGCTTCTATAGACTTGGTTGAGCGTCTCTCCGTCGTCGCTTACCCATTCGGTCCAGCCGTTCTGGCTGCCGCCGAGCACGAACACCGCCGCGGCGCTGGGCGTCGGGAACTCGAGATCGTCGGCGAGCTCTGCGATACCGCCCGAATCGCCGAAGATCTCCCTGCGCGCGGCCGCGACGGCCGCATTTTTCAGCACGGGTCTTGAGAGGTTTACTTTCGAGCCAGCGAGCACGGTGAAGTGTCCGGTGGTCTTGTCGTAGTGCCCCGCCCCGCGTATGCCGTTCTTCTTCGTGTGGAAGACCGCCGGCGTACCCGCCGGACCCTGGTCGACTCTGTCGAGGTCGTACCCCAGAGCTGCCATCCTGAAGAGGATCCTATCGTGCAGGCGTTCGACGGCCTCTTCCTTGTACGGGTCGACGTAGGGCTTGGGCGTCGCCGAGTTGTCGGTCTCGTACGAGCCGTGGGTACGCACGTAGTCGATGGCCTTCGCCTCGAGAACGTCCAGTGCGTCCCTGCTGATGTTCTGGTCGTCATCGAGAAACATAACGGCCTTGTTCCAGAACTCCTTCTTCACCTTGTGCGCGTCGAGCCGGGCGATGCCCTGGGTCGTCTGCCCCGCGTAGACGCGGCTCACGTTGCCGTGGTCCTCGTCGAGCAGGTAGTAGATGCCGCGCTGCGGGATGTTCGGCAGCGACTTCGCCTCGGTAAGGTCCTCCCTTGGAACGACGACGGTCACAAGCGACTCGCCGTCGATACGGCAGATGCGGATGCGATCCGGTTGCGCGTCTATAAGCTGGACGGTGAGAGTCTTGACCCGAATCACGCTCACACCCCCTTCTTCGCGAGCTCTTCGATCATGCAGGTGCGCACGAAGGCGGAGAAGCTCATGCCCCGCAGGGCCGCCTCCTCCTTCGCCGCATCGCGCAGGGTGTCGGGGATGCGCAGAGTCACGGAGACTTGATTACCGTTCACCAGGAAGCTCCTGATCTCGGTTTCGTCAGGGTTGCTCTTAATGAGTTCCTTGTAGTTATCAGGCATCTGTGCTCCCGTCACTCGAAATGCAATACAAATGCGTTTACAGAATTATAGCGTTGCATTGCTGGTGACTGTTGAGGCGAACGGGTGAACGGTCAGGCGTGGAATCAAAGAGTCAGGCAGGGACAATCCTGCCAACAACGCTGTCGCGGTCTCTCGTGGCGGGTGCTTTCGTCTACGCCCCCGCGATCCCGCGCGCGGCACTCAGCAGCTCGTACTCCCTCTGGCTCCACTGGTACAGCTCGGCCGCGTTGGCGGCATCGCGACACAGATCCAGGAACACCTCGGCTCCCTCGCAGAAGCACTCGCGGGCAAAGGCGCCGGATCCGTCCGCAACGCACGCGCCGTCGGCGAAGAGCTTCCAGCTGGACGGCTCACGCGAGTCATTTCCGAGCAACTTGATCTGCAGTACGTGAGGGTCTCCGGCAACGCAGAGCTCTTCCTCGAGCGCCTGCACCGTAAAGCGCATCTGATGGGAGAGACTGCTCTTGACCATGGCCGAGGCATAGCCGCTCGGCTCGTCCAGAAGATGCATTCGTTTTGGCTTGGCTACCAGGTTGTGGAAGTTGCGCTCACTGCGCACGGAGAAATTGTCCATACGGACTCCTTTCATCGATGTTGGCAGGGCCACCGTGCCTCTTGGCCGGTTGGCGTCGGGATCGTGGAGCCAACTCTCTACCCCGACTCTGGATAAAACGCGCCCGCTCCTTGCTGGCACGATGGAGTCTATCAGCGCGCGCGGACACAAATCAAGCGCCGCCTGCGAAATGATGTGCAGACGGCGCTTGATTTCGCCGGCTGCTGTTAGGCTTAAATCCGAAAAAGTGTCGAAATATCCCGTGTAAAAGTACGGAAAAGTGTCGTAATACACACTTCAAAATCTCGAAAAAGTGTCGAAATGAGCATCTAGCAACCACGGAAAAGTGTATCCTAGTGCTAAAACAGCACGTAATAAGGGGTGCGCTTATGCTACAGAGAAAAGCGAAAGCACAGTTTGAATCTTGGCTTGCCTTGTCGCCTAACAAGGCTCTTTTGGTCAAGGGCGCCCGACAGGTAGGAAAGTCATATTTGGTCAACGTCTTTGCAAGCGAATCGTTCGAAAATGTCGTGACGTTCGACCTTATCGCCGACGCGTCCGTGCGCGATTCGTTTTTGGCGGCAAAAAGCGCGGATGACCTGCTTATGCGCATGTCTATTGCTGCAACGCAGCCGATGGTTGCGAACAAGACCGTTGTGATTATCGACGAGGTGCAGCGATGCCCCAACGTAGTGACGTTTATCAAATACCTGGTCCAGCGCGGCGACTTTCGATACATCCTTACCGGATCGCTCCTTGGCGTTGAGCTCGAGGGCATCGATTCCCTGCCGGTGGGGTATGTCGAGCAGGTCCAGATGTACCCGCTCGACTTTGAGGAGTTTTGCTGGGCAAATGGCGTTGGTGCCAGCGTGTTTGACATGCTCAGGGGCTGTCTAAAGGATGAAGGGGAGCTCCCCGGCTATCTGTATGACCGCTTACTCGATCTGTTCCACCAGTATGTGGTGGTGGGAGGCATGCCCGACGCGGTCAATTCCTTCTTGGCGACGCGCAATGTCGACGAGGTTCGAAACATCCACCGCGATCTTCACGCCCTGTATCGCGATGACATCGCAAAGTACGCTCCGCCTGAGCTACGCTTGGTTATTCGCGATATCTATGATCTGATTCCCAGCGAGGCCGGCTCCAAAAACAAGCGATTCAAACTGTCATCGATTAACGGTGTCAAACGTTTTTCGCAGGTGACAGATCATTTTCTCTGGCTATCGGAGGCGGGTGTCGCGCTTCCCGTGTATAACGTAACGGCGCCCGTGGCACCCCTTTTATTGGGGGAGCAACGAAATCTGTTCAAGCTGTTTTACTTGGACACCGGAATGCTCATGTCGTCGTATTCCAAAAGGGTTGCCCAAGGCGTTTTTGATGGGGAGGCGGAAGACGCCTTTGGCATGAACATGGGGGCGGCGTTTGAGGGCTTCGTTGCCCAAGAGCTCAAAGCCCACGGATTCAGATTGCGCTACTTTACGTCTAAAAAAGTCGGCGAGCTCGATTTTGTGGAGGAGACGCTCGATGGGGGGGTCCTTGCCATCGAGGTCAAGTCGGGCAAGAGCTTTAAGTCCCATGCGGCGCTCGACAACGCACTTGCGACGAAGGGCTACGGAATCGATCGCGCCCTGGTACTTGCGGAATGTAATCTTCACCGCGATGGTGACGTGCTGTATCTGCCCATCTTTATGGCAGGGCTTTTGGAGCCGTAACATGCCGCCGGCTCTTCCGGCCCTCCCTTAACCCTCGCTACTCGTCGTCTCCGTCGTTGGGGTCGCCCTTGAGGGTGTTGATGTCCAGGTACTCGTCATCGTTCTCTTTTTGCTGGGTCTCCGACTCCGCTTGGGTGGGGCCGGAGAACAGCCGGAATCCCTCAAACGCAATGACGCCGAGCAGGGCAATGACAATGGCGATAAAGGCAACCTTGACTGCCTGCGGAAATTCCGAAAAACGCAGCGCCTTTTCCTCGGCGTAATAATCGGCGAAGCGCTCTTCGCCCGTGCTTTTGGTATACGCCGGCGCGGACGCGGCCTCCGGGTCATATTCCGGTGCAGGCGTGGCAGCGTACGGATCGTTGAGATAATCGCTCGATGCGGTGTCATAATCCTCGGTCTCGATGCGACCGGTGCCAGCATAGTCATCGGAATAATCGGAATATGCCGCACCGCCCTCATAGTCCGCGGCGCTCGTGTTGGCGGCAAAAAGTGGGTTAACTGGAACGTCGAGCGCCGGCATGCCGGTAGAGGTCTCATCCAGATCGGCTGCAGCCCAGGAATCGTAGGCAACCTGACGGGCAACGGGCTCATCGAGCCTTGTGACCGGAGGCTTGCGTGCCGCAGGAACAGGCAACTGCTGGGCGCTGTACATAACGGTACTGTCGGCCGATTTGCCCTGCGTCGCTGCAGCGAGAAATGCCGCCGTCTCGGACGGGTCGCTTGCGGGGCGGGGAGCGGGCGTGGGCGCCGAAGTGGGTGCGGGCGTAGGCGCGGGCGTCGAAATAGGCGACTGCGCAGGAGTCGGCGCAGGTGCGGACTTAGGCGCAAGTGCGGGATTGGGGCTTGACGGGCGAGCCCCGCCGCCGCCCATGAGTTCGTCGGCGGTCCACGGGCGATCATCCATCACGTCGTCAAGGCTCAGCGAAAACAGGTCGTCTTCACCCTCATCGAACATGCGGTGCACATGTCCACCAATTGCCGGAATCAATCCGCGACCGGTGCATGATGCCTTGCTCAACGCCATTCTGTTCCACCCTTTCGAAATGCTAATGACATCGATTATATGGAACTTTCCAAGCGGCTCGGTCTTGGATTCATGCTTTCCAGAACTCGCGCCCAAAAGGGGAGGGGCAATCCAGGCGAGTGCCTACTTGTCGCCTGCTGCCGCCTTGGCCTCATTGAGGTAGCTATAGAAGCTGTACTTGGAGATGCCAAAGAACTCGCAGGCGCGTTCGCTCGACTTGGAAATGAGGAAGGCGCCGCGACGGTCGAGGTAGCCAATGGCGCGAATGCGCTCATCTTTGGTCATGAGCGCCGCGGGCTTGCCCACAAACTGTTCGCACTCGCGCAGCAGGTCTTCGAGCAGGTCGCCGATGTTTTTGGTAATGGGCTCGGGCTCGGTGTATCCCTTGTCGCCCGTGCCGGTGAGCGCGTCGAGCGAACGCTCAAACGCCTTCATGAGCGTGATGTCAAAGTTGATGCCCATAATGCCAACGGGGTTGCCGGCGTCGTCGCGAATGAAGATGGTCGACGATTTGAGCAGCTTGCCATCGGCGGTCTTGGTGAGGTACGGCGCGCGGTCGTGGACCTCGGCGGCATCCTCGTGCATGGACTCGAGCACAATATGGCTGGGGCCGTCGCCCAGTTTACGTCCGCTGATGTGGCCGTTTTCAATCACCACGATAGAGTGGTCCATGTCCTCGGTCTCCAGATCGTGGACGACGATTTCGCAGTTGGGGCCAAACTGTAGCGCCAGGCTGCGCGCAAGACGCTTGTAAAACTCAATCTGTGCGGGGGTCATAGGTGCCTTCCTAAAAATTAGTTTGGGCTCACTGTGCCATAAACCACACCTGTTCGCAAATAACGAAAGCATCGCTGCGTTATGCGACCGTTCGGCGGCGAAAAGGTACCGATTACGGCAACAAACAATTTGTTAGGTTTTCCATTCAAAAAGTGTGATAGAACAGTGCTAACAAACTTTTTGTTTGGCATCCACATAAAAGTTCAGCCGCATGAATGGGAATGGGCTGAAACGCGTATGCGGGGGCCGGCAAGAGAGAACTTAAGGAGTTCACCGTATGGCCGATAAGATCCAGTGGGCGGGCAACACGATGCCCAAGAGCGATGACAAGCACTTGGGAATCATGAGCCTCGACCACGTGAAGAAGGCCCGCGCCTTCCACCAGTCGTTCCCCCAGTACACCGTCACTCCGCTTGCCCGCCTGGACGGCCAGGCCGCACGCCTGGGCCTGTCCAACCTGTGCGTTAAGGACGAGAGCTATCGCTTTGGCCTCAATGCCTTTAAGGTTCTGGGCGGTTCGTTTGCCATGGCCAACTACATTGCCGACGAGACCGGCAAGGACGTTGCCGAGTGCACCTTCGATTACCTGACCTCCGATCAGCTTGCCAAGGACTTTGGCCAGGCTACCTTCTTTACCGCCACCGACGGCAACCATGGCCGCGGCGTGGCATGGGCTGCCAACAAGCTGGGCCAGAAGGCCGTCGTGCACATGCCCAAGGGTTCCACCAAGCCCCGCTTCGATAACATCGCCGCCGAGGGCGCCACGGTGACCATCGAAGAGGTCAACTACGACGAGTGCGTGCGCATGGCCGCCGCCGAGGCCGATGCCTGCGAGCGCGGCGTCATCGTTCAGGACACCGCCTGGGAGGGCTACGAGAAGATTCCGTCCTGGATCATGGAGGGCTACGGCACCATGGCTTCCGAGGCTGCCGAGCAGCTGCGCGAGATGGCCATCAACCGCCCGACGCACGTCTTTGTTCAGGCCGGTGTAGGCTCGCTGGCCGGCGCCGTGGTGGGCTACTTCACCAACCTGTATCCCGATAACCCGCCCACCTTCGTCGTGGTCGAGTGCGCTCCCGCCGCCTGCCTGTACAAGGGCGCTGCCGCCGGCGACGGCGATCCGCGCATCGTGGACGGCGACATGCCCTCCATCATGGCCGGCCTGTGCTGCGGCGAGCCCAACATCTTGGGCTGGGATATCCTGCGCAACCACACCACCGCCTTCGTGTCCTGCCCCGACTGGGTCACCGCTCGCGGCATGCGCACCCTGGGCGCTCCCGAGAAGGGCGACCCGCGCGTCATCTCCGGCGAGTCCGGCGCAGTGACCACCGGCCTGGTCGAGACCCTCGTGCTCGATCCCGAGTACGCTGAGCTCAAGGAGCTCATCGGCCTGGACAAGACGAGCTCCGTGCTCTGCTTCTCCACCGAGGGCGACACCGATCCGGATCAGTACCGTCGCATCGTCTGGGAGGGCGAGTATCCCACCTGCTAGCAGGATGACCTGTCCGGAGGCAGCCGGAGGACTTTACTCCCTGCTCGGACAGTCCTGCTCGCACGGAGAGCACATTAAGTGCTCTCCGGCTCGTGCGGAACTCGCGACGGAGCAAAGTCCTCCGTCCGCCTCCTATGGTTACTTGCTTGTGGGGTACTCGACCTCACGCTGCTTGGCACAAGTGATCTATCTGAAATATCTACCTGTAGGTAAACCCTTGTAGAAAGGTTGACTGTTATGACTAAAGAACTCGATTTTGATGCCATTAAGGCTGCCGCTGAGTCTCATCGTGCTGATATGACTCGCTTTCTGCGCGCTATGATCTCTCACCCCTCTGAGTCCTGCGAGGAGGGTGAGGTTGTTGCCTGCATCAAGGCCGAGATGGAGAGCCTTGGCTATGACGAGGTCAAGGTCGACGGCCTGGGCAACGTTATGGGCTTTATGGGCGAGGGCGACAAGATCATCGCCATCGACTCCCACATCGACACCGTCGGCATCGGCAACATCGAGAACTGGGATGCCGATCCCTATGAGGGCTACGAGACCGACGAGATCATCTACGGCCGCGGCGGCTCCGACCAGGAGGGCGGCATGGCTTCCGCAACCTACGCTGCCAAGATGATGAAGGACATGGGCCTCATCCCCGAGGGCTACAAGATCATGGTCGTCGGCACCGTCCAGGAAGAGGACTGCGACGGCATGTGCTGGCAGTACATCTACAACAAGGACGGCATTAAGCCCGAGTTCGTCATTTCCACCGAGCCCACCGACGGCGGCATCTATCGCGGCCACCGCGGCCGCATGGAGATCCGCGTCGACGTTCACGGCACCTCCTGCCACGGCTCCGCTCCCGACCGCGGCGACAACGCCATCTACAAGATGGCCGACATCATCGCCGACGTCCGCGCCCTCAACAACAACGGCTGCGACGAGTCGACCGACATCAAGGGCCTCGTCAAGATGCTCGACCCCAAGTACAACCCCGAGCACTTCGAGGACGCCCGCTTCCTGGGCCGCGGCACCTGCACCGTCAGCCAGATCTTCTACACCAGCCCCAGCCGCTGCGCTGTCGCTGACTCCTGCGCCATCTCCATCGACCGCCGCATGACCGCCGGTGAGACCTGGGAGTCCTGCCTGGACGAGATCCGCAACCTGCCGGCCGCCAAGAAGTACGGCGACGACGTGAAGGTCTCCATGTACATGTACGACCGTCCGTCCTGGACCGGCGAGGTCTACGAGACCGAGGCTTACTTCCCCACGTGGATCAACAAGGAGACCGCTCCGCACGTCAAGGCCCTCGTCGACGCCCACAAGGCCATGTTCGGTGACGAGCGCATCGGCTGCGAGCCCAGCATGGACAAGCGCACCGGTCGTCCGCTGTGCGACAAGTGGACCTTCTCCACGAACTGCGTTTCCATCCAGGGCCGCTATGGCATCCCCTGCGTCGGCTTTGGCCCGGGTGCCGAGTCTCAGGCTCACGCTCCCAACGAGGTCACCTACAAGGACGACCTGGTCACCGCTGCCGCCATGTATGTGGCTGCCCTGAACCTCTACGATCCGAGCCAGGCCGATGGCGACGCCACCGTGTTCCGCGCCGGTCTGACCAACAACAAGATTGACTAGTCCCATTCCTCGATTTTGTTGAGCCGGGGACAGTTTATGCCCCCGGCACCTCCTGTTGACTTGGGGCCCGCGGTCGTTATCTCCCATGCTTCCTCAACGGTAGCGGGTCCTCGTCATAGCGCTCTGCATGTTCTAGCCACACGCGCATGCCGGAGCACATCTACTCATTGCGATCGTTTCATCTTTGGAAAGGATATTTACATGGACGCTAAGTTTACCGAGCTCGTCGAGCAGCTGAACGGCCTCGATTTTAAGGGTATGTACGGCAGCGACTTCCTGCACACCTGGGATAAGACCACCGATGAGCTCAAGGCTCTCTACATCGTCGCCGACGCCCTGCGCGAGCTGCGCGAGAATAACGTTTCGTCCAAGATCTTCGACTCGGGCCTGGCCGTCTCCCTGTTCCGCGACAATTCCACCCGCACGCGCTTCTCCTTCTCTAAGGCCGCCAACCTGCTCGGCCTTGAGCTGCAGGACCTGGACGAGAAGAAGTCCCAGATCGCTCACGGCGAGACCGTCCGCGAGACCGCTACCATGATCTCCTTCATGGCCGACGTCATCGGCATCCGCGACGACATGTACATCGGCAAGGGCGACGCCTACATGGCCGAGGTCTCCGAGTCCGTCCAGCAGGCTTACGAGGACGGCGTTCTGGATCACCGTCCCACGCTCATCTCCCTGCAGTCCGACTCCGATCACCCCACGCAGTCCTCTGCCGACATGCTCTACCTCATCAACGAGTTTGGCGGCCTCGAGAACCTCAAGGGCAAGAAGGTTGCCGTCACCTGGGCCTATTCGCCCTCTTACGGCAAGCCGCTGTCCTGCCCGCAGTCGCTGATCAGCCTGCTGCCCCGCTTTGGCATGGACGTCACCCTGGCCCACCCCGAGGGCTACGACCTCATGCCCGAGGTCGTCGAGCGCGCTAAGGGCTACGCCGCCGAGTCCGGCACCACCTTTAAGCAGGTCAACACCATGGCCGAGGCCTTCGAGGGCGCCGACATCGTGATCCCCAAGAGCTGGGCTCCGTTTGCTGCCATGGAGAAGCGCACCAACCTGTACGCCGAGGGCGACGACGCCGGCATCGCTGCGCTCGAGAAGGAGCTGCTCGCTCAGAACGCTACGCATCAGGATTGGTGCTCCACGACCGAGCTCATGGAGAAGACCGCCAACGGCCAGGACACCATCTTTATGCATCCGCTGCCCGCCGACATCTCCGGTGTCTCCTGCGAACACGGCGAGGTCAACGCCGACGTCTTCGACATGCATCGTGTGGGCATGTACAAGGAGGCCAGCTACAAGCCGTACGCCATCGCAGCCATGATGTTCCTGCAGAAGGTTGCCGATCCCGCCGCTACCCTCAAGGCCCTCGACGAGCGCAACACCGCCCGTTGGTTCCAGGCCTAAAGCTGGGCTGAGAAATGGCTAAGCGTATTGTTGTCGCCCTGGGCGGAAACGCCCTCGGCGCCAACCTTCCCGAGCAGATGGAGGCCGTCAAGACGACTTCCAAGGCTATCGTCGACCTGATCGAGGAGGGCAACGAGGTCGTCGTCGTGCACGGCAACGGTCCCCAGGTGGGTATGATCGCCAACGCGATGGCAGAGCTCACGCGCTCTAACCCTCAGAAGTACATCCCCTGCCCGCTGTCCGTTTGCGGCGCCATGAGCCAGGGCTACATTGGCTATGACCTGCAAAATGCGCTGCGCGAGGAAATGCTCGACCGCAATATCGACAAGGGTGTTGCCACCGTGCTCACCCAGGTTGAGGTTGCGGCGGACGATCCGGCCTTTGCCGACCCGGTCAAGCCGATCGGTCCGTGGATGAGCGAGGCCGAGGCCAAGGAGCTGGAGGCCGACCGCGGCTACCAGTTCATCCACGACGAGAAGCAGGGCTTCCGTCGCGTGGTTGCCTCGCCCAAGCCCGTGAACATCGTCGAGCTCGACACCATTAAGTCGCTCGTCGAGTCCAGCCATGTGGTGATCTCCTGCGGCGGTGGTGGCATTCCCGTCACCAAGGCCCAGGGCAACCACCTTAAGGGCGCTGCCGCCGTCATCGATAAGGACTTTGCGGCCGAGAAGCTCGCCGAGCAGCTCGACGCCGATGCCCTGATTATCCTGACGGCCGTGGAGAAGGTTGCCATTGGCTTTGGCACCGACCACGAGCAGTGGCTCGACACGCTGACCGCGGCTGACGTAAAGCGTCTGTCCGAGGCCAACGAGTTCGGCCGCGGCTCCATGCTGCCCAAGGTCCAGGCCGCCTCGACGTTTGCCGAGAGCAAGCCGGGCCGCACGGCGCTCATCACGCTGCTCGAGAAGGCGCGTGACGGTCTTGCCGGCAAGACCGGTACCACGTTTACCGGCGACGCTGAGTAGGCATATCTGCACCATTGAGGAGGGTGCCCTGCGCCGCGGGGTGCCCTCCTTTGTGCTATGGAGAGCCAAGGGGCGTTCGCTGGAAAACGAGCGCGTGCCTGTTCCGACGGAGTGCGAGCTTGCTATGGTGGGTATAGCAACTATGGTGTCCAAGGCAGCCAGGGGAGGTTTGCGGAGATGAAACTCGGTTGCGTCATTATGGCTTCGGGCGAGGGCAAGCGGTTTGGCTCTAACAAGATGCTTGCCGATATCTATGGCAAGCCGCTGATTGCCCGGACTATCGATTCGGTCCCCCGGGGCTTTGACGTTGTGGTTTCGACGCGTTGGCCCGAGGTCGCCCAGATTTGCGAGGACAGGCATTGCCCGTGCGTGCTGCACGATGCCGAGCTGCGTAGCGAAAGCGTCCGTGCGGGCCTTTCGTGGGGAGTCGAACGCAACTGGAAAGGTTGCCTCTTTTTGCCGGGCGACCAGCCACTTGTGAGTTCGGATTCTTTTGAGGCTATGGTTCGTGCATTTGACGAGCGTGGCCGCAAGCATCCGGTGCGTCTTGCGTGCAACGGCGAGCCTTCGAGCCCGGTGCTCTTTCCGGCGGAACTGTTCGATGCGCTTATGTGTCTTGAGGGCAAGGACGGCGGCGGTTCGATTCTCAAGGACCGTACCGACGTGGTACTGGTCGAGGCGCGTGCCTACGAGCTGTGGGACGTCGATACCGCCAAGGGACAGCGGCGCATAACGGAGCATATCGCCGCCTGCTCGTATTTTGATCGCGTGGCAAACTGCATCAATCAATAAGGAGCAATTATGATCATCATCAAAAACGGCGCGCTTGTGACGCCCCAGGGGCTTCGCCGCGCCGATCTTGCCATGGAGGGCGACAAGATCGTGCGGATTGCCGCGGCGATTGAGCCGGCCGAGGGCGATACCGTCGAGGATGCCGCGGGCTGCTGGGTGTTTCCCGGCTTTATCGACGGCCACACGCACATGCAGTGCTGGACCGGCATGGATTGGACAGCTGATAGCTTTGAGACCGGCACGCGTGCGGCTGCCTGCGGCGGTACGACGACCATTGTGGACTACGCGACGGCCGATCGCGGCGTGACTATGCCCGATGCCTTGGCCGAGTGGCATCGCCGCGCCGACGGAACCTGCACGGCCAACTACGCTTTTCATATGGCACTCGCCGAGTGGAACGAGCGCAATCGCGCCGACCTTTCGGCCATGCGCGAGGCGGGCGTATCGTCGTTCAAGACCTACTTTGCCTACGATCATCTACGCCTGGACGATGCCGAGACGCTCGAGGTGCTGGAGGAGCTCAAGCGTATTGGCGGCATACTGTGCGTGCATTGCGAGAACGGCACGCTGGTAAATGAGCTGCAGAAGCGCGTGTTTGAGCAGGGTGTCCACGGGCCCGAGGGCCATGCGCTCAGCCGTCCGGATGTGTGCGAGGCCGAGGCGGTGAGCCGGCTGCTGTATCTGGCGCACCTGGCCGGCGACGCACCGGTCAACGTGGTACACCTTTCGACCAAGCTGGGGCTCGAGGCCATTCGCGCTGCCAAGGCGCGCGGGCAGAAGAACATCTATGTCGAGACCTGCCCTCAGTATCTGATGCTCGACGATACCTGCTATCTGGAGCAGGGCGAGGACGGCTTTGCGGGTGCCAAGTATGTGATGAGTCCGCCGCTGCGCCATGCTGGCGACCGTGCGGCTCTGCGCGAGGCGCTTGTGTCCGGCGAGATCGATACGATTGCGACCGACCACTGCAGCTTTAACCTGCACGGGCAAAAGGACCGCGGACGCGACGACTTCCGCGCGATTCCCAACGGCGGGCCCGGTGTGGAGCATCGCCCCGTTGCGATCGCTACGAGCTTTGAGGGACAGCTGGGTCCTGAGGATCTGTGCCGCTTGATGAGCGAGAACCCGGCGCGCGTCTTTGGCATGTATCCGCGCAAGGGCTGTCTTGCCGAGGGCTCCGATGCCGACGTGTGCGTGTGGGATCCCAAGGCGCGTTGGACAATTAGTGCCGCGACACAGCATCAGGCCGTGGACTACACGCCGCTCGAGGGCTTTGAGGCACACGGCCGCGCCAAGGCCGTGTTTGTGAACGGCGTGCTGGCCGCGCGCGACGGCGAGCCCACCGGGGCCCAGCCCGGTCGCTACGTGCCCCGCTAACAGGAAGGCCGCCGGGGTAGCTAAAAGAGCCCCGTCCCAAATTAGCTACCCCTGGAGGCTGGTGGCGACGATGGGGCGGTCGAGAGCTGCCTCGAAGCGGTCGGCCATCGTGGGGTCGCTGAGCGTGTCGACTTGGTTGAGCATGATGCGCGCGGCGTCGAGCCCCAGCCCCTGCAGCTCGGCATTGAGCACCTGGGCGACGCGCTCGGGCGTGGCGATGTCGGTGAGCTCGTAGCCGCAACGTTCGCAAAAGAGCTCGGGGCGGTGGACAACCTCGGCGACGGGCTTGCCCAGCCCCGAGGCGCCGACGACCCAGACAACGTTTGCCGTGGCGGCGGGAATTACCGGCTCCCAGGCGGCATGCGCCTTGAGCGGGAGTCGCTTGCTGCCATCTGCCTCGGCCAACACATAGTCAAAGCGCTGTGCCAGCTCGCCGAGCGGCTCGGCGGGGGCGGAGAGCTTGCCTGTCTCCGGGTCCAAGACGCCTGCCTGGCAGATGCTTCCGCGCGCAAGGCCCGCGCAGGCCTCGCAGGTGCAGCCTGGGGTGTGTAAGGCGCCCGGCTTCCAAGGCGCGGCGTCCAGGCGACGGCTCGACCCGTCCCATGGCACGCCGGCGACGGGAAACATATGCGTGGTGGTGCAGAGGAGCACGCGGCCGCCAGCGCGCATGAGCTCGAGACCCATCGTCTTGAGCAATGTCGACTTGCCACCACTGCCGATAATCGCGGTAATGCCCGGCTCGATCCTGAGCGCCGAGGCAAGATTGCCGCTAACCGTTTCCATCTGTTCACCGCCGTATAATACTGTGATAATAAATAATCATCAGAGTAGCGGTCGAACCGCTTTTGCTCTGTTCAAACCGTAGCACAGGGAGGTGCCCCGGGAATGCTCGTTTATGTTCGCGGCGCCGGCGATATCGCCACGGGCGTCGCCGCTCGCTTGGTGCGCGCCGGCGTGTCGGTTGTCATGGCCGATATCGCGGTTCCCACGTGCATCCGTCGCACAATCAGTTTTTGCGAGGCCATTCGCCTGGGCGAGGTCCAGGTCGAGGGCATTCGCGCTCGCTTGGCGCAGACGCCGGCAGATGCGCTTGCAATTACCGAGGCCGGAGACGTTGCCGTCGTGGTAGACCCCCAGGCCAAGATGCTCGACGAACTGAAACCTGCTGCCGTGGTAGACGCGATTCTGGCCAAGCGCAATCTGGGTACCACGCGCGACATGGCTCCTGCTGTCATCGCGGTGGGGCCGGGCTTTACCGCGCCGGTTGATTGCGATGCCGTAGTCGAGACTATGCGCGGGCATTTTCTCGGCCGTGTCATTACCCAAGGTTCGCCCCAGCCCAACACGGGCGTGCCGGGCATTATCGCTGGCTATGGCAAGGAGCGCGTTATCCACAGCCCCGCTGCCGGTGTGTTTCGGTCCGATCATGCGATCGGCGATATCGTGAGCGCCGGAGACGTGATTGGCTACGCGGGCGATACGCCCATGGTCACGCAGATTGACGGCTGCTTGCGCGGCCTTTTGGCCGACGGCGTTCAGGTGACCGAGGGCTTTAAATGCGCCGATGTCGACCCGCGCGGCGATGCCAGCTATATCAACTATATTTCGGACAAGGCGACGTCGGTCGGCGGCGGCGTGCTCGAGGCGCTCGCTATGCTCACCGACGTTTTTAGGGGATAGGAAGCGACGATGGAAAAGCTCGATGTGGTGAATGCTGCGCTTGGCGCACTGAAGGCAGGTAAGACGTGCGAGCTGGTGGTCGTGGCCGGCACGGCAGGGTCGTCGCCGCGCGGCGTGGGCGCCTGGATGGCCGTCTTTGCCGATGGCAGCCAAGCGGGCACCATCGGCGGCGGCAAGATTGAGCTCTTTGCGCTGGATGAGGCGCGCGAGCTCCTGAGCGCGGGACAGTCGCGTCTGGTCCGCTACACCATGGGCGGCGAGAACTCCGATACCGGCATGATCTGCGGCGGTGCCATCTGCCTGTGCTACCTGCATTTGGATGCGACTCGGGCACCGTTGTTCCAGGAAATCGCCGACGTCTTGGCCTATCGACGCATCGGCGACTTCGTCATCGACTTTGAGCCGTTTATCGCGAGCGCGCTCGAGGGCGATGTGGCCGAGTACCATGGCGAGGCATCGCGCCGCACCATTGCGGGCTGCCCCGGGCTTTCGCTGGTGGAGGAGGGGAGTAAGGTCACCTACACCAACGCCGCCTCCGAGATTCCCCCGGCACACATCGAGACGCTCTGCCCCGAGGGCCTGACCTACATCTTTGGCTGCGGACACGTGGGCGCCGCGACGGCGCGCGTGCTCACGGCGGCGGGTTTTGCCGTCGTGGCTTGCGACGACCGCCCCGGCACGCTGACCCCCGAATGGGTGCCCGGTGTCTACGACCGTCGTCTGGTCGACTACAAGAACCTGAGCAAGCAGTGCCCCATCGGCCCGCGCGACCTGGTGGTCGTCGCCACGGCGGGTCACAAGTCCGATATCGACGTGGTGATTCAGGCCATGCGCGCCAAACCCGCCTATCTGGGCTGCTTGGGTTCGCGCCGCAAGACGGCATTTGTGCGCGCCCGCTTGGAGCAGGAGGGCTTTACGCAGGAGCAAATTGACGAGCTGCACCTGCCGATCGGAGTCGCCATCGAGGCGGAGGACCCCGAGGAGATCGCTATCTCCATTGCCGCCGAGATGATCCACCTGCGGCGCACCAAACTCGTTCCCCGCAAGCGCTAATCGCATCCCCATATATGAGTTGCGGTGAAATAGTTCCTAAATAAGCCTGACGGGCGGTCAGTCAGGAACTATTTCACCGCAACTGCTGTTTGACCCCGGGGGATGCAGGATTGCGGGTCAAAATGCTACCTGTGTCATATGCCCTATAATGTCCGACCGTTGAGCGGCATGGGGCCGCTGCTTAGGGTATGGGAGGCGCAAATGGCAGAGTCGGCAGCAGGGGATGCCCTGTTCGAGCGTACGGGAAAAGTTTCGTTTGTGCAGGTATTACCCCATGCGCTGCAGCATGTGCTGGCGGCATTCGCGGGTATCGTCACGCCCGCCATCATTATCGCGTCGGTCTGTGGCTTTACCCCTCAAGAGGAAGCCGCTGTCATCCAGGCGTCGCTCGTCCTCTCGGCGCTCGACATTTTCCTTCAACAGTTCCCCATAAAAGGTGTCGTCGGTTCGGGCCTGCCCATCGTGATGGGCGCGAGCTTCACCTTCGTGCCGGCGCTCAAGGCGGTCGGTCTCGAGCTCGGCTTTGAGGCCGTGCTGGGCGCCCAGGTAATCGGTGGCGCGCTCGTCGTGCTCTTCGGCCTGCTGTTTAGGCGCGTGAGCTTTCTGTTCCCGGCCCCGGTGCTTGGCACCGTCATCTTTGTCATTGGCCTGTCGCTATGCCCAGTGGCAGTTGCCTCCATGGCGGGCGGGGAGGGCGCGGCCGATTTTGGCAGTGTCACCAACTGGGCCGTCGCACTTGTGACGTTCGTCGTCACCTTTATGGCTGGCAACTACGGCAAGGGCGCGCTTAGGCTGGGCAGCATCCTGGCTGGTATCTGCGCGGGCTTTGTTTTGGCTGCGGTGTTGGGCATGGTCGATTTCTCGGCCATCGCGACCGCCAGCTGGTTCGCCCCGCCGGCCCTGGGCGCCCATCGCCTGGTGTTCGACCCGGCCGCGTGCGCCGTTGTGGGCGTTGTCGCCATTGTCAACGCCGTGCAGGTTATGGGCGAGTTTGCCGCTGTCTCGTCCGCCGCGCTCGATACCCCTGCGACCGATAGCCAGATCTCGGGCGGTCTGATCGCCAACGGCCTGGTCGGTATGCTGTCGGGCTTTTTGGGCGGCGTCCCCACGGCAACCTTTGGCCAGAATGTGGGCATTATCGCCGAGAACAAGGTCGTCAACCGCATGGTCTTTACGCTTGCCGCCGCCATCTTGCTCGTCGCGGGCCTGCTGCCCAAGTGCGCGGCGGTGCTCACGTCCATTCCGCAGCCGGTAATCGGCGGCGCCACGATCGGCGTGTTCGCGACCATCGGCATGAACGGTGTGGTCATGTTTGCCCGCCACGGCCTGTCTCAGCGCGATACCACGCTCATGGGTCTCTCTATCGCCTTTGGCACGGGCATTGAGCGCACGGCCGGCGCGCTTGCCGGCGCTGGATTCCCCGCATGGGTCGGCACCGTCTTTGGCGGATCCTCCATCGCCGTCGCCGCGCTCGTTGCTGTGATCCTCAACCTGGTCCTGCCCCACCAAAAATAACGCCCCATATATGAGTTGCGGTGGAATAGGGACTGTTTAAGCCTGTTAAGCCGCCAAACAGTCCCTATTCCACTGCAACTGCTATTTGGGACCCATTTGTGCGGGGGAGTTGTGGAGTTGTGCAGGCAGACGAGGTTTTTCTGGAAATACGCACCCAATGCGCGTATAGTACCGGTTGTTTTGTCGGCTCCTGCTGCGTCGAGTCCAAACCGCGAAATGCCATGAGCGGCGCGGATGCAGCCAGGAGGCACGAGGACAACCCACCGTGGCCACGCCCCGTGCTTAAAACCCCAAGAAGGAGTGAACAATGGCAGAAGAGAAGTATGTGCCGCGTCTGAAGACCAAGTACAACAACGAGGTCAAGCAGCAGCTTCAGGACAAGTTCCAGTACGAGAACGTCATGATGATCCCCAAGTTTGAGAAGATCGTCGTGAACATGGGTGTCGGCGAGGCCGCTACCGATTCCAAGGCCATCGACGGTGCCGTGCGCGATCTGCGCGCCATCACCGGCCAGCAGCCGATGATCACCCGTGCCCGCAAGTCCATCGCTACCTTCCGCCTGCGCGCTGGTATGCCGATCGGCTGCAAGGTTACCCTGCGTGGCGACCGTATGTGGGAGTTCTTCGATCGTCTGACTTCCGTCGCGATTCCCCGTATCCGCGACTTCCGCGGTATCTCCGCTAAGAGCTTCGACGGCCGTGGTAACTTCTCCATGGGCGTCACCGAGCAGCTCATCTTCCCCGAGATCGACTTCGACTCCGTCGATCACCAGCGTGGTATGGACATCACTTTCGTGACCACCGCCAACACCGATGAGGAGGCCAAGGCCCTTCTGGACGCCTTCGGTTTCCCGTTCAAGAAATAGGTTCACCTGCCCTAAAAGCGCCGTTTCCACAAGGGAGCGGCGCTTGGGGCGAACAATACTCTATGTGAGGAGGATATAAGTGGCTAAGACATCGATGATCGTCAAGTGCAATCGCAAGCAGAAGTTCTCTACTCGTGAGTACACGCGCTGCCAGCGCTGCGGCCGTCCGCACTCTGTGTACCGCAAGTTCGGCCTGTGCCGTGTCTGCTTCCGCGAGCTTGCACTCAAGGGCGAGCTTCCCGGCGTTAAGAAGGCCAGCTGGTAAGTCACTACCAGCGTTTCAAGCATCCGTTTGGAACAGGGAAAACGCGCTAGTTAGGCTTTGCCGTTAAGGGCGGCGAAGAACCAAGAGCACGTGTTCATCAAGAACGAAGGAGAATCTGTATGAACCTTACAGACCCGATCGCAGATATGCTTACGCGCATCCGTAACGCTAACTCTGTGAACAAGGCCACGGTCTCCATGCCGAGCAGCAAGAAGCTCGTCGAGATCGCTCGTGTTCTGCACGAGGAGGGCTACATCGAGGGCTACGATGTCGAGGACACCGTTCCCCAGAAGACTCTGCACATCACGCTTAAGTATGGTCCCAAGAAGGCTAAGGTCATCAACGGCATCCGCCGCATTTCCAAGCCGGGCCTGCGTAAGTACACCGGCGTTGCCGACATGCCCCGCGTCCGCGGTGGCCTTGGTACCGCCATTATTTCCACCAGCCATGGCGTCATGACCGACCGCGATGCTCGCAAGCACAACGTCGGCGGCGAGATCATCGCTTACGTCTGGTAATTCGCTCGGTAGGTAGAAGGAAAGGAGATCACCGTGTCTCGTATCGGTAATAAGCCTGTCCAGATTCCCGCCGGAGTCGAAGTGGCAGTCAACGGCAACAACGTTGTCGTCAAGGGCCCCAAGGGCCAGCTCGAGCTCGATGTCTATGAGAAGCTCGCTATCAACGTCGAGGACAACGTCCTCACCGTTTCCCGTCCCGACGACGAGCGTGAGACCCGTGCCCGCCACGGCCTCACCCGCGCCCTCATTCACAACATGGTTGTTGGCGTTTCCGAGGGCTTCGAGAAGAAGCTCGAGCTCGCCGGCGTCGGTTACCGCGTGCAGCAGAAGGGCAAGAACCTCGAGTTCTCCCTGGGCTTCTCGCACCCCGTGATCGTCGAGGCTCCCGAGGGCATCACCTTCGAGGTTCCCGACAACACCCACGTGAACGTCAAGGGTATCAACAAGCAGCAGGTCGGTCAGATCGCCGCTGAGATCCGCGGCCATCGTCCTCCCGAGCCTTACAAGGGCAAGGGTATCCACTACGTTGGCGAACACATCCGCCGCAAGCTGGGTAAGGCCGCCAAGTAGTCGTAACCGACTCACTCGCATAAGACCAGCACCCCGTCAGGTGCTGGCAAGATCAACCTTTTTAGGAGTTTACGTATGAACAAGCATAAGGCGAAGCTGGAAGGCCTCAAGCGTCGTCAGCGTCGTGTTCGCGGCAAGGTCTCGGGTACCGCCGAGCGTCCGCGTCTTCGCGTGACCCGTACTAACGCCAACATCTATGCCCAGATCATCGACGACAGCAAGGGCTCCAGCCTGACGCTCGTCTCCGCCTCGACCCTCGAGGCCGAGTTCAAGGGCACCCACACCTCGAACAAGGAGGCTGCGGAGAAGGTCGGTCAGCTCGTTGGCAAGCGCGCCATCGAGGCCGGCATCACCAAGGTCGCCTTCGATCGCGGTGGCCGTATCTACCATGGCCGCGTCAAGGCCCTCGCCGACGGTGCTCGTGCCGCCGGTCTCGAGTTCTAGGAGGTATGTAGCACATGGCTCGTAATCAGAAGCAGCAGCGCGAGGCCTCCGAGTTCGAGGAGCGCGTCGTTTACATCAACCGCGTGTCGAAGACCGTCAAGGGTGGTCGTCGCATGAGCCTCGTCGCTCTCGTCGTCGTTGGCGACGGCAAGGGCAACGTCGGCGTTGGCATGGGCAAGTCCGCTGAAGTGCCCCTGGCCATCTCCAAGGCGTCTCTCGATGCCAAGAAGAACATGTTCCACGTGCCGGTGACCGAAGAGGGCACCATCCCGCACGAGGTTCTCGGTCACTTTGGTGCCGGCCGCATCATCATCAAGCCCGCTGTCGAGGGTACCGGCGTTATCGCCGGCGGCGCTGTGCGTCCCCTCTTCGAGCTTGCTGGCATCAAGAACGTCCTGTCCAAGTCCCTCGGTACCGACAACGGCCTTAACATCATCAAGGCTGCTGTCGAGGGCCTCAAGGAGCTCTCCAGCCCTGAGGACGTCGCGGCTCGCCGTGGCCTGACGGTCTCCGAGATGTTCGTCGGTAAGGAGAACTAAGCATGGCTGACACCATCAAGATCAAGCAGGTCCGCAGCACCAACGGTTGCAAGCAGGACCAGGTCCGTACTGTCCGTGCCCTCGGTCTCCACAGGATCCGCGAGGTTCGCGAGATTGCTGACAACGAGTCCGTCCGCGGCATGATCTTCAAGGTCAAGCACCTTGTCGAGATTGTAGAGGAGTAGCAAATGCAGCTTCACGATCTTACTCCCGCGCCCGGTTCCACCAAGAACCGCAAGCGCGTCGGCCGTGGCAATTCTTCGGGTCACGGCACCACTTCTGGCCGCGGCCAGAAGGGCCAGGGTTCCCGCTCTGGCGGCACCAAGGGTGCCGGCTTCGAGGGTGGCCAGACTCCGCTGGCTATGCGTCTGCCCAAGCTTCCGGGCTTCCGCAACCCCCGTCGTATCGAGTACACCGCTGTCAACGTTGAGCGTCTCGAGCGTAAGTTCGAGGACGGCGCTGTAATCGACGGTGCCGCTCTTAAGGCCGCTCGCATCACCAAGAGCGAGTTCGAGCCCGTCAAGGTGCTCGGCAATGGTGAGCTCACCAAGAAGTTCACGGTCAAGGTCGACAAGGTCAGCGCTTCTGCGCAGGCCAAGATCGAGGCCGCCGGCGGAAAGGTCGAGCTGCCGTGCTAAATGGTCTTAAGAATGCTTTCCGCATCAAAGAACTGCGCGAAAAGATTCTTTTTACCATAGCTATGCTCGTCGTGTACCGCATTGGTGCGCACGTTCCTGTGCCCGGCATTCCCTTCCAGGGGATGCTGGGCCTTTTCTCGACCGGGAGCAACTCGGTCGCCGCAGGTGCTATGGCCCTCCTGAATCTTTTCTCTGGTGGCGCGTTGAGCTATGTCTCGGTGTTCTCTTTGGGCATCATGCCGTACATCACGAGCTCGATTATCCTCCAGATGCTCCAGGCCGTCGTGCCTTCCCTGCATGAGCTTGCCCGCGAGGGCGAGGTCGGTCAGACCAAGATTACGCAGTATTCGCGTTACCTCACCTTGGCTCTGGCTATCCTCAACTCCGTGGGTTACCTCTTCCTCTTTAAGAGCTTCGGCATTAGCTTCAACGGTGCCGGCGCTCCCGAGATCATCTTTGACCTCATGATCGTCGGTACGCTCACTGCGGGCGCCATGCTGATCATGTGGATTGGTGAGCTCATCACCCAGCGCGGTATCGGCAATGGCATGTCGCTTATCATCTTCGCGAACATCATGGCCGGTCTTCCGCAGGCGATCTTCTCCAGCACCGAGGGTAACGCCGGTGGCATCATCACCATGGTGATCATCTGCGCCATCATCCTGCTGGTCATCCCGCTGATCGTTTTCCTTGAGCGCGGCCAGCGCCGCATCCCGGTCTCCTACGCCAAGCGCGTCGTGGGCCGTCGCATGATGGGTGGCCAGACCACCTACCTGCCCATCAAGGTCAACACCGCGGGCGTCGTGCCGATCATCTTCGCTTCGGCGCTGCTGTACTTCCCGGCCCAGATTGCCGTGTTCTTCCCCGGCATCGGCTGGATTCAGGCAGTTGCCTCCGCGCTTTCGACCGGTTGGCTCAACTGGGTACTTAACGTTGTCCTCATCGTGTTCTTCGCGTACTTCTACACCTCCATGGTGTTCAACCCCGATGACACGGCCGACAACCTTAAGAAACAGGGCGGCTTTATTCCGGGCGTGCGTCCGGGTAGGGCTACCGCGGCCTACATCAAGAACGCGCTCAACAAGATCACGCTTCCCAGCGCTGTCTTTTTGGCGCTCATCGCCATCGTGCCTTCGATCATCTTCTCCTTTACGGGTAACCATCTGATCCAGGCATTTGGCGGCACGTCCATCCTCATCATGGTCGGCGTCGTGCTCGACACGGTCGATAAGCTCGAAGGCCAGATCAAGATGTATGATTACGATGGATTCTTTAAATAGGCTAGAGGAGGATTGCTCATGAACCTCGTATTGCTCGGAGCTCCGGGTGCCGGTAAGGGCACCGTCGCACAGGAGCTCGTCGCCGAGTTTGGCGTCGCTCACATTTCTACGGGCGACCTGCTGCGTGCTGCCGTCAAGGGTGGCACCGAGCTTGGTATTCAGGCTAAGAAGTACATGGACGCTGGCGAGCTCGTTCCCGACCAGCTCGTGATCGACCTTGTCAAGGAGCGCCTTGCCGCCGATGACGCCCAGCAGGGCTTCATCCTCGACGGCTTCCCGCGCAACACCGCCCAGGCTGTGACGCTCGATTCCGAGCTCTCCGCTATGGGTCGCGAGATCGACTGCGCCCTTCTGGTCGACGTCGCCCCCGGGGTCATCATCGACCGTCTGTCTTCGCGTCGCACCTGCCGCGCCTGCGGTTACACCGGCACAGCTGCCGATGCTACCTGCCCCAAGTGCGCCGGCGAGATGTATCAGCGCGACGACGACAAGCCCGAGACCATCAAGAACCGTCTCGACGTCTACGAGAAGTCCACGAGTCCACTCGTCGACTACTATCGTGGCCAGGGTCTGCTCAAGTCGGTCAACGGTGACCAGGCTCGCGAGATCGTGTACGGGGATGTCAAAGAGGCTCTCGGTCTATGATCAAGATTAAGTCTGCAACGCAAATCGAGCAGATGAAGAAGGCAGGAGCGCTATCTAAGATGGCGCTCCGCCACGTTGGAGCCATGGTTCGCCCTGGTGTTTCGACCTTTGAGCTTGATCAGCTTGCGGAGCAGATTATCCGCATGCATGGTGGCACCCCGGCCTTTAAGGGTTACGGCGGGTTCCCCGGTACCATTTGCGCATCGATTAACGATGCCGTGGTGCACGGTATTCCCAATCCCGACATGATCCTGCGCGATGGCGATATCATCTCCATCGATACGGGTGCCGTTGTTGACGGTTGGGTCGGCGATAACGCTTGGACGTTTTTCGTCGGTACCCCCACGCCCGAGGCCAAGGCCCTGTGCGAGGTTACGCGCGATTGCCTTAAGGCTGCAATCGAGCAGGCTGTTCCCGGTAACCATATTGGGGACATTGGTTATGCTGTCCAGTCCCTCGCCGAGTCTCACGGCTATGGCGTGCTTCGCGATTATGTGGGGCACGGTATTGGCCATGTGATGCACGAGGACCCCAACGTTCCGAATTACGGAAAGAAGGGGAGGGGCGTTCGTCTCCAGGCTGGTATGGTCATTGCTATCGAGCCGATGGTCACGATGGGATCCAATCATGTGAGCACGGGCTCCGATGGTTGGATCGTTACGACCAACGACCACCTGCCCGCCGCGCACTACGAGAACACCGTCGCCATTACCGATGACGGCCCGGTGATTCTTACTACCGACGCGCAAGGCGCTTGGTGCTCCTTGCAAGGAGGCGAGATGTAGAGGCCGCGTTCAAATTCGTCGGCATTTACATTTCAAAGTAACAAGTTTCACTTAGTTGTGGAGCCATTACGAAGATATTACGATACGTGCACGCGTATTGTAGAATACTCAATCGCTGTCGTTTTCTAGAGAAAGATGATTGCTTGTGAAGAAGGAAGACGCAATTGAGCTCGAGGGTATGGTAAAGGAACCGCTGCCCAACGCCATGTTTAAGGTTGAGCTCGAGAACGGTCATTCGGTTCTGTGCAACATTTCTGGCAAGATCCGAATGAATTACATCCGTATTCTCCCCGGTGACAGGGTTGTCGTGGAGCTTTCCCCGTACGACCTGACCCGCGGCCGCATCACCTATCGCTATAAATAGCGGCACGCATACACGCACTCCTTTTCCGACTGCAGGCTTAGCTCAACCTACGGTCGGATTGTGTGTGAAGACCAGCCATAGTTTTAAACGCCTGCGGCTGGGCGAGTAGATAGTAGGGAAGTAGTTTGAGCGCTACCGAAAGGAAGAACGATGAAGGTACGTCCTTCGGTCAAGAAGATGTGCGATAAGTGCAAAATCATTAGGCGCCATGGCAAGGTCCTCGTCATTTGCGAGAACCCCCGTCATAAGCAGCGTCAGGGTTAAGAGAGGAGACTACGTTGGCCCGTAT
Source organism: bacterium (assembly GCA_963602135.1). Taxonomy (GTDB): domain Bacteria; phylum Actinomycetota; class Coriobacteriia; order Coriobacteriales; family Coriobacteriaceae; genus Collinsella. Next base: position 11,507 of record CAVCHM010000021.1, on the reverse strand, counting down.
TAATGGTGTCGACCTCCCGCGTGAGAAGCGCGTTGAGATCGGTCTGACCTACATTTACGGCATCGGCCGCACCACTGCGACGAAGATTTGCGTCGAGTGCAACGTTAACGTGGATACGCGCGTTAAGGACCTCACCGAGGATGAGGTTAACGCCATCCGCGATTATATCGACAAGAACCAGATCATGGTTGAGGGCGACCTCCGCCGTGAGCGCAACCAGAACGTCAAGCGCCTTATGGACATCGGCTGCAACCGCGGCCTTCGTCACCGCAAGGGCCTCCCGGTCCGCGGCCAGCGCACCCACACTAACGCTCGTACCCGTAAGGGCCCGAAGCGTCAGATCGGTGCTAAGAAGAAGAAATAAGGAGCGCTAGATAGATGGCTACTGCTAAGAAGAACGTTCGCGCTGCCCGTCTGAAGCGCGCGGACCGTAAGAACATTTCCGTGGGCAAGGCTCACATTCGTTCTACGTTCAACAACACGATCGTTTCGATCACCGATCCCCAGGGCAACGTCATTTCCTGGAAGTCGGCTGGCCAGGTGGGCTTCAAGGGCTCCCGTAAGTCCACGCCGTTCGCTGCCCAGATGGCTGCCGAGGCTGCTGCCAAGCAGGCCATGGAGCACGGTATGAAGAAGGTTTCCGTCTTCGTCAAGGGCCCCGGCTCCGGTCGTGAGACCGCCATCCGCTCCCTCCAGGCTGCTGGCCTCGAGGTCTCGAGCATCCAGGACAAGACCCCCATCCCGCACAACGGCTGCCGCCCCAAGAAGCGTCGCCGCGTGTAACTGAAAGGATCGTATCAATATGGCAATCGACAGGACTCCTGTTCTTAAGCGCTGCCGTCAGCTCGGGATCGATCCCGCTGAGCTCGGTTACAGCAGCAAGAAGGAATCTATCCGTCAGCCCAAGCGCCGTCGCAAGGAATCTGAGTACGGCATGCAGCTGCGCGAGAAGCAGAAGGTCAAGTTCATCTATGGCGTTCTGGAGAAGCAGTTCCACGGCTACTTCAACAAGGCCCGTAAGATGAACGGCGTCACCGGTGAGAACCTCATGATCATCCTTGAGTCTCGCCTTGACAACGTCGTCTTCCGTCTTGGCTTCGCCCGCACCCGCAAAGAGGCTCGTCAGTCCGTCCGTCACGGTCACTTCACCGTGAACGGTAAGCGCGTGGACATCCCGTCCTACCGCGTCAAGGCCGGCGACGTCGTCGCTGTCGGCGAGAAGTTCCGTGACCTCCTCCCCATCAAGGAGGCTCTGATTTCCTCCGAGCGTTTCGAGGTCCCTGGCTGGCTCGAGGTCGATATCGAGAAGCTGTCTGGTAACGTGCTCGCTCTGCCGACGCGTGAGCAGATCAGCGGTGATATCAACGAGCAGCTCATCGTCGAGCTCTACTCTAAGTAGTCCATCCGGGCTGCTGAGGCTGGAGGTAATACATGTCAGAATTCATTAGGCCTCAGGTTCAGGTCGAAGAGATTAACGAGACGTCTGCTCGTGTCTCCGTTGAGCCGCTCGAGCGTGGCTACGGCGATACGCTGGGTAACTCCCTTCGTCGCGTTCTTCTGTCCTCGCTCGAGGGTGCCGCCGTCGAGGCTATTCAGATCGATGGCGCGCAGCACGAGTTCATGACCATCCCTAACATGGTCGAGGATGTCACCGACATCGTCCTGAATGTCAAGGGTCTTGTCTTCAGGGCTCTCGGCACGACCGACGAGGCGACCGCCACCATTTCGGTTGACGGCCCCTGCGAGGTCACCGGTGCGGACTTCTTTATTCCGTCCGAGTTTGAGCTGGTCAACCCCGAGCAGCACATCGCTACGCTCACCGAGGGTGGCCATCTCACCATGAGCATGCGCATCGGCTATGGCCGCGGCTATGTCTCTGGCGAGGCTAACAAGCGCGACAACGATCCCATCGGTGTGATCCACGTCGACTCGCTGTACTCGCCGGTGTCCCGTTGCGCCAAGCTCGTTGAGGCTTGCCGTGTCGGTCAGCACACCGACTACGACCGCCTTGTCCTCGAGATCGAGACCAACGGCTCTATCGCTCCGCGCGACGCCGTGGTCCAGGCTGCCAATATCATCAATCAGCATATGGCTGCCTTTATGAACCTTGCCGAGACCCCCGAGGTCGAGGAGGAGGCTTCGATCTTCGCTCCCGAGGTCACCAACGACAACGCCGAGCTGGACAAGCAGATCGAGGATCTGGACCTTTCCGTCCGTTCCTACAACTGCCTTAAGCGCGCCAGCATTCACTCGGTCCGTCAGCTCGTTGAGTTCTCGGAGAACGATCTGCTTAACATCCGTAACTTTGGTGTTAAGTCGATCGAGGAAGTGAAGGACAAGCTTGAGTCCATGGGCCTGAGCCTGAAGGCTTAATGCTTCGCATATTTGAGGAGAAACTAGACCATGCGTCACAACGTTAAGAAGGGCCTGAAGCTCGGCACCGATGCGAGCCACACCAAGGCCATGAAGAAGAGCCTGGCCAAGGCCCTCTTCGAGAACGACCGCATCAAGACCACCGAGACCCGCGCTAAGGCGCTGCGTTCGGTCGTCGATCCGATCATCACCTGGGCCAAGAAGGGCGACCTGCACTCTCGTCGTCTGGCCATCGCCAAGCTCGGCGATAAGCAGCTCGTTGCCGAGATCTTCGACAAGGCTGCCCAGGGCATGTGGCAGGACCGCAACGGCGGTTACACCCGCATCATGAAACTCGGTAACCGTAAGGGCGACAACGCTCCTATCGTTATCATGGAGCTCGTCACCGAGCCTTGTACGCCTAAGGCCAAGAAGGCTGCTCCGGCCCCCAAGAAGGCCGCTGCTCCCAAGAAGGTCGAGGCCGTCGAGGAGGCTCCTGCTGAGGAGACCGCTGAGTAGACAATTCGTCTGCATAGGCTATATTCGAGGGGTACGTTCGCGTACCCCTCTTTTTTTGTCGCGATACCGTTGATTGTTTGTTGGGAGCGCCCATGACCGCGCCGTCTGATTTCAATTCGATTCTAGAGCTTGATGCCACGCTCGTATTCCGTGTTGCCTATGACGGCTCATCGTATAGCGGATTTGCCGAGCAGCCGGGCCAGACGACCGTTGCGGGCGAGTTGCGCCGCGCTATCGAGACGCTGCTGCGTCGCCCGATCGATCTGACGTGTGCAGGGCGTACCGATGCCGGCGTGCATGCGGTGGCTCAGTACATTAGCGTGCCCGTAACGGACGCTGAGCTTGCTCTGACGCGCCGTAGGTGGCTGAGGGCTATGGATGCCCTGTTGCCCAAAGATATCGCCATAAACGAGGTCTACAGGGCCCGTAAAGGATTTTCTGCTCGCTTTGACGCGCGGTCCCGTACGTATACGTACCGCATTGCCGATCGCGATGCGCGCCCCGTGCTCTCGCGCGGCGCTGTGTGGTGGCATCGCTATCCCCTCGACGTCGATGCGATGGCGGCCGCGTGCCCTGCGCTCTTGGGCGAGCAGGACTTTAAGAGCTTTTGCAAGGTGGCGTCTGCCGTGGGCAAGCCCACGCACCGCTGCGTGATGCGCGCCGAGTTTGGCCACGAGGTCGCTTTTGGCGAGGATATCCTGACGTTTACCATCGAGGGCAACGCATTTTTACATTCGATGGTGCGCACTATTGTGGGCACGCTCGTGGAGATCGGCATGCATCGTCGCGATCCCGAGTGGATGCGCGAGGTCATTGATGCCTGCGACCGTACCGCTGCGGGTCCCACGGCGCCTGCCTGCGGCCTTACGTTTATGGGTGTGGATTACGGCCCCGACGAGCTTGTCGTACTCGACTAGGGGAGTGCTCGACGCGTCCGTAACTGGCACATACTATGTGTGAGCTGCGCGTGTGCAACATCTGTTCTTGGCGTGCAACATGTTAGGCGGCTCGTTGCTTTTATAGCTCGGGTGTACCATGAACGACAGTTTGATTTGGCGCTATCGAGAGGATGGAAAACTTGGTTCGACGTTGTTCGCATCCGCGACTTTCGGTGATCCTTATTGTTGAGGGTTCGCCCAGCTATGCGATGCGTGCGCTCGAGAGCGTCCAGAACCAAGACCTCTATGACCTGCAAATTGTCGTGGTTTGTCGCGACGTTGCGCCGGGCGTGCGCCATTCGCTCGAGGTTGCCGCCGGCAGAGATATTCACATCGATTTGATTGACGTCGAGGATTCGGCGCGCGGAGCATGTCTCAAGGCCGGTTTTGCCGCCTCGCGTGGATTGCAGATTGTTGCCATGAACGCCGACGAGTGGTTTGCCCCACAGTCCCTTTCCAAGATGGTCGATGTTGCGTGTGATGCTGCGGCAGACATGGTGATTCCCACGGCATCGCTCGACCGCTACGATGCTCATCGTGAGCGCCATTCGCGTGTACTGGATGCCACCTCTCTTGCGATCGATGACCGTGCTTCATTGGCGGCCGGTCTGTCTCAAATGATTTCCGGCGGCCTGATTGCCCAGACTCCCGGTGTGATGTACAGCCGCTCGCTGTTCGAGACGTGTTTGTCGCGCGACCGTGCGTTTCGCTCGATTGGGTTTATGACATGCGCTCTTTCGCAGGCGCAATGCATATCCGGGTGCGGTGATGCCTGTTTCCATGCGGTGGCGCCACGGCTTACAGATGCTTTTGACCCCACATTGTTTGCCAAGCTTACCGATGACGCCCGGGCGCTCGACGAGCTTATTGATTCGCTTGCAGAGGCGAACGGTGACACGCAGCTAAAGGTGGCGAGCCATATATTTTACTTCGCCGGGCTGGTCGCCTGCATCGAAAATTTGTGCTTGAGCCCGCATGGGGTGTCATCAATTGAGCGTTCCGCACGTATGCGTGATATGCTCGAGGCATCTCGAACTCGTCAGATGTCTGCGGCACTCAAGGATAACCATCGTGGACTCGGCTTGTTGTTTGGACCGATTGCCAGTGCCAAACCTACGCGTTGCGTGATGTATACGCATCTGGCCGCTTTTTTTAACCGGACGGGCGTCAAAACTGCTTAAGACGGCTTTTTTCGAAACAATCTTGCATGGAATTGTTTCGAAATGCGTTCTTATTCACAAATACCCTCAAATAGCGCTAAACTATTCAATTACTGATTGATTGTCTCCGCCATCTATGGAGTGAGGTTTAGTATGGCTAAAAAACGCAATGGGCGCCAGGATGCCATCAGAGATATCGTGCGCAACAAGGATGTTCGCACGCAGCGCGTACTGGTGGACGAGCTCCGTGCCATGGGGTTTGATTGCACGCAGGCGACCGTTTCGCGCGACATTGCCGATATGGGGCTGCGCAAGCTTCCCGAGGGCATCTATGTTCTGGCCGAGGACTTGCATCTGCAGCGTATGGTCTCCGAACTGGTAACGGGCGTTCTGCGTACCGACAACCTGGTTATGATCAAGGCTCAGCCCGGTACCGCTTCGGGCATCGCCGCTGCGGTCGATGCCGCTGAGCTGCCCGACGTGCTCGGTTCGCTCGCCGGTAACGACACCATCTTGGTTATCGCCCAAACCGCCGAGGACGGCGAGCGCCTGGAGGCCCTCATCAACAAGCTGAGCAACTCTCGTAAGTAGGAGGGGCGGCGCGTGAGGACAGCGCCGCACGAGCGAATATAGCGACTTTTATGGGGCGTCGACGATGGTCGGCGCCCTTCTTTATTGTCGCATCGTGTTGGGGCGCATGCGAGGTTTCTCGTGACAAAAAGGTGCCCGAGCAGCATTTGATCTGCTCGGGCACCTTTGATCGGCTATGCCTGGGTGCCTACTGACCTGTAGAGGGATCGGGCGTGGGCGTAGGCGTTGGAGTGGGGGAACCGCCCTCGCCGCCGCCCTCGCCACCGCTACCGTCGCCGCCGGTCGAGCCGCCGGTCGAGCCGCCGGTCGAGCCGCCGGTCGAGCCGCCGGTCGAGCCGCCGGTCGAGCCGGTGCCACCCGTGGTGCTGCCGCCCGTGGTCTCGGTGGTCGTGGTGGTCGTCGTCGTGGTCGTGGTGGTCTCTTTCTCGTCCTCTTCGTTCTCGTCCTTGGACTCTTCCTTCTTGGCGTTGTTGGTGCCGTAGAACTTCCAGACGTTGTTGTTCTTATACGTGGGGGCAGTGCCCGTCGGGAACTCCTCGCGGTCGGTGCCGGCAAGGACGGTGTTCATGAACTTCTTAAAGACGGGCAGGTTGGTGCTGTCGCCCAGCAGATCTGTGCCGTACTTTTGGATGGGAATCTCACCTGCGGAGTAGCCGGTCCACAGGGCGCATGCCAGCTGCGGGGTATAGCCGCAGAACCACAGGTTGGTGGTGTTGTCGGTGGTACCCGTCTTGCCGGCATAGGGCTGGTTCACGCTCAGCGCGCCGGCGGCGCCTGTGCCGCTGCTCTGCATGACGCCGGTCAGGACGTCGGTCACTGCCGCGGCCTCGCCGGTGGAGAGCACCTGCGAGGGGTTATCGGTGTGCTGGTACAGCACCGAGCCAGTGCGCGAATCAATCTCGGTGATGGCGATCGGCTGGCGATAGTAACCGCCGTTGGCAAACGTGGCATAGGCCGCGGCCATCTCGAGCGGCGAGATGGAGCCGGTACCGAGCGTCATGACGGGAACGTCCTCGATATTGTCCTTAGAAGGATCGATGCCGAGCTTTTTGACGAGCGACATGATCTTGTTATTGCCGATAGCCTCTGCAACCTGGATATAGCCGGTGTTGGAGGAGTATGCCGTCGCCTGCTTGAGCGTGATGGTACCGTAGCTTTGGTTGGCGTAGTTCTGCACCTCGGTCGTGGTGCCCTTGGCCTTGAGCGGCGAGTTGCAGTTGAGGGTGACGTTGGGGTTCATGCCGTTTTGGATGGCAGTGGCCAGCGTAAAGGCCTTAAACGTGGAGCCCACGGGCCGCTTGGCCGTGGCGTGGTTCACGTGGTTCTCGTCGGCGTTATAGTCGTAGCCGCCCACCATGCACTTGATGTAGCCGGTCTTGGGGTCGACGACGACCATGCCCATGTCCAGGCCGTCGAGCGAAAGCGTGTCGAGCTGGGCGCGCACGGCCTCCTCGGCAGTCTGCTGCATCGTTGGGTCGATGGTGGTCTTGACGGTTAGGCCGCCCTTAAACAGCACGTCGGTGGAGAACTCCTGCTCCAGCAGCTGCTTAACATAGGCGACAAAGTAGGGCTGCGAATACACGTCGACACCGCTGCCCGAAATCTCGGTCACGTTAAGGGTGATGGGCTCTGCCTGCGCGGCGTCGTGCTCCTCCTGGGTGATGTGGCCCAGGCGCAGCATGTTGTCGAGAACCTTGTTGCGGCGAGACAGTGCCAGATCGGGATTGACCGTGGGGTCGTACTGCGAAGGCGAGTTGGGAAGGCCGATGAGCAGCGCGGCCTCGCTCAGGGTGAGGTCGGCGGCGCTCTTGGACAGGTAGGTCTCGGCGGCAGCCTCGATGCCGTAGGCGCCGTGGCCGTAATAGATGGTGTTGAGGTACATCATGAGGATCTCGTCCTTGGAGTACATCTCCTCCATCTTGATGGCGATATAGGCCTCGCGAACCTTACGCTCGATGGTCGAATCGAACTGCTCCTCCTGCAGGATGGTGTTGCGTACCAGCTGCTGGGTGATGGTCGATGCGCCCTCGTGGCCACCGGAGACGGTTGCCACGGCGGCACGTGCGATACCCCACAGGTCGATGCCGCCATGCTCGTAGAAGCGCTCGTCCTCAACGTCGACGGTGCCCTGCAACACGTACGGAGAGACCTGATCCTTGGTGACGGACTTGCGGTTTTGCGTGTAGAAGCTCGCGATCTTGTTGCCGTTGCAATCGACGATCTCGGTGGGTTCGCTCACCAGATAGGCGTTGGCGTCGGTATAGTCGGGCAGATCGGACAGCCAGCGATTGACGTTGCCGATCATGCCGATGCCAAACGCTACGCCCGCGATGAGCAAAAAGCCCAAGAACGAGAGCAGGATCATGGGCAGGGCATGCGTCTTGGAACGACTGCGTCCCTGTCGTTGGCGAGGACCCATATATTGACCTCCAGGTATGTCGTGCCGGGCGGCGGGTGCGCCGCTGGGGCAGGATGGACATAAGTTATTACACGATAAACCAAACGAGGCGCGCGAGGCCTCGTGTATGCTGGATGACGGCATTTTTCAGAGTGAATGCATACCTTGTTGGTAAGGAGTTTGCCGATGGCGATTCGGACGATGGGGCCGAGCGGACAATGCGATAACGAGCCGGGGGCTGCCGAGGTGGCGCTGCCCGAGCTGCTGGCACCTGCCGGCGGACTCGATCAGATGCTCGCGGCGATTGCAGCGGGCGCCGATGCCATCTATGCGGGCCTGGGCGGGTTTAACGCCCGCGTGAGCGCACACGGCTTTACCGACGACGAGTTTTTGCGCGGCTGCGCCGTGGCGCATGCGCACGGCGTGCGTGTATACGTGACGCTCAACGTGTTTGTGTTCGATGACGAGTTGGCCGACGCGGTGGCGCTGGGGGCGCACGCGCATGAGTTGGGTGCCGATGCCTTGATCGTGGCGGATGCCGGTCTGGCCTGCGCGTTGCGCGCGGCGATTCCCGGGGTCGAGATTCACCTGTCCACGCAGGCGGGCGTCCATAGCGAAGGCGCCGTGCGCCTGGCTGCCGACGAGCTCGGGGTCGAGCGCGTGACGACCGCCCGCGAGTTGGCGGTCGACGAGATTGCCGCCCTGTGTGCTACCGGCGTGCCTATCGAGGTGTTCTGCCACGGCGCGATTTGCATTGGATATTCGGGGGCCTGCGAGTTTTCGGCCTTGCGGCGTGGACGATCGGCGATGCGCGGCGACTGTACGCAGCCGTGTCGCTTGGCGTACGACCTGGTGAACGAGGCGGGGGAGAGCGTCGTTTCCGTGGAGGGCGATCGTCTGCTGTGCCCGCGCGACTATCTGGGCATTGCGCACCTGCCCGAGCTTGTTGGGGCCGGGGTGGCGTCGCTCAAGATCGAGGGCCGCATGAAAAACCCCGACTACGTGTTCAACGTGGTGCGGGTGTGGCGTCGTGCACTCGATATGCTGCGCGATGGCGCATGGGATGCCGCTGCCGTGTCGGCGCTCGAGCGCGAGCTGGGCAGGTCGTTTAACCGCGGGTTTACCGATGCGTATCTGCGGGGGCGATCGGGTGCTGAGCTCATGAGCTTTGAGCGTGCGATTAACCAGGGCGTACGCGTGGGCCACTTGGTGACGGTGGGTCACGAAGAGGTGACCGTCGAGCTCGATGCCGCCGTGGCCGCGGGTGACACACTCGAGATCCGGTTCTATCCGGGTGCCGATGCACGCCCCGATGTGCCCAAGCGCTGGCCCCAGGTGCCCTGCCCGGTGGATGCCGCAGCGGGGGAGCGCGTTGTCGTGCACTGCAAGCGCAAGGTCGATGCGGGCTGCGAGGTGTACCTGATTCGCAGCGCCGGCGTGTTGGAGCAGACGGCGACGGCGCTGGAGCACATGCAGGTCGAGGCGGACGCGGTCGTACTCGTTGCACGAGCCGTTGAGATACTGCCCTTTGAGGGCGCCGTGGCTGTTGGCGACGTGCCCGAGGCGGTGTTGGCGGAGCCGACGGAAAAGGGGGCTTCCGCTCGCATGGTCTTTGCCTGGCAGCTGATGGATGCCGACCCGTGCGGCGAGCGCGATCTGTCCCATGCGACCGTGGTGCTCGACGAGGTCTGCCGCGCAGCCGATGCCTCGCGTACCCGCTCGCTTATGTGGCGTGCCGGGCGCGTCGTCTGCCGTAATCTGGGACAGGTGGCGATGGCGCGTGAGCTGGGCGTGGCGTTTGACGTTGCGGCACCGGTGTTTTGCGCGAACCGGGTTACGCTTGCCTGGCTACGCGGGCTCGGCGCGGGCCGTGTGTATTTGCCGGCCGAGCTTGTCGCCGACGACGCGGAGCGTGTTGCCGAGCTTGCCGCTTGCCCCGGTGTCTTGGGGCCTGTCGACGCCGACCGTCCCGAGCTCATGGTGTGCGAGCACTGCTTGCTGACTGTCGAGGGCGCCTGCGCCACGGATGCGACGGGGCAGGTCCGTTGCCGTGACTGCTCGCGCCGTCAGCAGACGCGCTTTTTGGTCGAACGTGACGGCACGCGTTTGCCGGTCGTTATCGACGCGTGCGGCAGGACGAGGATTTTCCTGTCGTAGGTGTTCGGCCGCGCCGTTTTGGTTATTATTAGTGGGTTTATGAACTTCGAGCACCGCCGTATCCGGTGAGGGTGCTATAGCAAAAGGAGGATACCCAATGCTGTCTGTTGACGAGCAAATGCGTATCATCACCTCGGGCGCAGCACAGATCGTCCCCGAGGCCGACCTTCGCAAGAAGCTTGAGAAGGGCGAGCCCCTCAACATCAAGCTCGGCGTCGATCCCACCAGCCCCGACCTGCACCTGGGTCATGCCGTGCCCCTGCGCAAGATGCGTCAGTTCCAGGACCTGGGCCACAAGGTCACCCTCATCATCGGTAACGGCACCGCACTGATTGGCGATCCTTCGGGCAAGAATTCCACCCGCCCGCAGCTTTCGCAGGAGCAGATCGAGGCCAACGCCGAGACCTATGTGAGCCAGGCCATGAAGATCCTGGATCCCGAGAAGACCACCATCGTGCACAACGGCGACTGGATCCTGTCGATGGATCTGGCCGGCCTGCTGCAGGTGTGCTCCAAGTTCACCGTCGCCCGCATCCTCGAGCGCGATGACTTTACCAAGCGCTACCAGTCCCAGACGCCGATCGCCCTGCACGAGTTCCTGTACCCCGTGATGCAGGCCTTCGACTCCGTTCAGATCAAGGCCGACGTGGAGATGGGCGGCACCGACCAGCTCTTCAACCTGCTCGCTGGTCGCGAGCTCATGGAGAAGATGGGCATGGAGCCGCAGATCGCGCTTACCATGCCGCTGCTCGAGGGCACCGATGGCGTACGCAAGATGTCCAAGTCATACGGCAACTACATCGGCCTGACCGATGCTCCCAAGGATATGTTCGGCAAGACCATGTCCATCCCCGACGAGATGATCGGCAAGTACTATCGTCTGGCCAGCTCGCTCACTCCGGCCGAGGTCGACAAGATTGACGCTGCTCTGGCCGACGGTTCCGCCGACCCCTATGAGCTCAAGCGCGCGCTGGGCCGCGACCTGTGCGACACCTATCACGGCGCCGGTGCCGGTGACGAGGCTCAGGCCGAGTTCGACCGCGTGTTCAAGGAGGGCCAGCTTGCCGACTTCCCCGAGAAGCATGTCGAGCTGACCGTCAACGACGAGGGCCAGATCTACCTCGCAGGCCTGCTTAAGGACCTGGGCCTTTCGGCGAGCGCCGGCCAGGCTCGTCGCGACATTGACGGCGGCGGCGTCAAGATCAACGGCAAGGCCGTTGCTCCCAAGAGCTACAACATCGACCCGAGCGCCCTCAAGCTGGGCGACACCCTCTCCGTAGGCAAGCGCAAGGGCTTCAAGCTGGTTTAGTTACGCGGTTTTACCGAACGGCGGACCGGCCGACGCTGCGCGGGCCGCATTTGGACAATCTGACGTTCAACTTCAAGGGCGCG
>CAVCHM010000020.1:0-39867 GCA_963602135.1 bacterium | reverse complement strand
ACCGACTACAGGTCGATGTGCGATTCCTTGATCGGGAACGGCTCGGCGAAGTGGCAGGCGCAGCAGTGGCCCGGGGCAACTTCCTTAAACTCGGGAAGCTTCTCGGAGCAGATGCCCTGCGCGATCGGGCAGCGCGTGTGGAAACGGCAGCCGGTCGGCGGATCCAGCGGTGACGGCGGATCGCCGGCGAGGATGATGCGCTTGCGGGTCTTCTGGATATCAGGATCGGGCACCGGCACGGCAGACAGCAGCGACTGCGTGTACGGATGGTGAGGCTCGCTGTAGAGCGTCTTCCAGTCCGAAACCTCGACCATCTTGCCCAGATACATAACGGCAACGCGGTCGGAGATGTGCTGCACGACAGAGAGGTCGTGAGCGATGAAGAGGTAGGCCGTACCGAACTTATCCTGAAGCTCCTTCAGCAGGTTCAAAACCTGGGCCTGAATGGAAACGTCAAGTGCAGAGACAGGCTCGTCGCAGATGATCAGCTTGGGCTTCAGAGCGAACGCGCGGGCAATGCCGACACGCTGACGCTGACCGCCGGAGAACTCGTGCGGATAGCGGTTGATGTGCTCGGGGTTCAGACCGACGACGTCCAGCAGCTCGCGGACACGCTCAATACGCTCCTCCTTGGTGCCCACGCCGTGAATGGTCATGGGCTCGGAGACGATCTCGCCGATGGTCATACGAGGGTTGAGCGAAGCATAGGGATCCTGGAAGATAAACTGCATCTCGCGACGCATGTCCTTGATCTCATGCTTGCTCATCTCGGCAACATCTTTGCCCTGGAAGAACACCTTACCGGCGGTCGGCTTGGTCAAGCGCATGATGGTGCGACCCGTCGTGGACTTACCGCAACCAGACTCACCAACCAGACCAAAGGTCTCGCCAGGATAAATCTCAAAAGAGATGTCATTTACAGCAGAGACGACACGCTTGGAAAAACGCTTGGCGAACATGCCGGACTCAGCGGGGAACTCCTTAGAGAGGTGCTCGACCTTCAGCAACGGAGTACGCTCGTTGGTATCTGCCATTACGCCTCGCCTCCCTTCTTGGAATCCTTGCGCGTACGGGACGTCTCAGGAGCGTTCTTGAGAAACTCGGGGTCACCGGAGTAGTGGCACGCAGAGTAATGACCAGACTCGGTGACAACGCGCTCGGGGCGCTGCTTGCGGCACTTATCGGTCGCATAGGGACAACGAGGCGAGAACACGCAGCCCTCGGGCAGGTTCATGAGCGAAGGCGGGTTGCCGTGAATCGGCGTAAGCGGCTTCTTCTCTTCGATGGCCTGCTCCGGGATGGAGCGGATAAGGCCCCAGGTGTAGGGGTGGCGGCTCTCGTAGAAGATTTCCTCAGCAGTACCGAACTCGACGGGACGGCCGGCGTACATAACCATGATCTTGTCGGCCATGTCGGCGACGACGCCCAGGTCATGGGTAATCATGATGATGGCATTGCCGTTCTTCTCCTGCATTTCCTGCATGAGCTCGATAATCTGAGCCTGAATGGTAACGTCCAGAGCCGTCGTGGGCTCGTCGGCAATCAGAATATCGGGATCGCAGGCAAGAGCCATGGCAATCATGACGCGCTGACGCATACCGCCAGAGAACTGGTGCGGATACTCATTGACGCGCTTCTCGGGCTCGGGAATACCAACGAGGTCCAAAAGCTCGGTGGCACGCTTGAGCGCCTCCTGCTTGGAGTAGCCACGGTGCAGACGAAGGCCCTCGCCCACCTGCTTGCCGATCTTATAAACCGGGTTCAAGGAGGTCATAGGATCCTGGAAGATCATCGCGATATCGTTGCCGCGAATGTGCTGCATCTCTTCCTCGGTCATCTCGAGGATGGAGCGGCCGCGATAGCGAACGTCACCGCCCTCGATCTTTCCCGGAGGCATCGAGATAAGGCCCATGATGGTCATGGCGGTCACGGACTTACCGGAGCCGGATTCACCGACGACTCCCAGGGTCTCGCCGCGATCGAGCGTGTAGGAGACACCGTCGACAGCGCGAACGACGCCATCCTCGGTGTGGAAATACATCTTAAGGTCATCGACCTCGAGCAGATGCTGGCCCTCGGGAACCGGCTGGTCCTTCAGGTCCACATAGTTCTTGTTCTTCTTCATCCTTATGCGTCCTTCATCTTGACGTCGAGGGCGTCGCGCAGACCGTCACCCAGCAGGGTGAAGGCGAGCACCGTCGAGAGAATTGCCAGACCGGGCATGATCATCATCCAGGGAGCGGTCAGAAGATACTGCTGACCGTCCTGAATCATGGAGCCCCACGAAGGCGTAGGCGGAATAACGCCCATGCCGAGGAAGGACAGAGCGGACTCGGTCAGAATGGCGCCACCAATGTTCATGGTTGCGTAGACCACGATAGAGGCGACGGAGTTCGGAAAGATGTGACGCACGACGATACGAGCATCGGATGCACCCATCGCGCGCGCAGCGTCAACATAGTCGTTTTCCTTGACCGTCAAGATTGCAGAGCGGAAGACGCGCGCAATCGAAGGCCAGCCGAGAATACCGATGGCGATAAAGACATTCTGAAGACCACGGCCGATAACGGCGATCATGGCGACGACGAACAGCACGTACGGGAACGCTAGGAAGATATCCGCAAAGCGCATGATGATCGTATCCCAGATTCCGCCGTAGAAACCGGCCAGAGCACCCATGACCAGACCGATCACCGTGGAGATGGCGGTGGCCATAATGCCGACGGACAGCGAAACGCGTGCACCGTAGATAACGCGGACGAGAATGTCGCGACCAAGGGCGTCGGTACCAAACGGATGCTCGGCACACGGAGCCAGCAACGAAGTCTCGGCCATGGTAGTCGAGTCGGAAGCCGTCGGCGACCCGAGCCAGGGCTTAGCCCACAGGTCGGCGGTCAGGGCAACCACAACGACGATGATGATCCAGCAAACACCGATAACGGCGAGCTTGTTCTTACGAAGACGCTTAAAAGCGTCGCCCCACAGCGTGCGGGACTTAGCGGGAGCAGATGCGGCCTTGGTGGCGGTAGCCTGCCCCTGAGACTGAGAATCAGTTTCCTGCATGAGACGTACCTCCCTTAGGCCTTATCCGACGGACCGCCAAGGCGGATGCGCGGGTCGAGGAATGCATAGCTAATGTCGACGAGCAGGTTGATCACCATAACGACGACAACGATGAGCGTAACGCCGCCCATAACGATGGGCCAGTCACGCATGCTGATGGCGCGGTAGACCTCAGAGCCGATACCGGGCCAGTTAAAGACCGTCTCGGTCAGGATGGCGCCCGAAAGCATGCCACCGAAGTCGACACCAATATAGGTAACGACGGGGATGAGTGCATTCTTAAGCGCATGCTTGACGATGATCGCGCGATTGGAGAGACCCTTAGCCTTTGCCGTGCGGATGTAATCCTGGTTCATGACGTCGAGCAGCTGCGAGCGCATGATGCGGGCAGCATAGGCGGTCGAAACCGAAGCCAGCGTAATGGTCGGAAGCACATAGTGCATCCAATCCTGATACTGAGAGCTGGAACCGCCGGCACCCGAGATCGGCATGGAGAATGCACCGCCCGTGGCGTCCTTGAGAATGACGCCAAAGAACAGCTGCAGCAGCATACCGAGCCAGAAGGCAGGAACGGCAACGAGGATCGACGTGGTCAGCGTTACCAAAATATCCCAGAAGGAGTAACGCTTTACTGCCGAAATGATACCCGCACCGATACCCATGATTGCCTCGAGCACGATGGCGCACGCGGCGAGTTTAACCGTATACGGATACTTCTGAGCAAAGATTTCCGCAACCGGCAGCTTGCGCTGATACGAATTGCCCAGATCGCCATGAAGCAGACCATTCATGTAATTCAAGTATTGGTCCACAAGCGACGTTGGAACGGGATCGCCGTTCTCGTCAAGGATCGCATTGCCGTCCTCGTCCGCCTGGACCAGGTGATAGCGCACGCGAAGTTGAAGCTCCACCTCGGGGGACAGAGCCTTGTCTCCACCGATCAGCTTGATCGGATCTCCCGGCACGATGTTCTGGAGGGCGAACAGAATCAGCGTAACGCCCAAAAATACCGGGATGAACTGAAGCACACGTTTAACGATGTACTTACCCATACCACTCCCCTATCTAGGGATTAACCTAAATGGGATGCCGATCGCCAGACCGGCATCCCAAAATTACCATCAGCCAGTTTACCCCAGGTTAGGGAGAACTGTATGTTTCCCATGAGGTCTACGTAAATACTTGACCCTCACGGAAGCTGCAAACTCTTAGGCGAGCTCGGCGGTACCCAGCTCGGCGTGCTTCTGCGGATCGACATAGAGGTGCTTGATGCGATCGGAGCCAGCGATGGTGTGCGTGTAGAACATCACCGGGATGACCGGGCAGTCGGCAGCGACCATTGCGTCGGCCTCCTGCATCTTAGCGACACGCTCTTCGTCGTCAACCGTGGTGCGAGCCTCGTTGACCTTGGCGTCGAACTCGGGGTTTTTGTAACCAGAGCGGTTGTCGCCACCGAGGGAGTCGGAGTGGAACAGCGGATACAGGAAGTTGTCCATGATCGGGTAGTCGGCAATCCAGCCCAGACGACCGAACTGATAGTTGAAGTTCTGGTACTGCTCGAGCAGCGCAGACCACTCAGGAGTATCGGAGACGGCGGTAACGCCGACCTTGGCGAGGTCGCCGATGATGGACTCCATAATCTCCTTGTGGCCACCGTCCTGGTTGTAGGAAAGGGTCACGTTAATGCCACGATCGCCGTTAGCGCCAGCGGGAGCAACCTTGTCGAGGTACTCGTTGGCCTTATCGACGTCGTAGGCGCAGAACTCCCATGCGCCCTCCTTGTAGCCATCGATGCCCGGAGGAACAATGCCGTCGGCGGGGGTACGGGTACCCTTGAAGATGGTCTTGCAGATGGCCTCACGGTTGATGGCCAGGGAGATACCCCTGCGCAGGTCGGCGTTGTTGAACGGCTCGGCCGTGGTGTTGCAGGTCAGGTAGTAGGTGGAAGGCTCGGCGCCGAGCAGCATGCGCTCGCCGTCGCCCATGGTGTAGCCGTCCTTGGACACGCCGCGATCCTTCTTGGCAGCGTCGATCTGAGCAACGGGAACGTCGCAGATGTCAAGGTTACCGGCCTGGAACTCCTTGTAGGCGGTCTCCACGTCCTTGATGACCTGGAAGTGGATGCCATCGATCTTGGCCTTGTCGCCATAGTAATCGTCGAACTTCTTGAGGTTGATCTCCTGACCGTCCTCCCACTTGCCGTCCATCATGAACGGGCCGTTACCGACCGGTGCAAGGTAGAAGCTCTTGACATCGGACTCGGCGCACTCGGGAACCGGGGCCAGAGCCGGGTGAGAGGCGACGAAGGGGAAGTCGGCGTAAGCAGAAGTCAGCTTGACGACAAGGGTCTCATCGTCGGGGCAAGTAACACCGCTGAGCTCGGAAGCGTTACCGGCAAGCAGGTCGTCATAGCCCTCAACCATGGAAAGGTGATAGGAGACCTCGGAAGGGCCGTACTCGGTAGCGATGGCCGACTTGGTGTTGACCAGACGCTCCCAACCGAGCTTGAAGGACTTGGAGGTGACGTCGTCGCCGTTGTGGAACTTAGCCTTCTTGATCTTGAAGGTGAACTCGGTGGCGTCGTCGTTGGCCTCGAAGGACTCGCAAGCCAGCGGAACGATCTCGCCCTTCTCGGCGTCATAAGCGGTCAGAGCATCGAACAGCTGGTACTCGACCTGAGTGCCCTGGTCCTCCTGGACATTGTAGGGGTCGATGCAGACCGGGTTGTTGATGTAGAAGTTCAGCGTCGAACCGGACTCAGAACCGGAAGCGTCGCCACCCTTCTTGCCGCATGCGGCAAGAAAAGCCATGGAGCTCGCAGCAAGGGTACCGCCGACAAAGGCGCGACGACCCATAACGGGCTGGTGGAACATAGAATCAGCCATGCCATCCTCCTTATGAGATAGGACAAAGAAATGTTCAGTCGGACACATGTCGAAACAATCCGATCCGAACCATCAAAACGCCGCCCGCTGCTATGGCTGGTTATGCACAACGGACCAACGTTTTGCAATACAGTAGCGCATTTTATACACGATTTGGGGCTAATTCCGGTTAACGGTCAAGAATTTCTTTAGTTGGGCGAAGTATGTGAGGATATTTTGACTCTGTTACAAATATGTAAACAAAAAAGGGTCCCGCACTTACGGGACCCTTTTTGAATATTTATGCGGCTCGTGCTTAGTAGCCGACGATACCCTGCGGGAAGAAGAACATGCACAGCACGACGCACACGGCAAACACGACAGCCATGATGACGGTCAGGCGGTCGAGGTTCTGTTCCATAACGCCCGTAGCAGAGCTGGAGTTATACAGCGAGCTGGCAATCATATCCGAAACGCCGGTACCCTTACCGGAATGCATCAGGACGAGAATCGTCAGCGCCACGGCAGAAACAGCCCAAACGACAAACAGAAGAATCTGGAACGGACCCATAGATAAGCTCCTTAATAGAACAGTTCAAACTCCAGTACTGTACCACAACCCTCAGCACTCCCCCACCTGCCATTTGGGGACGGGTTAGAAATGGCAGAAATACCAAAAAGGGGGTTGCCCGATTGTGGACAACCCCCTTACTAGAAAACGGTATATGTTTTCTCTTAGGCCTCGGTGGCGAGCACGCGACCCGTCATCTCGGCGGAAGGCTCAATACCAGCCATGGTGAGCATGGTCGGAGCGATATCGGAAAGACGGCCGTCCTCGATACCGGTGAGCTGTGCCTTCTCATCAACAATGATGAACGGCACACGGTTGGTGGTGTGAGCCGTGAACGGATGCTTGGAACCGTCGGAAGCAACGTCAAACATGTGATCGGCGTTGCCGTGATCGGCGGTAATCAGCGCAAAGCCGCCCTTAGCGAGAATCGCCGGGACAACCTTAGACAAGGCATCGTCAACAGCCTCGACGGCCTTAACGGCGGCGTCGAAGACACCGGTGTGACCAACCATGTCGCAGTTCGCGAAGTTCACGATGTAGAAATCAGCGCGATCCTCGTTGATGGCGGCGACGAGCTTCTCGGTAACCTCGGGAGCGCTCATCTCAGGCTGCAGATCGTAGGTAGCGACCTTGGGGGAAGCGACGAGCACGCGCTCCTCGCCCTCCTTGGGCTCCTCGATGCCGCCGTTGAGGAAGAACGTCACGTGTGCGTACTTCTCGGTCTCGGCGGTGTGCAGCTGCTTCAGGCCATTGGCGGCGATAACGTCGGCCAGAACGTTCTCGGGGAACGTCTTGGGGAAAGCGACCTCGACGTCAAACGTCGGGTCGTACTCGGTCATCGTCACAAAGTGCGAAAGCTTGATCTGCTCGCGCTCAAAGCCGTCGAACTCCTTGTCCGTGAACACGCGGGTCATCTGACGAGCGCGGTCGGGACGGAAGTTGAAGAAGATGGCCGCGTCGCCCTCGTGGATGCCCTCGTTGTGGGCAGCGAAGGGCTCGACAAACTCGTCGCCGCGCGGATCCTTCTCGTAGTAGGCCTTGATACCGGCAACGGGGTCGGTATCAGCATCGGACGCGTTGACCATGACGTCGTAGGCGCGCTGGATGCGCTCCCAACGATTATCGCGGTCCATAGCCCAATAACGGCCCGAGACGGTGGCAACGCGAGCGTCGCAACCGGTCTCCTCGGAGATCTTAGCCAGGAAGGCGCAGAACTCACTCATGTAACCGGCACCGGACTGCGGGTCGACGTCGCGGCCATCCATGAAGGCGTGGACGCGAACGGTCTTGACACCATGCTCGGCAGCCATCTTGACCAGAGCCTCGACGTGGTTCATGTGAGAATGAACACCGCCAGGGCTCATAAGGCCCATAAGGTGAAGGGTCTTGCCCTCGGCCTTGACATCGTCCATAGCCTTGACGAAAACCTCGTTCTTGGCGATGGAGCCGTCCTTGATGGCATTGTTGATGCGCGAAAGCTCCTGGAACACGATGCGGCCGGCACCGATGTTGAGGTGACCCACCTCGGAGTTGCCCATCTGGCCGTCGGGAAGGCCCACGTCCTCGCCCGAAGCGCCGAGCGTGGTGTGCGGGTACTGAGCGTACAGGCTATCAAGGAAGGGCGTCTTGGCAGCGGCGACGGCGTTCTCGCCATCGGCCGGAGCCAGGCCGCAGCCGTCCATGATGATCAGGAGTGCAGGAAGATGACGCTGTGCCATATGTCCTACTCGCCTGCCTTGACGACCATAGAGGCGAAGTCGGCAGCCTTGAGGGAAGCGCCGCCCACGAGGGCGCCGTCAACGTCGGGCTTGGCGACGAGCTCGGCGATGTTGCCGGGCTTGGCAGAGCCACCATAGAGAACGCGGATGCCGTTAGCGAGCTCCTCGCCGAACATCTCCTTGAGGGTCTCACGGATAGCGCCGCAGACCTCCTGAGCGTCCTCGGCGGTAGCGGTCTTGCCAGTGCCGATGGCCCAGATGGGCTCGTAGGCGACGACGACCTGCTTGGGGCAGGTGATCTCAAGACCAGCAAGGCCAGCCTTGACCTGGTTCACGACGTGCTCGACATAGGTGCCGGCCTCGCGGACCTCGAGAGACTCGCCGCAGCAGAAGACGGGAACAAGACCGGCGGCAACGAGGGCCTTGGCCTTCTTGTTCTGATCCTCATCGGTCTCGTGGAAGTAATCACGACGCTCGGAGTGACCGATGATGCAGTAGGTGCAGCCAGCGGACTTGAGCATGTCGCAAGAGGACTCACCGGTGAAGGCACCCTTGGCCTCCCAGTACACGTTCTGTGCACCGAGGGCGATGGGGGCAGCCTGAATACGGTCATGAACCGTGGTGATGTCGATGGTCGGAGGGCAGACGAGCACCTCGACGCCAGCCGGAACCTCGGGCAGAGCCTGAGCCAGCTCGTCGGCGAGCTTGGCGGCCTCAGCGACGTCGTTGTTCATCTTCCAGTTACCAGCGATGAGAAGGGTGCGATTAGGCATCGAGAAGCGCCTCCACTCCGGGCAGGGCCTTACCCTCGACGAGCTCCATGGAAGCGCCACCACCGGTGGAGATCCAGCTCATCTTATCGGCCAGGTTGAACTTGTTGACAGCTGCGACAGAGTCGCCACCGCCGATGATCGAGGTGCAGTCGGCCTCGGCGACAGCCTCGGCGATAGCCTGGGTACCATGAGCGAAGTTGTCGAACTCGAAAACGCCCATGGGGCCGTTCCAGAACACGGTCTTGGCGCCCTTGACGGCCTCGGCATAAAGCTCCTCGGTCTTGGGGCCGATGTCCATGCCCTCACGATCGTCGGGGATAGCGTCGGAAGCGACAACCTCGGGGACAGCGTCCTCGCCAAAGTGATCGGCAACGCGGTTGTCGATGGGGAGCAGGATCTTGACGCCCTTCTCCTCGGCCTTCTTGAGCATCTCGCCAGCGCGCTCGACCCAGTCCTCTTCCTTGAGGGACTGACCGACGGACAGGCCCTGAGCCAGGAAGAAGGTGTAGGCCATACCGCCACCGATGATCAGGGTGTCAGCGGAGTCGATGAGGTGATCGAGAACGCCGATCTTGGAGGAAACCTTGGAACCGCCGACGATAGCGACGAAGGGGCGCTCGGGCTCGGCGAAGATGCCGGTCAGCGTGTCGACCTCCTTCTCAAGCAGGAAGCCAGCGACGGCAGGCAGGTAAGCGGCGGGGCCCACGACGGAACCCTGGGCGCGGTGAGCGGTACCGAAGGCATCGAGAACGAAGACGTCACCATAGGAAGCGAGCTTCTTGGCGATCTCGGGATCGTTCTTCTTCTCACGCTTATCGAAGCGGACGTTCTCGAGAACGAGAACCTTGCCCGGCTCGACGGCGGCGACAGCCTCGGCAGCCTTCTCGCCATAAGTGTCGGCGACAAAGGCAACGTCGAGACCAGAGAGCTCGGCGAGCTTCTTGGCGACAGGCTCGAGGGACAGCTCGGGCTGGAAGCCGGTGCCATCGGGACGGCCGAGGTGGCTCATGAGGATGACGCGAGCGTTGTGCTCAACGAGATAGTTGATGGTGGGCAGGGCAGCCTTGATACGAGTAGTGTCACCAACGACGCCATCCTTGATAGGCACGTTGAAGTCAACGCGGACGAGAACGCGCTTGCCGTCGACATCGATGTCGCGGACGGTCTTCTTGGTAAAGGCCATGTTTGCTTCTACCTTTCGTACGTGTCTGCCTCCCATTACGGCAGACGATTTCTTATAAAAAGGGCGCGACCCTAGGGTGTAAGCCCTATGAGGCCGCGCCCTTCTTTAGACGCTCAACGAGCTATTCGCTAAAAGCTAAATTAAGCAACGAACTTCTCGAAGTACTTGATGGTGCGGACCATCTGAGAGGTGTAGGAGTTCTCGTTGTCGTACCAAGAGGTGACCTGAACGAGGGTCTGGCCGTTGCCGAGGTCAGAGCACATGGTCTGAGTGGCGTCGAAGATGGAGCCGTGGGTCTCGCCGATGATGTCGGTGGAGACGATGTCGTCCTCGTTGTAACCGAAGGTCTCGGAGATGGTGGCAGCGTAGGCCTTCATAGCGGCGTTAACCTCGTCGACGGTGACCTTCTTGTCAACGACAGCGTAGAGGTTGGTGATGGAGCCGGTCGGCGTCGGGACGCGCTGGGCGGCACCGATGAGCTTGCCGTTGAGCTCGGGGAGAACCAGGCCGATAGCCTTGGCAGCACCGGTGGTGTTGGGGACAATGTTGACGGCGCAGGCACGGCTACGACGCTTGTTGCCCTTGCGCTGCGGGCCGTCGAGCGGCATCTGGTCGCCGGTCCAGGCGTGAATGGTGGTCATGATGCCGGACACGATGGGGGCGAAGTCGTTCAGACCCTTGGCCATCGGGGCGAGGCAGTTGGTGGTGCAGGAAGCAGCGGAGATGATGTTGTCCTCAGCGGTCAGCGTCTCGTGGTTGACGTTGTACACGATGGTGGGCAGATCGCTGCCGGCCGGAGCGGAGATGACGACCTTCTTGGCGCCAGCGTTGATGTGGGCCTGAGCCTTAGCCTTGCTGGTGTAGAAGCCGGTGCACTCGAGAACGACGTCGACGTCGAGGTCGCCCCAAGGCAGGTTGTTGGCGTCGGCCTCCTTGTAGATCTTGATCTCCTTGCCGTCAACGGTAATGGAATCCTCGCCAGCAACGACCTCGTGATCGCGAGCGTAGTTGCCCTGCGTGGAGTCGTACTTCAGCAGGTAAGCGAGCATATCGGGAGAGGTGAGGTCGTTGATAGCGACGATCTCGGAGCCCTCATGACCGAACATCTGACGGAAAGCCAGACGACCGATGCGACCGAAGCCGTTAATAGCAACCTTTACTGCCATTGTGTCTCCTTTCGTAAGGCCCCCGCGAGCTACAGCGCCCGCCGTTGAGGCCCACAAACTAACCACTCGCCTAATATACCTTTTTTTTGACTTGAATTTCACGAGAATGCTCGAAATTGAAAATCAAATTTACGTTAAAACGTTTTAAAGAGTAAAACAGCAGTTCAATCCCTATATAAGCAGTTTCGCTCAACTACCTGTTTGCTTCAATGAGCTTTTCAAGCCTCAAAACGCGATGGTACAGGGCAGACTTCGACAAGGGAGGGTCAGCCATCTCCCCCAGATCGCGCAGCGACAGATCGGGATAGCGCTCGCGCAGGTCGCAAAAGACCGCCAAGGCGTCCGGAAGCGTGTCGCGCAAGCCCCGCTGCTCGAGCTCATCGATCAACGCAAGCTGATGCTGGGCGGCACCTGCACTTCTGGTCTGATTGGCCAGCTCGGCATTCACGCGACGGTTTACGTCGTTCTTAACCAATTTGACCGCGCGCGCCTCCTCGATCTCGGCAACGCTGCGCTTGGCGCCGACCAGCTTTAGAAGCTGCTCGATCTCCTCGGCGCTCTTAATGTAGACGGCAAAGGATCCGCGCCGCGCGTTAACGCGCGCATGGACTCCAATCTGCTCCAATAGATCGCAAAGTCCCCGGGCATACTGCTCGCCCTGCACCGCGATCTCCAAATGAAAGTCGCCGCGTGGATCGGCCACGAAACCGCCGGCGATGAGCGCGCCGCGGATGTAGGCAAGCCTGCAGCAGGGACGGGCAACGATGTGCCGGGGAACACCGGCGACGAGCCCTCCCCTGCGGTCGAGAATGCCCAGCAGCACCAGAGCCTTGTCCAGGTCGGGTTGATCGGGCAGGGTAATGAGATAGTTACGGACCTTATGCAAGACCGATTTACGAACGGTGAATTCCGTTTTGAGCTTAAGGATGCGATGCGTCAGCGTGATCATCGTGCGCGCGACGGCACCCGTCTCCGTCGCGACCGTCAATCGATACCGCCCGGAGCCGGCCAGCGAAAGTGTACCGCTCACACGCGTCAGGGCGGCAAGCGTCGACAAATCGCAGTATTCACATTCGGGTTCGCAGCGCGCGAGCTCGTCACGCACCTCGGCGGTAAACGACATGCAGGCCTATGCTTTCGTGTTGGCGCGCGACAGGTCGCGATGGGAAATGCTCACGTGATATTGGGCGCCTTCCAAATAACGAGCCGTGGCCTCGGCGATGGCAACGCTGCGGTGTTGACCGCCCGTGCAGCCGATGGCAATAGAAAGCTGTGGCTTGCCCTCCGCGATATAGCCGGGCATGACCGTATCGAGCAGCTGCGTCCAGGCCTTCCAGAACTCCTGGGTCTTGGGATGGTCCAGAACAAAGTCGGAGACTTTCTTATCGAGACCGGTCATCGTGCGCATCTCGGGATCATAGAACGGATTGGGCAGGAAGCGAACGTCGATCATAATGTCCGCCTCGACGGGCATACCGTGCTTAAAGCCAAACGAGAACACGTGAACGTCCATGAGCTGCTGGTCGGACAGCTCGGAGAACGCCATGCGCAATTTGTTGCGCAGAGCAGAGGTGCGCAAGCGGCTCGTATCGATGATCATATCGGCTCGATCGCGCACACCCTGCAGCTGCAGACGCTCGCGCTGAATCGCATCGGCCGTAGTCTCCCCCGGCTTGGCAATGGGATGGCGGCGGCGGTTTTCGCTATAACGACGGATCAGCACCTCGTCAGAGGCCTCGAGAAACACGATGTCGCAGCTCATCTCGCGCTCCTCGAGTGCGACAACGGCATCGAGCAGCTCATCGAACAAGCCCTGGCTGCGCAGGTCGCAGGTGACGGCAAGATGCCTGCCCACGCCCGTATTGATGCCGACGAGCTCAGCAAGCTGGGCGATCAGACGCGGAGGCAAGTTGTCGATGCAAAAGTAGCCCATGTCCTCGAACACATGCATGGCCTGCGTTCGGCCCGAACCGGACATTCCGGTGATGATGACGATATCGGGAATGCGCTCCGAGCGCTCCGCCGCATCCATGGCATCTCCCTTTTGCATGTGCTGCCTCCTAAAAACAAGCGCGGGACCCAGCAACCCGGATCCCGCGCGGTCAATTGCCTTTAATGAGTATACCGCCCTGAGCGGATACGAGGTCCGTCTTACGCCTCAAGCGCGGCTTTGAACCAACTCGTAATACTCGTGGGGTGCGTAATGGCAGTGCCCACGACAACTGCCCAGGCGCCCGCATCAATCGCGGCGCGGGCCTCCTCGGGCGTGTGCACGCGGCCCTCGCAGATGATGGGAAGGCCGGGAAATTCCTCGGTCGCCTGGCGCAGGAGCGGCAGATCGGGACCGTCGGCCATGGTGCAATCGATAGCGGCAACACCATGAGAAAGCGTGGTGGACACCAGGTCAAAGCCCATGTCGACAGCACGACGAATATCCTCGATGGTGGCACAATCCGCCATCAGGAGCACGCCCTCCTCGTGCAGCGGACGGAAGGTGTCCTCGACGGTCTTGCCATCGGGACGTGGGCGATCAGTGGCATCAATTGCCACGATGTCGGCACCGGCGGCAACGCAGGCGCGAGCATGACGCAGCGTCGGCGTGATGTAGACGCCCTCGTGCCCATCCTTCCACAAGCCGATGACGGGGACCTCGCAGCGGCCCTTAATGGCGGCGATGTCGGCAAGACCCTGGCAGCGAATAGCGGCGGCGCCGCCAAGCTCGCAGGCGCGAGACATCTGAGCCATGGTTTCGGGCGTACGAAGCGGCTCGCCCATATACGCCTGAACGCTCACGACGAGCTTGCCCTTCAGGGATTGAATCAAAGGATCAACGGCCATGTTCAACTCAACCTTTCTCAGAACAGCCTCCTGAGGCATTACACCTCAGAAGGCTCACTTGGTAGTCATGTTTACTTCAACGAAGCAAGAAGATGCTCGGCGGCGCCGATGAGCGGCGCGTCGCCCTCCAGAGAACCGATGAGGATCGGCGTGTCCTGAAGCGGGTCGAGCGCCTGACTGGCATAGCCCTCGTGCACCGAGTCCTTCCACGTTTGCGAACGCCAATCGGGACCCTGGTGAATCACGCCTCCCGAAAGCACGATGACCTCGGGATCCAAGATGTTGGCAAGCGAGCCCAAGCTGGCGCCCAGCGCAAAGCCGGCGTCATGGATGACCTCGGTCGCCTTTGCGTCGCCCGCACGGCACAGGTCGTTCACATCGCGACCGACCGAAGGACGGCTGGGGTCGACGCGACCAAAGCGCTCATCGTACATACGACCAATGGAAGTGCCCGAAGCAACCGACTCAAGATGACCAGAACGTCCGCAGGCGCAGGGAATGCCGGCAGCAGCCGAGCACTCGATGTGGCCCATATGGCCGGCAGCACCATGGAAGCCCTGCATCACGCGGCCGTTCTCGACATATGCGCCGCCGATGCCCGTACCGATGCCAAGGCACAAGACGGAGAACTTGCCCTTACCGACGCCCCAGTGGGCCTCGCCCAGAGCATGAGCCTGCACGTCTCCCACCACGGCAACGGGAAGACCAAGGTCCTCGCGCAGGCGCGGCCCCAACTGAACGCCGGACCAGCCGGGCATGATCTCGTTGGCATACGCGATGGCGCCCGTCTTGGGATCGACGACGCCTGCGGCACCGATACCGACACCGAGGACCTCGACATCGGGATTCGCCTCAAGAGCGGCCTTGATGGACGCCTCGATACGCTGGAAGACAGCCTCGCCGCCCTCCTGGGCCTCGGTAGGAACCTCGGCCTCAAATACGGGATGGGGCACGCTGCCGTCAGCCGGATACTCCATAATGGCAGTCGCAATCTTGGTGCCGCCGATATCGACGGAGCAAACGTACTTGTTCTCCATGTCGCTCTCCTTAGGAGATAAAAACAACTACAGGAAATGCGCCGTCAGGCTAGCCGCCACAGCGCGGTAAAGGTTTTCCAGGTGCCCGAGGTTGGGGTGAAAGTGGTCGGGCGTTGACCTAATGGGTCACGCCCGACCACTTGAGCCCCAAGATCGGGTGCCTGGGGAAGCTTTACAGGAGACCGTTATCCTGGAGGACCTTCTTAATCGCCTCGACGTTCTCGCCGGTCATGGCCTTCACCGGGCGAGGCATGGTCGGGCTGTCGAAGATGCCCATGAGATTCATAGCGGTCTTGAAGGCACCAACGCCGCCGGCATAGCCCTGAACGCCCGAGGTGACATCCCAGATGTGGGAGATCTCGTTGAGGCGATCCTGCTCGGCCTTGACGGTAGCCCAGTCGCCGGCCTGAGCGGCCTTCCACTGACGCACGTAGCCCTCGGGCTCAACGTTGGCGAGACCCGGGACGGAACCGTCGGCGCCACCGAGGTAGGCGCCGTCGACAACAACCTCGTGACCGGTGAGGATGCTCATCGGGTGGCCGTTCTTCTCGTTCTCCTGAACGAGATAGCGGAACGAGATGTCATCGCCCGAGGAATCCTTGACGCCGGCCAGGACGCCCTCGGCGCCGAGCTTGGCAAGGAGCTTCCAGGGGAGCTTGGTGTGGACGCACACGGGGATGTCGTAGGCGAAGATGGGCAGGTCGAGCTCCTCGTGCAGGATGCGGAAATGCTCCTCGACCTCGGTCATGCCCTGCAGGGCATAGAACGGGCAGGTGGCGACAAGCGCATCGGCGCCCAGCTCCTGAGCGACCTTGCCGTGCTCGATCATGCGCTCGGTCTCGGTATCGATGATGCCGACCAGAACGGGCACACGGTGGTCGACGATACGGACGGCCTCGGCGATGATCTGACGACGACGCTCGTCGGTGGAGAAGACGACCTCACCCGAGGAGCCCAGGAAGAACAGGCCATCGACGCCGGCATCGATCATGCGGTTGATGCTGCGCTCAAAGGAGGCAACGTCGAGCTGGTGGTCTTCGGTATCGGGAACAACGACGGGAGGGATAACGCCGGTGAATTTCTGAGTTGCCACAAGAATCTCCTTAGCTGTCTGGCGGGCAGCCCTATGCCGCCCACTCTTGTTGGCAGTGTCCAGGCCGCCTAGGCCAAAGAACACGGGTAGAACGTTTGGTTAAAGAAGTCGACGACTTCGTTTTCGAACGCATTGATGCGCTCGTGAGCGTATTTGGCATAGATGATATGCCTCCGGTCACACTCAAGACCGTTGAACACGGCAAACTGGCCCTTGGGGTCGCTCACGGTATCCATGAGCGAAGTGCCCATGAGCACCGAGCCGCGCACACGAGACGACAGCGCCTCGAGGTCGCCGGGCAGCGGGTTGGCAACCGCCGTGCAGGCGAGGCCCTGCTCATCCAGAGCAGAAACCGCCAGCGCGACTCCGCCGCCAAGGCCCTCGCCCCATGCAAAGATGCGGTCGGGGTCCATGCCATCAAGATTGCGCGCAACCTTCGCCATCGCGCAACCCCAACGGACGCGCTCGACAAAAGCGGTCGAATCAATCCCCCGCTGCAGGTCGTCCGCACCAGCAACATCGTCATCCAGCGCGAGGACGGCATACCCCATGGCGGCAAATCTCGTCATGTGATGCCAGCCTCGCACAGGCCGATCGATGTCGTGGAACATCAGGCACAGCGGCACGCGCTCAGATACTCGGGCACGACCGACAGGCTCAATCAAACGAGCGTGGACCGCATCGTCACCGAGTTCAAAGGAAACCTCCGAGTAACGGGCGCAGGGGTTAGCAAAGTCAATCGCCGTAATGGCCAGGCCTTGAATCTCAAGATTCGAAGCGCATGCCTCTAAATCAGAAACATCTGCTTGGACATTACCGTGCCAGTCCCGATATTCTGCGAGCCTTGACGAAACCGTCCCAGCAATCCCCGCAAGCTCGGAGACAATCAGCTCATCGATATTGCTCTCGCACTTAGACATGAGCCTCCCCTCCCTTGCAGAAAAACGGAATGATCAGATCATCAAAGTCCTGAATCTCCTCGTGGCCAAAGCCTTCAAAGAACTCATGACGCTTTTCACAGGTCAGGTTGTTGTAGACCGCAAACTGTGTCGCCGGCGGACAGACGGTATCGGCCGTGCCCGTGCCAAACAGCACGGGGCACTTGACCATGGGGGCAAAATTCTTGGAATCGAAGTACGCCAGCTTGGCATAGGCTTCCTTGATACGAGTCGAGTCCTCGTCAAACCAACGCGACCAATAGCGCAGACCCTCGTAGGCAATATCGTCGGCGTCCAAATCCCAGACCAGGCGGAAATCCGACAGGAAGGGATAGAGGATGGCGGCGCGGTCAACCAAATCACTATTGAGCGCACAGGTCGCAATGCCCAAACCGCCGCCCTGCGACGCACCGTTCACAAATACGTGGGCAAGATCGATGCCCTCAAGCTCGCGAACGATGCGGCACAGGATGCGAATATCTTGGTGCAAGCGGACATAGTAGAGGTTGGCCGGGTCGCCGTCGATACCGGCGACGATATGGCCCGCGACCGTTGTGCCCTCAAATCCACCAATGTCCTCGGAGGGACCTCCTTGACCGGGGCAGTCGAGGGCGATGAGTGCCATGCCCATGCCCGCAAACGACGCCTGCTCAAACCAGCTGCGGCTTGCACCCGGATATCCATGGAACTGAAGTACCAATGGCACGGGCTCGTCCGAGACGGGTTTAAGGTACTTGGCATGCAGGCGAGCGCCACACATGCCGGTATACCAGAGGTCGAAAAGCTGGCAGGTCACGGCATCGGTGACCGATGCCGTCTCGATCGCATAGTCAAGCCCGACGGCGTCGGCCTCGGCCATGCGGTCCTTCCAAAAGAGATCGAAATCTGATGGACGGGGCATGGCGCCTCGATATTCACCAAATTGATGTTGTAGCTCCTGAGCACTTGGCATGGCTCGTGAACCCAACCTTTCGAAATCGCAACGGAGGTGCGCCCGGCAAGGGAACCGGGCGCACGGGAGGGAAAGCGAGACTACTCGCCGAGCTTGGGATGCAGCAGCGACGGCGCAGCGCCGAGCAGCATCTTGGTGTAGGGGTCCTGGGGATGCTGGAAGACCTGCTTGGCCTCGCCCTGCTCGACGATCTTGCCGCCATTCATAACGATGATGTCGTCAGAGATATAGCGGACCGTCTGGATGTCATGGCTGATGAACACCATGGCCAGGCCGAGCTCCTTCTTAAGGTCGGTCAGCAGGTTCAGAATCTGCGCGCGGACCGAAACGTCCAGAGCCGAGGTGGGCTCGTCGGCGATGATGGCATCGGGGTTCAGCGACAGGGCACGGGCAATTGCGACGCGCTGGCGCTGGCCGCCCGAAAGCTGGCCGGGAAGAACCTCGGCGGCGGAGCTGGGCAGACCGGTGAGCTCCAGGAGTTCCTTGACGCGCTTCTCCTGCTCGGCTTCGGTGCCCAGATTGTGGACGCGCATGGGGTCGAGCAGCTGTTCGCGAACGACCATGCGGGGGTTGAGCGCCGTGGCCGGGTTCTGGAACACGACCGAGATGACGCGACCCATGTGGCGACGGTCCTCGGCGGTACGCTTGGTAACGTCCTTGCCCTTAAAGTAGACCTTGCCGCTCGTGGGGGCCTGCAGGCCGCACATGACGTTGGCGGTGGTGGACTTACCGCAACCGGACTCGCCGACGATGCCGATCGTCTGACCGGGCATGAGCTTAATCGTTACACCCTGGACGGCGTGAACCAGGTTGGGGTGCAGAATCGAGCCGGTACGGGTCCTAAAGGTGACGTGGACGTCATCAAGGAAGATGATCGGCTCGACGCCGTTGACTGCGGTCTCGCTCATCTACATCACCTCCGCGTGAGGGGTCAAACCATTTGCCTTGAGCACCTCGTCGGGGAGCTCGGAATAGAAGTGCTCGGTGCCGGGCACGCGCTTGAAGACCGGACGGGTGTCCAGGCCAATACGCGGATGGCTCGAGCGGGGCGCGAAGCGATCGCCCTTGGGGAAATCGCGCGGGCTCGGAACGGCGCCGGGCACCTGGTGAAGGCGGCCCGAACCGCTCTCGATGGACAGAACGGAACCCAGAAGACCGCGGGTGTACTCGTGAATCGGGTTGGTGAGCAGCTCCTTGGTGGGCGCCTGCTCGATGACCTGACCGGCATACATAACCGTGATGTTATGGGCGACCTCGGCGACCAGCGCCAGGTCATGCGAGACGAAGATCATGGCAAAGCCGAGCTTGGCCTGAAGGTCGTTGAGCAGCTTGATGACCTGCTTCTGGACGGTAACGTCCAGAGCGGTCGTGGGCTCGTCGCAGATGACCAGCTTGGGGTCGCGGGTAAGGGCCATAGCGATCAGAACACGCTGACGCTGGCCACCGGAAAGCTCATGCGGGTAGCTCTCGAGCGTACGCTTGGGGTCGAGGCCCACGAGCTCCAAGAGTTCCTCGGCGCTGCGGGTGCCGCCGCGCTTGGTGAGCTGCTTCATCTGGGCAGAGATGAGCATGGAGGGGTTGAGCGAGGACAGGGCGTCCTGATAGACCATAGCGATATCGGTACCGCGCAGGCCGAACCACTCCTTCTTGCTCATCTTGAGCAGGTCGCGGCCCTCCCAGAGGACCTCGCCGGAAAGGTGCTCGTCATCGTCGGTCAGGCCCATGATGGCCAGCGTGGTGATGGACTTACCGCAACCGGACTCGCCCACCAGGCCCATGGTCTGACCAGGACGGACGTCAAAGTTGACGTGGTCGACGACGTTGATATCGCCGTGGTGCTCAAACTGAATGCAGAAGTCACGGACCGAGAGAATCGGTTCGACAGACTCGTCAGGCACATGGCGATCGTCACGCTTGAGCTCGACATCGCGCAGGGCGCCAAGGCGAGCGGAGAGGGACTGGGCCTGCTCCTTGTAGGCGCGAACGGGGTCGGAGACCAGCAGGTCGGCCTCGCGACGCTTGGAGGAATCGGTCGGATCCAGGGCGGCGGAGGGAGCAGCGGCCATGGCGTCGGTAATGCCCTCGGAGAGGATGTTGAGCGCCAGGCAGGTGATCATGATGGCCAAGCCCGGGAACAGCGCCTGCCACCAACGGCCGGCGAGCACGCCGCCGCGGGCGTCGGCGAGGATGTTGCCCCAGGTAGCGGTGGGCTCCTGGATACCAGCGCCGATGAAGGTCAGCGAGGCCTCGAAGATGATGGCGTCGGCGACCAGGGTAACGGTGAAGACCATGATCGGGGCGATGCAGTTACGCAGAACATGCTTGATCAAAATCCACGGAGCCTTGGCGCCGGAAACGATGACCGCGCGGACATAGTCCTCTCCGTACTCGGACACGATGTTGGCGCGCACGATACGGGCAATCTGCGGAGTGTACATAAAGCCGATGGCGAAGATGATCGACGGCACGGAGTTGCCCAGGATGGAGACGAAGACGGCCGCGAGGGCGATGCCCGGGATAGACATGATGATGTCCAGGATACGCATGATCGTCTCGGAAACGGCCTTGCGCGAAACCGCCGCAAGGGCGCCCACGACCGAGCCGCAGACCAGAGCCATGGCAGTGGCGCCAAAGCCGATAATCAGCGAGTAACGACCACCGTAGAGCATGCGCGACAGAATGTCGCGACCCTTATCGTCGGTACCGAAGATAAATCCGTTGCCGGGAGCCTGGCGAGCCGTAAAGATCTCGACCGGGCTATAGGGGGCAAGAAGGGGCGCCAGAATCGCGGTCAGGGCGACCAGCGCCAGCACGACGGCGGCAATCTTAGAAGACAGCGTCATCTTCTTCCAGCCACCGAGCTTGAGCCCCTTGGAGGCAGCCTTCTCGAGCTGCTCGGTTTGCTTCTCTCGAATCTTTACCATAATCTACACCGTCCTGATGCGCGGGTTGATGAGCAGGTAGAGCATGTCAACCACGATGTTGATGATGATGAAGGCAAGAGCAACGACGATGACGACGCCCTGAACCAGGTTCGCCTCGTTGCCCTGAACGCCCTGCAGGATCGCGGTGCCCATGCCGGGGAGGTTGAAGATAACCTCGATGACGACGGCGCCGCCCATGAGGTAACCGATCTTAAGACCGAGGGTGGTGACCGGGGTGATCAGCGCATTGCGAAGTACGTTGATGCCGACGACGACCTTCTCGGGAACGCCGGCGCCGCGAGCCATACGGACATAGTCCTTGTCGAGCTCCTCGACCATGGCCGTACGCACGATACGAGTCATCTGACCCGTCAGCGGGAAGGCAAGAGCAATGGCGGGCATGATCATACGTCCCAGATAGCCAGCCGGGTTGGTGGTGAAGTGAGGCAGAGCACCGGACGCCGGAAGCACCTTAAGGTAGGAAGAGAACAGCAGAATCAACAGAACGGCAAGCCAGAACGACGGGGTTGCCAAGCCGGCGATGGAAAAGACGCGGATCACTTGGTCCGGCCATTTATCGCGATACAGTGCCGCGATGACGCCGAGTAAAAACGAAACGACCGCGCCGATGGCAAGACCGATGAAGGTCAGCTGCATCGTGACGGGCAGGGCAGTGGAGATGCGCTTGGCAACGGAGTTGCGAGCAGCACCATAGGTGCCCATGTCGCCATGGATCAGATCACCCATGTAGCGCACGTAGCGCACGGGCCAGGGGTCGTCCAGACCATACTTCTCATGGTACTCGGCAACCGCCTCGGGCGAGGCACCGTCACCCAACGCCGTATAGGCGGGGTCGGTCTTGGAGAACGACATAAGGAAGAACACCAGGACGGTGACGCCCAATGCCATGATCGGCAGCGCCACGAGACGCCTTCCAATCAAACGTAGCAAGTTGTTCACGTTCTCTCCCCTTTCTTTTGTCGGTAGGACCAACTGGTATATGAGTACGGATACTCATTACAAGACCCGAGCGACATCGTTGCCGCCCGGGTCTTTGTTTCAACTATGAGGATACGGTCCCAACGACCGACATCCTGCATACAGACTCAAGCGAGCCTTACGCCTTGACGGTCGCGACGCCCCTGAAGGACATGCTCGTCGTGCCGATGCCCTTGAAGCCATCGAGGGCCTCGCCGTTGGGCGCAGTGGACGGATCGTCCCAGGAAGCGGAGACGGTCTTGACGTGGACAACGGGGTACAGAACAGCGTTGTCGGCAATGATGTCGAAGCACTCGTTCCACTTCTTCTGCTGCTCGTCGCCCTCGGCGGCAAGAGCCTCGTCCATGAGACTGTGGAGCTTCTGCCACTCAGCGGACTCCTTCCACGGGCAACGGGTCTGCATCCAGACGTTGTCGCCGTACCACCAGTTAAGCAGCAGGTCGGGGTCGGCGCCGAAGCAGGAAGGATCGCCAGGGGCAAGGAGGATATCGTAGGCCTCGCCGCCGTCGATGGCAGCGTAGGTGGCCGGCGAGGTATCGGTCTGGATGGTCACATCGAAGCCGAGAGCGTCGAGGTCGTTCTTGACCTGGGCGGCCATGCCCTTGATCTGCTCGTTGTCGGTGGTGCGCAGGGTGATGGCACCCGGGGTGATGCCAGACTCCTCGATGAGCTTCTTGGCCTTCTTGGCGTCGGTCTTGTACACCGTGGAAGCCTCATGATAGTTGGTGAAGCTCTTGGGCAGGTAGCAGCTGGCAGCGGTGGCAAGGCCGGCGAAGGTGTTGCTGACCATCTTCTCGGTGTCGAGTGCATACATGACAGCCTGACGGACCTTGACGTTGTTCCAAGGCTCCTTGGCGACGTTGAACATGATGAAGCGAGTGCCGAAACCCTGAACGTTATCGATCTTGCAGCCGGCGCTCTCGAGCTGGTCGACGGCGTCAGCGGTAACGAGCTCCATAACGAGCGTGGAGCCCTCCTGCTGAGCGGTAACGCGAGCGGTGGGGTCGGTCAGGATGCTGTACTGGATCTTCTTATCCTCGGCAGCATACTCACCGTTGTACTCGGGGTTGGGAACCAGGGTGATCTCGGTATCGGAGATAGAGTCGTACATCCAGGGGCCGGAGCCGATCGGCTGCTTGGCGCGATCCTCCTCGGTCTGGGTGGCCGGGGTAACGCGGACGATGGCCAGACGATCCTTGAGCAGGGAGAAGTTGGGGACCTTGGTCTTGACCGTCACGGTGCTGGCGTCCTTGGCCTCGATGGACTCGAAGGGCTGGAAGAACGGAGCATACGTAGCAGAAGCGGCGCAAGCGGTGTAGGAAGCGACGACATCGTCAGCGGTGACCTCGGTGCCATCGGAGAACTTGGCGCCCTTGCGGATGGTGACCTCGAAAGTGGTGTCGTCCACAGACTTGGGATCGTCGGTGGCGAGCTCGTTGAAGGTGCTGTAGTCGTGGTAATCGATGCCGTAGAGGCCCTCGACGACGTGCCAGTTAGCACCCAGGCCCACAGCGGAGCCGGTGCTGGCGGGATCGAAGCTGGACGGAGCGTAAGCGGAACCAGCGGTGATCACGCCGCCGCCACGGTTGGCGGAATCGGTGGAACCGGAAGCGGAACCCTCGTCGCTAGAGCTGCCACCGCAGCCGGTGAGACCAAGCCCTGCGACAGCAGCGACGCTGCCGGTGAGGCCGAGGAACGAACGCCTGGACATACCCTTGTTGATGATGGCCATGTCTTCTCCTATCAATAGAGAATCTTACCCGGGAGCACCTAGACGTGCCCCCGCGCAACTTGCGGACGATATATACCTTACCTACCGACGAACCCAAGTGAGGTGCCGCGCTCGGCGACCGATACATACATCCGCTTGAACGGTATTTACTACCGTTCGCCGAATTCATTGACAAATGATTCGACAGACAGTATGTATCGACGAGGTGAGATATCAGTCTTCGTCAACCCGCAGGATAGCAGTGTTGTTCACCATGGTTAGTCAAACGTTTTAGCGTTAATAAAACCCGAAATCGGCAGGTAATCACCGCGAAACAAATGATTGATAATCGGCCAATCATGTATATCAGTTGTTTAGAAGCGCGCTTAGCTTTCGGAACGGTTGGCCGGTGCCTGGACGCGCTCGGCATTCCATGCAACAAGTGCCTCGTGGACCGCTTTGGCGACATCGGCCGGAACGCCTCGAACTTCTGCAATCTCCTGCTCGCTTGCCGCGCGCAAACGCTTCATCGAGCCAAAATGGCGCATAATGGCACGTTTTCTGGTGGGTCCCACGCCTGGAACATCATCAAGCACCGAAACCGTCATAGCCTTATCGCGCAACTCGCGGTGGAACGTAATCGCAAATCGGTGGGATTCATCGCGAACCTGCTTGATTAGATAAAGCGAAGCGGAGCCGGTCGGCAGCACGACGGGAGTCTCGTCCCACGGCACGAAAACCTCCTCATCGGCCTTTGCCAAGCCACAAACTGGTATATCGAGGCCGAGCGCCTCAAGTTGCTTAATTGCAGCGGTCAATTGCGGCTTGCCGCCATCGACAACGAGTAAATCGGGGCGCGAGCCAAAGCGCTCGTCCGCCATGCGCTCAGGAGCATAGCGACGTCCCAGAACCTCGGACATCGATACGAAGTCGTTCGCCTCGTCCAATTCGGCCTGAATTTTAAAGCGACGATACTGGCCCTTGTCGGCACGGCCGTTGGTAAATACCACCATCGAAGCGACGGTAAAGGTGCCGTGCAGCGTCGAGATATCGAAGCACTCGATGCGCAACGGCGGCGCAGGCAGCGCCAGCGCACTTTCGAGCTCCAGGAGCGCCTGATTGGTGCGATCGTCAGCATACCCCGTACGCATCATGTAGCGCATGAGGGCATGGCGCGCATTTTTGGAAGCCATATCGAGCAGGCGGTGCTTTTCGCCACGCTGCGGCCTATGGAGATGGCAAGAGCGCTCGCGCTTGCCCGCAAGCCACTCCCCCAACGCTTCGGCATCCTCAAGCTCGACAGAGAGATTGATCTCGGCTGGAATATCAGCCGTCTCGTCGTAATAGCGCTTAAGAAAGCCCGATTGAAGCTCTTCCTCGTCGACGTCTAGGCCTTTATCGAGGATGAACTCACAAGTTCGAACCGTTCGGCCCTCGCGAACGACAAAGACGCAGGCGGCAGAGATAGTCTCTTCGCGATAGAAGCCGATGACATCGATATCGACGCTTGATGGAAAAACGACCTGTTGGCGATCGTCCAGGCCTCTAATGACTTCCAGACGACGCTTGACGCGCGCTGCACGCTCAAAATCGAGCGTCTCGGCTGCCTCCGTCATCTCGGACGTAAGCTCGTCGACGACATCCTTGCGATGGCCCGACAAGAAACGTTCGACACGCTTGACGTTCTTGGCATAGTCGGCAGGGGAAATCGCGCCGACGCATGCGCCCGGCCCGCGCCCGACATGGTAGTCAAAGCAGGGACGCCCGTTTTGCGCGCAAATCATATTGACGATGTCTTCTTCGCCCTTATGAGATTCGACGATGCGGCGGCAGCGGCGCCATTCCGCACAGGATGCCGAGCAAATAGGAATAACCTTGCGTAGCGTATCGATGGTCTCACGCGCCGCACGGCTATCGGTATAGGGGCCAAAATAGCGCGTTCCCGGTTTATGACGCTCTCGCGTGTATTTAATAGCCGGAAACAAGTCGCTCTTGGTAATGGCGATAAAGGGATAGCTTTTGTCGTCTTTGAGATCGACGTTAAAGTACGGATGGTACTGGCCAATCAGATTGCGCTCGAGCACCAGTGCCTCGTGCTCGGTCTCCACCACGATATAGTCGAAGCTCGCCACCAGCTGCATCATGAGCGGAATCTTTTGACGCTCGTCCTGCAGCGTCACGTATTGACGCATACGGGCACGCAAGTTTTTTGCCTTGCCCACATAGATGACTTCGCCCTTGGCATCTTTCCAAAGGTAGCAGCCGGGTTGCGTGGGAACGCGCGAAACCTGTTCGGCAAGTGTTGGAATGTTGTCGTGACCTGCCACGCGCGCCTACTTGCGACGAAGCAGCGCCGAGACCTCGGGCATCTTAAAGACGAAGGCAAGACCAAAAGTTACGGCAAGCGAGACGACGCCTGAAACACAAACGTAGCCCAGGGTAATTAGGATCGAGCTGCCAAGCACTCCGACAAAGTGCTCGAGTGCCCACATGACGCCGGCACCCGCGGCAGCGCCCAAGCCACCGAACAACAGGCCGAAGAAACCGCCGTGCAGGATAGACTTGACCTGAAGGCCATGCAGACGACGGCGCAGCCACCACAGTGAGCATCCGACCAAGACCACGTAGTCAACGACGTACGAAAGCGCAATTGCCGGCATACCGTAGCCCAGCACCACGCCAAACAGCAGCACCGAACCGGCCTGACCGATAGCGGAGTACAGGCAATAGCGGCTATAAGGTTTCATATCGAGCAGGGCCGAGAAGCTCTTCTGCATCAGCACGACCACGCCGTAGAGCGGCAGGGAAAGTGCCAGATAGATAAGGAACTCCGAAACCAGTGCCACGCCGGATTCATCGAACTTGCCAGCGCAGTAAATCATGTTGAGCGGACGGGCAAAGACGATCAGGTACAGCGCAAACGGAATCAGGAAGAAGAGCATCTGAGCGACACCGCGCGAAATGCCCATGCGAACGCTGTCGTAATCCTTCTCCTGCGCATCGTGAGAGAGTTCGGTATAGAGTGCCGTCGAAAGCGAGGCGGCAATCAGCGCATAGGGCAGCGTATACCACAGGCGCGCATACGCGATGACGGAAGGGCCAGTCTCGGGTTGCACCACCAGCGCAGCGGCATTAGTGATGGAGGTCGAGACAAACATGCACACCGTGGCGAGCAGCGTCGGGATACCGAGCGCAATCGTCTGACGCAGCGCGGGATCCTTAAAGTCGATATGGATATGCGGATGCACGCCGTGCTTGCCAAGCGCGGGAATCTGGCAGGCCATCTGAACAAAGACGCCAAGGGTCGTACCAGCTGCGATCAAGATGATGCCGGCCTGCTCGCCAAATTGCGCAGATACGGGCGCGAAGCCCATAAAGCTGGCAATGACGATGACATTGTTGAGAACCGGGGCAAACGTCGACCAGAAGTAGTCGCGGTGTGCGTTGAGAACGCCCGAGAACACCGAGCCCAAGCCATAAAACAGAATTTGGATAGCAAAGAAGCGGAACATGAACGCAGCGGTATCCATGCTGCCGCCATCGCCCGAAAGGAACGACTGCGTCCAAATAAAGCCGGGAGCAAACACGGTGCCCAGCAGCGAGATGCCGCCCAGCAGCAGAAGCAGAATACCGAGCAGGTTGCCGACATACTCGTTCGATGCCTCGCGGCCCTGCTCGCGCCTCACGCCCATATACACCGGCAAAAACGCCGTAACGAGCATGCCGCCCATCACGAGCTCGTAGAGCATGTTGGGCAGGTTGTTGGCAACCTGATAGGAGGACGAGAGCAGCGACATGCCGATGGCGGCCGCCATGGCCCACGTGCGGATAAACCCGGTGACGCGCGACACGATGGTCAGCACGGTCATGAGGCCAGCAGAACGACCAACCGTGGAGTAGTCCGACGAACCCATATCGTCTACGTCGTCCTGAGAGTCCTCATGAACCTCATCTTGTGGCAGTAAATCGTCCACGACGGCAAAGGAGCCGGTCATCGCAAAGGGGTCGTCAACCAAAACGGCGTCATCAGCAGGTGCGGCGTCATCGCTGTTCGGCATGTTGTTACCGGATACGGCATCATCATCGAATATGGCATGGTCGCCAAACACCGTGTCAACTTCTTTGGCGGCGACGGTTCGGGCAGAAAACGACAGAGGGTCCCAGTCGTCATCACCGTCGATGGCCACGCCCTCGACGGGATCGGTCGAACCAAGCGGCGACCATTCGTCATCCGAAAGAAGCGGTTCGCCATCATCATGAGCCGCGGGTTTGGCGGAACGAACGGCAGGGGCGCTCTGCGGCGCGCTCTTTCCCTGGGCCGCCATCAAAAACACCGCCGTCTCATCGGGACGCGGCGCACGAGGAGCCTCGGAGGCGATCGGCATCACGCTGGCGCTCGATTGAGCGGCGGCCAAAAAGACAGCCGTCTCATCGGGACGAGCCGAAGAAAGAACCGTACGGGGAAGCGCCGTGCCGGCACCGGCGGCACGCAAGTACACGGCCGTCTCGCCCGGGTCAGCGGCAGCAGACCAGGCGTTTCGAATCTCGTTATCGATCGAAGCGGCCTCGGGCGCGGGCGCCTGAGGAGCCGACCCTTTTGCGAAGTGAGCGCCGGACTTTGGTTCTTCCTGCGGCATCGCTCAGTCCTCTCTCGTGATCGGGGCAACCGTCGCCCCGCAAAATGCAACTAAGTCATCGGGAGCAAGCTCAAGCTGATAGCCTCGCTTGCCGCCCGAGATAAAAATGGTATCCCAAAGGACGCATGTCTCATCGATCAGCGTCCGGAAGCGTTTTTTCATACCGACCGGGCTGCAACCGCCGCGGACATACCCCGTCGCGGCAAGCAAATCTTTGACATGCATCATGGTCAGCGACTTTTCGCCTGCAGCGCGCGCGGCGGCCTTGAGGTCGAGCTCGTCGGCAACAGGAATGCAGCACACGACATGGTCGTTGGACGGCGTCGTGCAGACCAGGGTCTTAAATCCCTGACCGGGCTCCTCGCCAAGCTGCTCAGAAATCGCGACGCCCAGACCTGACGATTCATCGCCATCGTCTTCGTACGTATGGAGAATATAGGAGATACCGGCGCTTTCCAGCTCGCGCATCGCATTGGTTTTTGGCGTCTTAACAGCCTTTGCCATGGCACATCCTTTCCCTCGCAGAGCGACGCAAGGATTAAGTATAGGGCCAATTCCGCTGCATATGCCATCTCGACACACAGAAGCGCCACCGAATCAGAAGGAATCGGCGGCGCGTAGGTACTACAACGTCTCTTTACTGCGCGTCGAGCTGCGCCTGACGCTCACGGTCACGCTTGAGCAGCGGCGCCAAGAACTTGCCCGTGTAGCTCTGCGAACATGCCGCGACTTGTTCCGGCGTGCCTGAGACCACGACGGTACCGCCGCCATTGCCGCCCTCGGGACCCATATCGATCAGGCGGTCGGCAACCTTGATGACATCAAGGTTGTGCTCGATCACCAGAACAGTGTTGCCCGCATCGACTAGGCGCTGCAACACGTCGAGCAGCTGGCGAACATCCTCAAAATGAAGGCCGGTTGTGGGCTCGTCCAAAATGTAGAACGTCTTGCCTGTCTGGCGACGATGAAGCTCCTTGGCGAGCTTCACGCGCTGCGCCTCGCCGCCCGAAAGCGTCGTAGCGGGCTGGCCCAAGCTCACGTAGCCCAGACCCACGTCATATAGGGTCTGCAGCTTGCGCTTAATCTGCGGGATATTCCCAAAGAAAGCCAGTGCTTCGGTGACACTCATGTCGAGCACGTCCGAGATTGTCTTGCCGCGGTAGGTAACCTCGAGTGTCTCGCGGTTATAACGCTTACCGCCACATACCTCACAGGGGACATAGATATCGGGAAGGAAGTGCATCTCGATCTTGATCTGGCCATCGCCCTTGCACGCCTCGCAGCGACCGCCGCTTACGTTAAAGGAGAAACGTCCCGGCGAGTAGCCGCGCGCCTTCGACTCCGGCGTGCTTGCAAATAGCGCACGCAGATCATCCCACAGGCCAATATAGGTCGCAGGGTTCGAACGCGGCGTGCGACCGATCGGTGACTGGTCGATATCGATTACCTTATCGATGCACTCGATGCCCTCAATCTTCTTGTACGGCCCCACGGGACGCGTCGAACGATGAATGGCATTCGTAAGAGCGGGCGCAATCGTATCGGTGACCAGGGAGCTCTTGCCCGATCCCGAAACACCGGTAACGACCGTGAGCGTACCGAACTCAATCTTGGCGGTAACGTTTTTGAGGTTGTTAGCGCGGGCACCCGTGATCTTAAGACAGCCACGGCCGGGCTTGCGGCGCTCATCGGGCACGCGGATCATCCGCTTGCCGGTCAAATAGGCACCCGTCATGGAATCGGGGCACGCCATGATATCGGCAGGCGTTCCCGCGGCGACCACGTGTCCACCGTTAACGCCCGCACCGGGACCCATATCGATCACGTAGTCGGCAGCGCGAATTGTATCTTCGTCGTGCTCGACGACGATAACGGTATTACCGATATCGCGCAAGCGCTCGAGCGTCTTGATCAGGCGCTCGTTATCGCGTTGGTGGAGACCGATCGACGGCTCATCCAGAATGTACAGAACGCCCATGAGGCCGGCGCCGATCTGCGTTGCCAGGCGAATGCGCTGGGCCTCACCGCCGGAAAGCGTCGCCGAGGCGCGATCGAGCGTCAGATAGTCGAGTC
Source organism: bacterium (assembly GCA_963602135.1). Taxonomy (GTDB): domain Bacteria; phylum Actinomycetota; class Coriobacteriia; order Coriobacteriales; family Coriobacteriaceae; genus Collinsella. The sequence continues at coordinate 9,327 of CAVCHM010000020.1, read as the reverse complement.
CGACATCGACCAGAAAACGCAGGCGCTCCAGGATTTCCTTGACGATGCGCCCGCCGATAAACCGCTGACGCTCGGTAAGCTCCAGGCCCTCAAAAAACTCGAGCGACTCGCGACACGACAGGCAGCAGACATCGTAAATGGACTTGCCGCCTACGGTGACGGCAAGCATCTCGGGACGCAGGCGAGCACCGTGACAGCTCGAGCATGGCTCCTCGCGAATGTATTTCTCCAAGCGAGCCTTGGTGTTCTCGTTCGTCGTCTCGGTATAGCGCTCGTACAGGATGTTGCGCACACCCGAGAACTTAGTGTCCCACTGGCTGCGACGCCCGTCGAGCTTTTGATAGTCGACCGAAATCTTCGTGTCGCCCATGCCATCCAAAAATGCACGACGCACCCGCGGGGGCAGGTCTTCCCATGGCGTATCGGCACTCACCTTAAAGTGTTTGCAGACCGCGGCAAAAATCTGCGGATAATAGTTGGAATTTCCGAACAGGCTGCCAAAGACTCCGTCGGCAATCGACTTTGAGGGGTCTTCAATCAGCGCCTCGGCATCGACTGTCTTTTTAAAGCCCAGGCCATCGCACTCGGGACATGCGCCATAGGGCGCGTTGAACGAGAAATCGCGCGGCTGCAGGTCGTCGATGGAATGCCCGTGCTCCGGGCACGCCAGTGCCAGCGAATACTCCAGCAGCTCGCCCTCGGTTCCCTCGGGAGCGTCGCGGTCGGGCAGCATGTACACGTTCACGTTACCGTGCGCCAGTGCCGTCGCCTGCTCAACGGACTCGGCGATGCGACCCAGGGAGTTCTGTCGAATCACGATACGGTCGACCACGACCTCAATGTCGTGTTTGAACTTCTTGTCCAGGTCGATAGGGTCGTCAAGCGAGCGCACCTCGCCGTCGACGCGCACGCGGCTAAAGCCCTCCGCACGCAGGTCCTCAAACAGCTTGGCATATTCGCCCTTGCGTCCACGAACCACCGGCGCCAACACAAACGCGCGACGGCCCTCCCCCGCCGCCAGCACCTTATCGGCGACCTGATCGGTCGTCTGACGTTCAATGACACGACCGCACTCAGGACAGTGCGGCGTTCCCACGCGAGCAAACAGCAGACGCAGATAGTCGTAAATCTCGGTTACGGTGCCCACCGTCGAGCGTGGGTTTTTGGACGTCGTCTTCTGATCGATCGACACAGCCGGCGACAGGCCGTCAATCGAGTCCAGATCGGGCTTGTCCATCTGGCCCAAAAACTGACGTGCATAGCTCGAAAGGCTCTCGACGTAACGGCGCTGGCCCTCGGCATAGATGGTATCGAACGCCAGCGAGCTCTTGCCCGATCCGGAAAGACCGGTTATGACCACGAGCTGGTCACGAGGAATGGAAACATCGATATCGCGCAGGTTATGCTCGCGCGCGCCGCGAATAACGATAGAAGAATCAGACATGGAAGCTCCTTGCCTCCTACAACTTCAAATCACACTGACGATGAGTTTAGCGCACTCGACGCGCACAGATGTTCGTAATTCAAGATTCGCAGACCTTTTGCGTTGCCTGACGCCGCAGACTGCACGCTCGGTCCGTACTTTCGAATACCGTCGATCGCCTACCACGCATCATGAATGACTCCCGCTCGCAAACGAGGGTACAATGACGCTCGTGTCACACCGCGGGGCTCCGGCCCCAACATATACAAAGGAGTCAAACATGGGTTGCGAGCACGCACAGGCAGCCGGCGGGCAAACGTCGCCGTCGCAATTTGAGGAGAATACGCTGTCCGAGGTCAAGCGCGTTATCGCCGTGCTTTCCGGTAAGGGCGGCGTCGGCAAGTCGTTCGTCACCGGCGCCATCGCTACCGAACTTGCCCGTCACGGCCATAAGGTCGGCGTCCTCGATGCCGATATTACCGGTCCCTCTATCCCCAAGATGTTCGGCATGAGCGGACGTCACGTCCATGCCCTCGGCAACCTTATGCTGCCCGAAATCTCCGAGCACGGCGTCAAGGTCATGAGCTCTAACCTGCTGCTCCAAAACGAAACCGACCCTGTCCTCTGGCGCGGTCCGGTTATCGCGGGTGCCATCAGGCAGTTCTGGAGCGAGACCTCCTGGGGTCCCATCGACTACCTGCTGGTCGACATGCCTCCGGGAACGGGCGACGTCGCCCTCACCGTCTTCCAGTCGCTGCCCGTCGATGGCATCGTCATCGTCACGAGCCCGCAGGATCTGGTCTCGATGATCGTCGCCAAGGCGGTCAACATGGCCGAGAAGATGAACGTCCCCATTCTGGGCATCGTCGAGAACATGAGCTATATCGAGTGCCCCGATTGCGGCAAGAAGATTGAGGTCTTTGGCAAGAGCAAGCTCCCCGAGGTCGCCGAGCGCTACAACCTCGAGATCCTGGGGCAGCTTCCCATCAATCCGGCACTCGCCGAGGCCTGCGATAAGGGCGAGGTTGAGACCGCACTGCCCGACGGCATGCTGCCCCAGGCCGTCTCCGCCGTCGAGGCCATCGCCCCGCACGAGACCGCCGAGGCCTAAGTGAACGCAAACGCCTCCTATGACGTCTTGGTAATCGGCGGCGGGGCCTCGGGTCTCGCCGCCGCTATCACGGCCGCACGCGCCGGCAAAAGTGTCTGCATCGTTGAGCGCGATGTCGCCTGCGGCCTTAAACTCCTTGCGACCGGCAACGGCCGCTGCAACCTTTCCAACGAATCAATTGATTTCCAGCGGTACAACCACCCCGAATTCGTCGAATCCGTCATGGGCCCCCAGCCTGAGCAAGAGCTCGGCAGTTTCTTCTCCTCGCTGGGCATCATGACGACCTCCGAGGAGGGCCGGCTGTATCCGCGCTCCCTTCGTGCCGAATCGGTGCGCGATGCGCTTCTCAACGCTTGCAATCGCTTGGGTATCACCTTGGTATGTGGAGCAAACGTTGCCTCGGCATTCAAAGCCCCCGAGGGCTGGGCACTCCAAATAGACCGTCCCGCGCGAGCACTCAAGGCAAAAAAGCACGACGACCGAAAAACGGAGGTCCGCTCGCTTCGGAAGGCGCTCGCCGACACCCCTCGCAAGAACGAGACGCTGCAGGCAAAGGCCGTAATTATCGCTACGGGCGGCAGCACTGCCGACGTCGCGAAGACGTTCAATCTTCCCCTCACACCGCAGCGCCCTGTCCTCTGCCCTGTGTCGGCATCGGTCTTCGGCGACCAGGCTGCGCTCAAGACACTGGATGGCATGCGCGTCCGCGCCCGCTTGACGCTCACCCGCAATCACGAGGAGATCTGGCGCGAAGACGGCGAAGTGCTCTTCCGGACCTTTGGCATCTCGGGCGTTGCCGCCTTTAACCTCTCCCGTCGTGTCCAGCACGGCGACACGATTCTGCTCGACGTCTTCCCCGACCTCTCCAAAGACGAGCTGCTCGATATGCTCAACCAGCGAGTCGAGTTACTCGGTGGCTATTCGCCCCGCAACCCCCGCTGGCTCGACGGCATGCTTGCCCCGCAGCTCTCTCACGTCGTCTGCACCGCATTCGAGCAGTGCCATCCCGGGTCGCACGATGTCATCCATCTGGTCTCGATCCTCAAGCACTTTAAGCTGCTCGTCGAGGGGACGACAGAGGAGCGTTCGGCCCAGGTCATGCGCGGCGGCGTGCCCATCGAGAGCGTCTCGGCTCCCAGCCTCTGCGTGAACAACGCGGCCGGCGCCCCGCTCTACATCTGTGGCGAGGCGCTCGATATCGATGCCGATTGCGGCGGTTTCAACCTTGCGTGGGCTTGGATTTCGGGCATTCGCGCTGCAAGCAGCCTGTAGCCGCGCAGTCTATAATCAAAACGCATTCGGGCCGTCTGGGACACCGGGCGGCCTCTTTCTTGCATCTAAGGAGACCTCGATGATCGAAATCACCCAAGTCCACGCGTCACTCGACGAGGCCGGCGATGAAAAAGCTTGCCTCATCGTTGGCAAGCGAGTCGTCAAACGCGTCCTACGTTGCAAAGACTCCGAGATCAAGTCCATCGAGCTCCACCGCAAGTCCATCGATGCCCGCAAAAAACGAGACGTTCATTTCATCCTGAGCTTTCGTGTTGAGCTGACGAGCCCAGACATCGAGCAGACAGTGCTCGGCAGCGTGGCCGAGCGCGACCGTTCACGCATGCGCACGATAGACGACAATGAGCCTTCATTCCCCTCCCCCGTTTCCGGCGCACCCAAAGAGCGCCCTGTCGTCGTCGGTGCCGGATGCGCTGGCCTTTTCGCCGCACTCACCCTTGCCGAAGCGGGTCTGAAGCCCTTGCTTATCGAACGGGGCGACCCGGCGCTTCGCCGCTCGCAGGCAATCGACCTCTTCCTGAAGGAGCGTATCCTCGACCCCGAAAGCAATATCCAATTTGGCCTGGGCGGCGCAGGGACCTTCTCGGACGGCAAGCTCAACACGGGAACCAAGAATCCTGCCCATCGACTGATTCTTGAGACCTTCGTCGCAGCGGGCTCACCTCGCGACATCCTGTGGGACGCCAAGCCGCACATTGGCTCCGACATCCTCCCCACCGTCGTCACCAACATTTCTCGGCGCATCGAGCAACTCGGCGGAACCGTCCGCTATCGAACAAAGCTCGTCAATATTCGAACCGATGGATCTGGCGCCATCACCGGCGTCGATGTCCAAACGCCCCAAGAAACCGCAAGCGAGACAATCGCCACAAAGCGCCTCATTCTCGCCTGCGGCCATTCCGCCCGCGACGTATTCGAGCTTCTCAAGGAACATAACGTTGCCCTCGCGCAAAAGACCTTTGCCATGGGTGTGCGCATCGAGCATCCACAGCGCGACATCGACCGTGCCCAATATGGCCCTTCGGCGGGGCACCCGGCACTCGGAGCAGCCCCTTACAAGCTTGTCGCCCATCTCCCCAACGGCCGCAGCGTGTTCTCGTTTTGCATGTGCCCCGGCGGACAGGTTGTCGCGGCTTCTTCCGAGCAGGGCCATCTGTGCGTCAACGGCGCCAGCCTCAATGCCCGCGACGGGCACAACGCGAATGCCGCCCTACTCGTTAACGTCACACCTGACGACCTTCCCGGCGATGACCCGCTCGCAGGCATTGAACTCCAGCGCGCCTGCGAGCGAGCCGCCTATCGCCTGGGCGGCTCCAACTGGAACGCGCCGGCTCAGCTCGTCGGAGATTTCCTTGCTAGACGCGCCAGCACGGCACCCGGAAAGGTAAAACCAACCTATCCACTTGGCGTGACCTGGACGGCGATCGACGATGCCCTCCCGCAGCATATCGTCGAATCGCTTCGTTTGGGAATCCCCCTGCTCGGCAAGAAACTGCGTGGCTACGACCGCCCCGATGCGGTTCTCACTGGCGTGGAGACGCGTTCGAGCTCCCCGGTCACTATCACCCGCGATCGAACATGCCACGCCGCGTCGACTCCGGGCCTTTACCCTTGCGGCGAGGGTGCCGGATATGCCGGCGGCATCATGAGTGCCGCCACTGACGGCATCCGTTGCGCTGAGGCGCTGATAGCAGACCTCTAGTGCACGAACTCCCGCGTCCGAATGACACAGGCCCCGAGCTCCACAGGGAACTCGGGGCCTGTTCGCTACTTCCTGAATCGTGAACCCTGGCGTTTTCTGCCCGAAGCAAAGGTAGAGCCCTTGCGAGCCTGCGAACGCAAACGCTCGATCGTTTCGTCCTCAGATGCGCCCTCAAGCATCGCCCGAATCTGAACGACGGCATCGCGCAGACGTGCCGCCTCCTCAAAGTCCATGGCGGCGGAAGCGTTACGCATGTCTTCCTCCATGGTCTCGACAATCCGTACGAGCTCGTCATGCGGTAGCCCTTCCAGCTGCTCGGCAAGCGTCTGCTCGGGTGCCACCGTCTCCGGCGCGGCGCCCTCGCCGTTTTCGTCGGGTGTATAGAACGCACCGTGACCCAGCGAATCGCCTCTCGAGCGTCCCTTCGAGCCCACAGTCTTTTCGGCCTCGGCAATAAAGCTCGAAATGTCGTTAATGGCCTTGCGGACCGTCTTGGGCACAATGCCATGTTCTTCGTTATATGCCATCTGAATCTCGCGACGGCGCTGCGTCTCGTCGATGGCTTCTTTCATCGAATCGGTCACAACGTCTGCATACATGATGACCTCGCCGTCGGCATTACGGGCCGCACGGCCAATCGTCTGAATCAACGAACGGCGGTTGCGCAAGAAGCCTTCCTTGTCAGCGTCGAGAATTGCTACCAGTGAGACCTCGGGAAGGTCTAGGCCCTCGCGGAGCAGGTTGATGCCAACGAGAACATCGATCTTGCCCTCGCGCAGCGTTCGCAGGATCTCGACACGGTCCATCGTCGCTGTATCGGAGTGCATGTAATTGACCTTAATGCCCGCATCAAGCAGATGGTCGGTCAGGTCCTCGGCCATGCGCTTGGTGAGCGTGGTCACCAGCACGCGCTCCTTGCGGGCAACGCGCTCGCGAATCTCGTCCTCAAGATCGTCAATCTGCCCACGAACCGGACGCACATCGATCTTGGGGTCGAGCAGTCCGGTCGGACGAATGATCTGCTCAACGTCGTTCTGGCTAACCCGCAGCTCATAGTCGCCCGGCGTGGCCGAAACGTAGATGAACTGGGGAATCCTCGCCTCAAACTCATCGAAACGAAGCGGGCGGTTATCGAGTGCCGAAGGCAGACGAAAACCATGCTCCACCAGCGTCACCTTACGCGAGCGGTCGCCTTCGTGCATGCCGCGGATCTGCGGCACCGTCACATGGCTCTCGTCGATGATGCAGAGCATGTCCTTAGGAAAGTAATCGATCAGGGTAAACGGCGGCTCGCCCGGTTTTCGACCGTCCAGATGACGCGAGTAGTTCTCGATACCGTTACAAAAACCCATGGTCTCGAGCATCTCGAGATCATAGTCGGTGCGCTGCTGCAGACGCTGTGCCTCGAGCAGCTTATCAGTCGCCTTGAGCTCGGCCACACGCTTCTCGCACTCTTCGCTGATTGATTTCAGAGCCGCTTTGACCTTAGGCTTCTCAGTCACGTAGTGCGAGGCCGGCCACACGGGAATGGCCTCGTACTCACGCAGCATCTCGCCGGTGACCTCGTCGATCTCGGCAATCAGCTCGACCTCGTCGCCAAAGAACTCAAACCGCAACGGATGCTCGGCATAGGGCGGATACACGTCGACGACATCGCCGCGCACGCGGAAGGTACCACGTGCCAAATCATAGTCATTGCGATCGTACTGGATATCGATAAGCGCATGGATAAAGTCATCGCGCTCGAGCGGCACCTTCTTGTCGACGTTCGGCGCCAAGCCCGCATAGTCCTCGGGAGAACCGATGCCATAGATACACGAGACCGATGCGACGACGATCACGTCGCGTCGAGAAAGCAGCGATGCGGTCGCCTGATGTCGCAGCATCTCGACCTCTTCGTTAATCGAGGAATCCTTCTCGATATACGTATCACTCTGCGGTACATACGCCTCGGGCTGATAATAGTCGTAGTACGAGACGAAGTAGACCACGGCGTTGTTGGGAAAGAATTCCTTGAGCTCGCTCGCAAGTTGGGCGGCAAGCGTTTTATTGGGAGCCATGACCAGCGTCGGCTTACCGAGAGCTTCGATGGTCTTGGCCATGGTAAAGGTCTTGCCCGAACCAGTCACGCCCAGCAAAACCTGATAGCGATCTCCGTCCCTCACGCCCTTCACAAGCGACTCAATGGCCTTAGGCTGGGAACCAGCGGGCTCGTATGGAGACACGACCTCAAACGGCACCTCAGAGCCCTCAACGCCAAAACGTTTGAGCTCTCCTCCAACACGCTCAACTTCAAATTCCGCCATGGATACTCCTAACTCATATATCTGCAGTATACGCAGGCGGCAGGCATAGTCCTATACGAACCGATCGGGGTAGAGGGTCTTGTAGCGAACCCAGGCATTATTGACACGAATCAGATACGCCTGCGTCTCGGGAAAGGTGATTGCATTATGAAGCGAGGTGCTCTGCTGCGCCCATCCGTCGACATTGCCCATGCCGGCGTTATAGGCGGCAATGGCGCTGTCAGTCGACCCGTTAAAATACGTTAGAAGATACGAAAAATACGCACAGCCAAACTCGATGTTCGTAGCCGGATCGTTAAGGTTGTCGGCCGAATACTCGTTACCATCGACAAGACCCTTGGCAATCATATCGTGTGCAGTCTCGGGCATCAGCTGCATCAATCCCCGAGCGCCTTGATTCGACTCCGCCTCGGGATCCCAATTCGATTCCGACTTTATGACAGCACACACCAGATACGGATCAAGATTGTGCGAAATGCTCGATTGCTTTACGTACGCCTCGTAGTCAATTGGATACAAAGGCTTAAAGAAGGCGGCAGGGGCATTCGAGTAGACGAGCGAAATAAGGCCGAAGGCGAACACGACGGCAAGTGGCGCCACGCGATACCACGTAAAGAAACGTGTCTTAGGCATCGGCCTCCTCCTTATCCACTTCATCCCCGAAGCCATGGCGCGCAAGCCATGCGTTCAGTTGTTCATAGAGCGAGTTATCGCCTGCCGCATTATCGATTACCGTCGTAGCGAGATTGCAAAGCGAAGCCTCATCAGGTTGGCATGCAGAGCGCGCATCAAAATCAGAGGACTCCATACCACGATGGATGGCACGCTCGCGACGAACTGCTAAAGGAGCGCTGATTACCAGAATTTCATCAGCCAGGCCAAAAGCATCCTCAAAACCAGTCGGGGCAGAAACCTCGACAACCGCAAAGGGATAACGGGGGGACGAAACCGTGCAGCAAACCGGATCAAGAATCCTCAGTGACAGCTGTTCGATGAGAACCGGATGAACGATGCCGTTGAGCCGCGCAACTGTATCAGGAGAGACGAAAGCTCGAGTGGAGAGGACATTGCGGCGAATGCCGCCCTCCTCGTCCAGAATGTCCCAACCGAATTCTTCCGCGAGGGCATTGACGATATCGGAGCCTGGCACATACAGCGATTTGGCAAGCTCGTCCAGATCGATAAGCATGGCGCCATGAGATTCGAGATAGCGGCAGGCAGTCGACTTACCCGAAGCAATATTGCCCAAGACAAAAACGGTAAACATCAAGTCCTCCCTAACGCCAATGGGAGTTATTATCGCGCAAATACAAAAGAAGGACTCAAAATACAGCCAAACAGTAAGACAAGCTAAAAGAAGGCGAGTTCTTGTATTACAGCTCTTTATAAAACGCAAAAAAGGGGGAGGCCGCGAGGCCTCCCCCTTCTTCAAGTCATCAGACGGCTCGGTGCCGTCCACCGGTCAGCGGCGCCCTGGCCTCCCACGGGCTGGCCC
>CAVCHM010000019.1:39294-41024 GCA_963602135.1 bacterium | reverse complement strand
GGGCTTTTGGGCCGAGATGTTGAGGATGCGCAACGGACCTGCCCCCTTACGCGAGTGCCTGCGCGCGAATAGCCGCACCGATCGCGCCGGCGAAGCGAGCCTGGGGCGAGGTGGTCACCGGAGACCCCAGCAGTGCGCCCAGCCGCTCCACAACGTAAGCGTTCTCGCACAGGCCGCCAGTCAGGTAGTATGGAGCACCCACCGCCTGCCCGGCCATAGTGGCCACGCGCGACACGACGCTCTCGATCACGCCCCGCGCGATGTTCTCGCGCGGCTCACCGCGACCGATCAGGCTAATGACCTCGCTTTCGGCAAAGACCGTGCACATGCTGCTAATCTTGGTAGGCTCGCCAGAGCGGGCAAGGTCGGCCATCTGCTGCTGGGAAATACCCAGGCGGTCGGCCATGATCTCCAGAAAGCGTCCCGTGCCGGCAGCGCACTTGTCGTTCATGGCAAACTTGGCCACGCGGCCCGCTTTAAGTTGGATGACCTTGGTGTCCTGGCCGCCCACGTCGATCACGGTGCCGTGGTCGCCAAAAAGACGCACAGCGCCGGCCCCGTGGCAGGTGATCTCGGTCACGACCTTGTGGGCGTAGGGCACCGCGACGCGACCGTAGCCGGTCGCGACCACGCGCACGTCATCGGCCGCCACGTCATAGCCGGCCGCAACAAGCTCCGCGCGCAGGCGCTCGGCCGCGTCGACCGAAGAATAGCCCGTGGGCATCACGCAGGTCCACGCGATGGCGCCATCCGTCTCCACCACCGCGGCCTTCGCGGCCGTCGAACCGATGTCGATACCAATGCCAACCACGGCATCCTCCTTCACATGCGACAAAGGGACTGTCCCTTTGTCGCATTCGTCCTACAGCGTCTCGATAAAGGCGGCGATTCGGGTCTCGATCTGGCCCATGTCGCCGTTGCTGTAGTCGGTCTCAATCTTCATGTACGGAATGCCCGCACCCTCAACGGCCTCCTGCATACGGGCGCTCTCCACGTTGAAGGTGTGGCACGCCTGCAGCACGCTCTCGACCACGCCATCGACGTGGTACTTCTCGCACATGGCCAGCGTATTGTCCATGCGGCCGTCGTTGGGCGTCATGACCGAGCAGTTAATGTCAATGTAGCGATCGGCAATGGCGCGCAGAATATCAGTCGCATCGGGGTCGATCATCATGGCAGCCGTACGCTCGCCCGAGCAGTCGTCCATGCATACGACCACGCCGCCGTTGGACTCGATGGTGCGGCCGATCTTGTTGATCACGCCGCCCACGGGGCAGCCGGTGATCAAGATGCGCTTGGCATCTGCCGCAACCGGGCGTTCGCCGGCCTCGTAGGCTTCGCGCAACGTGGCGACCTTTTGCTCCAGCTGCTGCGTATAGGCCTCGATATCAAAGCTAAACGTACCGGCGAACATGGTGCTCATCAGGTCGACGCCGCTCATGGCTGCCGGCTGGTTGGCCTGCATTGCAAACATCTCGAGCTGGGCGGCACGCAGACGGTTGCGACGGCGCACGGCAGCGCGTAGGTCGTCATCGGTAATCGTGATGCCGTAGAAGTTCTCGAGCTCCTCCTTGAGCAGACGGCACTCCTCGTACCAGCCCTCGCGCTCGTAGGCACGGTCACGGCCCTGCGGCAGATGCAGAATGTACGTGCGCTTGAGCTCATTGAGCAGCTCGTACATCTTCTTCTTGCCGTCGCAGGTGGTCTCGCCGATGATCATGTCACTAAAG
>CAVCHM010000019.1:0-39284 GCA_963602135.1 bacterium | reverse complement strand
GCCACACTTGCGGCCCCCGCGGCATCGATAATCTCGAGCGGCGTATAGCTGCACAGAAAGCCGACCAGGCGATTACCCGCCTGCTTATAATCCTTGACGCGAATAAACGCCGCCTTGCGTTGCTCGTTGAACTCCTCAAACGAGCTGGGCAGCGGCTGCTCCTCGATGGTTAGCATGACGTTATCTCCCCTCCGATAGGCCACGATCCCGGAAAACGGAATTTCACTCCGTGTCCAGCGACGAACCTCATGGATGCCTTGGGGGCAAAGGCGGCCCCCAAGGCCTGCAATCTATTTCACTTCTGCCTTTATACCGTGCTCAAAGGCATATTTGCTGATCTCGTTTCCGATACCCGGTGCATCTGGGATCTCGAATCGGCCGTTCACGGGCTGATAGTCATTGACCACCAGACGTTTAACGTAATCGAATCGATTGTAAACGTGATGCTCGTGAATCGTGAAATTGGGAATCACACACTCAAGCTGTAGCGAGGCCGCCGTGAGCAACGGACTCGAGCACACATGGACCTGAACGCCCACATCGTAGGTGTGAGCCATATCGCAGATCTTCTTACCCTCGGTGATACCTCCGCAATTTCCCAGATCGGGCTGAATGAGCTGGACGGATCCATTCTCGAAATAGGGAGCATACTGCCAGCGACTGTAGAGGCGCTCCCCCTGCGAGACGGGCATGTTGATATGGTCGTGCACGTATTTGTTCATCTTGGGATTGGGCGTGCAGGGCTCCTCGAAGTAAAAAACATCATAGGGTTCCATCAGATGGGCAAGCTGCACGGCACTTTGTGCATCGGTGTTGGAATGATTCTCCACGATGATATCGACATTGGGACCAACAGCCTCGCGCACGGCGGCAAGACGGCCGACGACAAGGTTGCGCATCCGGGGCGAGAGCAGTCGAGTCGTGTCCTCGTGGGTGAAGTTCACGCCAGGTTTCTCGTCATAGGTGAAAAAGTCGTACTTGATGCAGTCGTAGCCCTCGGCGAGCGCCAGCTCGGCAGCGTGAACATACTCATCGATCGTACGGAGCGATTCCTTATGGTCGCCCCAGCCAAACTGAAGCTGGCTCGCATAGCAGCGCAGCGACTCGCGTTGCTTGCCACCCAAAAGGCGCCACACCGGCACACCGAAGGCCTTGCCCTTGATGTCCCACAGGGCCACATCGATTGCAGATATGGCCGAGAACTCCGTAGGGCCGCCGTTCTGAGCCCAAAACGTCGACTTATAGAGCTTTTCCCAGATCACTTCGTGATCCAGCGGATCCATCCCGATGATTTTCTGGGCATATTCTTGGATCGCGCTCCATGTGCCCTTAGCGCCGGTATTGTAGGCCATCGCCCCCTCGCCGTCACCATAAATTCCCTCATCGGTATAGACGCGGCACAAGACCGGACTCCAATTGGGATTATCCTGCGGATGCTCTTCCAACAGAAGAACATCGACTTTTGTGATTTTCATACCATATTCCTCACAAACAATTTTCTATTAATCGATTGTCCAATTGAGCAAGCGCTCTTTCACGCGTTCAAACAACTGCATCACAACGACCAGCACGATCACCATAAAGATGAAACCTGCCCACGCCTCTGCATACAGGCCGTATTCCGTATACTTCTTGACGAAGAACCCCATGCCGTATTGGGCACCGTACATCTCGGCATAGACCAGGATCACAAATGAGCCACGCAAGGAGTTGACAAAACCGGCCAGAATCGAGGGGCTCGCGGCCGGCAGAACTACCTTGAAGAGTCGCTTGAATCTCGTGAGCCCCAGGACCGCGGCGTTGTCCAGATAGCGCTTATCGATCGTCTGAATGCCCGTGATGGTAGCGAACAGCGTCGACCAAATGGTTCCGAACACGACCAAGAACAACGAGGCAGAACGAAAATCAGGCGCTATCAACAGGGCAAACGGCGACAACAAGATCGACGGGACCACGCTGACGGTGTAGACGACCGGATGCAACACAGTACGGACCCGCCTATTTGAGCCCAAGGCGATGCCTATGATGAGAGCGATAACGGTGGCAATAATAACGGCGGGAACAAGCAGCTGAAACGACGACACCAGGTTAAGCAGCATGACGTCGACATTAGACAGAAAAGCCTCGACGATTTTGGGAATCGGCGGAAACAGCAGTGCATTGAGCAGCTTGAACTCGCTGATAACGGCGTAGACCCCGACCATCGCGGCAAAAACCAGCGCTGTGATCCAATAGCTTTTTATAAACCCGATCAGTTTCTTTGGCATGTGAAGACCTTTATGCGTTGTACTGCTCGAAGAACTCCTGGCGGTTCTTCCACCAGTCGGGGTACTCGTCACCGTGCTCGTCGATGACCTCGTCCAGCGCCTTCTTGTAGAACGAGATATCGATGTGCTTCTCAACATCGATATTCTTGGCTTCGCCGGACACAAAGTCGATCTGCTTCATAACATCCCACGTCTTGAGAACCTGGTTGTGAACCGGATCGATCGAAATCTTATAATGGTCGTTCTTAAGATAGGCGGCTACGTAGTCCTCAGAGGTGTTGAGCTGCTTGGCCAGAATCGAAACGGATTCGTCCTTGTTAGCCTGGAAATACGCCTCGGCACGCAGAAGAGCCTTGAGAAGTAGCTTGACCGTAATGGGATTGTCCTTGACAAAGTCCGTGCGCATGTTCATGCGGCAGCAACCATAGGCGGGCATAAGTTCATCGGCGTATACGACGATGTCGACGTCGTCATTCTGGCTAATGGAGTACAGCATGTCGCCGGACATGTATCCGTAGTCGGCCTCGCCGGCCACGACCGCCGCCAGACGGTCCGCAGACGTGTCCGTAGTAACCCAAGTGATGTCCTTCATGGGATCGTGCCCGGCCTCGAGCATCGCATAGCAGATGGGAATCTGGGGCACCTTATGGGCGATGCGCTTTCCGACCAGATCGTCGATTCCATTCCACTTGGTCCCCTTCTTGGCGATCAGGTACATGCCCTGCAGCATGTAGCCGCCGACGATGGTGAGGTCTTCGCCAGCCGCGACCTGCTGGAGCGGACCCACCGTACCCTGGTTGGAGGTAACGTCGACCTTCCCCGACGTAAGAGCCGCCATGGCATCCGTATCGTTAGCGACGGGGTTCTCGGTCACCTCGAGACCATACTCCTCAAAATAGCCCTTGTCCTGCGCGAGCGTGACAAAGATATTGCCGCTGTTGGCGCGGCCCCAGCTGATCTGGGAGACCTCGGGCTTTTCGGCAGACGATGATTTTTCCTTGGAAGAGCCCGTGTCGCCCGAGGCGCCACAGCCCGACAGAGTCGCAGACGAGACGATAAGGCCCAATCCCGCGAACAGGCTACGGCGGCTCAACGGCTGGTTAATGGATGTCATGGAACGTTTTCCTTTCTCTTGCATGACGTATTCGTTCCTATATGCAGCGGGCTAATCAATACGCCCGTTGATATCCAAATTCATATGACGGATCAGATCGTTGCGAAGACCCATGAGCACGGAACTCTCGAACAGCCCTTCGCGGGATCTATGCTGATCCGGGTCGATACGGCACTCATAGATGGCGTGGGCGGGCGACTGACCGAACACGATGATTCTCGAAGCAAGCAACAATGCCTCATCCACGTCATGAGTCACAAAGAACACCGTCTTCCTTTGCTCCTGCCTGTTCCACAGTTCCAAAAGAAGGTCCTGCAGACGAGCGCGGGTGACGGCATCGAGTGCGCCGAATGGCTCGTCCATGAGCATGACGGGCGAATCCATTCCAAACGCGCGGGCGATGGCGCAACGCTGCTTCATACCGCCCGACAGCTCCTTGGGCAACTTATCGAACACGTCGGGCGACAATCCCACGGCCTCCAGCATCTCGAGTGCCTTGGCCTTCAGCTCCGCCTTGTCCGTATCGGGAAACTTCTGCTTCAGGGCGAGCACGATATTCTTGCCTGCTGTCATCCAGGGAAAAAGCCCGTAATCTTGAAACACCACCGCGCGATCGGGACCGGCGCCCTTGATGGTCTCTCCGAACATGGAGATCGATCCTCCCGTTGGAGTCTCGAGTCCGGCCAAAAGCCTCAGAAACGTCGACTTGCCGCAACCAGATTGCCCGAGGATGCAGACGAATTCGCCTTCATCGACCCGCATGGAAACATCCTCAAGAATCGTTTTTTCAGAGCCGGGATACGTGAATTTGAGCTGGTCAACTTGAACCGCAGGGTGCATA
This sequence comes from bacterium, assembly GCA_963602135.1. Classification (GTDB taxonomy): domain Bacteria; phylum Actinomycetota; class Coriobacteriia; order Coriobacteriales; family Coriobacteriaceae; genus Collinsella. The sequence continues at coordinate 35,062 of CAVCHM010000019.1, read as the reverse complement.
GACTCGATAATCCTTTCGCTGTAGCTGCCTTGCCCGCGATGCGCTTCCGCGGGACTATAGACCTATCTATTCAGTAGGTTTATTTAACGTAATAAAGCGCTCCCCTTCGTGAAATCGTAGGCAACGAGCGCGCAGGTCGCGCGGCCCCCTCAGCGAATGGCGCCGCGCGACCCGATTGCCCTAAATCGTCTCTAAGAACGCCTCAATGCGCGTCTGCAGCTGGCCTGCGTCCTCGCCGGCGTAGTCGGTCGTGATGTGCATAAACGGAATGCCGGCTTCCTCGGCGGCCTTCTCCACGGCGAAGGACTCCATCTCGTAGAGCGTGCAGAACTGCAGAGCCACGTCGACGATGCCGTCAGCATGCAGGTCGTGCGCCATCTGGACGATGTCCTTCATACGCTGGTCGTTGGGGGTAAAGACGGCGCAGTTGATCTTAAAGTAGCGCTCGGCGATGGCGTCGAGCATTTCGTCGACCGTCTCGCCGGACTCGTCGACCAGGTCCTTGTAGTAGCGCGAACCCGTGCAGGACTCCTCGCCCACCACGATGCCGCCAGCCTTCTCGATCAGGTTGAACAGCTTCCAGTTGGGCACGGCCATGGGCGTGCCGGTGTACAGGATGCGCTTGGTGCCCTTGGGCGCCACGCCCTCACCATTGGCGGCGCGCTCCTCGCACTCGGCAGCCATGTCGTTGATGGCGCCGGTCAGGCGCGGCGTGTCGTCCATAAAGGCAGCCTGCACGGTCAGCAGGCTATCGAGGCCGCTGATGGGCGCCGGGTCGGCGGCACGGGTCGCAGCCAGACGCTGCAGGGCGCGGCGCTTCTCGTTAACGGCGTGGATGGCAGCCTTCAGGCGCTCGGGCGTGATCTTGACGCCGCACTCTTCCTCGATCTTGGCAGCGAGCTTTTTGACCTCGGCCTTCCAGGTCACGAGCGTCGACTCGTCGTGCACGTTGGGGATATCCATGACGTACATGTTCTTTTGCGTGGCAAAGAACTCATAGGCCTTCTTCTTGCCGTCGCAAGTGTTCTCGCCGACTACCAGGTCGCTCGACTCGATGTAGGGGCAGACCTCGCCCAGCTTAAAGCCGGCAAAGCTCTTGATGAGCGGACAGGTGTTGCGCGGCAGATGCTCCTCGACCTTGTCCGTTGCCCAGTCGGCACCCGAGCACAGGCCCACGGGAATGCCGTCGCAGGCAAGAACGATCTCCTCGGGCACGTACACGCAGAACGAGCCCACGATCTTGGTGGCCTCGCCGGCCTCCTTCTTGTCGAGCATCTCCTTAATACGGCCGCTATGAATGTTGGTGGCAACAAAATCCAGGTAGGAAGTGGACTTGGGGCGATTGTTCTGCGTCAGGAACATATCCCCGTACATCTGGCCCACGGCACCCAGCAGCATGTCGTGGTCGGCAAGATTCATGCCGAGGCTCTCCCACATCGGATGGAAATCAAATTCTTCAGCCATGACGGTTCCCCTCTCGAACCAAAAATGAATAGCTACGGTATTGCTGCACGGTGGGTGGCGAAAACCCAGCCGTGCTTAAACCCGGAATTTTGGGGAACCTGCTTTGCGGTTGATGATTTAGTTGTGCGTCGTCTCTCCCGGAGCCGTGAACATACCTGCTCATATGCGGCTCCGAGCCATATAGAGGGCGCGCGCGGCAACGCAACGCGAATATGTCTTCTGCGGCATCGGCGCGCCCTCCTTTTCTCGTCGAAGGTAACTATATCAACGGTCGTCGTCCAGACGAACACCGCCGACACGCGTATGACAGCATCGGGATGCGAGTATCTCGCTGTCTGATAAATAATTATCAGATTAATAAGGTTTTGTCATGCAGAAATCGGCGAACGGCGGACCGCAAGCGTGTCAGACGGTCGAGAAGCTGATCCCGGCTGTCCAGCACGCCGAGCTACCGGCAAACCAGATGAATCCTGCTCGCATCAAAATGCATGCGCAGGGTCTCCCCCGCCTGCGGCAACTCCTCGACAGGCACACTCGCCTTGTTGACCTTCCACTGCAGGCGCGTCGGTGCGTCGGCACGTGGCACATCCAGCAGCACCAAGCGCTCAAAACGCGAATCGCTCACGCGGGCCACGTGCAGGTCGTAGCTGTTGCGACCACGCTCGGCACGGTTGTCCACATGGAAGTAGCTCGCGCGGATGCCCAGGTACGCCACGTTATCGGGCACCTCGCGGCCCACATTGAAGGTCATACCCCAGTCCAGGGCTTCAACTTCCTGAGGCCCGATCTTGCGCGCACGGCTCGTGTTTTTGCAGCCCGTCAGGCGCAGCGCGGCTAAGGTCTGCGGCCGGCGGACCACGTCCTCGACGGAACCGATCTCCTCCACATGCCCGTTGTGCATCACACAGATGCGCTCGCACAGGCGACATGCCTCATCGATATCGTGGCTCACGTACAGCACGGTTCGGTTGCAGACATCGAACAGGTCGAGCATGTTTTGCTCAAGCGCGCTCTTGAGATACGCATCGAGTGCGCTCATGGGCTCGTCGAACATGAAGATGCCCGGGTGCGCCGCCACCATGCGGGCAAGCGCCACACGCTGCTGCTGGCCGCCCGAAAGTCGCGCGGGATAGCGGTCGGCAAAGTCGGCCAGGCCAAAGATACCCAGATAGCGTTCGGCAAGCTTTTTGCGCGCTGCGGCGTCGCCGGCATCCTCAACGCCGGCACAAACATTATCGGCCACCGTCATATTGGGAAACAGCTGATAGTTTTGGAACAGCAGGGCGCACTTGCGTTCCTGGGGCGACAAGTTGATGCCCGCGGCAGAGTCGAAGAAGGTCACGCCATTGACGACGATCTTGCCCTCATCGGGCGTCTCCACGCCGGCGATGCAGCGCAAGGTACAGCTCTTACCGCATCCGGAGGCGCCAAGCAGCGCCACCCGCTCCTCGCCGGCTTCCAGCTGAATGTCGAGGGTAAAGCCGGGATAGCGCTTTTTGATATCCAGAACGAGCGACATGGCCTATCGACCTCCCTTCGCAACCGCGTCATCGCGCATAAGCTCGGTCAACGCCTCGCGATCGATACGCAGGGCATCGCCACCAACGGGATCGAGCGAATCGCCCTGGTCGGCGAGCTCTTTCGCCTGCTTGCGCTCCGCACGGGAAAGACCGCGCTCGCGATACTTTTGCGAATGCGCCGTATACATGTTGATGAACAGGATGACTAAGAAGCTAAAGACGATCACGACGACGACCCAAAAGAGCGCCACCGACGTATTGCCGCCCATCCACTCAAAGTAGATGGCGATGGGAATGGTCTGCGTAATGCCGGCATAGTTGCCCGCGAAGAACAGCGTGCAGCCAAACTCGCCCATGGCGCGGGCAAAGGCGAGCACCGTGCCGGCGGCAATAGAGGGCCAGCCGAGAGGCATCATGAGCTTGGTAAAGATGCGTCGCTCGGACCAGCCCAGCGTGCGCGCTGCATCAAGCATCTGCGTGTCGAGGCTCTCGAAGGCGCCGAGTGCCGTACGATAGACGAGCGGGAACGACACCACCACGGCAGAGATCACCGCCGCGGGCCATGTAAAGACAATCGAGATGCCGTGCGCGATCAGCCACTGGCCCACCCCGGTAGAGCGACCGAACAGCATGAGGAGCAAAAAGCCGCAGACCGTGGGCGGCAGCACCATAGGGATGGTAAAGACCGAATCGAGCAGGCCCTTCACGCGGCTCGTGGTGCCCATGGTCTTCCATGCGGCAAACAGGCCCAGCGCGAACGCGATCACCAAGGCGAGACCGCTCGTCTTGATGGACACCCAAAACGGGCGGTAGTCAATACTGCCAAAGAAGGTCGCGGCGCGCTCCGCTAGCGAGGGCGGCTCCGTCGTCGAGACGATCGTATACGGCACCAAGGCGGCGTTATCGCTCCACAGGGCTCCGTCACCCAGATTGAGCTCGGTGTTTGCGGCATCCGCGGCATTCACGACGGTGTAGTAGTCGCCGTCGCCGCCCTTCACCTTAAACTGATAGCGGTAATCGCCCTGCACAAGCTCACTGTCCGAGGTAAAGACCCACTCGAGCTTTGAATCCTCCAGCAGCGCGCCGCCCATGGAGTGCGATTTGTCGAGCCCTGTGAGCATCTTCTTAAGTGCCTTTTGATCGGAGGAGTTCGCAATGTCGAGGCCCGCCTCCATGGCGGCGTGTGCATCAACCCACACCACGATGCTCGTAGGCGTGGTCACCGTTACGAGCGACGTCTTTCTGTAGATGGGAAAACGATAGCCCTCGGGCTGGTCGGCAAACGAGCGTGCCGTGCCCTTGGCGTTGCGCTCAAAGGCATTGAGGCCAAAATCGACACCATCGATAAGCGCGGAGTCCTCGGTCGCTTGGCGTCCGTCGGCAGTGGCAAAAAGCGCCTCGGCACAAGCAACTCCGGGCAGTGAGGTAAACGCAAAGAGAACCGCCGCCAGTGCGGCGAGCAGGCAAATCGTTTTCCTTGACACGGGCGACTCCTCAAACAAAGGGCAACGACGCGCAGGCACGCCGCTTCAATCTAAAAAGGGCGGGCGATCGCAAGAACGCCCGCCCTCAAGCATATCGTTATGCAGCGCTCTTCTGCACTACTCGGAAAGCTCAAAGCCGTACTTAGCCCAAATCTTCTGCGCCTTCTTGTTAGACAGGCAGAAGTCGATGAACGCCTTGGCCTCGTCGGCATGCTCGGAGCTCTCGGCCACGGCGCCCGGGTACACGATGGGCTTGTGCGAATCCTCGGGGCACACGAAGGCCTCCTCGATGCCGTCATAGCGGTAGATGTCGGAGCTGTAGACAAAGCCGGCCACGCAGTCGCCCGTGGACACGTAGGCAGCGGCGGTACCGACCTTATCGGCCAGCGCGACCTTGTCGGCAATCTCGGGCGCGTACTCGCCGTCGTCGCCCTCGGTGCCGGTGTAGAGGCCCACGGAGGCCAGCGCCTGGTTGGCGTACTTGCCGGCCGGAACGGTCTTGGCATCGCCGATGGCGATCTTGCCGTCCAGGTTCGCGACGTCGGCGATGGCCTCGACCTTGGTGTCGGAGCCCTCGGCGCGAATGATCACGAGGTCGTTGACGAACATGTCCTCACGGGTGTCGGTGTCGACGAGCTCGGCAGTCTCGGCATCGTCCATGGTGCCCTTGGAAGCGGTGATGAGCACGTCGACGGCAGCGCCGGCCTTCATCTGCTCGACCAGGTCGCCAGAGGCCTTGAACTGCGTGTCGGCAAAGGTGGTGCCGGTCTGGTCGGTGTAAAGCTCCTGAACCTCGGGCAGAGCCTTCTCGAGTGAGTTGGCGGCGAAAATCTGCAGCTCGACGGCCTTCTTCTTAGAGGAGGACTTGGCAGAACCGGCGTCGGAACCAGCAGACTCGGACTCCTTGTTACCCGAGCAGCCAGCAAGGCCAAGGCCGGCGGCAGCAGCGGCAGAAAGCGAAACGAAACCGCGGCGAGAAACCATATCGAACATGTCATTCCTTTCGGACCTTGTGCCCGGGCACCCCACCGCGGGCTTTATTCTGTAATCAGATTATACTTCAGCGCGAATAATGGCAGTGAGAAATTATTCTCGCATGAGAATATATTTTCAGATTACGACACGCATCGACTTCACCTCGGCATCAAGCAAAAAGGCGGAGCAACCGTTCGGGTCACTCCGCCGCAGGTGAAACAGTTATTTGGCGTGTCCGCCGCCCGCCGTCATCTGTGCCGCGTGCTCCAGCTGGTCGGCAATCGCCTCCCAGCTTTCGCGGGCTGCCTTGGTGGATCCGGGAAAGTTTACGACAAGTGTATGACCGCGTTGCATGCACACGGCGCGCGACAGCATCGCGCGGCGCGTCTTGGTCATCGAATACGCGCGAATCGCCTCGGCAATGCCCGGCACATCGCGGTCGCAGACGGCGCGCGTCGCCTCGGGCGTCACGTCGCGCATCGAAAGCCCCGTGCCGCCGCAGGTAAGCACAACATGGGCATGGCGCTCGTCGGCAGCGTCCACGATAGCGGCGCCGATCTCGTCGACGTCGTCGCGCACAACCACGTGCGAGGCTACCGTCCAGCCCTGAGCCGCAATGAGTTCCTCGAGCGCGGCTCCGGCCTCATCCTGGGCAAGATCGCGCGTATCCGAACACGTCACGATCGAAATCTTCAACTCCATACCGCTCCTCCTAAAGCACGGTGCCCTCGGGCAAGTCGACGCGGACGACATCCACGACATCGCCCGGCTCGAGCTCGCACGGGCCCTCGTTAATGCGCAGCAGACAATTCGCGCGCTGCATCGTGCCAAGCAGCGCCGAATTCTGGCTCTTGGCCTCAGTCACCATAAGCTCGCCGGTCTGGGCATCGCGCGCAACCGTGGCGCGGTCGTAAAAGCGACGGTCTTGGCGCTTCTTCACGCCGTGCGTGAGCGTCGCTTGCTGCACGGGGCGCGCGCCCTCGGCAAAACCACGCATCTTACGAATCGCCGGGCGCGCGAGCATCTCAAAGCCCACGTAGGCCGCCGCCGGATTGCCCGAAAGCCCCAGGTACGGTTTGCCGCCGAGCAGGCCAAACGTGATGGCCTTACCGGGACGCATCGAGATGCGATCGAACAGGACCTCGCCTTCGCGCCGGACCAGCGCCGTCACGTAGTCGTAGTCGCCCGCCGAGGCGCCACCGCTCGTGATGACAAAGTCACATTCCCGGACGGCGCGATGCACAAGCTCGGATATCGCCTGCTCGTCGTCGGGCGCAATGCCATAGAAGACAGGCTCGGCACCGGCATCGAGTGCCTCGGCCATCAGCGCCGAGGAGTTGGAATCGCGAATCTGACCACGCGCCGGCAGCTCACCCGGCGCGACCAGCTCCGTGCCCAGCGAGATAATGCCCACACGCGGGGCAGCGTGCACCTTCACGCTCGCGTATCCGGCGCTTGCCAGCAGACCCGCGCCCGCCGGAGCCACGACCTCGCCGGCGTGCATCACGGCATCGCCGGCATGGGCCTCCTCGGCGGCCGAGCGAACGTTCTCCCCCACCTTGGCCGGCGCCGAAAAGCGAACGTGCGAACCCTCGTTGCCGTCGCCGTCAAGCACGTCGACGATCTCGTATTTCACCACGGCATCCGCACCTTCGGGCACCGGCGCACCCGTCATGATGCGGACGGTCTCGCCCGGGGCGATAACGCCTTCGAACACGTGGCCTGCGGCCTCGTGCCCCACAACAGAAAGCGTCACGGGCGCATCGGTGGACGCTTTGGCGAGGTCGACGGCACGCACGGCATATCCGTCCATAGCGCTGTTGGCAAACGGCGAGATGTCGATATCGGCCACCGCGTCCTCGGCCAAGGGAAGACCGGCGGCCTGCCACACGGGAATCTCGACGAGATCGGTCGGAGTAACATGCAACAGAACAATCGACTGCGCGTCCTCCAGTGGAATGAGTTTCTCTACCATATGCACCTCTTAATGCCACGGCGCACAACAGGGGCGCCGATTCTTTATGCTTGTCTCAGTATAATCCCCCGATGCGCGACCGCGACTTGGCCTGTACCCGCAAATACACCTGTCGGCCGCAAGCCGCGAAACAGAATGGAAACCAACCCACCGGTTCGTCGCGTTTGCCGCGTTCTATAATGCTTGCGTTGCAACCTAAAAGAGGAACGTATGGCTCATAACGACAAACCCGAAAGCGCAAACGAGGCGCAGGATCATTCCCAGCCGCTCGACGATGGCGGTTTTTTCTCCCTGAACGACGTCATCATGGCCGGCAGGCATCAGCTCACCCGTTCCGAGCAGCTCCTGGCAGCCGACACGCGCCGCAACGCCCGCAACCTACTCGCGAGCGCTAAGTTGCTCGTACTCGTCGTCATCGTCTCGCTCGCCATGGGCGTTGCCGCTTGGGCGTTTTTGGCCTCGCTGAATATCGCGACCGATTATCGCGAACACCATGCGTGGATTTACGCGCTGCTTCCCGTTGTGGGCATGGCCACCGCGTGGGTCTACAAGAACCACGGTCTCGCCGCCAAGCGTGGCAACAACCTGGTCATCGATTCCGCCTTGGGCACCCGCCTCATCCATATGCGCATGGCCGTCCTCACCTTCGTCTGCTCCACGCTCACGCACCTAACGGGCGGATCGGCCGGTCGCGAGGGAGCCGCGGTGCAGATTGGCGGCACCATCGCCAGCAACATCTCGAGCCTCGCCCACCTCAAAAAGCATGATCACCACGACCTCATGCTCGCCGGCATCTCATCCGCTTTTGGCGCCGTATTCGGCTCACCCCTCGCCGGCGCGTTCTTTGGCATGGAGATGTGCTTTATCGGTAAGATCGACTACACCGCAGGCATCTACTGCCTGGTTGCCTCGTTTACCGGCTACTTTACGTCGCTTGCCTTGGGAACCGAGTACGAGGCGAATGTTATCGCCAGCGTTCCCGCCATGACGCCCAAAACGGTCGTCATCGTTGTTACCAGCGCCATTATCTTCGGTCTGACGGCACGCCTCTTTGCCTGGTCGGTTCGAACCGTCAAGAGCCTGTACGGTCGCTTTATCACCAATTACCTTGTTCGCGCACTCGTGGGCGCGCTCGTGGTGCTCGCGGCATACGCGATGCTCGACGCCTGGAAGTATGCCGGCCTTGCCACCTGGCTCTCGGGCGCCGGGTTCGCCGGTAACACGACCCTTGCCGACGCAGCCGTCAAGCTCGTGGTGACGGCGCTTACCCTGGGCGCCGGCTTCCAAGGCGGCGAGGTCACGCCTCTGTTTGGCATCGGTGCGGCGCTCGGCGGCTGGATCGGCTGCCTCGTCGGAATCGACCCCAGCTTTCTGGCGGCTCTCGGCATGCTCGGCGTGTTCTGCGCCGGCCTTAACGTGCCCATCACCACCTGTATGATGGCCATCGACCTGTTCCACGGCACGGCCGCCGGCTTCTTCGTGATCGTGGCGTTTATCAGCTATCTCGCCGGCGGCCACCGCGGCGTGTACCCCGCCCAGCGCATCATCTCACCCAAGCGCCGCTCGCTTATTGTGGACGAGGGCGGCACGGTGGCAGAGGCTATCGAGCGCCACAACGACCTGATAGAGTAGACGTTAGTATTCGCCGTGCAGCCACAATCGGGAGCAATTCGACCCGAGCGAGACCGCACCGTCACGTCATACGCCGGGAGTCACCCCATGCACGGAACTGATTTTGGTCGCACGCTCATCATCGCCAACCCAGCCGCCCAGTCGGGTGCGGCACGCGAAGTTGCCGAGCGCCTGCAACGCTTTTTGGATATGACCGCGCGCGCATCCCAGTTTGACCTGGTGCTAACCGAGCACATGGGACACGCCAAGGAGCTTGCCGCACGGGCTCAGGGCTATCGCACCGTTATCGCACTCGGCGGCGACGGCGTGATCCACGAGGTCGTCAACGGGCTTATGACGCAAAAGGAGGACGCCCGCCCCGCTCTTGCCGTCCTGCCCGTGGGCTCCGGCAACGATTTTGCCCAGACGCTCGGCATCGAAGATTTCTCCGGCAAGGATTTTGGCGCGCTGCTCACCTGTGAGCTGCAGCGTCAGGACATCGGGCGGATTCGCTCATGGAACCCCGCAAGAGGCAGCGGCGAGGCGATCGTCGAGTATTACGACCAGACGCTCTCCGTCGGTATTGATGCCGCCATCGGCCTTGGCACCACCGAACTGCGCAAAAAGACCGGCTTGACGGGCGCTCCGCTCTACACCCTCTCGGGACTTGAGCAGTTTGGCCTACGCTATCGCAACTACCCCATGACAGCCAGCTTTGACGGCGTGCCCGCCGAGCGCGTGAGGGCGATCATCATGGCGATTCAGCTGGGCCCCACGTATGGCTCGGGCTATCGCATCTGCCCCGATGCCGACCCCTGTGACGGCATGCTCGACGTCTGCTACGCCTGCGGCCCTGTCCCTCGCGCGGTTGCCCTGCCTATGTTTCTTTCGGCCAAGGACGGCCACCATACCAAGTTGCCGCCGGTTCGCATGCGCCGCTGCCGCCACGCCGAGCTCACTTTTGAGGAGCCCGACTACCCCATCCAAGCCGACGGCGAGCCCGTTGTCGCCTCGCGCATCGAGGTCGACATCCTCGGCGGCGCCCTCCACGTCTGGCACCCCACCCACTAGCCACCCCTAAGTTGCGGTGAAATAGGGACTGTTTATGCAGCTAAAAACGCAAAACAGTCCCTATTTCACCGCAACTTATGGGGAAGCTATTCGTCGCTGCCCGGTTTGCGACGGTTGGCCTTTTTAATGGCGTTGAAGTGCTTGTCATTGAGCCTGCGCTGGCGAGAGCGCTGAGGCACCTTGGTCTTTACGCGCCGGCGCGGTGGACGCCCGCGACGCTCAAGCTCAGCGCGCAGCTTACGCAGGCAGCTGCTACGGTTTTGGAACTGACTGCGGCTCTCGCGCGCCGTCACGGTAATCCCCGTGGGCCCATGCTTCATACGCACCGCCGAGTCCGTCGTGTTCACGCCTTGTCCGCCCGGACCCGTCGCGCGAAACACCTGCACCTCGCAATCGCGCGCCAACTCCTCGGCCGACATCTCGGCATAGCGCGCATACTCGCGCCATCCCATCTTGTTCTCATCCATATCAACACCTCCCCTCATACAAAAAATGTGACAAAGGGACGCTCCCTTTGTCACATCGCATACCAATCGCTTGTGTTGCGCGCTTAGGCGAAGGTGATCTCGCCGGTCTCGCAGTCCATATCGGCGATACGGGCCAGGCTCTCGACGCGGAAGCCGCGCTCGCGGAGCTTATCGCCGCCGCCCTGGAAGCCCTTCTCCACTGCAATGCCAATACCGGACACCTCGGCACCCGCAGCCTCGCAGATCTTGATAAGACCCTCGAGCGCGCAGCCGTTGGCCAAAAAGTCGTCGATGATCAGGACCTTGTCGCCCTCGGACAGGAAGCGCTTGCCAACGATGACCGGGTACTCCTTCTGCTTGGTAAAGGAGTAGATGGTCGTGGCATACTGCTCGCCGTCGAGGTTGATGGACTGCGCCTTCTTGGCAAAGACCACCGGCACGCCGCCAAAATGCTGAGCCGCGATGCAAGCCATACCAATGCCCGAAGCCTCGATCGTCAGGATCTTGTTGATCTCGACACCCTCGAACAGACGGGCCCACTCGGCGCCCATGTGGTCGAACAGCTCAACGTCGCACTGGTGGTTGAGGAAGGCATCAACCTTAAGGACGTTACCGGCCTTTACGATGCCGTCATGGCGAATACGATCCTCAAGCTCCTGCATGGCGCAACCCCTTCTCGCGGCAACGATACCGCGCGATTAATAAACGTTGTTCGATAGTCTACCACGGACCGACCCCCGCCCGTCCCACAAGCCGCATCGCACCACAAACCAGTCTTTTTGGGACGGCGCGAATCGTGGCAGACAGCCTCCCAACACGCTAATGGCGGGCGCGTATCTTCACCAAACGCACCATGGCAAGCGCAAAGCCCACGGCGGCCACAGCCATGAGTACGTAGAACACTGAGCGAAAGCCGAACAGGAACACATCCGGACGTCCTGCAACAAAACTGGTCACGGCCTCGCCCATCGCCACGCTCATCTGCCCATACAGGACATGCGACGCCGCCGTAATGCCCACTGCCATACCCGCATAGCGTGCCAGGCTACCCAGACTGCCCGCAAAGCCGAGCGCTTCGCGCGGAGCCGAGCCCATATACAGCGAGTTATTGGGACTCTGGAAAATCGACGTACCGCACGACATAAACGCGACACAGCACACGATCACAGGGATAGAAGAATGCTCGTCGAGCGTACTTACCGCAAAGAGACCGCACACGTACACGCCCAGGCCGATTGCCGTGGGGCCCTCGCAGCCAACACGGTCCGAAACCGTACCAGAAAGAGGGCCGATAAAGGCATTCACCATCGGCAGCGCCAAAAAGAGCAATCCGGAAATGTCAGAACCAAAGCCGTGGGCGTCCTGAAAATAGAACGGCAGAATAAACTCGGATGCGCCAATACCAACGAACACGATGAGCATGCAGGCAAGGTTGATGGTGAAGGCCGAATTTGCAAAGCAGCGACGAGCGGCCTCGATCAGGGACATGGGGCGCTCGCCGGCCTCCGGCTTAACATGCGGCAGTGTATAGAGCCCCACGATAAACGAGATGACGCCAATGGGCAGGTTGATGAGGAAGATGCTCTCCCAGGGAAAGCTTGCCACCAGCATGCCACCGAGCACGGGGCCACACATCATGCCGAGGGCCACGAAGGTCGCGAGAATACCCATGGCACGGCCTCGTTCGCGCGCCGGGAACGACTCGGTGATGATACCCATGTTGTTAGCCATGGCCGCCGCGCAACCGACGCCCTGAGCAATGCGTGCCAGGATAAGAACCTCGAGCGAGGCCGAAAGGCCGCACAGCAGCGAACCAACCGAAAAGACGATGACGCCCAGCTGGAACACATTCACCTTGCCGCGCACGTCGCCCAGGCGGCCAAACGGCAACATGGCCACGCAAGTCGCAAGCAGATACACCGAGCTCACCAGCTGAATGCGATCGAGGCCCACGCCCAGCTCCTTTTGCATCACGGGCAGCGCCACGGTCACGACGGTCGAATCCAGACATACCATAAACGTCATGATGAGCACGGTAAACAGAATCGCCCATTTGTTCTTGCCATGGGTGTCGCCCTCAAGGGCAATGTGCTCGCGGCGCAGCTGCTCTGCGGTTTTCTCCATATCCATCCTTTCGAGTGGCCCAACACAAAAAACGGGGCCCCAATCGCCTGCAAACAGCCGCGATTGGGGTCCCGCCTACGGAATCGGAACAAAAGATCGCCGAAGCTTTCTGCCAGCATCGGCACCTTGTACGGAGCTAGCCTAGCACTGCGCGAGCGCCTGCTCAAGGTCGGCAATCAGATCGGCCGTGTCCTCGAGGCCGCACGACAGGCGCACCATGTCGGCGGAGATGCCACAGGCGATGAGCTCTTCATCGTTCATCTGGCGATGCGTAGCGTTAGCGGGATGCAGACAGCAAGTGCGGGCGTCGGCCACGTGCGTGGCGATCTGGGCGAGCTTGAGGCTCTTCATAAAGGTCTCGGCCGCCGCGCGACCACCGTTAAAGCCAAAGCTCACAACGCCGCAGGTACCGTGGGGCATGTACTTCTGAGCCAGGTCATAGTACTTATCGCCCTCCAGGCCCGGATAGCTCACGAAGCGCACCTTGGGATGGCTCTGCAGGAACTTGGCAACGGCCAGGCCGTTCTCGCAATGACGTGGCATGCGCACATGCAGGCTCTCGAGCGAGCTGTTCAAGAAGAACGCCGCCTGCGGGTTCTGCATGGGGCCAAGATCGCGCATGAGCTGCGCGGTGGCCTTGGTAATGAAGGCGCCCTCGCGACCGAACTTCTCGGCATACGTCACGCCGTGGTAGCTCTCGTCGGGCGTGGTGAGACCCGGGAACTTGTCCGCATGAGCCATCCAGTCAAACTGACCGTGGTCGACGATTACACCGCCCAGGTAGGCAGCATGTCCATCCATGTACTTGGTGGTGGAGTGCGTAACGATGTCGGCGCCCCACTCAAAGGGACGGCACATCACGGGCGTCGGGAAGGTGTTGTCGACCATCAGCGGCACGCCGTGGTCATGTGCGGCCTTGGCAAAGCGCTCAATATCGAGCACGGCAAGGGCGGGGTTGGCAATCGTCTCGCCAAAGACGAGCTTGGTATTGGGCTCAAAGGCTGCCTCGAGCTCTTCATCAGTGCAGTCGGGGGCAACGAAGCTGCAGGTCAAACCCATGCGCTCCATAGTATGGGCGAGCAGGTTGTAGGTACCGCCGTAGATGGCAGAGCTTGCGACCACATGATCACCGGCGCCGGCAACGTTAAAGATCGCAAGGAAGTTCGCAGCCATGCCCGAGCTCGTGAGCATCGCAGCGGTACCGCCCTCCATCTCGCAGATCTTGGCTGCAACCAGGTCGCACGTGGGATTCTGCAGACGGCTATAGAAGTAGCCCGACTCCTCCAAGTCGAACAGCTTGCCCATGTGCTCGGACGTGTCGTACTTCCACGTGGTTGACTGGTAGATAGGCACCTGACGCGGCTCTGCATCACCCGGGCGATAACCGCCCTGAACACACGTCGTACCGATGGTCTGCTCGCTCATATCCAACTCCCTTACTTGGGTTTTGTTTTATTCGGTTCACGATACCGCTACCGCACACCCCTCTCAACCCATCCTCAAGGTGGGTTATGGAACAAATCAATCGAGGTTATTTATCGCAGGTCTTGGCATTTATTCGATAGATAAAAATGAGGCATACATGAGGCTCTCGGTGATTACATGTACCGGCACGGGTACCATAGGCGGGTACACCGTGACCAAGGAGACAACGATGAAGCAAATCGATACGGCCCAGCTCAACATCACCGCCTGTCAGGCTCAGGCTGCCGAATACCACGCCCGCGGTTTTAACTGCGCACAGGCCGTCGCCTGCGCGCTCGCGCCCGCCGTCGGGCTCGACCCCCAGATCGCCTTTACCCTCACCGAGGGCTTTGGTGCCGGCATGGGCGGCATGACCGAAACCTGCGGCGCCATCTCGGGCGCCGTGGCCATCATGGGCTTTGTAATGAGCGACGGCATGGAAAACCCCAAGACCAAGGGCCAGACCTACAAGCTGTCGCGCGAGATCGCCAAACGTTTTGGCGAGAAGAACACGACGACCGTCTGCGGCACGCTCAAGGGCGTCGGATCGGATAAGGGTCCGCTCCGCAGCTGCCCCGGCTGCATCGACGATGCCGTCGAGATCGCCTGCGATGTGCTAAAGCAACTCGCCGAGTAAACGGCAGCAACATAAAACGACGGCCGGCGCGCTTGGGATCCATCCAAAAGCACGCCGGCCGTCGCCGTTAGAACTCGTCAAATTCGGAAGCGCCGACCTCAATCTCCTCGCGCCCCGCCATAAGCTCGCGCATCTTAGCGCAAAACGGCTCCTGCTCCCCCGCCTTAAACACCAAATGAAGTGTCACGGCATCCGCGTAATCGGTATCCGAAACCTTGGCACCCGAATCCTGCGCCAAACGAAGCACCTGTTCATACTGCGGATAGGCCACATGCACGTCAACCGGCACGACGCTTGTCATCTCTACGACCTGCCCAGCCTCCCGAGCAGCTGCCACCGCCGCCTGGGTCGCCGCAGTATAGGCGCGCACCAAGCCACCAGGCCCCAACAACGTGCCACCAAAATAGCGCGTCACTACGCAGCAAACATTTTTGAGCCCCGCACCGCGCAACACCTCGAGCGTCGGCATGCCGCTCGTGCGGCTCGGCTCACCGTCATCGCTCTGACGCTCGCGTCCATCGACCAAAATCCACGCGGGAACATTGTGTCGAGCGTCGTAATGACGCTTGCGAACCATCTCGATAAAGGCATTCGCCTCATCCTCGGACTCAATATGGACCAGCTGGGCAATAAACCGGCTCTTGCGATCCACAAACTCGCCCGAAGCCTCAATATTCGATTGCAGGGTAAAATAGCTGTCCAACAAAGCCCCTCAACAACAAGCAAAGCAACAAACAGCCTCAATAATACGGCAAAGGCCGTACCGATAAACCCAGTAAATAGAACGGCAACGTCAATGACCGGGCAAAAACAGCGAGACGGCGTCAGCTGAGTCGATTTGGCCCGAAAGAGGAGGGAGCACGCCTTATGGCGGCGACCGACGAATGAGCGCCAAATCGGCCAGCTAACGCCGTCGCAGCGTCAACTTAGTTGCTGAGTGGGCCTATAAGCCGGGTTCTGTCGTGAACGGTCATTTATCTTGTCTGCACGTTACCGTGCAGCTCCACGCACGCTACCCGAACGCGGACCGGGCCGGCCCATAGCGTTCCTATTCGCGCTTGCTCCGGATGGGGCTTGCCAAGCCGCCGTGTTACCACGACGCTGGTGGTCTCTTACACCACCGTTTCAGCTTTTCCCTTTACGCCTTGCGGCGCAGGTGGGAGTCTTCTTTTCTGCGGCGCTTTCCGTCGGATCACTCCGCCCGGCCGTTAGCCGGCATCCCGCCCTCTGGAGCCCGGACTTTCCTCACGCGTGTTGCAAACAGCACATCGCGCGACCGTCTGGCCCACTCAGCAGTGCAAAAGTGTAGCACACCGTTGCCGCAGGCAATGGCACAACACAAGCGTTCGACACGATAAACCAAGAACCACGCCATGCAGTACAATAGGGTCGTCGATGGGCAACGTCGTCAGTCGAGACACGACCGCGCTCCGCACCCCTCCGTCTACTCGGTGCGTTCCCGCCTCCTCCCCGAGGCGGAATGTCGGCATTTTTTATGCACCGACAACCAAATAGCCTGCAGACAGCCCGGACAGCATTGCGCCCGGGTTGTATCGCGCACCTCAACAGCAAATGCAAAAAGGGACCCGTCCATTGCGGACGGATCCCTTAAAACAAGTGATCGTCAAACCGATTTACTCGGCGTCGGTCTCCTCGTCCTTCTTCTCGGAAGGCAGCGGGGTAACCTCGATCTCGACGCCCAGAGTCTCAGCAGCAGACTTCATGGACAGGGAGATACGACGACGGTCGAGGTCGATCTCCATGACCTTGACCTGAACCTTGTCGCCCACGTGGGTGACCTGAGAAGGCTGATCGACGTGCTTGTTGGCCATCTCGGAGATGTGCACCAGGCCCTCGATGCCCTCGCCCAGGTCGACGAAAGCGCCGAACGGGACAAGCTTGGTCACAGTGCCCTCGACGATAGCGCCGACGGGGTACTTCTTGACCAGTGCGCGCCACGGATCCTCGGTGGTCTGCTTGAGACCCAGGGAGATGCGCTCGCGGTTGAGATCGACGTCGAGAACCTCGACCTCGACCTCCTGGCCGACCTTGACAACCTCGGAAGGATGGTTGACGTGGTTCCAGGAGAGCTCGGAGATGTGGATGAGGCCGTCGATACCGCCGAGGTCGACGAAGGCGCCGAAGTCGACGATGGAGGAAACGGTGCCCTGGAGACGCATGCCAGACTTGAGCTTGGACAGGATCTCGGAGCGCTCGGCCTTACGGGACTCCTCGAGCACGACGCGACGAGAGAGGACGACGTTGTTGCGGTTACGATCCATCTCGATGACGCGGGCCTCGATGCGGGTGCCCATGTAAGAGGTGAGGTCCTTGACGCGACGGAGGTCGACGAGGGAAGCGGGCAGGAAGCCTCGCAGGCCGATGTCGAGGATCAGGCCGCCCTTGACAACCTCGATAACCTCGCCCTCGACGTTCTCGCCGGAGTTGAACTTCTCCTCGATGCGGTTCCAAGCACGCTCGTACTCGGCACGCTTCTTGGACAGGACCAGACGACCGTCCTTGTCCTCCTTCTGGAGAACCAGAGCCTCGATGGGATCACCGAGTGCAACGATGTCTGCAGGGTTAGCGTCCTTGCGGATGGACAGCTCGCGGACCGGGATAACGCCCTCGGACTTGAATCCGATGTCAACGAGCACCTCGTCATGCTCGATCTTAACGACAGTGCCGTTAACGAGATCGCCCTCATCAAAGTCGGTAATCGTACCGTCGATGAGGTTGTTCATCTCCTCCTCGTTGACATCGTCAAGAGAGAAAATGGACGAGTTCTGAATCTCACTCAAAGGTGGACCCCTTTCGAACTACGGGGCCCCGATTGCTAGGACCTACAGAAGGGTGCGACAAGCACACAACGTTTAGGAACACTCGGGAGCCGACAGATACTAATGTGACGCTTATGCAATCACGTTCGTATAGGTTACGGGGAAATCATTTCGATTTCAAGCGTGAACTGCGATTTTTTACTCGTATGGAGACTTTTTCGCAATCTTGTGGACGACCGTCTCCATAAGTTGACGATAGGCAGTTAGGCATACGGCTTTGGGGTAAAGTATCCGGAGCCAACGATTCTGGAACGATTTATCGAGAAAGGTGCCCGCGTGCTCAAAGCAGTCGTTTTCGATATGGACGAGACGCTTCTTAGCATCAACCTCAACGCGTTCATCCTTCGCTATTTTAAGGATGTCTCGTCGATGCTCGCGGATATCGGGCGCCGCAGCCGCGGTGGCACGATGGCACGCCTCGGCACCATCCTGGTCGACCTCAACGCCAACCGCCGCAGCGGCACGGACAACCGCACCAATCTTGAGTTTTACCGCACCGAAGTCGAGCGCCGATGCGGCATCTGCCTCTCCGATCCCCTCATCTACGAGGCGTTTACCTACTACGACCGCGAAGTGCTTCCGTACAAGAACGACGATGTCATTAACGCCCACGCCATGCCGGGCGCACACGCCGCGCTTCAGGCCGTACAGGACGCAGGGCTGCGCTGCGCACTCTTTACCAACCCCAGCTTTCCGCAGGGGGCCATCGAGTGCCGCATGCGTTGGGGCGACCTGGCCGACGCCCCCTTTGAGCTCGTCACGCACATGGGAAACACCACCCGCTGCAAGCCCGATGCCACCTACTATCTAGAGCAGCTTCAGGTGATGGGACTCGAGCCACACGAGGTCCTTATGGTGGGCAACGATCCCAAGCGCGACTTCCCCAGTCCCGCCCGCGGCATTCAAACTGCCTATGTTGGCCAGGGAAAACCCGGCCGAGCCACCTGGCACGGAACCATGGAAGACTTCGCCCGCGACTTCAACGCCGTAGTAGAAGCCTTCTACGAACACCAAGTAGCCGACGAACTGTCGTAGGCAACAGAACGTCAAACGCAGTTGCGGTGAGATAGTTCTTGTTTGGTCCCCAACCGGGCCTTTTTAGGAACTATCTCACCGCAACTTAATATCTAGCAGACCTGGGTTTTACCGATCATGATGTTGAGGATCTCGACGTCGGTGTCCTTCATGCCCACACGGCCCACGTAGCCCATGCTGGCGATTGTCTGCTCGACGGTATCCTGGATCAGGCCCTCACCGGCGCGGAAGCCGCGGCCTTGCATGGCCATATCATGGCCCAGAATCGCCGCATCGACGGCAGCGGAAATCTTGGCGGCGCAGCTTGCCTTGGCGCCATCGCACACGATGCCGCCAACGTTGCCGAGTGTGTTCGAGACTGTCGCGCCGATCTGCTCGCGCGTGCCACCACACAGCCAGGTAATCGCGGCGCCGGCGCCGCACGCGGCGCAAATAGCACCGCAAAACGCCGAGAGCGCACCAATATAGCTCTTGATATGCACGGCGATAAGATCGGACAGCATCACGGCGCGCACCAGGCGCTCGTGGTCGCAGCGCAGGAACTCAGCATACTCCATAACGGGCAATGCGCAGGTAATGCCCTGATTACCCGAGCCGCACACAATGGTGACCGGCAGCGCGCAGCCGTTCATGCGGGCGTCGGACCCGGCGGCCGCACGGGCACGGGCACGACAGGCGACGTCATCGGCACGAGCGCCCAGCAGCGTACGGCCCACCTCGGCGCCCCAAGCGTGCTCGAGGCCCTCGGCACTGATCGCGCCGTTCAGCTCAATCTGACGCTCAACGGCAGCGCGGGCGCCCTCAATGTCGCCGTCCTCGATAAAGTCGACAATGGACTCAATTGACATGGGCGTGTCGGCCTTATCCGCCGCCCGCTCGGCCACCACGCGCTCGGCGCAGGCGGCACACTCCCCCGCCGACTTGCCGCATACCGGAATACCGTCGAGCGTATGGCACGTGACATTGGTGTGGTGATCGGTAATCTCGACAACCGCGGTATGGCCCCCGGCCGTGGCAGTCACCTTGATGTAGAGGTTGGGCACGCCCTCGACAAGCGACACATCGCAGTAGCCGGCGTCGGCGAGGAGCTCGGTCACGCGAGCACGGTCTTCATCGTCAACACTCTCGAGCACCTCGAGCGCGCTCTTAGCGTCGCCGCCCACGGCACCCAGCACGGCCGCCGCCTCAATACCGTGCATGCCGCCCGAGTTGGGCACGGTCACGCTCTTAACGTTCTTGATGATATTGCCCGAGCAGGCAACATCCATATGATCGGGTTCGCAACCGAGCGTCTGGCTCGCCAGCGCCGCTGCATAGGCAACGGCAATGGGCTCGGTGCAGCCGAGCGCACAGACAAGCTCGCGGTTCAAAACATCACAAAACGAGGTATCACGAAGGGAATCGGCAGGCATAGGTATCTCCTACTTGTATAACGGGCTGGGCTCTCAAAAATAGCTAGCTCATTTATTTGATAACAATGCATCAAAAACCGCAACCATGGTTCCGGCGGACGGCGCTCAAGCGCAAACTGGCGGAATTATTCATGAGAAGCTGGTCTTGTTGCATGCTAAAGCGTTTGACCAAAAAACGCCCGAGCGTTTACACAAAAGTCGCGCTATCATGCAGTCGAACGCGGTAAAACCTTTAGCATTTGCGCCGCACAGACCAGAGAGGAACCATCCATGAAGATCGGTATCGGTAACGACCACGCCGCCGTCGAGCTCAAGAACATCATCTCCGAGCACCTGAAGGAGCGCGGCTGCGAGGTCGTGAACTTTGGCACCGACACCTCCGAGAGCTTTGACTACCCCATCGCCGGCTACAAGGTTGGTAAGGCCGTTGCCAACGGCGATGTCGACCTGGGCGTCCTGATCTGCGGCACCGGCGTCGGGATCAGCCTGGCTGCCAACAAGGTGGAGGGCGTACGCGCCGTCGTGTGCTCCGAGCCTTTCAGTGCCAAGCTCTCGCGCATGCACAACAACACCAACGTGCTCGCCTTTGGTGCCCGCGTCGTGGGCTCCGAGCTCGCCAAGATGATCGTCGACGAGTGGCTCGACGCCGAGTTTGAGGGCGGCCGCCACGAGCGTCGCGTCAATCTCCTCAACGAGATCGACCAGACCCGTGGACTCAAGGTCGTCGACGAAGCCTAAAACCACTCAGTGCCACAAGCTAACAGCAGGGGCCCGTTCGGGACACATGTCCGAGCGGGCCCCTTCATAGATTTTGGAATAAAAAGGGCGCCGCGGCTGGAATTCCGCGGCGCCAAAGCCACACGCTAACAGCTTTAAGGAGTCAAAGCTGGTTTAGCCAAAGAAGCGCTTGATCTCGATCTCGGCGTTCTCCAGGCAGTCGGAGCCGTGGATAACGTTGGCGTTGACATCGACAGCGAAGTCGCCGCGAATGGTGCCGGGGGCAGCATCAAGCGGGTTGGTAGCGCCCATAAGGGTGCGCATCTTGGAGACAGCGGAGAGACCGGAAACGACCATCTTGACAACCGGACCGCTCGTCATAAAGTCGCAGAGACCGCCGAAGAAGGGCTTGTCGGCCAAATGGGCGTAGTGCTCCTCGACGGTAGCACGCTCGAGCGTGGTCATCTCCATGCGCTCGATGACAAGGCCGCTACGCTCAATGCGAGCGACGATCTCGCCGATCTTGCGATCGCGCACAGCGTCGGGCTTAATCATGATGAAGGTCTTCTCGATAGCCATAAGGTAGCCTTTCAAGTAGGTTCGCGCGTGCCCAAGTCCCATTCCGGCACCCGCCTGAACTGCATCGTAACAGAGTTTTAGCTGCAGTTAAACAAAAAGCTGTTTTTTGAAACGCTACAATTTATTAAAACGTTCCATATGTGTCACTTCTGTTTCGAAGCCCGATTAGAGTACCATCCGACCGCGCATCAACCGCACCGAACCGAGCGGACGGTCGGTTGCCGCCCGTGAACGCACCCCCTTCACAACCTGCCCAAAGGTCCTACAGAAGTTCTCGACAAGCCCCTCCCCCATAGCAACAAAATACGGGCGCCCGCAACAGCAGACGCCCGTAAAAGCAAAAACGATTTATCAATAAATGGCCAAAGCCGCTCCAACTAAACCCTTACTTTGCCCCGTGGCCCATCTCGACGACCTTGGTCAGCGATCCAAGCACGCCTTCGTCGGCAACGAGTTGTGCATGGGCACGCTGCAGCTGCATGGCAACGGCGGCAGGGGCGGTACCGCCCTCGGTCGTGCGTGCGGCGACAATCGACGGGATGTCGAGCGCCTCGGTAATGTCGTGCTCAAAGAGCGGGCTTGCCTCCTGGAACACCTCAAACGGCAGGTCCTCAAGATTGCAGCCGCGCTTCTCGCACATCAGGACCAAATGGCCCACCACGGCGTGTGCCTCGCGGAACGGCAGGCCACGCTTGGCCAGGTAATCGGCAACATCGGTGGCGGCAAGGTGCCCCACGCCGCACTCGCGCGCCATGGCATCCTCGTTGACGGTCCAGGTCGAAATCATACCGGCCATAACGGACAGGCACTGCATGAGCGTATGGGCGGTATCGAGCGCGCCCTCCTTGTCCTCCTGCAAGTCCTTGTTATAAGCGAGCGGCAGGCCCTTCATGGTCACGAGCAGCTGCACCAGGTTGCCGTACACGCGACCGCTCTTGCCGCGAATAAGCTCGGCAAAGTCGGGGTTCTTCTTCTGCGGCATGATGGACGAGCCAGTGGAGTACGAATCGGACAGCGTGATGAAACCGAACTCGGAGCTCGACCACAGCACGATCTCCTCGGAAAGACGCGACAGGTGCATCGCCATAACGGAGCCGGCGTAATGCAGGTCGAGCAGGAAATCACGATCGGAAACCGCATCGAGCGAGTTGGGGATCACGCCCGCAAAGCCAAGTTCGGCAGCCGTCATCTGGCGATCAAGCGGATAGCTCGTACCGGCAAGCGCGGCAGCACCCAGCGGGCAGTTGTCGGCGGCATCAAAGGCGGCCTTCAGGCGCGTAAAGTCGCGCGCGAACATCCAGGAATACGCCAGCAGATGATGCGACAGCAGCACGGGCTGAGCGTGTTGCATATGCGTGTAGCCCGGCAGAATCACCTTGTCGTACTTCTTAGCCGCATCCACCAGCACATGGCGCAGCTCAAGATTGGCCTCCATGAGCTCCTTGGCCAGTGCCTTGACGCCAAGGCGCGTGTCGGTCGCCACCTGGTCGTTGCGCGAACGTCCGGTATGCAGGCGCTTGCCAGCCTCGCCGATGCGACGCGTCAGCTCGCTCTCGATAGACATATGGATGTCCTCGTCGTTGATATCGAAGGTGAAGTTGCCGGCATCGATATCCTGTTCGATTGCGGTCAGACCCTCGGCAATCGCCTGCTCGTCCTCGGCGCTGATAATGCCCTGGGCCGCCAGCATCTTGGCATGTGCCTTAGAGCCGGCGATATCCTGCTTATAGAGATGTTTGTCGACCGGCAGCGACGCGCCAAACTCCTGCGTGACCTCGGCCACGCCCGCCTCAAAACGACCGCCCCAAAGAGCCATGGAACCGTCCCCTTTCATCAAATACCAAACAAGCGCCCAAAGCAATGCGCCATATCACTAAAGCGATTTTTCAACCGCTAGTTTTGCATATTCCCCACCGTGCACGAGGCCATATAGCTAATTTGCAAAGAAGTGACGCACCATGCATTTGGCGCCCAACGTTTCCCTCCGGATGTTGCCCTGCGAACCATCGATCCAGGCCTTCAGGCTCATAGGGACGTCCTCGACCTTTGCAGCATCAATCTCGGGCGCGAGGGCAAGTAAAGCATGCGCAATAGCATTGAACATAATGGATACTCCTCATATATATAGGCGCAAAGCCGCCAAATTGATAGAAGGAGCCCCGCCGGACAACCCCGGCGGGGCTCGGACTCAGCCGCAGACGCGGCATCAAATATGCGGGCGGAACGTAGGGGCCACCGATGTTAAGAAGTGTCAGCAAGCATAACGAAAGGTAGGGACCCCGTGCGCCCGTTATGTATCACGCGGATGGGCCGCGCGGATACCAAGGGAAGGAGGCGCTAGGCCTGGGCGGCAGCAGAGCTGGGGCCCTGGACCTTTGCCCACGTCTTGAGCGACAGCGTATCGATCTCGATAAAGCCGGCGCTGGCCTTCTCATCAAACGTGGTGTCGCGGTCGTAGGTAGCCAGACCGTAGTCGTAGAGGCTGAAGGGGCTCTTGCGGCCGACGACATGGCAG
Organism: bacterium; assembly: GCA_963602135.1. Lineage (GTDB taxonomy): Bacteria > Actinomycetota > Coriobacteriia > Coriobacteriales > Coriobacteriaceae > Collinsella. Next base: position 11,172 of record CAVCHM010000019.1, on the reverse strand, counting down.
TTGCCCTTAAAGAACTTCAGGCGGACGGTGCCGGTCACGAACTTCTGGGTGTCGGCCATAAAGGCATCAAGCGCGTTTTTGAGCGGGCTGTACCACTGGCCGTTGTACACGGCGGTGGCCCAATCCTGCTCGAGCTTGATCTTGGTCTTGAGCAGGTCGCCCTCGACGCAGATGTCCTCGAGCGCCTTGTGGGCGGTGATGAGCGTCAGGGCGCCGGGAACCTCGTAGCACTCGCGGCTCTTAAGGCCCACCAGGCGATCCTCGACCAGATCGAGACGGCCAAAGCCATTGTCGCCGGAGATCTTGTTGAGGGCGATGACAATCTCGGAAAGCTTCATCTTCTTACCGTCGACGGCGACGGGCTTGCCGGCCTCAAACTCAATCTCGGTGTAGGTCGGGGTGTCCGGCGTGTCCTCGGGGTTCTTGGTCATAACCCATGCGTCGTCGAGCGGCTCGTTCCAGGGATCCTCCAGGTGACCGCACTCGATGGCGCGACCCCACAGGTTGTCGTCGATGGAATAGGGGTTGTCGTTGGCACCCTCGGGAACCGGCACGTTGTGGGCGTGGGCGTAGGCGACCTCGTCGGGACGGCACTTCAGATCCCACTCGCGAACCGGAGCGATAACCTTGAGCTCAGGGTCGAGGGCCTTGACGGCAGCCTCAAAACGAACCTGGTCGTTGCCCTTGCCGGTGCAGCCGTGGGCGACATACGTGGCGCCAAACTCGTGAGCGACCTCGACGAGCTTCTTGGCAAGCAGCGGACGGGACAGAGCAGAGAGCAGCGGATACTTGTTCTCGTACATGGAGTTGGCAGCGATGGCCTTGGTCAGGAACTCATCGGAGAACTCGTCGCGCAGGTCGAGCACCTGACAATCCAGAACGCCCAGGTCGAGAGCCTTCTGCTTCTTGGCATCCAGGCCGGTCTCCTCCTGGCCCACGTTGCCGCAGACGCAAACGACATCGAGATTCTTTTCGTCCTGGAGCCACTTGACACATACGGATGTATCAAGACCACCGGAATATGCGAGAACGACTTTTTCCTTGCTCATGGCTGTTTCCTTTCGCCCTTGGTAGCTAGTTAGAACATCGGTCAGTTGCAAGTCATTTCGAGGTCAAAAACCGTGCAATATCAGGTTAAATAGCAAAAATCAGCACATACATGCCCTAGAAACATGCGGCTATGTCGTGCTTAAACCCAACGACCTCAAAATGACTCTGTTGAGGCATTGCGCCCCATGGGGACAGAGACGATTGTTATCGTCGTCGGGAAATTGCGCGCTGGCGTCGGATGGCATTGTCTGCAGTGGTGATGATCTTTACGAACTGCATCTGCCTCTCCTTTCACGTATCGCCGAGCGCAATTCAAATATCGCAAACGGTACCTTTTCCTCGGTAAGCGGTGCTTTTGCCGTCTCCGTTTTCGATGGTCGCTATATTACGCTAAAGTGCCTGCTGTACAAGCGACAAATTCAAATTTCTGAAAAGTTTTTTCATTAGTTTGTGAATTGCAGTGCAAGTACGCACCATTCCTGCGAAAATACGCTCGATTACATAGCAGAGGGTCATTACGCCCGAAACAATCTGGAAACGGAAAGGCGCATTTATGCAGACTTATGAATCAGACGCCAACATCGGCAACATTAAACTCATCGCCGTCGACATGGACAAGACGCTGCTCACCGACGAGCGCGTGTTGCCGCAGGGTCTTGATGAGCGTCTGGACAAGCTCGCCGACGCCGGCATCGTATTCTGCCCCGCCAGCGGACGTCCCGCTCCCAAGCTCGAGGAGATGTTCGAGGGCATCAAGAACCGCCTTGCTTTTTGTCCCGACAACGGAGCCTGCGTCATCTATCGCGGCAGCTATATCTATAAGAGCAACATCGATGTGGCGCTGTATCAGCAGGTGCTCGCTCGTGCCTCGGAGGACCCGCGCGCCGTTCCCGTCCTGTGCTGCTACGACGAGTTCTATGTGCTCGCCCGCGACCATCAATACCACGACGAGATCAGCGTCTACTACAACACGATCAACTACGTCGACACCTTTGAGGGCATTGATATCGAGTCCAATAAGATCTCGATCTTTTTCCCTGCCTACGATGCCGAGCCCGCGTTCCGCGAGACCTATAACCCCGCGTTCTCGGATCAGCTCTATGTCACCAATGCCGGCCGCGAGTGGATCGACTTTATGAACCTGGGTGTCGACAAGGGCGCCGGCGTCGCGCATCTGTGCGAGCAGTTGGGCATTGATATCGCCGATGCCGCCGCCGCGGGCGATACGTACAACGACATCCCCATGCTGGAGCGCGTCGGACACAGCTTTATCGTGGACAATGCCGAGGAGCACATGAACGCGCATGCTAAATGGCGTATTCCGAGTAACAACGACGGGGGCGTACTGACGCTCATCGACGCCATCTTGGCGGCTCGTTAACGTGACTCGTCGGACCTGGCCGGGCGAGGCGGGTAAGTTTTTCGCTCGGTCAGGTCCTGGGCTCGCTCGGAAAGCACATTAAGTGCTTTCCGGCTCGTGCGGAATCTACGAAAAACTTACCCGCCTCGCCCGGCCAGGTCCTTGGGTGACTTGTTTGCCGCCTGGATGGCGTCTTGGCGCCCAGATACTTTGGCTGAATTTAATTGAATGAAGGGGGCTCCTTGTTGGCAAGGAGCCCCCTTCTGCTTTTGGCTACTTTGGGGTTGTTGGTACGTCTTTATTTGGCATCGGCCCAGGTTATGCCGGTGCTGGCTTCGGCGATCAACGGTACGCGGAGGTCTACTACGTGCTCCATTACGTCGCGGACCATGGCGGTGAGGCGCTCGACTTCGTTGACGGGGCACTCAAAGTCCAGTTCGTCGTGTACCTGCAGAATCATGTGGGCGGCAAAACCCTCTTCTTCCAGGCGGCGGCTTACGCGGGCCATGGCGATCTTGATGATGTCCGCTGCGGTTCCCTGCATGGGGTGGTTCATGGCAGTGCGCTCGCCAAAGCCGCGAAGCTGCGGATTTTTGGCCTTGAGCTCGGGAATATGGCGTCTGCGGCCATACATGGTCTCGGCATAGCCCGCCTGCTTGGCGCGCGCCACCACATTGTCGAGGAACGTGCGCACGCCCGGGTAGGCCTCGTAGTAGCGATCGATCATGTCGCGCGCCTCGGCCATCGAGATATGCAGCGACTGCGACAGGCCGTAGGCCTGCTGGCCGTACACGATACCAAAGTTCACGGCCTTGGCGCGGCTGCGCAAGTCGGGCGTTACCTCGGACACCGGCACGCCAAATACGCGCGCCGCCGTCTCGGCGTGGAAGTCCTCGCCCTCGTTAAAGGCGCGCACCAGGTGCTCGTCACCCGAAAGATGCGCGAGCAGGCGCAGCTCGATCTGCGAGTAGTCCACCGCCAAAAAGACGCTTCCCTCGCCTGCCGAAAACGCCGTCTTGACGGTACGACCCAGCTCCGAGCGCGTCGGGATGTTCTGCAGATTCGGGTCGCTCGAAGACAGACGCCCCGTCGCGGTGATGGTCTGGTTGTACGTGGTGTGCACACGACCGTCGCCACGACGCAGCGGACCTAGCGTGTCCAGATAGGTCGACTTAATCTTGGACTTCTCGCGCCAGTCTAAAATCAGGCGCACGATCTCGTGGTCGCGGGCAAGGTCGCTCAACACCTTGGCGTTGGTCGAATAGTAGCCGCGCTTAGTCTTCTTGAGGCCCTTGGTCGGAAGCCCCATCACATCAAAGAGCACGTGCGACAGCTGCATGGGACTGCCAATATTAAAGGTCTCGTCACCTGCCAGGTCGCGAATGCTGCGCTCAACCTCGGCAATCTGGGTCGCCAGACCCTCGGACAGATTGCGCAGGCGGTCGGGGTCCACGAGCATGCCCGCGCGCTCCATCTTGGCAAGCACCGGCACGAGTGGCATCTCGATGCCATCGAACACGTTGGCGGCATTCTCACGGGCCATGCGGTCACGCAGCGGTGTGACCAGCGCCAGCGTTAAGGCCGCCGTGCGAGCGGCGGGCGCAGGAGCGTCCTCACCAGCACCCTCTGCGCCGCGCGCCGCAGGCAGCGCCATCTGCAGATAGGTATCGGCCAGATATGCCTCATCGAACTCGGAGCGGTCGGAATCCAGCAGGTAGGCAGCGACCACGGTATCGAAGATACGCGTGGAATCGGCTGCCAGCGGATCCATGAGCTCGGGCTCAGAGGAATCGATGGGCGAAAGCTCGTGCAACAGCGCCTTCATGTCCGGGCTCGCCACGCGGCCCTCCATAAACAGACGCGCGAGCACGCCGGCAATCACGCCGTGGGCGAAGTTGAAGCCCTCAACCTCAGCCGCCGCACCGCTGTCGCCCTCCTCGAGCGCGAACAGGCCCTTGGACGTCGCCAGCCACAGCGTGCGCGTCAGTCCAAAGAGCGCGCCCTCTTCCTTGTCGTCGTCCACCACGGCGGCGACCCACTCGTCGGCATCAATCGCGCGGGAAATCTCAGCCGCAACGGCACCAAGCGCGTCAGCATCGCCCGCGGCCGCGCGAACCATCGTAGGCATCTCAAACACACTGGAGGCAGCAGCCCCGCCCTCGCCGCCGATCAGCGCCAAGAAACGGTTCTGCATGGCGGTGATACCAAGCGTACCCAGCGCCGCGGAAACCTCATCGGCAGAAAACGCCGGGAAGGACGTCGCCTCAAAATCGAGTTCAACAGGCGCATCGGTGCGGATGGTCGCCACCTTACGGCTCAGCAGCGCGTCGTCGATGTGCGCGCGCAGGTTTTCGCCCATTTTGCCCTTGACCTCGTCGGCATGTGCGATGACCTCGTCCAGGCTACCGTACTGTGCAATGAGCGCGCTCGCCTTTTTGGGGCCGATGCCCGGCACGCCGGGGATGTTATCGGACGTGTCGCCCTTCAGACCGTAAAAATCGGGCACGAGCGCCGGCGTGATGCCGTGATACAGATCGTCCACGCTCTCGGGCGTCATGATCGCCACGTCGGACAGGCCCTTGCGGGTCGAGACCACGTTGACGTGCTCGGTCACGAGCTGATACATATCGCGATCACCGGTCACCAGCAGCATGTCACAGCCGGCCTGCTCGCCCAGGCGCGCCATAGTGCCCAGGATGTCATCGCCTTCCCAGCCCTCGGACTGCAAAATCGGCACGTTGAGCGCGGCGAGCAGCTCCTTAATCATGGGAAACTGCGCGTGCAGATCCGGGTCCATGGGCGGGCGCTGAGCCTTGTACTGCGGCAGCATCTCCATGCGCACGCGCGGCTTGCCCTTGTCAAACGCCACGACAACGCCGTCGGGATTAAAGGCGTCAATCATCTTGAGGAACATATTCAAAAAGCCAAAGATCGCGTTGGTGGGACGACCGTCCGGCGCGTTCATGGTGGGCGGCACGGCGTGGAAGGCGCGGTGCATGAGCGAGTTGCCGTCGATGACGGCAAAGGTACGGCGCTTGTCAGACATATTGAATACCTCGCTTTGGGCTGAGCACGGTTTGCTCACACCAGTTTACACGCTCCCCGCCCCACGGCCACCGCACATCAGGCTTCCCTGCCGCCGCGGGCCCGCGCGTGATACGATGGCTTACGGTACATCAACCAGCACGATCGATCCGAAAGGAGCCTGCGTCATGGAGCGTCCCTGCGCATGGAAAAAGTACACGCCACAGCAGATCGAGGAGCTCGAGGAGCTTTGCCGCGGCTATAAGCAGTTTTTGAGCGAGAACAAGACCGAGCGCCTGTGCGTCAAGACCGGTATCAAGATGGCCGAGGAGGCGGGCTACGTCAATCTGGATACCGTGATCGCCGAGGGCCGCGCGCTCAAGGCCGGCGACAAGGTGTACGCCGCCAACCACGGCAAGGACCTCATGCTCGTCAACCTGGGCACTGCCCCGCTCGAGCAGGGCTTTAACATCCTGGGCGCCCACGTGGACTCACCGCGCCTGGACCTTAAGCAGAACCCCGCCTTCGAGGCCGGCGACATGGCCTACCTCGACACGCACTACTACGGCGGCGTCAAGAGCTACCACTGGGTCGCTTCCCCGCTCGCACTCGTAGGCGTCATCTGCAAAAAGGACGGCACCACCGTCGACATCAACATCGGCGACAAGGCGGACGACCCGGTCTTCACCATCTCCGACCTGCTGATCCACCTCTCGAGCGAGCAGATGGCCAAGCCCGCCAAGGACGCCGTCGATGCCGAGATCCTCGACGTGATCGTGGGCGGCCGTCCCGTCAAGTTTGACGAGGACGACAAAGACGCCCCCAAGGAGCCCGTCAAGCAGATGTTCCTTGACATCCTCAAGGAGCAGTACGACGTCGAGGAGGAGGACTTCCTCTCCGCTGAGATCGAGGTCGTGCCCGCCGGCCCGGCCCGTGACATGGGCCTCGACCGCTCCATGATTCTGGGCTATGGCCACGACGACCGCGTCTGCGCCTATCCGTCCATGCTCGCCCAGATCAACGTCGCCAACGTGGAGCGCACGAGCATCACACTCATCGTCGACAAGGAGGAGATCGGCTCCGTGGGTGCCACCGGCATGACGAGCCGCTTCTTCGAGAACACCGTCGCCGAGATCATGACGCTCGCCGGCGAGGATAGCCCGCTGGCCCTGCGCCGTGCACTCGCACACAGCCGCATGCTTTCCTCTGACGTGTCCGCCGGCTTCGACCCGGGCTATGCCGGCAAGTTCGAGACCAAGAACGCAGCCTTTATGGGTCGCGGCCTGTGCTTTAACAAGTACACGGGCAGCCGTGGCAAGGGCGGATCTAACGACGCCGACGCCGAGTACGTGGCCCTCGTCCGCGACATCATGGACGAGGCCGGCGTGGACTTCCAGACCTGCGAGCTCGGCCGCGTCAACGCGGGCGGCGGCGGCACCATCGCCTACATCATGGCCAAGTACGGCATGAACGTCATCGACTCCGGCGTTGCCGTCCTGTCCATGCACGCCCTGTGGGAGGTCGCCAACAAGGCCGATATCTACGAGGCATATCGCGGCTACAAGGCCTTCATCGAGCGCGCCTAACCAACCCTTCATCAGTTGCGGTGAAATACGGACTAAACTGGCCCATAAACGGCCAAAACAGACCGTATTCCACCGCAACTTCCTTTTTGGCAGAGGAGAGTCCATGCTGCAGGTCATCATTTCGCCCGCCAAGCAGATGCGCGCGGCCCAAGATGCTTTTGAAGTCCTGGGCATTCCACCCTTTGTGCGCGAGACAGCTCGCCTCCACCGCGCACTGCTAGATATCGAGCGGAATGAAGGCAGCGGCGGTCTGCAGTCGCTGTGGAATGTGAGTGACAAACTGCTGGGGCCTTGTCTCAACACCCTGCATGAGTTCGGGCCCATCCTGAAAAACGGCGATCTCGACAATCCCGCACTCGCCCGTCACCTCTCCCCCGCCGTCATGTCCTATCACGGCATCCAATACCAAAGCATGGCGCCCGAGGTCATGGATGCCGCACAGCTCGACTGGCTGCAAAACCATCTCTGGATCCTCTCGGGCCTTTACGGATGCGTACGCCCCTTTCATGCCGTTGAACCGTATCGGCTGGAGATGGGCGCGAAACTTGCCATCGACGGTGCCCGAGACCTCTACGCGTTTTGGGGCGACAAGCTCGCACGGGCTATCGCTCCGGCAGGCTCCAACGCTACGATCGTCAACCTTGCCAGCGTGGAATACGCCAAGGCCGTTCTGACCCGCCTCACCACCGACGTCACGGTCGTCACGTGTCTCTTTGGCGAAGGCGTCCGCAACGGCAAGCCCATCCAGCGCTCGACCGCCAGCAAAAAGGCGCGCGGCTCTATGGTGCGCTGGATGGCAGAAAACAAGCTCGAGGATGTAAGCGAACTCACCGCGTTCGACGTTGGTTATCGTCACTTTCCCGAGCTTTCAAATAAAAACACTTTGGTCTTCCTGAACGAACAGGCCTTGTAGGACCACCGCTACTTTTGAATGTGCTGCCTAGGCACGGCGTCTATTCCGCCAAGCCGTCGGCTTTGGCAATTTCATTTGTCGAGCCATCCTGATAGGTAATTTTGACATGCTCCACCTCGGACACCTTGATGCCCGACGGGGGCTCCAGGCGCCATTCCGTCAGCGCGATATCCATCGTCGTGGGCACGTTCCCCTGATCTTTAAGCTTCACCGTGAGTGTTTTGAGCGCCGCATCAAACGTCACGCGTTCGATTTCCTCGCCAGGAATAGACCCGCCGCTCAGCTGCAGTTGCATAAACTCATCGCGCGGATACCAATAGTCGCCCGGCGCGGCAACGGTATTGCCGCCCGCGACCTTCACCGTCATGATCGGCAGGGCCTCGTCGGCCTCAAACTCCCAGGCAGCGCCGCCGCGACCGCCAAACGTCCAAATACAAAAGGCAATCACCAGCACGGCAAGCACCGCAAAGCCAATCGCGACCAACCCATGGTGCGCACGGCCCTCCTCGGCCGATACGTCCCATTGTGTCTCTCGATATAGATGCTTGTCTTCCATGTTCGCCTCCCCACAGGCACGCTCGTTGGCCCAATCGTACCCATTCGAGCTATACTTGAGCCCATGACATAACGGGGAGCTTGCAGGACGGGACGGCAGGCTGAGATTGGGCGCGCCCGCCCTGACCCGCAAACCTGATATGGGTAATGCCAACGAAGGGAGCCGTGCCAATGAGCACACTGACCGAGCCCAAGCTCGTCACGCAAATCGACTTCGCCCGCGCCGGGCAGATCACACCGCAGATGAAAGAAGTCGCCGAGCGCGAGCATCGCGACCCCGAGTACATCCGCGAGCGCGTGGCCGACGGCCGCATCGCCATTCCCGCCAACATCGTGCATATCAAAAAGGGCATGCGCGCCTTTGGTGTCGGCGAGGGCCTGTCCACTAAGGTCAACGTCAACCTGGGCATCTCGGGCGACAAGGCCGATGCCGCCGAGGAGTGGAAGAAGGTCAAGATCGCCGAGGACTTTGGCGCCGACGCCATCATGGACCTCTCCAACTCGGGCAAGACGCGCCAGTTCCGCCAGCAGCTCATCGACGAAACGCCGCTCATGGTGGGCACCGTCCCCATGTACGACGCCATCGGCTACATGGAAAAGCCACTGGTCAAGCTGACCAAGGACGACCTGTTCGAGGTCGTGCGCGCGCATGCCGAGGACGGCGTGGACTTTATGACCATCCACTGCGGCATCAACAAGTCGGTCACCAAGACCTTTAAGGAGACCGGCCGCCTGATGAACATCGTCAGCCGCGGCGGTTCGCTGCTGTTTGGCTGGATGGAGGTCACCGGCAACGAAAACCCCTTCTACGAGTACTTTGACGAGCTGCTCGAGATTTGCCACGAGTACGATGTGACGATTTCGCTCGGCGACTCCTGCCGCCCGGGCTGCCTCTACGACTCCAACGACGCCACCGAGACCGCCGAGATGATCGAGCTGGGCAAGCTGTGCAAGCGCGCATGGGCCGCCGGCGTCCAGGTCATGGTCGAGGGTCCGGGCCACATGGCGCTCGACGAGATCGCCGCCAATATGAAACTGCAGAAGCGCCTGTGCCACAACGCCCCGTTCTATGTGCTCGGGCCGCTGGTGACCGATATCGGCGTGGGCTACGACCACATCACCGCCGCCATCGGTGGCGCCATCTCCGCCAGCTCCGGCGCCGACTTCCTGTGCTACGTGACGCCGGCCGAACACTTGTGCCTGCCCAACGCCCAGGACGTGCTCGATGGCCTCATGGCTACCAAGATCGCCGCACACGCCGCCGATATCGCCAAAAAGGTGCCGCACGCCCGCGACATGGACGACAAGATGGGCCAGGCACGCCGCAAGCTCGACTGGGACGCCATGTGGAAGTGCGCGCTCGACCCAGTTACGGGCAAGAAGCGCTACGAGGAGTCTCCCGCCGCCACCGAGGGCACTTGCACCATGTGTGGCAAGATGTGCGCCGTCCGTACCGTTAACAAGGTGTTCGAAGGCACAACGATCGACCTCGGCATGGAGGATTAACGCGTCACCGGAGCCACAATCGGTAACATGGTGTTCGTCAATTGTTGACGTGTGAACATTTGCTTACATTTGCGTAAAGATTGCATCGCCCGCCCGGGTTCGGAATACAGCCGGCCCGGGCATCTTTATAATGCAGACTTAAAGACCCATTTGAATCCGACCGGACAAGGGAGTGAGCATGGATCGCAGTAAGGTACCCGCCGTTCTGTCCATCGCGGGATCCGATTCCAGCGGCGGTGCCGGCATTCAGGCCGACATTAAGACCATCACGGCGCACCGCCTGTATGCCGAGACGGCCATAACCGCCATCACAGCGCAAAACACACTGGGCGTCACCGCCGTGCAGGATATCTCGCCAGATATCGTAGCCGCGCAAATTGACGCTGTCTTTGACGATATCCGCCCAAGCGCCGTCAAGATCGGCATGGTTTCTTCTGTCGAGATTATCGAAGTCATCGCCGACCGCCTGAGCACCTGGAACGCAACGAACGTGGTCGTCGACCCCGTCATGGTTGCCACCTCGGGCGCGCGCTTGATTGCCGAGGATGCCGCCGAGGCACTCACCCGCCGCCTGTTCCCGTTGGCAACGGTCATCACCCCCAACATTCCCGAGGCTATGGCGCTGCTCGACTACGAGGTCGATTCCGAGCGCACACAACAAAATGCCGCTATGCTCCTCACCCGCCGCTTTGGCTGCGCAGCCTTGGTTAAGGGCGGTCATTTTGTCAACGAGGCCAACGACGTACTGGCCGAGCCTGCGCCCCTCGATGACGAGGGCAACCACCTGGGCGATCCGCTCACCACGTGGTTTCGCCACAAGCGCATTGAGACCGACAACACGCACGGCACCGGCTGCACGCTCTCATCCGCCATCGCTTGCGCGCTGGCCCAGGGCATGGAACTTGCCGACGCCATCAATGCCGGCAAGGCCTACCTAACCGGCGCTCTCGCCGCCGGCCTGGACATGGGCAAAGGCTCCGGCCCCGTCAACCATATGTGGCAGTACTAAATAGCCAGCAACCTGCCAAAAAGGGACAGGCTACCTTGCACCAAAAACCGTCGCAACATTCGATGAAAATCGCGCAAACGCGAAAAATCATCGAATGTTGCGACGGTTTGATTTTCTAACAGTTTAGATAACAGGTGATGATTCGGGGACCGGAAGGCCCCCGAATGCT
>CAVCHM010000018.1:0-44539 GCA_963602135.1 bacterium | reverse complement strand
AGTTCCTTGACCAGCGGCGGGAATGCCGTGTAGTTGGCGACGGCATAGAAGGTGTCATCGGCGGCCTCGTCCGCCACGGCGCCAATTGCCTGCGCGACGTCCGAAATAATGGCGGCATCGATACCGGCGTACTTGAGGCGCACCTGCATGTCGTGCGCGCGTGTGCCGCCGGCAAAGGCGACAAGTCCCGTTGTGTCGGCGATGCGCTCAAAGTCGACGTCGTAGATCCACGATACATCGTGGCCGTCGGCATCGTTGTCGTTGAGGAAGAAAGCGCAGAGTCTGCCGCCTGCCGTCTTGATGGACTGAATCTGGCGATCGAAACCCACGGGATTCTTGGCCAGGTTGGCCTCGACGGTTCGGCCGGCGATTTCCCAGCGGCCCATACGCCCGCCGGCGGGGATGTAGGCATCGAGCGTGGGCTGCAGATGCGCCGCGTCCACGCCCAACTCGTGGGCGGCGAAGAAGGCTGCGGCTACGTTGTAGACCATATACAGGCCGTTGTAGCGTGTGGCGATGTGTACGGCAGCCGCGTCGGGCGCAGATCCAAAGGCCAGGTCAAAGCCGTAGCCGTCGCAGCCGAGCTCCACGCCCGTCACGCGACGGGCAAGCGCAGGGCGGGCCCAGCCGCACGAGGGGCAATGGTATGCGCCAAGCTGTCCGTACTGCACATAGTCGTACTCCAACGGTGCGTTGCACTGCGAGCAAAAACGCGAGTCGCTAATGCGATCTGACTCGGTGCCCGTGGCGCCGTCGATGCCAAAGGCGATGCTCATATTGGGAACGCGCGCGGCGATCGCGGCACAAAGCGGGTCGTCGGCGTTGTAGATGAGCGTTGTTGCCGGCGAAAGCTCCAGCGCGTGGGCGATGACGTCCTGGGTGTGGTCAATCTCGCCGTAGCGGTCTAGCTGGTCGCGGAACAGGTTGAGCAGCACAAAGTACGTCGGCTTGAGCTTGGGCAGAACGCGTACGGTGTAGAGCTCGTCGCACTCAAAAACGCCCACGCGCTTGCCGCTGCTGGTGTGCTTAAGGCCGCCGCGGGCCTCGAGCAGAGCACCCACCACACCAGGCTCCATATTGTTGCCGGCACGGTTGCACACCACGGTAGCACCGCTGGCAGCAACAGCGTCGGCGATCAGGTTCGAAGTGGTGGTCTTGCCATTGGTGCCGGTGATCACCACGCTGCGGTCGACCAGACTTGCGAGGTCGCTTAGCAGCTCGGGGTCGATCTTCATGGCGATGCGGCCGGGAAGCACGCCACCCTGGCGTTTGAGGACAGAACGCAGTCCCCAGCGGGCGATATCGCTCGAGGTGCAGGCGAGAGATGAGCGGAGGTTCATGAAGCCGTTCCTAACATAGATGACATGGTCGGGGCGATCGCGTCGCTAAAAGCCGTAGCGGCGCGCAAATTCCTGGGCAAGTTGCGATACATCTTCGCAGGCGTTGGCCCAGGGGGCAAAGTCGGGGGTGTCCGAGATAATGCCGTCGGCTTCCCAAACCGCCTGGTGCGAGAGGTCCCAGGGGTCGCGCGGCTCGGGTCGGCAGGGAAGATACGGCGTCTGGTACATGGGGTTCAGCAAGAAGAACGCGCCGCCCTCGCAACGGTTAGCGAACTCACGCAGCGCGCGCGTCGCCGGGCGCATCTTGTTTGTTTTGAACAGCAGAATCGTGCGGGCGAGCAGGTACCAGGGGGAGTTCTCGAGTGCGTCTGCCCCCATCTGCTCCTCGAGCTGGTGAGCCAGGGCAAAAAAACCGTCCTGGTCTTCCAAGCGGGCGAGGGCAAGCAACACGGTGCCGGCGGCCCGGGTGGGATAGCCCTCCGCCTTAAGGACACGGCGAGAATAGTTGGCGGCGGCGCGGTAACGAGCGCTCGCCATACACAGCTGCGAGATGGCCTCGAGCGTGTGGAGCCACCCGATAAGGGCCGGCTCGCTCACGGTAAGGTCTGCTGCGGTGACACCGTCGGCTAAAACATTATTGGCCCAGTAGTGCGGGGCCTCCATGTCGAACCCAGGCACGCTCTGCTGCAGGTAGTCGGCCGTACTCGTCTCGAGCTTCATCAAGTCACCCAGGCAGGCATCGACGGGCGTGTCCGCCAGGATGATGGCGAGCAACTGGGCGTCGACGGCCAGCGCATCGACGCGGACGATCTTGAGCAGCTCGTCACGCATGTCGTCGAACAGGCGGTTGCGCGTCTGCTCAAACTCCTCGTCGCTGCCCATGTCCTCGATGCGACGAAGCTCGTCGAGCAAATGACGATGAACGCCGGCATAGGACAGCAGCGCTTGGGCATGCTCGGTCTGCGCATACTTGTGAGGGTTTGCGCTGATGTCGTTATGGACAAGCTCGCGTGCTGCATCGGTGAGTTCGGGGTGCGACGCCAGATAGGTGCGCTCCAGATAGGCGGGGATGTAGACGCTCGGATCCATTAGAGGTCTCCTCCCTTAAACGGCAATCCCTGTTCGGCCGCGCGTAGGATGCGCTCGTCGATTTGGGAGCGCACGATGTCGTTGGTGGCGACCCAGGCGGCAAAGCTGGCGTTGTCGGGCGCGCCTAGGCCCTCCTGCAGCACCGGTGTCGCCTCGGACAGGGCAAGGACAAGCTCGTCGGTGGAGCCCGGACCTACGTTGACGCGGGCATAGACGCCATCGGGAAACTCGGTTTGGAAGTAGAGCGCCTCGGCCGCGTGTGGGCATGAGCGCACCAGGATGCGCAGGTAGTGTTCGGCGCCTTCGTAGTCCAGCTCGCGCCAGGCTGCGCTCATCAGCGCGATGAGCGTCCACGGGTCCAGGTCGCGCTCCGCGTCCTTGGGACGGCGGCGCAGCGGCGTGTTGGCAAGATAGGGCACGGAGTGGGCGGAACGAAAACGCTTGAGCTCCTCGGCAGGGTATTCGAGCTTTGCCATGGCAAGCATCGCGGTATGGCGGACGCCAGCGGGGTCGTTGGGCGCAAAGTCCAGGCTGCGATTCGCGACATCCAGCGACATGCGGTAGCGGCCGCTAATGAGCGCGCGCGATGCCAAGGCGGCAAGCCAGCGCAGGTAGGGACGGCGGGTCAGGTCGCCTGCGGCCTCACGCTCGTAGGGGTCCTGCGCCGAGGCGATCTTGAGCGCCAAATCGTGCTCCACCTCGTCGCACTTGGACACCAGATACTGTACGTATTCCTCGTTGGATTCGGCGGTGAGCGCCGTCAGCATGCGCTGGGCATCCCAGTTGGCCGGATCGAGCGCGGCTGCCTCGCGGAGCATGTTCTCGGCTGCGGCTTCTTCTTGCTCTGCCTGGGCGTCGTCGGGGATAAAAGGGATGCGGTAGTCGACAGCCTCGACCACCTTGGCAATGAGGTGCCCGGCTCGGTCGCGGTCGTGCACGATGAGCGGCGCGGGGTTACGGGTGAATTGTTCCATCAGACGCTCTACGGCGGCACCGTCGGTGAGCGGGATATTGTCGCGGCGCAGGGCCTCAAGAACGAGGCGATGGCAATCCTCTTGAACGGGATCGAATGCCATGGGGCCTCCTTTGCTGCGGTTAGGGTTCAAATGTCTCTATATAAGGTTCTAGTTTACCCGCATGTGGCACACCGGGGGTGCCGCACTTGGACATGCACCTTTGCACCACGAAGACGGATGTCGCACAAATGTCGGCACCTTGGACGACCGAGTGGTATCACGGTGCCGCAAACGGTCGATTTTTGGCGGCGAACGGGGCGCATTTTGGAGGGGTACCGTCCTGCCCGGGATATGTAGTCAACCTTGATAAAACGTTTGCCCAGCTTGGGAGTATGAATGCCCCACAAGGGTCTTCAGGGATAGAAAAAACGTTTCATCATTGTTGGCTTTAGATGAATAACTGACCAACCAGAACGGTAAAATAGTGTTTGTCTGAGCGTTGAGACGTTTAGACATCGTGCATTGTCATCGCCGGCAATGTGCAAACCGGTCCTAACGGAGCCAATCGGGTGCTCCGTTATATACGCAAGTCTAAGAGGGGCTTGTTTAGGAGGCACAGTATGGGACGTTTTACCAATCCTCGCGATCTGTACTTTGGTGAGGGCGCTCGCCACGAGGTGAAGAACCTCAAGGGCAAGAAGGCCATCATCGTTTCTGGCGGCAGCTCTATGCGCCGCGGCGGGTTCCTGCAGGACGTTGAGGCCGACCTCAAAGAGGGCGGTTTCGAGGTCAAGCTGTTCGAGGGCGTCGAGTCCGACCCGTCCATCGAGACGGTCATGAAGGGCGCCGAGGCCATGCGCGAGTTCGAGCCCGACTGGATTATCGCCATCGGCGGCGGCTCGCCCATCGATGCCGCTAAGGCCATGTGGGTCTTCTACGAGTATCCCGAGGAGTCCTTCGATAACATCATCCAGCCGTTCAGCTTCCCCGAGCTGCGTCAGAAGGCTCATTTCTGCGCCATCTCCTCTACCTCCGGCACCGCTACCGAGGTCACCGCGTTCTCCGTCATTACCGACTACGCCAAGGGCATCAAGTACCCGCTGGCCGACTTCAACATCACCCCTGATGTCGCCATCGTCGACCCCGAGCTCACCTACACCATGCCCGCCAAGCTGTGCGCTCATACCGGCATGGACGCTCTGACCCACTGCATGGAGGCCTACGTTTCCACCTGCGCCTCTATGTTCACCGATGCCAACGCCCTGCACGGCATCCGCGAGATCGTCGAGTGGCTGCCCAAGTCCTATGCTGGCGACCATGAGGCCCGTCAGCACATGCACGAGGCTCAGTGCATCGCCGGTATCGCCTTCTCCTCGGGCCTGCTCGGCATCGTTCACTCCATGGCTCACAAGACCGGTGCAGCCTTTGAGAACGGCCACATCATCCACGGTGCTGCTAACGCCATGTACCTGGGCAAGGTCATCCAGTGGAACTCCAAGGACCCGCGTGCTGCCGAGCGTTACGCTTACGTGGCCAAGGAGATCCTGCACCTTCCCGGCGAGACCAACGAGGAGCTCATCGCCGCGCTCGTCCAGAAGATTCGCGACCTCAACGACCAGCTCAACATTCCGCAGTCCATCAAGGATTACGCGAATGGTGGCGTGAAGGTCGACGCCGAGAACCCGCAGATGGTTTCCGAGGAGGAGTTCCTCGCCAAGCTGCCCGAGATCGCCGCGAACGCCGAGACCGACGCCTGCACGCCCGAGAACCCGCGTGAGACCAAGGCTGCCGACTTCGAGAAGATCCTCAAGGCCTGCTACTACGACACCGACATCGATTTCTAATCGACTCTTGTTATCGTAACGAGGGGCTCCGCACGTATCCGTACGGAGCCCCTTTCTTTTTTCTTTTAGAGAATGGGATAGTTATGGCTGCAATTTTCAATAGCCCCAGCAAGTACATCCAGGGTCCGGACGAGCTCGCCAAGCTCGGCTCCTATGTCGAGCCGCTCGGCGCTAAGGCCCTCGTCATCGTGACGCCTTCGGGTAAGAAGCGCGTCGGTGCCAAGATCGAGGGCGGCTTTGCCGAGGCTAAGGCCGAGCTGCTGTTTGAGGACTTTAACGGCGAGTGCTCCAAGGGCGAGGTCGATCGCCTGGTTGCGCTCGCCCGAGACAACGGTTGCGACATCATCGTCGGCGTCGGTGGCGGCAAGATCCTCGATACCGCCAAGGCCGTTGCCTACTACCTGGAGTCCCCGGTTATCATTTGCCCCACCATCGCCTCGACCGATGCGCCGTGCTCGGCACTTTCGGTGCTCTACACCGACGACGGCCAGTTCGATAAGTACCTGTTCCTTAAGGCAAACCCCAACATTGTCCTGATGGATACGACGGTTATCGCGGCGAGTCCGGTGCGCCTGACGGTTTCCGGTATGGGCGATGCGCTCGCGACCTACTTTGAGGCCCAGGCGACGCATGATGCCGACGGTGGCACTTGCGCCGGCGGCAAGGGCGGTATGGCTGGTCTGGCACTTGCCAAGCTCTGCTACGAGACGCTTATGGCCGATGGCGTCAAGGCCAAGGTCGCGTTGGAGAAGGGCGCGCTGACGCCTGCCGTGGAGCACATCATCGAGGCAAACACGCTGCTCTCCGGCATTGGCTTTGAGAGCTCGGGCCTTGCTGCTGCTCATGCCATCCACAATGGCCTGACGATGCTGCCTGAGTGCCATGGAATGTATCACGGCGAGAAGGTTGCCTTTGGCACCATCGTCCAGCTGGTACTCGAGGATGCTCCGACTGAGAAACTCGAGGAAGTCTTGGGCTTCTGCATTGAGCTGGGCCTACCGGTCACGATGAAGGAACTTGGCGTTGCCGAGCTTACGCGCGAGCAGGCCATGATTGTTGCCGAGGCCGCCTGCGCGCCCGATGACACCATGTGCAACATGCCGTTTGAGGTGACGCCCGAGATGGTCGCAAACGCCATCCTGGGTGCCGACGCGCTGGGCCACTACTATCTCATGGATGAGTAAATCAAGCTAAGGAAGGGGCAAAGCCGGCAGATGGCTTTGCCCCTTTTTGCTATGGTGCAAAGGGGGCAGGTTGCTTTGCACCAATTGTTGTTGATGAAAGGGCGGATTCTCGTATGGCGCTTCCCATGGTATATGGCGGTCCCGGCCGGTATGTTCAGGGGCCGGGTGAGCTCTCGCGTCAGGGCAGGTATTTGTCATGGTTGGGCTGCGCTGCCTATGTCTTGTTTGACCAGGGCACCGAGGATCGGCTGTGCAGGCAGATCGTCGATGGATTTCTGGATGAAGATCTAAGCGAGCCGTTCTTTAAGATTTACAACGGTCCGTGTACGGAAGATGCCGTTGTCGAAATGGCCAAGGAAGCCCGGGCCGAGTATTGCGACATGGTGGTGGGCATTGGCGGCGGCAAGATGCTCGATATCGCCAAAGCCGTTGCGTTTTATGCCGAGTTGCCGTTGTGTGTATGCCCCACGGCGGCGTCGATGGACGGTCCGTGCAGCGCGATTTCGGTGCTGTATCACGAGGATGGGTCGTTCGACCGCTACCTGATGCTCGAGAAGAATCCAGACCTGGTCGTGGTCGATACTAACGTGGTCGCGGCGGCCCCGCTGCGTATGACGGTCGCTGGTATGGGCGATGCGCTGGCAACGTATTTCGAGGCGCGTTCGTGCGCCGCGGCGCACGGCGCCAACGAGCACGGTGGCGTGCCGGGACACTTGGCCTTGGTTGCGGCTCGTGCCTGCTATGACACACTCATGGAGTGCGGCGTCGCCGCCAAGCGCGATCTCAAAAAGGGCCGTATATCGCCGGCGGTTGAGCGCCTGATCGAGTGCAATATTCTGCTCTCGGGTGTTGGCTTTGAGAGCGGTGGCCTAGCGCTTGCCCATGCCATAGCCAACGGCCTGACGATTTTGCCCGAGTGCAAGGCCATGCACGGCGAGGCCGTAGCGTTTGGCCTGGTGGTCCAGCTTCGTCTGGAGCGTGCGCCCGAGCTTGAACAGGTGCTCGAGTTTTGCCAGCGCGTCGGCCTACCGACGACGCTCGCGGAGCTGGGACTTGGCGAGATTTCCGATATCGACCTGATGAGCGTTGCGGATGCGGTCTTTAGAAACGAACGCAACATGGCCAACGAGCAGACAAAGGTGACCAAACAAAAGCTCGTGCAGCTCATGTGCGAGGCATAGCTTGGCGCTTGATTGACCTTGTGCAATCGAGGCGGCGATAGGCATAGGCTATTTGCCGCAAAGATGCTCCGCGTGTAATTTGCCCGAGGTGTGGGCCGATAGCGTATCATTATCTATCGCTTGTTTGCACTGCTCAGGGAGGGGCCGCGCATGGCGCAGGAACACGATTTGTTTGATGACATTATCGAGATCAGCAAGGGTTTCGACTTTCTTAAAAATCCGCTTGGCGGCGTGACCGATGCACTCGATCCGTCGGCGCCGCAATGGAATCCTGCCGACTACAAGGAGCGCCCGCGCGGCAACACCATTCCGTGCTTGACCTGCAAAAACGAAAAGAGCGGCTGCACCGCGTGCATGGACGTGTGCCCGGTCAACGCTATCGAGGTCGAGGAAGATGCCATTGAGATCCTCGACTCCTGTCGCAAGTGCGGCCTGTGCGCCGCCGTCTGTCCGACCGAGGCGATCATTTCGCCGCGCCTGGCGCCCAAAAACCTGTATGACGACATCGTCTCTGCTGCTACGAGCCACGAGACCGCCTACGTCACCTGCACGCGCGCCCTCAAGCGCATGCCGCGCGAGAACGAGGTCGTCGTCGCCTGCGTGGGCGATATTACTGCCGAGACCTGGTTCTCGGTGCTGGCCGACTATCCCAACGTGAGCGTCTACCTGCCACTGGGTGTGTGCGATAAGTGCCGCAACACCGGTGGCGAGGATATTTTAGGCGAGGCCATCGCCACTGCCGAGGAGTGGGCCGGTACGGGCATGGGCCTGGAGGTCGACCCCAAGAGCCTCAAATGCCATAAGCGCCGCGAGTACGAGCGCAAGGAGTACATGGATAAGATTGCCCGCACCACGGGCCTGACGGTGACCAAGCTCAATCCGGCGACGGCGGCGCTGGCCTCGGTGACGCAAAAGCTCAAGGCCCACCGTCACCAGATCACGCAGCTCGAGCGTACGCTCAACACCATGTGCGGCACCACGACGACCAAGCGTCGCCGTTCGCTCACGCACGGGCGGCAGCTGGTGCTCTCGACGCTGCAGAACCACCCCGAGCTTGCCCAGAATATGCAGGTGAGCACACCGGAATGCGATTTTGACAAGTGCACGTCGTGCGGCGAGTGCGTCAACGTGTGCCCCACGTTTGCCTGCGATTTGGTGGGAAGCGGTCGCTTTGCACTGGAGTCCACGTATTGCCTAGGTTGCGGAGCCTGCGTCAAGGTGTGCCCCGAGCATGCGCTCAAGCTGGTCGAGCACGATGCGTCCAATCTGGTCGTTGTCGACCCCGAGGCCGAGGAAAAGGCCGCTCAGAAGGCCAAGGCCCACGAGGAGGCCGAGAAGGTCAAGGCCGAGGCAAAGGCCAAGCTTGACAAGATGCTCGATCAGGTGGAGAAGCTCGCGGACTAGCTAAACGAGCGTAAATGATGGCCGGTGGGACAGGTACTGCCCCGCCGGTCAAAAAAGTTGCGGTGGGATAGTTCCTGTTTTGCCCTTAAGCTGGCCATTCTAGGAACTATCCCACCGCAACTAATAGATGGTTAGCTCATACTGCTCTGATGGGTCTCGCTGCCGTTATTGCGGCGGGTGACCGTTTCGTGGAGTAAAAAGAAGCTGGGAACCTGCTTTGTCTCGGTGTATTCCATAAGGATGCCGTCGGCGTTGTAGGTCTGTCCGCGTACAACGGCGAGTGCGTTAAAGTCGTCGAGATCGAGCACGCGTGCATCCTCGGGCGTGGGATGCTCAATCGTTACATCGCGTTTGCCCGTGGCAATCTTAATGCCAAGGCCTTCTTCGAGGTAACGATAGATCGAGTCGTTGACAATCTCGGGTGTCAGCCCCGGTACCTGTGAGCTTAGGTAATAGGAGTCGTCGGAGCACACGGCTTGTCCGTCTGCATAACGGATGCGTTTGGCACGCGTGAGCTCACAGCCTTCAGGAAACCCGGTAATCTTGGAGAGCGCCTTGTTACAGACGAGGAGCTCAAAGACAGTGGTGACCGTTTTGAGCTCAAAGCCTCGACTGGCTGCGATTTCCTTAAAGGTCTCGAGTCCGCCGCCGCCACGACTCGTCTCGTCACTGATGTTGCGAATGACGCGCATACCCTTGCCTTGCTGGGGGAGCACGTAGCCATCTGCCGCAAGCATCGAGATGGCGCGACGGACCGTCATGCGCGAACAGTCAAATAGCTGCGTGAGCTCAGTCTCCGAAGGCAGATAGCTCTGATAAGCGTATGTGCCGTCGTCAATCGACTGCTTCACGTTGTCATAAATAGTTTGGAAGATGGCTCGCGCCATGACGGTCTCCTAGAGCTGAGTGCGCGAGCGGTGGATGAGGGCCGCCCGCGCAGGTGTCAAGCGATTTACTTGCTGGGGTCGATTATATATTTGCCCATGGCACGCAGGGCCGGGTCTGACAGGATGGCGCCGAGTTCGTCGAGGGAGGCTACCTTTGCGACCATCGAGGATACGTCGAGCCTGCCAGAGTCGATGAGCTCGAGCGCACGACGCTGCGTATAAGGGTTAATGTAGGACGAGGTAAGCACAAGCTCCTTCTGGAAGACCTCGAAGGGCTTGACGGTGATTGTCTCATCGGGCTTGGTGAGGCCGAACATCATGACCGTAGCCTTGTGGCCGGCGATCTGGATGGCCTGCTCGATGGTGACGGGCTTGCCAACACACTCGATAACGACATCGACGTTGCCGACGCCCTCCTGCTTCAGGCGGGCCGGGACGTCCTCGTGGATGGAATCAATTGCCAGGTCGGCGCCGAGTTTGAGCGCAACCTCGCGCTTGCCTTCGACAGGCTCGAGCAAGACAACCTTGGTGGCGCCGGCGTTTTTGGCGAGCTGCATCATGAGCAGACCGATCATGCCACCGCCGATAACGACAACTGTGCTGCCGGGCTTGATGTTGCACATATCGATGCCGTGCAGACAGCAGGCGACGGGCTCGGTCATAGCACCCTGCTCAAAGCTGGTGTGATCGCCCAACTTGTAGACTTGCTGCATATCGACGGAGCAGTACTCGGCAAAGCCGCCGTTAACGGTGGTGCCGTAACCGGTCATATGCTCGCAGTAGTGGTTGATTCCGTCGCGGCAGGGTTCACAGCAGCCGCAGGGATGGTTTGGGTCGATGCACACGCGATCGCCCGGTTTAAAGCCGGAGACGTCGCTGCCCACGGCCTCGACAACGCCCGCAAACTCATGACCAAGGATCGTGGGCGGGGTAACGTCGGCTGCACCCTTGTCGCCTTCATAGATATGAACGTCGGTACCGCAGACGCCGCAAGCTTTGACGTTGATCAGAACGTCGCGCCTGCCCACGGCCGGCTTTGCCGATTCCTCGACTCTGAGGTCGTGCTTTCCATAGAAGACCGCGCTTTTCATGGTGACTCCTTAACGTGGCGGTGAATGTTGTAATGAAGTATAGGCATGTATATAGATATAGACAAGCACATCTAGACAAGTCGAAAAGAAATTTAAAATGCAGCCATCAGCTATGTCAGATTTAGCAGGCGAAATACTGGACATATACCGTTTACGGCCAATAATCAACCGTTTACCGACCGTAGTCTTTATGCTAACTTGTCTAGATAAGTGATGTGATAAAACGTAAGTGCAAGAAGTCAGGGACACGGGCCCACCCGTCCTATTGCACGAGGTACACGCAAACGGCGCGTCTGCGGTCTCGAGTGAAGCCAAAACCGCAGCGCTCCGAATGAAGAGAGGGGGATTCCCCGTCATGATGCAAAAGATACAACGTTTCGGCGGTGCAATGTACACGCCTGCAATTCTTTTCGCATTTTCCGGAATCGTCGTCGGCCTGGGTACGTTGTTTACCACCGAGGCGATCTTTGGCGAGATGGCCACAGCGGGTCATCTTTGGTTTGATTGCTGGAATGTGCTGCTCCAGGGTGGTTGGACGCTCTTTAACCAGATGCCGTTGCTGTTTTGCGTAGCGTTGCCAATCTCGCTCGCGAACAAGCAGAACGCTCGCTGCTGCATGGAGGCTTTGGCCATCTACCTTACCTTCAACTACTTTGTAAGCACAATCTTGGGGCAGTGGGGCCCTGTCTTTGGGGTCGACTACTCTGTCGAGGCGGGCAGCGGTACTGGTCTTGCCACTATCGCAAGCATCAAAACGCTTGATATGGGCATCATGGGCGCGCTTATCATTTCTGGTATCGCCACGATGCTTCACAACAAGTACTTCGACACCGAACTTCCTGAGTGGCTGGGCGTGTTCTCGGGCTCCGTGTTCATCTATATGATCGGTTTCTTCGTTATGGTTCCGGTCGCTCTTATCGCCTGCCTGGTGTGGCCGCATGTTCAGGCTGCTATCTCCGCCTTCCAGGGATTCATCCTTTCCGCCGGTACGTTCGGCGTGGGCGTCTTTGCTTTCTTCGAGCGCGTGCTGATTCCTACAGGCCTGCACCACTTTATCTATACGCCGTTCTATTACGACAACGCGGCGGTCAACGGCGGCATCTTTGCTGCTTGGGCCAACATCCTGCCCCAACTGGCTGCCGATCCGAGCATTGCTCTTAAGGATGCCGCGCCCTGGGCTGCCTATACCTGCCCTGGTTGGACTAAGGTCTTCGGCTCGCTTGGCGTCGCCATTGCGTTTTATATGACCGCCAAACCCGAGCGCAAGCAGCGCGTCAAGGCTCTGCTCATTCCCGTCACCCTTACCGCTATGCTTTGCGGTATCACCGAGCCGCTTGACTTCACCTTCCTGTTCATCGCGCCCGGCCTGTTCGTCGTCCACTGCGTGCTCGGAGCGCTCGGCTGCATGGCTCAAAACCTCCTTGGCGTCGTGGGCATCTTCGACGGCGGCATCATCTCGATGCTCTCGTGGGACTGGCTGCCCCTTTGGGCCGCACACGGTCTGCAGTACGCCATCTCCATCCTTGTCGGTCTGTGCTTTACCGCTCTTTGGGTCGTGGTCTTTCGTTTCCTGATCGTCAAGTTCGACTTTAAGACCCCCGGTCGCGAGGATGACGATGTTGAGGTCGAGCTCAAGTCCAAGGCCGACTACAAGCAAAAGCAGGGCGGTGCTGCTGCTGGCAAATCGGTCGCCCAGAGTAAAGATGATGAGCGCTTGGTGCTTGCCGAGAACATCCTCGATCTGCTCGGTGGCACGGATAACATCATCGATGTAACTAACTGCGCTACCCGTCTGCGCGTTAACGTCAAGGACAAGAGCGTCGTTGCACCCGAGGCTTCCTTCAAGGCGATCGGTACGCATGGCTTGGTGGTCCAAGGTCAGTCGATCCAGGTCATCATCGGCCTTACCGTCCCGCAGGTTCGCGAGAAGTTCGAGAGTCTTCTGAAGTTCGAGAGTCTTCTGTAAACCATCGTCCATCGAAACAATCGGCCTTGCAGAGCCGGTATGCACCGCAAGGCCGATTCTAGAGATAAAAAACTCCACTTCTAGGTAACAATTCCAAACCGTACAGGCCGCGTGCGGGGATGGATTGAGCAAGCGGCCAGAATGAGGAGGACATCATGTCCAAGAAAAACTATGCCGTGACCATTGCCGGCGGTGGCTCTACCTTCACTCCGGGCATTGCCCTGATGCTGCTTGAGGAGCGCGACCGCTTCCCGGTCAACAAGGTGACCTTCTACGACAACAACGCCGAGCGCCAGGAGATCGTGGCAAAGGCCTGCGAGATCTACTTCCACGAGAACGCACCCGAGGTTGAGTTTAGCTACACCACCGACCCCGAAACCGCTTTTACCGGTACTGACTTCGTCCTCGCTCACATCCGCGTGGGTCTCTACGCTATGCGCGAGCTCGACGAGAAGATCCCCCTCAAGTACGGCTGCGTTGGTCAGGAGACCTGCGGTGCCGGCGGTATCGCCTACGGCATGCGCTCCATCGGTGGTGTCATCGAGATCCTCGACTACATGGAGAAGTACAGCCCCAACGCCTGGATGCTCAACTACTCCAACCCCGCGGCCATCGTCGCCGAGGCCTGCCGCGTGCTGCGCCCCAACAGCCGCATCATCAACATCTGCGACATGCCGATCGACCTCATGGATAAGATGAGCCGTATGTGCGGCATCAAGGATCGTCGCGAGCTGCAGTACAGCTACTACGGCCTCAACCACTTTGGTTGGTGGAGCAAGATCTACGACAAGGAGGGTAACGACCTCATGCCGCAGATCAAGGAGCACATGGCAAAGAACGGCTACTTGGACGGCATTGAGCACGAGGCCGGTAAGGAGCAGCACGTCGAGGAGAGCTGGATTCACACCTTCGGCAAGGCCAAGGATGTTTATGCTGTCGATCCCGAGACGATTCCCAACACCTACCTCAAGTACTACCTGTACCCGGACTATGTTGTCGAGACGTCTGACCCCAACTACACTCGCGCCAATGAGGTTATGGACGGCCGCGAGAAGAAGGTCTTTGGCGCTTGCCGCGACATCATCGCCAAGGGTACTGCCAAGGACGGCGGCTTTGAGCCCGACGTACACGCCAACTACATCGTCGACCTTGCCTGCGCGCTGGCCGAGAACACGCTCGAGCGCTTCCTGCTGATCGTCCCCAACGATGGTGCTGTGCCCAACTTCGACCCGACGGCCATGGTCGAGGTGCCTTGCATCGTTGGCTCCAACGGCTTTGAGAAGATCTGCCAGGGCCCGATCCCGCAGTTCCAGAAGGGCCTGATGGAGCAGCAGGTTTCCGTCGAGAAGCTCGTTGTCCAGGCTTGGGTCGAGGGCAGCTACCAGAAGCTCTGGCAGGCACTCACGCTCTCCAAGACCATTCCTTCGGCGAGCGTTGCCAAGCAGATCCTGGACGAGCTCATCGAGGCCAACAAGGATTTCTGGCCCGAGCTTAAGTAAGGACTGCTGTCTCGAGCCCTCACGCATCTCTGCTTCATTTGCGCCGCCGCGGTGTCCGGATTCGCCCGGATGCTGCGGCGGCGCTATACTTATGCAGTTTGAAGTACCTGTATCAAAAGGAGCTGTCGTGTCCCTTTCCATCGGTATCGTGGGCCTGCCCAACGTGGGCAAGTCGACGCTGTTCACCGCGCTTACCAAAAAGACCGGCCTTGCCGCCAACTACCCGTTTGCCACGATCGACCCCAACGTGGGTATCGTCGACGTGCCCGATAGCCGCCTGCAAAAGCTCGCCGACATCGTCAACCCGGGTCGCATTGTGCCGGCTACGGTCGAGTTCGTCGACATCGCAGGTCTGGTGAAGGGTGCTAACGAGGGCGAGGGTCTGGGCAACCAGTTCTTGGCAAACATCCGCGAGACCGACGCTATCTGCGAGGTCGTGCGCTACTTTAAGGACCCCAACGTCATGCGTGAGGTGGGCCGCACGGGCGAGTTCGTCGATCCCGCCGGCGATGCCGACACCATCATGACCGAGCTCATCCTGGCCGACATGGGCACGCTCGAGAAGCAGCTGCCCAAGCTCGAGAAGGAGGCCAAGCGCGACAAGGAGCTCATGCCCAAGTTTGAGGTCGCCAAGCGCCTGCTTGACTGGCTCAACGAGGGCAAGCGCGCCGCATCCATGGAGATGACCGACGAGGAGCGTGCCGCCGCCAAGGGTCTGTTCCTGCTCACCATGAAGCCCATCCTGTATGTGGCCAACGTGGACGAGGATATGCTCAACGACGATCTGGCGCCCATCGACGGCGTCAAGCCGCTGCCTATCTGCGCCAAGATCGAGGCCGAGCTTTCCGAGCTCGATCCCGAGGACGCTGCCGACTACCTGGAGAGCCTGGGCCTGGAGCAGCCCGGCCTGGACGTGCTCGCGCAGGCCGCCTACAAGCTGCTCGGCCTGCAGTCGTTCTTTACGGCTGGTGAGATGGAGGTCAAGGCCTGGACGGTGCGTCAGGGCGCGACCGCCCCGCAGGCCGCCGGTGTCATCCACACCGACTTTGAGCGCGGCTTTATTAAGGCCGAGGTCATTGGCTATGACGACTACATCGAGCTCGGCGGCGAGCAGGGCGCCAAGGCCGCCGGCAAGCTGCGTATTGAGGGCAAGGACTATGTCATGGCCGATGGCGACGTCGTGCACTTCCGCTTTAACGTGTAAGGACGACGCGCATGTTTAAATATGGCAAAAAAGCTGGCTACATGGGTATTGCGCTGCTCGTACTTGCGGTGATTCCGCTGGTGGTTGCAGCGTGTGTTATCCCCAACATTGGCCCCGAGGTTGCAACGAAGTTTAACGCCGCCGGCGAGGTGACGCGCTGGGGTAAGAGCTACGAGCTGCTGGCGCTTCCGGTGCTCAACCTGCTGCTGAGCGTGGCGACGTACTTTACGGCGGGACGCCAAGCCAAGAACAATGAGGACTCTGCCGCCATGGCGCGCATCGTGTGCGAACGCTACCTGCGCAACGGTTGCATCACGGGTGTGTTCCTCAACGTAATCAACGTCTACTTTATGTACTCGGCGATTACCGGAACGGGCTTTGGCTTTGGTTTCTAGCTTGTCCTTTTAGGCAACGAGCCTGCACACATATTCAATGGCTGCTGCGAGGCCGCCGCTCGATCGTGGTTTAAAGACCATATCGGCGGCGGCCTCGTTTTCGTATCCGGCGCCGCGAAGGGCGAGTGCGATACCGGCTTCCAGGAGAAGGGGCAGACCGCGTTGGCTGGTTGCGATTACGGCAGCCTGATTGAGCGAGCAACTGTGCGCCTGGCATTGGACGGCAAGTTCGCCTTGCGCCGGGCAAGGGGCCAGAACGGCGGCGACGCGACTTGATAGCAATGCAAATGCTGTGCGCTCATCGGGCGAAAGGCATTCTGCTTCAACGACGACGAGCGTGGGTGGTGCGCTGTTTGTGCAAGGCGTGGCTCGGTACATGCGGACCGAAGAACCCGACATAGAAAACTCCTGTGTATTCGGCAAAACGTAAACTATAGTTTACGTTTATGTTCGGCTCCATTTCAAACTCGGCTGCATGGACGAACGTGCGAAACAGATTCTTGGCAGGCGGGTCGAAGAGACACGCAGGGACCTTGGTATCTCCAAGGTTGATTTTTGTGTGGCGACAGGAATCAGCCGACCCTACCTCGACCGAATCGAAGATGGGACGGCAAATTTCACGCTCAAGGTTCTATTTAAGATCGCGCCCGCACTTGGCATGACGGTGTCAGAACTTCTCGAGGGTATCGAATAGGGGATACCCGTCGACAACCGAATTACGCCATCGGGATGCGGTCGTGGTTGACTTGGCTGTAGAACAGGCGCTGGATCTCGGCGGCATCGCGTGACTGGCCGAGTGCCCACATGGTCTTGGCCACGAGCGTCTCGGTGGTCATGTCGTCGCCGCGCAGAATGCCCGGATGATCGGCGTAAGCACGGCCGACCTCATAAACGCCCAGATCGAGGCCCTCTTCGGGGACCTGCGTGGTCATAACGACAGTGCGGCCCGAATCGACCCAGCGGAAAATTGCCTCTTGGAATGACTCGCCCGACTCACCAAACTCGGGGATACCGCCAATGCCAAAGGTCTCCAGAATCACGGCGTCGTAGCTATCGGCAAGGGCGTCGAGGATGCCCGGGTTTACGCCGGGCGTAAGCTTGAGTACAAATACGCGCGGATCGATGCTGTCGTAGAAACGAACTGGGTTTTCGCCCTGACGAGTGCCGTGAAGCCCGTTGCGCACAATGCGGTCGTTGCGGATATAGGCGATGGGCGGATAGTTGACGCTAATGAACGCGTTAAAGCTCATGGTGCGCTGCTTGCGGGCGCGCGTGCCGGCAATGGCGACGCCGCCAAACACAATCGAGACGTCGTGCGAATGCTCATCGAGCGCATAGAGCAGGCTCTGGTACAGATTGAGCTTGGCGTCGGTAAAGGGATTGCCCATGGGCTTTTGCGAGCCGGTGAGTACGATGGGCTTGGGGCTGTCCTGAATCAGATAGGAAAGCGCCGCCGCGGTGTAGCTCATGGTGTCGGTGCCGTGCAGAATCACGAAGCCGTCGTGGTCGGCATAACCCTCGACGATGACGTCGCGGATACGCATCCAGTCACTGGGGCGCATATTGGTGCTGTCGATGTTCATGGGCTGCACGACGTCGAGCTCGCAGAGGCCCGAGATCTCGGGGACGCTCTGGGCGAGTTCCTCACCGGTCAGGGCGGGGGAGAGGCCGTTGCCGTCCTCGGTCGATGCGATGGTGCCGCCCGTGGCGATGAGAAGAATGCGCTTCATGCTGGTATTCCTATCGTATTTGCCGCCGCAGAGGCGGAGTCGTTCGGCAGTATTGTGGCACAGGGCGTCCAATGTTCAAACGTATTACATCATCTGTAACGTTTGGTAACGCTCCACTTGCTGTCAAATAGGGGCCCAGGTCGTGCGTTTGCCGTGCTCTGATGGCTATGACGGGCGCAGAACCGCTGGTTACGTGTACACTATGAAAGTTATTTTCGTTCATTCACGCGGGTGGGCACCGGCTCCCCGCCAACAGGAGGGGAAACCATGGATCAAAAGGCTTCCGCAAAGGTCCTCGTACTCGACTTTGGTGCGCAGTACGGTCAGCTCATTGCCCGTCGCGTCCGCGACCTCAACGTGTATTCCGAGATTGTCCCCTGCGACATCTCGGCCGATGAGATTCGCGAGATGAACGCCTCTGCGCTCATCCTTTCTGGCGGCCCGGCCTCCGTGTACGCCGAGGACGCTCCGTCCATCGATCCCGCCATCTTCGACCTGGGCCTTCCCGTCCTGGGCTTCTGCTACGGCCATCAGATCACGGCCGTGACGCTCGGCGGCAAGGTCGGCCACTCCGAGGTGGGCGAGTACGGCCGCGCCACCATCACGCGTACGGCCGGCGCCAAGCTCTTTAACTCCACGCCCATGGAGCAGACCGTGTGGATGAGCCACCGCGACGCCGTGTCCGAGGTGCCCGAGGGCTTTACCGTTACCGCCAGCACCGACGTGTGCCCGGTTGCCGCCATGGAATGCGTCGAGCGCAAGATTTTCACCACGCAGTTCCACCCCGAGGTCAAGCACTCCGAGTACGGTCAGCAGCTGTTGAGCAACTTCCTGTTTGAGATCTGCGGCCTGGAGCCCAACTGGAGCATGGACAACCTGGTCGAGACCATGACGGCCGAGTTCCGTGAGAAGGTTGGCGACGACCGCGTGATTCTGGCCCTGTCCGGTGGCGTCGACTCCTCCGTCGTGGCTGCGCTGGGCGCTCGCGCCGTGGGCAAGCAGATGACCTGTGTGTTCATCAACCACGGCCTGCTGCGCAAGGGCGAGCCCGAGCAGGTGGAGGAGGTCTTCACCAAGCAGTTCGATGTCGACTTTATCCACGTCCACGCCGAGGACCGTTATGCCGAGCTTCTGGCCGGCGTGACCGAGCCCGAGGAGAAGCGCCGCATCATCGGTACGCAGTTCTGGAAAGAGTTCTTCGCCGTGGCGCAGCAGCTCGAGACCGATGGCAAGCCGGTCAAGTACCTGGCTCAGGGCACCATCTACCCCGACATCATCGAGTCCGGCGCTCGCAAGACGGGCGGCAAGACGGCCACCATCAAGAGCCACCACAACCTGATTCCGTTCCCCGAGGGCGTGCACTTCGACCTTATCGAGCCGCTCGACCACTTCTTTAAGGACGAGGTCCGCGCACTTGGCCTGGCGTTAGGCCTGCCGGGTCACATCGTGTTCCGTCAGCCTTTCCCGGGCCCGGGTCTGGCCATCCGCATCATCGGTGCGGTCGACAAGGAGAAGCTCGAGATTCTTAAGAATGCCGACGCCATCGTGCGCGAGGAGCTGGACGCCTACAACCAGCGTCTGTTTGAGCAGACCGGCGAGCGCAACTCCGAGCACAGCTGCTGGCAGTATTTCGCGGTCCTGCCCGACATTAAGTCCGTTGGCGTTATGGGCGACGAGCGCACCTATCAGCGCCCGATCATCCTGCGCGCCGTCGAGTCCAGCGACGCCATGACCGCCGACTGGGCCAAGCTGCCCTACGACGTACTGGCCCGCATCTCCGGCCGCATCGTTGCCGAGGTTCCCGGCGCCAACCGCGTGTGCTACGACATCACGTCCAAGCCGCCCGCGACGATTGAGTGGGAATAGAACAGACGTTCGATAAAATAATATAGTATCAGATAGCGGGCACGGTTTCAATTGAATCCGTGCCCGCTGCTGCATGCGTGTCCTTGCACGCCCAATATGCGCCGTAAAAGCCGTCTTCTTCGACGTCAAAGTGAATGCGCTTCGTTTTTGCCTCTTAAAATCTTATTTTCACGATTTGCATTTTCATCCCGTTGTCACCGACCCTTGCGAGAAACCGGAAAAAGCCGCTGACAGAAGGGTCTCTCAAATCGTTGTAGCCCAGCATATAGCCGCGACTTGTGACCTGCAGACGGCTGTCCCACGTGCCGATTTCCTTGGCGGCATCCGAAACCGCAAAATATGCCCCCACATCCTTGATTTTTGCGGTCTTTAGCCATGTTTTTGCGATCATCTTTACTGCCGCCCGATTGGCAGCATCAAAGACCAGCACACTGCCGGGGAAAGCGTCCGCCATCCCCCGCACCAGTTCCCGGACCTGCTGGGTCAGAAAGTAATAGAACACCCCGGAGGCAAAGAACACCGCCCCGCGGGAGGCATCGATTTTGCTAAACCATGCGGTGTCTTTCAGGTCGCAGGGGATATTTTGTTCTCGATCCCCGGCGGGCAGTAGCTGCTGCCGCAAGGCAATCACATCCGGGAAGTCCAGATTGTAGATCTTGCATCTACCGTTGTCGCAGGTTCTGCCGGTGTTGTCCAGCCCGCAGCCCAGATTGACCACCGCCGCATTGGGGTGGCCTTTCAGGTAATCCCACACCTCGAAAGCAAGATCACTCTGCCGTGTGGCCACCTCCAGCGCACCAAAGCGCTGCATCAGGCTGCGGGAGTTTTTCTCTGCCTCTGAAAAGTCGTAGTCGATCTGGTCGAGCAGACGAACCGCTGTTTCATCCCTGTAAAGGTTCGGGTACAACTCCGTACACAGCTTCCGGGAATACAGCGGGAGGATCAGCGTCTCCTGCACGGTGTTTTTCTCAATTTTACATTTCATAGGTTTCTTCCTCAGTGAATAAAAACTGTCATAATTGCCGCCAGCATAGCCGCTATGACCGTCATGCCTATCGCCATGTGCAGGATGGGTGCAAAAATACCCGTGCTTGATGCCCCTACTTCCGCGCCGTGACGCAGAGCCACTTTTTCTTTTTGTGTATCTGCACCTCGTGAAAACCCGCCCGCTCCAGACATGCCTTTAATTCAATGTCCTTGTAGATGGTCATGCCGCCGATGATCTGCGTCCACCTCTCGTCCTTGTCCGTATCGCCATTGCTCTCGTTGCAGATAAGAATTGTCCCGCCTGGCTTCAGCGTCCGCCAGACCTCGTGGAAGCATCGGGGCAAATCAGGCCAAAAATAGACGGTCTCAAAGGCCGTGGCGGCATCGAAGTAGCTATCCTCAAACGTCATATCCGCCACACTGCCTTGCAGAACGGCGCAACGCCCCTCCTGAATTGCAGTTCGGTTGAGCTTTCTAGCCTTCTCCACGCTGACGGGCGAATAGTCGATGCCCTTGACGACGCCATACGGGCATTTTTTCAGCAGCCGTTTTATGTTTGCCCCGCCGCCGCAGCCGCAATCCAGCACCTTTGCGTTTGGCGTAAGTCGTAGAAATCGAAGCCCCCACCGCGCCACAGGGCTGTGGCCCAGATTCATCATGGCAACCATAAGTTTTCCGCCGAGGCCCACGGGCTTGCGGGTGTTTTCAAAGAACGACATCTGGCCCCTCCGATTTCGTGCATTCCGCATAGGTCAACGGGAACGAGGCCTTCAGCACCACGCTTTTCTGCACCGCCCAGCCGTTTTGACGCAGGAAACGTAGGTATTCCTCGCTTGTCCACCTGCTGTGGAGGGGGAATCCCGCCATACTCATGAAAAAGGCTTTTGCCTTGCCGGAAACCGAGCTCCCCGCGTGGGTGAAGGTTGGCGCGATGAGCACGCCGTCGTCCTTCAGCACCCGCCTGATTTCTTGCAGGGCCTTTTCCGGATGCGGCACTATGTGAAGCGCGTTGGACGCGATCACCACTTCGAAGGACTTCTGTGCATAGGGCAGGCGGAACATATCTTGTACGGAAAAGTGCAGCTTTGCGGATTGATTGTCCCGTTTTGCTTCAAGGATCATCTTTGCAGAAGCGTCCGTAGCCTCGATGTGCGCCGCCGCATCCACGATGCTCTTTGCGATAAGCCCCGTGCCGGTGGCAACCTCCAGCACGGTTTTTGCTTTCACTACCGGCCGGATCAGCCCATACATCTTCTCATACGCCGCCCGGTCGTTTCGCATGAAACGGTCATACCGACCGGCATTCTTGTCCCAGAAACCCTTGCGTTCGTGCATGGCTGTCGCCCCCAAACAGTTAGAGCTATCTAACTATAACACACGAATCATACAGTAAGATAAGGCTAACCTTATTCTCTTGGCTAAGACGCATCTCTTCGGTTTTCGCTTATAGCGGCGCGAGTCAGATGCTAGGCTGGAGCTGAAGAAGGAGCTTGGCGGACAGGTAGGTCGATACCGGTTCCCGGAACGGTGATCCAGCCAATTACACCAGGGCTCTAGTCATGGAGGTAAACCCAATCCATGACGGGCAATAGGTCCTTTTCTCTAGCTCGACGTCTTTCGGAGCTTGACGATTTGGACTGATGGAGGCGAGAAGTCCCTCACCGCGCCAATACCAGACGATTGCGCTATAGGCATCTCTCCGACCCTTTGAATCACCCCTTTTTACGCCATCCGCTACGAACTCCGGTGGAACCAGGGAGTGATTGAAGGAGCGACCTGCGGTTTTGCGAATCAATTGAGTCATTCCCTAAATCGCGAATCAAGGGCCTGATTCGCCCAGATTGTGCACGAATCAGCCTTTGGGCGGCACGATGCGACACGCATCGACAACACTCGGACTGGATTAGACACTGAGTGGGAGTGCTTGAAACGAGGCGATTGAATAACTCCATCCATTTTGGTTAAAACAAAAAAATGCCGCGCGCCTGCGGCATGAAGAAGGGAAATTCTTATGCATATCGTTGTATTGAGCGGCAGCCCGCGTAAGGGCGCCAATACCGATACCATGGTCGAGGCGTTTGCCGAGACCGCGCGTGAGGGCGGTAATACGGTTGAGGTCGTTCGCGTTGCCAGCAAGAAGATCGCCGGCTGCTTGGGATGCCAGTACTGCTTCGCCCATGGGGGCGTCTGCGTGCAGAAGGATGACATGGCCAACGTGATCGAGTCGCTGAAAGATGCAGATATGGTCGTCTTTGCTTCGCCTATCTACTGGTTCGATATCACCGCGCAGGAAAAGGCCGCCATCGACCGTCTGTACGCTTTCGGTGCCACGGGATTCCCGTTCACCAAGACGGCCCTTCTGCTCGATAGCCACAGCCAGGGCGTCTATGACGCGGCGATCGCCATGTACAAGTCAACCTGCGCTTACTGCAAGTGGGCGGACCAGGGCATTGTCACCATCAGCGGTATGACCGAGCGCGACAGCATGGCATCCTCGCCCAAGTTGAAAGAGGTGCGCGAGCTCGCTCGCAAGCTGGCCTAAGGACAAGAAGAGCGCATGGCAATCAGCACTAGCGGAAATGCTTGCTGCCCTTACCAAGAGGAGTGCTGATTGCCATGCGTTGATGCTCCCGCGGACAATTCCGTCAGCCACCGCTTGCATCCATTTTGGCTAGCTCTGCATACCGAACATGGCGTTGAAGAGCGTGTTCTGCTCCGAGGTGAGCTGTGCAATGCCGTTTTTATCGTTCTGCATCGGGTCCCTTTCGCTGGCGTCTCGTGCAATCGAATGTAGCGCGAGTATATGAATAGGGGCGCATTTCCTCAAGCGCCGTATAGAACAATTTTTAAACGCAGAAAAATAACTGAAAACAAATTAATCCGCGTTAAAATATTGTCAAACAGAAGTTCATGAGGGAAGGTTGCGTATGCGTCGCAAGGCAGACGAGCTACTTAGGGAATGGCGAGACAGAGCTGATAGAAAACCTTTGCTGGTCAAAGGCGTGCGCCAGTGTGGCAAGACCTATTTGCTCAGAACGTACGCCCAGGATCTTTTCGAATCGGTTGTCTACGTTAATCTTGAGAACGACCGGTCGGCGCGAGCGGATTTTTCGGGCGGTCTTGACCCTCATTCGATTGTACGCGCGATCGAGGCTCGTACGGGACAGCGTATCGTGCCTGGCAAAACCTTACTGTTCATTGACGAGATCCAGGCATGCGAGGAAGCGCTCACTTCCCTTAAATACTTTTGCGAAGATGCTCCCGAGTATTACGTTGCGGCTGCTGGGTCGCTTCTTGGGGTTGCCATTAACCATCAGTCGTATTCGTTCCCCGTCGGAAAGACCGACTTGATCGAGATGACTCCACTCGATTTCGAGGAGTTTCTCTGGGCAATGGGGCACGATCAGCTGGTCGACGAGATACGCTCGTCATTCGAGTTAATGGGTCCTCTTGCGCCAAGCCTTCATGAAAAGGCGCTTGGGCTCTATCGACAGTATCTTGTTGTTGGCGGAATGCCCGAGGCGGTCCAAACGTATATCGATGATCAGTCAATCATTGATGTGGCCGAAAAGCATCGGATTATTCTCGACGGATACTCCGCCGACACCAATAAATATGCTGATGAA
This sequence comes from bacterium, assembly GCA_963602135.1. Lineage (GTDB taxonomy): Bacteria > Actinomycetota > Coriobacteriia > Coriobacteriales > Coriobacteriaceae > Collinsella. Next base: position 20,290 of record CAVCHM010000018.1, on the reverse strand, counting down.
CGCTTGAGCGCAAAGACGCGTGCGTGCTTCGATTCCATTCCACAGCAGCTTGCCAAAGAGAATCGCAAATTTCAATACAAGGTAGTGCGAGCGGGGGGCAATGCGTCTCTCTTTGGAGACGCTCTCGACTGGCTTGTATTGTCGGGTACGGTGGCGCGCTGCAGCCTAGTCGGGCAGATCGAAAGCCCTTTAGAGGCCTTCGTTAACCCTTCTGCTTTTAAAATCTATCAGGCGGATACAGGGCTGCTCGTCTCCAAGGCCGGTGCTCAACGCGCCGATATTCTTGCCGGCATCGGCGGCACATTCATGGGTGCACTTACCGAAAACTACGTCGCCCAACAGCTTTCAGCCATGGGCTATCCGCTGCATTATTGGGCGCGAGATAATCGTGCGGAAATCGACTTTGTAGTAGAGAAGCAGGGATGCTTGTCTGCGATTGAAGTCAAGGCGGGAGAGAACACAAGATCTCGAAGCCTGTCCTCACTTAAAAAGACCCATCCGGGCGTGCGCCTTATCAGGCTATCGACTAAGCCCTTTGGAATGAATGATGGGCTGATGTCTGTTCCACTTTATGCGGCATTTTGTCTATAGGGATGATGCTGCTGTAATGCATGGGGCCCGGAGCGCGATGTTGCTGCGCTCCGGGCCCCACCGTTTTGAGAGCTTATGGCGGTTCTGCCGTCGTCCTAGTCAAACAAGCTCGGCATGTCGTTTTCCTTCATGAGGGCACCGGCAGAGGGGAGGCTCTGCGCAGTGAACTTTTCGGCCGAGACGCCGGCGCCAAGGATTTCCTCGGTCGTGCCGACGGTGGTGACCGAGCGGCCCTTCTTGGCCGTAAAGGCCTGGACGCCCTGCGTGTTGGTGGTCGTCTTGGTCTTGAGCAGCGACGTGTTGAAGTTCATCAGACGGTAGTCGCTCGAGACCAGCGCGAGGTCACGGTCCTCCTTGAGCACCTGCGCATACAGCAGTTTACTGCCGCCGTAGATGGCGTTCTTAAGGCGCTTGCGGTTGGTCTTGGTGACGTATCCAGAAAGCGCGACGCGGACCACGCGGCCGTTCTCAAAGACGAACAGCACGTCGGCCTTATAGTCCTCGGGGTCGATGATCCAAATCACGCTCTCGTCGGGTTCCATTTCAAGATCGGTCGGCAGGTACGAGCCCAGCTGGGCCGACTTGGTGTCCTCAAACGCCGCAACCTTGCACTTGTATACCTGGCTCTTGTTGGTAAACACGAGCAGTTCGTGCGTGTTGGCGGACGGGAACTCGATAAAGGGCTTGTCGCCGTCCTTGTACTTGAGCGTGGTCGCCTTCTTGAGCACGCGGTCCGTCATCTTCTTAAGGTAGCCATCGCGCGAGAGCATGATGGTGACCGGGTACTCCTCGACCTCGGGCTCCAAGCTTACCTCGATAACCTCATGGGGCTCGATCCTGCCCGTGCGGCGCGGCATCACGTACTTCTTGTTGACTGCGGCCAGCTCGTCGCTGATGACCTTCTTGATGTTGTCTTCGCTCGAGAGGATCTCCTCGAGCTCGGCAATCTCGCCCTCGAGCTTGGCAATGTCCTTGGTGCGGTTGAGGATGTATTCCTCGTTGATGTTGCGGAGCTTGAGCTCGGCGACAAACTCGGCCTGGGTCTCGTCGATGTCGAAGCCGCGCATAAGGTTGGGCACGACCTCGGCCTCGAGCTTGGTGCCGCGGATGATGGCGATCGCCTTGTCGATGTCGAGCAGGATCGCCTCGAGGCCGTGCAGCAGGTGCAGGCGCTCGGACTTTTTGCCCAGGTCAAAGTTAATGCGGCGACGCGTGGACTCAATACGCCACTTGACCCACTCGTGCAGGATCTGGCGCACGCCCATAACACGGGGATAGCCGTCGACCAGCACGTTGAAGTTGCACGAGAACGAATCCTGCAGCGTGGTCGAGCGATAGAGCTTAGCCATGAGCTTGTCGGGGTCGACGCCGCGCTTAAGATCGATGGCGATACGCAGGCCCGAAAGGTCGGTCTCGTCACGGATGTCGGCGATCTCCTTGACCTTGCCCTCTTTGGAGAGCTTGACGATGCGCTCGATGATGACATCGGTCTTGGTGGTGTAGGGAACCTCGTACACTTCGATGATGCGCTCTTCGGGAATCCAGCGCCAGCGGGAGCGGATTTGGAAGCTGCCAAGGCCGGTCTCGACGATCTTCTCCATCTCCTCGCGGCGGTAGATAATCTCGCCGCCGGTCGAGAAGTCGGGCATGGGCATATATTCGAGCAGGTCGCAGTCGGGATCCTGCAGGTAGTGCATCGTGGCGGTGCAGACCTCGTTGAGGTTGAAACCGCAAATATCGGACGCCATAGCGACGCCGATGCCCTTGTTGGCCGAGACAAGGATGTTGGGGAACGTGGTGGGCAGCAGGCGCGGCTCCTTCATGGCGCCGTCGTAGCTGTCGACGAAGTCGACCGGGTCCTTGTCGATGTCCTTGAAGATCTCGGCGCTGATGGGGGAGAGCTTGGCCTCGGTATAGCGCGAGGCGGCGTAGCTCAGGTCGCCCGAATAGTACTTGCCAAAGTTGCCCTTCGACTCCACGAAGGGGGCGAGCAGCGCCTCGTTGCCGGTGGCCAGGCGCACCATCGTCTCGTAGATGGCGGCATCGCCGTGCGGGTTGAGCTTCATGGTCTGGCCCACGATGTTGGCGCTCTTCTGGCGCTCGCCCTTGAGCAGACCCATCTTGTACATGGTGTAGAGCAGTTTGCGATGCGAGGGCTTAAAGCCGTCGATCTCGGGGAATGCGCGCGAGACGTTGACGCTCATGGCATAGGGCATGTAGTTGACCTCGAGCGTCTGCGTGATCGGCTGATCGGTGACCTCGGAGTGCAGGCCGATGACGTTCTCGGCGTTGACCTGCTTTTTCTTTGGCTGGTTCTTCGTCTTCTTCTTTGTCACGATTTCCTCTTGAACTTCTTATGGGCCGTCGTTATCGATTTGCTGCTATTGCAGGTCCAGCTGGTCCAGGTATTCCTTGCCGTGCTCGGAGATGTGGCGCTTGCGGCCCGCCTCGTCGTTGCCCAGCAGCAGGTTGAACATGGTCTCCATCTTGGTGACGTCCTCGGGCTCCACCTTGATCAGGCGACGCGTCTCGGGGTTCATGGTGGTGAGCCACATCATGTCCGGATCGTTCTCACCAAGACCTTTGGAGCGGTTGATTGAGCACTTCTGGTCGCCGATCTCCTTGAGGATGCCGTTCTTCTCGAGCTCGGTGTAGGCAAAGTAGGTCTTCTCTTTGCAGTTGATCTCGTAGAGCGGCGACTCGGCGATATAGACGTAGCCCTCGTCGATAAGCGTGGGCACCAGGCGGTAGAGCATGGTGAGTACGAGCGTGCGGATGTGATAACCGTCGACGTCGGCGTCCGTACAGATGATGACCTTGTTCCAGTTGAGATTATCCAGGTCAAAGGCGCCAAGGTTCTTGATGCGCTTGTCCTTGATCTCCACACCGCAGCCCAGCACGCGCATGAGGTCCATGATGATGTCGGACTTAAAGATGCGCGGGTAATCCTCCTTCAGGCAGTTGAGGATCTTGCCGCGGACGGGCATAACGCCCTGGAACTCGGCATCGCGCGACGTGCGGATGGCACCTGCTGCCGAGTCGCCCTCTACGATGTAGATCTCGCGACGGTTCTTGTCCTTGGAGCGGCAGTCGATGAACTTCTGCACGCGGTTGGCCATGTCGGTCTTCTGCTGCAGGTTGGTCTTGATGCTCTGACGCGTCTTCTCGGCGTTCTCGCGCGAGCGCTTGTTAATGAGCACCTGCTCCATAATCTTGTTGGCGGCGTCTTTGTTCTCGATCAGATAGGTCGAGAGGCGCTCCTTAAAGAATGCCGTCATCGCCTGCTGGATAAAGCGGTTGTTGATGGCCTTCTTGGTCTGGTTTTCGTAGGACGTCTGGGTGGAGAAACAGTTGGTCACCAGCACCAGGCAGTCCTGGACGTCCTGCCATTTGATGCCGCTCTCGTTTTTGTTGTACTTGCCCTGTTGCTTAATGTAGGCATCGATGGCGCTGGTCAGAGCGCTACGGGCGGCCTTCTCGGGTGAGCCGCCGTTCTCGAGCCAGGAGGAGTTGTGGTAGTACTCCTGCATCATGAAGGTGCGCGAGAAGCACATGCACGCGGTGATCTTTACGTTGTAGTCGGGCAGGTCCTCGCGGTCGCGACCGCGACGGTCGGCCTCGATAAAGAAGGGCTCGGTAAGGTAGTCGGTACCGACCTTCTCGAGCACGTAGTCCTCGATGCCCTTGGGATAGCAGAAGTCCTCTTCGGAAAACTCGCCATCGTCGCCCTCGATACGCAGACGGAAGGTCACGTTGGCATTGACCACGGCCTGGCGGCGCATGGTCTCGCGATACCAATCGTGGGGAATGCTGATGGAGGTAAAGACCTCAAGATCGGGGCGCCACTTGATGGTGGTGCCGGTGTGGTTCTCGTCGCTGGGCTCAATCTCGAGTGCCTTCTTTTTGGCACCGACGACCTTGCCCTTCTTAAAGTGCAGGGAGTACTTGTTGCCGTCGCGCCAAACCGTGACGTCCATGTATTCGGAAGCGTACTGGGTCGCGCAGGAGCCCAGGCCGTTGGTGCCGAGCGAGAAGTCGTAGTCGCCGCCCTGGTTGTTATTGTATTTGCCGCCGGCGTAGAGCTCGCAAAAGACGAGTTCCCAGTTAAAGCGCTTTTCGGAAGGGTTCCAGTCGAGCGGGCAGCCACGGCCGTTATCCTCTACCTGGATAGAGCCATCGCGAAAGGCGGTAAGGGTGATGAGCTTGCCGTAGCCCTGGCGCGCCTCGTCAACGGCGTTGGACAGGATCTCGAAGGCGGCATGCGCGCAGCCGTCGAGTCCGTCCGAGCCAAAGATGACGGCGGGGCGCAGGCGTACGCGCTCCTCGTCCTTGAGCTGGCGGATACTGTCGTTACCATAGTTTGCGGTGTTTTTTGCCATACTCGCTCTCTCGGTGCTCCTTTGCTGCGTTTAAGTCATATAGATAGTCAAGGTAGCATAGCCCAGCCCATAGGCGATTCCAACTAACACGAAATCCATCGAACAACCGTTCGGATTAACAGGGATAGTGTTTAGTGGTAGCGCGGCATTGTTAAACAAATTTGGATACAGATGAATTTTATTTAATAGGGATCTAGTTTTACTAAACAAAATCGAACGATGCTGATCGCACGAGCGGGCACATCGATCGACTATCAATCACGTTTACTCGGAGAAACCCGAGTCGGTTTTGTCCGAGTAAGTTTGAATGGCGAATTGAAATTGGTATGTCTGCATGGCGATGACAGACATGGTTTTCATAATGACAGATATAGTTGACATCTTCTGATAGATGCAATATATTTCTGTCATGTTGCAACGGATATCTGTCCATTACTACGAAAGGAACTCCATGCCGGGCAAAAAGAACCTACGCATGAAGGCGGCGCGCGCGGCGGCTGGCCTTTCGCAAGCTGACTTAGCCCAGGCCGTGGGCGTTACGCGCCAAACCATCGGCCTGATCGAGGCGGGCGGCTATAACCCCACGCTCAACTTGTGCGTGGCGATTTGCAAAGCGCTGCGCGTCACGTTGAACGACCTGTTTTGGGAAGACGAGACCGACGTCGACCCTAACGCTCTTTAGGAGTCGCTATGAAATTTGAAGATTTAAAACTCGTGCAAAAGTGGCACGAATATGCCGGTCCAAAGGATGAGCGTCTGGAAGCTGAGAACGCGAAGATCTGCAAGATTGGTTTCATGCTGCTTTCGTTTGGCATGCTGATGATCCTTTTCTACGAGATCATTGCTCGGCAGGTTGCGTGGGTCCACAGTGACGCCAGCGAAATGCCACATCTCTTTGCAACGCCGGCCGAGGCGGCCATGTATGCGTGGCTTGTTATCGTGATGCTGATTTGCGTGGTATTGCAGACGCGAAAGGGCTATGTCGATACCAACCGTTTTGGGCAAACCGAGCATCTTCCTGTCGGATATTTCCTGCTCGTCTGCGGTATCAGCGGGGTCACGAGCACACTTGTCATCGCGGCGATGCGCTGTATTGCGGAGGTACAGATTGTGCCGTTCGAAAGCGTCTATTGGGCAGCGAATTTGGCGACGGGTGCGGTCTGCGGCATGATGATTTTCATAGCCACATTCGCCGCTCTGTGCGCAACGTTTTTCTCGGCGAAAAAGCGTCGCGCCAAGATCGAGGCGGAGCTCGACGGTACCGACGATATCTAATGCGCAAGTGGCTGGCTCTGGGTTATCAGAGCCAGCCCCCTTTTTTGTTCGACGAACAGGGTCAGCGCAGCTTAAAAAAGCGGCTGAGAGCTAGCGGGACCCAACCGCACCGGCTTCATCGCTGCCGCTGCGCTCGAGTGCGGTGCGGCGGGCACTGTAGGCGACGAGGCCGACTCCGGCTGCGGCGAGTGCTGCTGCGGCTGCCGTCAGGGGGATGTTGCTGTCGCCCGTTCCAGCAAGCGCGCCTGCTTTTCCAGAACGCTTGCCGTTGCTGCGGTCCTTGCCGCTGCCAGAGCCGCTTCCGCCGGAGCCGCCTCCCGTGCCAGAACCGCCGCCGCTCGAGCCGCCATCGCCGTCCGCGGTCATCGGTGCGTCGTGGAGTCCCGTCGTATCCGCGTTGCTGCTTACGCCCACCAGCACCTCTGCACGTTCGCATGCCCCGTCGGGAATGTGGAGCTCGTGCAGCACGGCGCCCAGCGCGGAGTTTGCGCCCGGTCGAATCTCCTCGAGCGTTACGGGGTCGAGCGCCACCAGGTCACGCGCCTTTGCGTAGAGCGTGACGCGTTTGCCCACCTCGTCGCTCCAGCTCTCCGGGATGGCAAAGCTCATACGGAACTGTGCCGTGCAACCCGGTGCCAGCACGGCGTTGCCGTTGTCGGCTACCAACGGGTGCGCGGCAAAGCGCTGGCCCAGCGTCTCGACTGCGTACTTCACGTGCGCCATGTCGTTGGCCGAAGCGTCCTCGGCAAGCTCCGGATCGTAGATCGATGCCATGCGTGCGTTCGCGCCGAACCCGATGGAAGCGCTGGAGAACGGCTGGTTGGAGCCCTCTCGGTACAGATCGACTGTTCCTGCGGTCAGCAGCGTGTTGCCGTCGTTTCGCACCGTTACCGTAAACGACTCGCTTGCCGCCCCGGGCACCACGGCGCCCAGGTTGGCTATCGCGCCTAGTGGTGTGGCGCATGCCACCAAGGGCACTTCGATGCCGTGCAGTTCTGCCTTGCTCTGCTCGGCGCTCACGATGTGCGTGGCAAGCGCTGAGAGCATGCCACCCGAGGTCAAAAACGTCGTTATCTGATCGATGGGGTGCTCCAGCTCGCAGAGCACGAACGGCTCCGTGAACAGCTCGTCGATCAGCGTACTGGCGAAGATGCGGAAATGCTTGCCCATTACCGCCACCGGTTTGCCTTCTTCGTCGTAGGTTTGCCCCACTTTGCCGTCGGTGTTCTCGACGTATAGCACGCACCTGCCGTTGTTGCTCATGCTAAACGACGCCGGGCCGCAGCCAGCTGCGCCCATGGGTGTCGTTGCAAATGCCGATGCGCCTCGCGTCCACGTAACATGCTGCAGTCGCTCGTCGACGGTTGCCAAAAAGCCCGTATGCTGCGGCCACGGTACCACGCGCGGCACCGTGGCGTCCGGCGGCATGACGCCCCAACCCGCAATAGACTGACCGATGACGGCGTATGATGCGCAACCGCAGCCCTCTGCGGTTTCGTATGCAACGGGTACCACCATTTTGCCGTTGACGTTCTCGGGTGCGCCCAACTCGATGCTCGACGGTGCTTGCGGAAAGCGGAGAACCTGACGGAACGTGAGGCTGTCGCCCGACACATCCGACCACAGGGTAAAGCATTCGAGCGCGACCTCTGCCTCGCTGCCCAGCGCCTTCTCTGCGGTGGCTCCGCGACGGTGGAGATAGGCACCCGACAGACGTCCGTCGACAAGCGTCTTGCCCACCGTGATGCGCGGACACTGCAGGCAATGGTAGCCGTCCTCCTGCAGGCGGCCGCGCGAGATGCTGCGCCACGACGTGTGCGATATCACGCGAACCTCGCTATTGCTTATGCGTAGGCGCAAAACGGACAGTATACCGGCCGTGCTTGCTGTATCGAACCGGGTTGCGTCGCCTTCGGGGCGCTCTCCCGAGACCAGCAATACGTAGGCGTCTTGGCTTCCTCTCCCGTCCGTATATTCCACCACGTCGAAGTCGTAATCGAACGTGCCGCCACGCTCCACGTCGCCCTCGCCAAAGCCCAGGGGGAAGTCGACCGGCATGGGCGCGGACCACGCGCCGTTTGCCTTTGTGTGCACTACCAGGCGCGAGCGGCCATCCTCGCCGTAGCGCACCGAAGCGATGCGGAACAGGCATTCCACGCCGGCTATCTCCGCAAACTTCATGTGGGCTTCGCTGAGCACGCCGGTGAAGAGTACGCTGTCGCTCGAGGGCTTTATGCCGCCCCGCTCGTCCTCCGACACGCCGGCAGAATTGGCGTTCGGGTCCGCAACGGCATTCGTCACCTGCCTGATGTAGGTGTACTCATACATCAGCGCGGCGTTTTCGACATTCTCCATTAGAGCGTGGACGAAATGCTCAACCTGTCCCGTGTCATCGCTCTCTGCATCTGCGTCGAGCTCAATATGCGTGACCGTTTGCTCCCAATCGCGCACGACCGGCGCGACGTTTACGGGGGTGGCTGCAACCTCGGCGCGTGCGAGCAGCTCGGCGTTGGTGACGATGGTGGCCGATGCGATAAATTGCGGCACGCCGCCCGCCTCGATGTTGCCGGGCGTGCCGAAGCAGGCATCCAACGTGTAAGGCGTATCTCCACCCAATGCGAGCTCAGAGCGCTGGAGCACATACTGGTTGCCATTGTTCACCGACATATTCCACGAATCGAGGAGTGTGGGCCACGACCCCGACCAAGCCTTGGTGGTCCACTTGAACATCACAAACTGGAGTATCACATCGACATCAACGTCCGCACCCACGCGCAGTCGCGGAAGCTGGTGTCCATCTGCCTTCTCGTACCCAATGAACAGCGTGAGGGATGCGGCGCCGCGCACGGCAGACGAAGCGACGCCTGCAACGCCGGCGCCAAAGGTGACGGCAAGCCCGATCTGGATGGTGAACGAGCCCGACGTGTTTGAATAGTCGAGCGAAATGTTTTTAAAAAACGCCGCGCCGCTGCCGTGTGTGTGGGCACCCACGGCGAGCGCCAGTTTTGCCAGCACCCAGGGGTTGACGTTTAGGAAAAACGGCACCGGTCCTAGGGTAAACTGCTCGGTCCAATTGAGGTCGGTTCTTACCTGGAAGAGGGCCTTAATATTGCCGTATGCGGGGTCGTTGTTGTCGCCCCAGGTTTTGCCCACCCAATCGTAGGCAAGCGAGCCGTACAGCTGTGTGGCGATATCCATCGTGAACAGCAGCGTGCAATGGTGGCGAAGGAGCTTGGTGTTTCTTGGATCGGTACCCGAACCGGCACTCATACTCTTGTACTGATTCCACTTCCCCTCCATCTCGTCGAGGTAGCGGTTTGCCTGCTTGGCGCCCGACTCGCGCGGCGATTTCTTCCAGTATTCCGGATCAGGGTTGCCCGAATCGTTCATATAGCTGGCTGGTTTGTATCCTCCGCCAAACAGCACGTATCCAGCAAACGAGAAATCGAAGAGGATTGGAAATGTGGGCATCCAGCACGTGAACTTATTGCCGCCGATGCCGGGAAACGCCGCGGGGAAATCAAACGGAGTGATCTCTTGGTCCATGGTAGTGGGGACGATAGTGGTCGAGCCCGATTCCGCCTTTGCGGCCGGCGCAGTGACAACGGCCATGGGGGAGGAGAGTGTATAGGTCTTGCCCTGGTAGTCGAGGACAAAGCGTAACTTGCATCCTTCTTCCAGAAGGCTCGACGCTGCATCGAGGAACTTGTCTTCGAGCGTGAACGTCGCCAGATTATCCGCGCCCGATGCGCTGGCCTTGACTTGGCCAATCTGCGTGACGGTTTCGGGTGAGCTGCCCGCAGCGGGCATCACTTTATTGATATGCAATGTTGCCTGCCCGCCCTGTGGCAGATGTGCCTGAACGGTAAAGGCGTGCGTGTCGGGTTGGTCGTTTGCTGCTTCGTCCGCTGGCATTGCCATAAACGTGGCGTCGGCGTACTGGATGTCCCATTCGTCGAACGTGAGCTGGCGGAAGTACGGCTCGCCGTCGGAGAGCGGACGTGTGGGCGCGGTTATGGCGGTGCCGCCCTGGATACGCGCGAGGGGAATCTCGACATCACGGTAGCCCGCCATGCTAATGGAGATGCCGCCGTTAAAGTCGTACGCGTCAAGGAGCGTTGCCTCGTCCACGTAGCCTTCCGAAAGCGGCGCGACCTCAAAGATGGCCGTGCCCTCGTCATCGGTCGTGGCGGTGAGCTGCTTGTCTGCGGCATAGCGCGATGCGAGCGTGACCTGGGCACCTGCGATGGGCGTATTCTTATTGGCGACGTCGACCACGACCACACCAAACATGGTGCGCGAGAGAACGAGCACCCTGAAGGGATCTTTTTCGTCGGCATAGGCTGCGGTGGGCGCGAACGGCAATATGAAGGCGTTTGCGCTTCCCGGCACGCGCGGCAACATAATGCTCGCCAGCGAGGACGCTCCGGCAACAAGTAACGAACGGCGATCAAGCATCTTTGGCTCCCATCCCGCAAACATCGGAGGAAATAATCCAATTTTGCGAGAAGGTGCCCCGTGGCGGTAGTGCCGTTCGATGGCCAAAATGTCCAATTTGAGCGCGCGAAAGCGCCAGGCCCCGGAGCGCGTTCGATGCGCTTGGCATCCCGGTCGCTAACGCAACATATGCGCGACCAGTTCGGCGCGTGTGCCGATGCCAAGCTTTGCGTATACGCCGGATAGTCGGTTTTTGACGGTGCCCGGCGACACACCCATATGACGAGCGATTTCGGCATTGGTCCACCCGCGGCAGGCGAGCATGGCCATGGTGAACTCCGTGGTCGTTAGATCGTCGGCCACATCCTCGCCCGAATCGGGGTTGTGGATGCGCCGCCAGCCGTAGCTGAAGCGGTACGTGATCTCGATGACGCGCGCGAAGTCGTCAGGGTATTGCGTTTTTAGGCATGCCTCGATAAGCCCCTGCAAAAGGCCGTGGTGCTCGCCGATGAGCTCGATAAGGCCGTCGGGGCGCGCAATGTCCCAAGCGGCTCCGAAGTGCGTTTTTGCGGCGTCGATGTCCTTGAGGCTCATGCATGCCATGGAAGCTGCCAGGTGCAGGAACAGTTCCGAGATCGGATAACTTCCCTGTTTCATGATCAGGGCGTTTTCCGCCATGCCCAGACTGCGGCCATATTCGCCGCGCAGGTACAGGGCATGCGCCATCACATAGCTGGCGAACAGGCGCAGGCCTTCGGGCAGATGCGCCGCAAGCGGATAAAACTCTTCGGCGGAATACGGGGAAGGCAAGTGCAGCAGGACGCTCGCGGCCGAGGCGAACAGGATATGCGTGGCGTGGACGGCGGGCGATTCCTCGTCAGTTGGCGTATCGAGGATGCCCGCAAGGCAACGGCGGGCATCGGCGATACGGTTGAGCGACAGACTGGCATATCCGCAGATAAAGCATGCGGAATAGCGCAGTGCGGGGTCGGTGGCGTCAAGATGGGGGCGTGCTGTCTCGGCGGCGAGGGTGGCCTGTCCGCGAAAGTACAGCGCTTCTGCCGTGGCAATGGCGCGCGAATCGGGGTCGGAAATGCCTGCAACCGCAGCGTCAATCTGCCCCGGCACAAAGGCGGTACACATCAACGGCATGGGAACGCATGGGTAGCCATCGCAGTCCATCTTCCATCTCCCATCAGGTGGCAACATTAGCAGCAATTGTACTCCTGTTGCTCGGGACTGGAATTTGTGGGTATCGCCTACGATTATGCCGAACGTATAAAGGAAGAGTCTATTGGCGATGCTCCCAAGGTGGCTGTCGAAGCCTAGCTGACCTTGGAATATAGAAAAACTGCCACCCCTGCAAAAAGCTCTGACGCAGCGATGGGAAACGGACCTTGCTCTGCATATAATGAGGTCATATGACGGTGCGTTTGCATACATGCAACGCACTCCCATCGAACCGAAAAGGAGGTCTGCATGGATCCCAACAAGCGTCCCGACGACATGGTGCGAATCACCACTCCCGAACTTGCCCAGGCGTTCATCGAAGAGCAGATCGCTGCAATCCGCGAGCAGATCGGCGACAAGAAAGTCCTGCTGGCCCTTTCCGGCGGCGTTGACAGCTCCGTTGTCGCGGCACTGCTGATCAAGGCCATCGGCAAGCAGCTTATCTGCGTGCATGTGAATCACGGCCTGATGCGCAAGGGCGAGAGCGAGCAGGTCGTCGACGTCTTTAAGAACCAGATGGACGCGAACCTGGTCTATGTGGACGCGACTGATCGCTTCCTGGATAAGCTTGCGGGCGTCGAAGAACCCGAGGCCAAGCGTAAGATTATCGGTGCCGAGTTCATTCGCGTGTTCGAGGAGGAGGCCCGCAAAGTTGGCGACGAGGTCAGTTTCCTCGCCCAGGGCACCATCTACCCCGACATTCTTGAGTCCCAAGACGGCGTGAAGGCTCACCACAACGTGGGCGGTTTGCCCGAGGATCTGCAGTTTGAGCTCTGCGAGCCCGTCAAACTGCTGTACAAGGACGAGGTCCGCGTCGTGGGTCGCGAGCTCGGCCTGCCCGAGAACATGGTTGAGCGCCAACCGTTCCCCGGCCCCGGCCTGGGCGTCCGCTGCCTGGGTGCCATTACCCGCGACCGTCTTGAGGCGCTGCGCGAAGCCGATGCCATCGTGCGCGAGGAGATTGACAAGGCAGGTCTGACCATCTGGCAGTATTTTGCCGTCGTGCCCGACTTCCGCGCCACCGGCGTGCGCGAGGGCAAGCGCGCCTACGACTGGCCCTGCATCATTCGCTGCATCAACACCGTCGACGTCATGACCGCCGAGGTGCCCGAGCTCGATTGGGCGCTGCTCAAGCGCATCACCGCTCGCGTGACCGCCGAGGTCCCCGGTATTTGCCGCGTGTGCTACGACCTCACGCCGAAGCCGGTTGGCACGGTGGAGTGGGAGTAAGCTAACTCACCTAGCCCCCGTTTCCGCTTGGAAGCGGGGGCTTTTTGCTGGCGCTTCGCCCAATTTCGTGCATCTTGGGCCTCACGTATCCTGCGAACTAACAGATGTGACAAAGGGGCAGTTCCTTTGCCGCATCTTCGATGTTATGCGCGGGAAGAGTCACGAGTATAGTCGTTCCCCTCTCTGAGCTCTCTTCGACCTCGATGGAACCGCCGTGGAGTGCGGCGATCTCCCAGACCAGCGCAAGCCCCAGCCCCACGCCGCCATATGCCCTGCTGCGCGATTTATCGACGCGAAAGAAGGGCTGAAAGATGCTCGTCTGGTATTGCTCGGGAATGCCTTGTCCCTGGTCGTGCACCCGTAGCAGTACACGGTCGCCCTCGACGCGGGCGCTGATTCGCACGGTCGAGTTGGGCGTGCTGTAGCGAATGGCGTTTTCGGCCAAGTTGAACAGCAGCCGATAGATCAGCGTGTCGCTGCCGGTCGTTTGCGCGTCGCCCTCGCTTGCGAGCGCGATGCCCTTTTGCTCGGCAAGGGGCGCCAGGTCGGTGAGCACTTCTTCGATCATCGGCGCTAGGTCAATCGCATCGTTGCAGGGGACGCTGCGCAACTCGCTCATCTCGAGCAGGGTCTTTGTCATGTGCGTCATTCGCTCGGTCTGCTCTTGCAGCAGCCCGAGCAGACGCGCTGTATCTGCATCGGCGTCGGGGTGCTCGGCGCAAAACAGCTCAACCTGAGCTTGCATGAGCGCAAGCGGCGTGCGCAGCTCGTGCGCTGCATTGCCCGTAAACTGTTTTTGTGCAGAAAAACCTTCGTCAAGGCGGGCAATCATGTCGTTAAACGACGCGCTGCAACGCCTAAGCTCAGAGGGCACATCTTCGCTGATCTTTGTGTCGGCGAGGTTGTCGGGCCGCACGCTCTCGACTTGCGCTGCAAAGGTACGCAGCGGCTGCAACGCATGCCCGCTCACAAAGTAGGCCAGCACGCCACCGAGTAGCGTCACCGCTGCGGTTATGTACCAGCTCGTCGCACCAAACGATTCTTGGGCGTCGCTCACGACGATGGTCAGATCGTCGTCGAGCTCCTTGCTCGTCGGGTCGAACGAGTTGGGCGAGGCCGCCTCCGCCTTGCTATGCTCCGACATTTCAGTACCGATTGAGTCCATGTAGCGCATGCCGGAGTAGCCAACCAGGCAATTAATAAGTACGCAGGTCAAACATATCAGCAGAGCTGTCATCAACGTGATGCGCCATTGCAGGGACAGTCGCTTCATTCGCCGTCCTCCATAACGTAGCCCTCGCCGATTCGGTTACGGATGGGGTCGTGCCCCAACGCGCCGCGCAGCTTTTTGCGCAGTGACGAGATGTGAACGCGGGTTGCGTTGCTAAAGCTGTTCACGCTGCTATCCCATACGTGGTCGATGATCTCCTCTTGGCTCACCGGTCGTCCCTGGTTAAGCATCAGGTACTCCAAGATGCCGGTCTCCTTGCGTGTGAGGGATAGGGCCTCGTCGCCCACGGAGGCGACGCGCGCCTTGGTGTCAAAGCTCAGCGATCCGCAGGTCAGGACAACATCGCTTTGCGTAAAGCGCCTGAGCGTGAGGCTGCGGATACGTGCCGCCAGCTCGTCAAGGTGGAACGGCTTGGTGAGGTAGTCGTTGGCGCCCGCATCGAGCCCCGCTACCTTGTCGGAGACCTCGCCGCGTGCCGACAGCACGAGCACCTTGGTCTCACAATCGGTAATTCTGAGCTGCCTGAGTACGGTCATGCCGTCGACGTGGGGGAGATTAAGGTCGAGCACGACAAGATCGAAGGTCTCGATATCGAGCAGATCGAGGGCCTGCTGCCCGTCGTAGCAGCAGTCGACGCTATAGGCCAAGTTGCGCAGGCTGCGTGCGATTGCATCGCACAGCGCCCGCTCGTCCTCGACGACCAAGATGCGCATAACGTTCTCCTTGCATAGTCATTCGCGCTTAACACGGATTTTATAGTCGGTATGGTCCAATGGGTCGCGAAACGAAAGGAGTGGTCAGATTGTTCAAAGCGATTAAGCCTGTGGCGCAGGTGGCTTTGCTGATCGTTGGGGTAGCCATGGTTGGCTTTGGCATTATGCGCGGCGAGGCAGATGCCGTGCTGGCCAAGGCAATCAGGCTGTGCTTGGAGTGTATCGGAATTGGTTAAAAGAAAAAATACCGTATCGCATCTTTTGGCGAGATTTCGCGGATTGATTCAGGCGGCGGCAACGCTTGCGACCAACATTCACCTGCCTAATTTTGCCAAGGGAGGCATCTACCAGGGGGCGGGCAAAGCCGTCTGCGTGCCGGGGCTCAACTGCTACTCGTGTCCGGCGGCCTCAGGTGCGTGCCCCATCGGGTCGTTTCAGTCGGTGGTGGGCTCGTCTAAGTTCAGCTTTTCGTATTACGTCACCGGAACACTCATCCTGATCGGCGTGCTGCTGGGACGTTTTGTATGCGGCTTTTTATGCCCGTTTGGATGGCTGCAAGAGCTTCTGCATAAGATTCCCGGCAAAAAGCTCTCGACGAAAAAGCTCAAGCCGCTCACGTACATCAAGTACGCCGTGCTGCTGTTTGCCGTGGTGCTACTGCCCGTTCTGGTAGTCAACGATGTGGGCATGGGCGACCCGTTCTTTTGCAAGTACATCTGCCCGCAGGGTGTGCTCGAGGGCGCGATTCCGCTGTCCATCATGAACGTGGGAATCCGCTCCGCGCTGGGAAAGCTCTTTACCTGGAAGCTCGCGATCCTCATTGTGGTTGCGGTGCTGAGCGTGCTGTTCTACCGCCCCTTCTGTAAATGGATTTGCCCCCTCGGTGCGTTTTATGCACTCATGAACAAGGTGTCGTTGCTGGGGATTCAGGTTGACCAGTGCAAATGCGTCTCGTGCGGTAAGTGCGCCAAAGTGTGTCAGATGGACGTGGACGTTACGCGTACGCCCAACCATGCCGAGTGCATTCGTTGCGGCAAATGCGTGGGCGCATGCCCCGTCGATGCCATTAGCTTTCGCTACGGGCTGGGTGTGACGGGCGACAAACCCGCGCAGCCCGCGCAAGCCTGCGAAAACAAATAGGTATCTATATAAGCTTCGATATAAACGGAGGAACCATGAAACTGTCAAAAATTGCGGCCTTGTTGATGCTGCCCGTGCTGGCGCTGACTCTCGCAGCGTGCTCTGCCCCCAAGGGCGACGCAAAGGATGCCACGAGCGGCGATACGCAAATCGCCGAGCTTGTGGCACAAAAGCCGTCGAGCGCCGAGGAGGCGGCCGAGCTGTACCAGCAGCTGCTGCAAAAGGAAAACGAGATCTTTGCGAGCGATAACGCCCTATGGGAAAAGGTGTTTCTTGCGGCCAACAAAGACACTCCCATGATTGAGGACGGCAAGAACTACGGCGACTTTTTGCTTGATACCATCGAGGGCGCCAAGGATCAGTTTACGGCTGACGAGCTCAAGACGCTTAAGGCCGGCGCGCAGCAGGTCAAGGAGATCGAGGATAAGCTCATGGCGCTGGAGAAGGAGTTTCCCGGATGTGGCAGCACGCCCGGCGAGGGAGAGAGCGTCGATGCCTCGACCGCAGGCATGACCAACGGCGAGAGCGGGGAGACGAAGTTCCCCAGCTTTAAGGGCAAGGACTTGGACGGCAACGATGTAAACAGCGACGAGCTGTTCTCCAAGAACAAGGTCACCGTCATGAACTTCTGGTTTACCACCTGCAAGCCGTGCGTGGGAGAGCTGGGCGATCTGGAGAAGCTCAACAAGGAGCTTGCCGAGAAGGGCGGCCAGGTCGTGGGCGTTAATTCCTTTACGCTCGATGGCAACAAAGACGAGGTGGCAGACGCCAAGGACGTACTTTCCAAGAAGGGCGTGACGTACAAGAACATCTGGTTCAAGTCGGATAGCGAGGCCGGCAAGTTCACCTCCAACCTGTACTCGTTCCCGACCACGTACGTGATCGACCAGAACGGTAACATTGTGGGAGAGCCGATCATGGGCGGCATCAACTCCGCTGAGCAGCGCGAGGCGCTCAACAAGCTGATCGATCAGGCGCTTGCTAAGAGCGAGCAGTAAGTCCGAATGTGACAAAGGGACAGTCCCTTTGTCACATCGTCGATGTTATGTGCGGGATGGTGCGCCACGTGGCGTGCCGTCCCGTTCGCTATTGGGGTGGTTCGTTACATTTCTCACTGGTACCGGCAGAAAACGGGGATAGAGTAGGACAAACGCGTCGAATGTGAACGGCGGGGGAGAGCGGGCAGGGTGCCTGCGCAGGAGAGGTTGCCGTCCATGCTGGATCTCAAAGATATTTGCAAAAGGTACGTTACGCAGTCATTTACGCAGGTGGCGCTCGACAGCGTAAGCCTGTCTTTTCGCGATAACGAGTTCGTGGCCATTCTGGGCCCCTCGGGATCGGGTAAAACTACGATGCTCAACGTTATCGGCGGACTCGACCACTTTGATTCCGGCGACCTGCTGATCGACGGCATCTCGACCAAAGACTTCAGCGATCGCGATTGGGATGCCTACCGCAACAACCGCATCGGCTTTGTGTTCCAGAGCTATAACCTCATTCCGCATCAGACCATTTTGGAAAATGTGGAGTTGGCGCTGGCGCTCACGGGCGTGGGGCATGCTGAGCGCCGCCAGCGTGCGCGCGAGGCGTTGGAGAAAGTCGGCCTGGGCGAGCACGTTAACAAGCGTCCGAGCCAGCTTTCGGGCGGACAGATGCAGCGCGTGGCCATTGCCCGCGCCCTGATCAACGATCCCGAGATCGTGCTGGCCGACGAGCCAACCGGTGCCTTGGATTCAACGACGTCCGTGCAGGTCATGGACTTGCTCAAGGATGTTGCACGCGACCGCCTGGTCATCATGGTCACGCACAATCCCGAGCTGGCGCGCCAGTACGCCACGCGCATCGTCAACCTGGCGGACGGCAAGATCACCGACGATTCCGACCCCTTTGATGTTGCCAAGGCCGCGCGTCGCGAGGCTAAGCCTACGCGCAAAACCTCGATGAGCTTTGTGACGGCGCTGGGGCTTTCTGCCCGAAACCTCATGACCAAGAAGGGCCGTACGGCCATGACTGCCTTTGCGGGCTCGATTGGCATTATTGGTATTGCGGCGATCCTAGCGCTCTCCAATGGCGTAAACGGCTACATCAAAAAGGTCGAGGAGGACACGCTCTCGAGCTACCCGCTCACCATTTCCAAGCAGGACTACGACCTGTCGTCCATGATGGGCGGACAGGGGGCCACGGATGACGATACGTCCAAAAACGAGGGTTCGTCCGACGACGGCACCGACGGCAAGGCTCAGGGAACCGATAAGATCCCTGTGGTCACGGCCGTAAAGGACATGTTTGCGAGCGTTAAATCTAACGATATGACGAGCTTTAAGGCATGGCTCGATGCCGGTGGCGACGGTATCAATAAAGAGGTCAATGCCATCCAGTACGGCTATGGCGTGACGCCGGTTGTCTATCGTGCTGGGAAGGGCGATGAGAAGCCTGTCCGGCTGGTGCCCAACGCTATGACCGAGGCCATGAGTGGAGGTGCGAGCTCGGCGGCAACGGTGAGCATGGAATCCATGGGAACCTCGGTCTTTAATGAGATGATCGACGACCATAGCTTGCTCGACAGCCAGTACGATGTCGTTGCCGGCCATTGGCCTACGTCCGCCAACGAGGCCGTGATGGTGCTTTCGAGCCGCGGCACGGTGGGTGACTACACGCTCTACAGCATCGGTGCGCTGGATATCGATGAGCTCAACGATCTGGTTAACAGCGCCATGGCGGCCGACGGTGGGGTCGAATCGCCCGAGACCGGCACCGACTTTACCTACGACGATGCGCTGTCCACGACGTTTAAGGTGCTATCGCCGGCCGATGCGTATCGCAAAAACGAAGAGACCGGCATGTGGACTGACATGTCTGGCGACACCGACTTTATGGCAGCCAAGGTTGCCGACGGTATTGACGTGCGCATTGTGGGCGTGGTGCGACCGAACGAGACGGCCAATGCGAGTGCATTGTCTCCGGGCATTGCCTATACGCATGCACTGACTCGCCAGCTTATGGAGCGCGCCACCGATTCGCAGATTGTGCAAGAGCAACTTGCTCATCCCGAGACGGATGTCTTTACGGGCAAAACCTTCGACGAACTGCAAGGCGAGGCCAAACAGGGCGTGGATCTGGGCAGTATGTTCAGTGTGGACGAGGCGGCGCTCAAGAGCGCGTTCTCGTTCGATACGTCTGCGCTCTCGGGTGCGGCCGGCGGTATCGACCTTTCTGGTATCGATTTGTCCGGGCTGAACATTGACCTTTCGGGCGTTGGGAAGGATATCGACTTTGGTGACATCATGGCCAAAGCGCCAACCCCAGATTTCTCGGGTGTCTTCGATGGGTTGGAGCTTACACCCGAGCAGATGCAGCAAGTGGGGGCGCTCGCCAACCAGCTGTTTACGGGCTTTCTGCAGTCTGATCAGTTTAAGGCGCTGTCGCCCGAAGATCTTAAGGACGCGTCAAAGCTCGCCACCGCATTCTCGACGTATCTTGAGAGTGATGCCACGGCGCAGCAATACCTGGCTCAGCTCAAGGCACTCGGTGGCGATGCCCTGGCCGAGCGCCTGCAGCAGGCGATGACCGACTATGTGCAAAAGCAGCTGACTCCGTATCTGCAGCAGGCTATGGATCAGGTGATGAAGGCAATCAGTGATCAGATTGCGGCGGCGGTGTCAGCTCAGCTCAAGGCGGGCGTGGCGGGGCTCATGGGCCAGATGGCGACGCAGATGTCTTCGAGTTTTGCCAATCTAGCGAGCGCCATGCACGTGGATGCGAGCGCCTTTGCTCGTGCCATCCATTTCAACATGGATGCCGAGGACCTGAGTTCGCTCATGATGAGCTATGCCAAGGCGTCGAAGCTCACCTACGATAACAATCTGACCACGCTGGGCTATGCGGATGAGGCAGACCCCATCTCGGTTAAGATTTTCCCGCGCGACTTTGAGGCCAAGGAACGCGTGCTCGATCACATCGATGCGTACAACAAGCAGGTCAAAGCCGCCGGCCACGACGAACAGGCAATCTCGTACACCGACTACATGGGCATCATCATGGGCTCGGTGACCGATATCGTGAAC